>NZ_JBNTKD010000006.1:0-1164 GCF_050408615.1 Microbacterium alcoholitolerans | reverse complement strand
GTCCATTCCCATGGTGTGTGTCCTTTCGGTTGTTCCTGTTGTGTGAACCTGACATTTACAAACTAGGGAGGGGGTCGGACGTTGGTGGGGGTGGGGGACTATGGCGGCGAATTGTGCTTGAAATTTGCAAGCATTTTTCGGGATCGCGGGACGGCGTGGTGGTGTCGGGTGGGCCGGTGGTGCGAGGTGAATTGTGCTTGAAATTTGCAAGCATTTTTGAGCGCGTTTCCTGGCGGAGGGTAAGGCCATAAGTGGTGCGTGAAGCTATGCGGTAAAGGTGTGAATTTTGCAAGCATTTTTCGCTTGGTGGCGGGGTGTGATCGTCGGGGTGTGGGGGTGTGGGGGTGTGGGGGTGTGGTCAAGGTCGTCTGTGGGGGTGCGGTCGATATTCCTTCTGAGGGGTTGTGTCCGTGAAGGTGCGGTGGCGGCCCTTATGTGGAGGGAGGGCTGGTGTCCGATCTGGCCCGTGGGTCGTACCTATGACGTGCAGGAGGTGGTGGAGGTGGGTCGGAGAGGGGGTGAGGGCCGCGCCGCGCACATGCCGGGCATGGATGAGAAGACGGATGCAGTGGTGGCGTGGTTCGGGTGTGTGGAGCGGGTGGGGAAGGCGGCGCGGCGGGCGGTGGTGGCGTGGTGGTGGCTGCCGGTCGGGGTGGTGGGGGTGTGGTCGCTGTGCGCGGGTGAGCCGGTGGGCGCGGCGGGCCTGGTGGAGCTGCTCGGGGCGCTGCGGGGTGGCGGGTAGCGCTCGCCGCGTCTGAGCGGCTCTGAGCGGCTGTCTGCGGCGCTGTGAGGGGCGTTCGGGCCTGTCGGGGCATGGCGGGCCGGGTGGGGGTATGTTGCGACGCCCGCGCTCGCCGGGGGTGGGGGTATCTGGTCGCGCTCGCGAGCTGCTCGAGCTGCTCGGCGGGGTGGCGCACCGGGCGCCGGCGTCTGCTCGCAGCGGCGCTGTGCGCCCGCCTGAGGGCCGAGCGGCAGGGCCGGGAGATCCCCGCTCACCCGAGGGCACCCCCGTCATCCTCAGCCCGATCTGGAAGCGGGGGAGCACCCACCGTTCCGACCCTTCACCAACCCGACCACCGCGACCGCGACAGCGCGTCGCTCGACACCCCACTCGACCACCTCGGAACGCACCGACCAGCACCCGAACCGACCATCCACGCCCGA
>NZ_JBNTKD010000005.1:0-4605 GCF_050408615.1 Microbacterium alcoholitolerans | reverse complement strand
ATTCCTTTGGATCAAAGTCCAGGCCTTTTGGTCTGGCGTATGGATATGTCAGCAATGATTTATTCGTTTTGGTCATGATTGAACTCGCTGCTTTCTGCCGTTTTCCCGGTGGTTGGTATGCATTCGTTTTTTACGGAGAGTTTGATCCTGGCTCAGGATGAACGCTGGCGGCGTGCTTAACACATGCAAGTCGAACGATGAACCAGGTGCTTGCACTTGGGGATTAGTGGCGAACGGGTGAGTAACACGTGAGCAACCTGCCCCTGACTCTGGGATAAGCGCTGGAAACGGTGTCTAATACTGGATATGTCCCATCACCGCATGGTGTGTGGGTGGAAAGATTTTTCGGTTGGGGATGGGCTCGCGGCCTATCAGCTTGTTGGTGAGGTAATGGCTCACCAAGGCGTCGACGGGTAGCCGGCCTGAGAGGGTGACCGGCCACACTGGGACTGAGACACGGCCCAGACTCCTACGGGAGGCAGCAGTGGGGAATATTGCACAATGGGCGGAAGCCTGATGCAGCAACGCCGCGTGAGGGATGACGGCCTTCGGGTTGTAAACCTCTTTTAGCAGGGAAGAAGCGAGAGTGACGGTACCTGCAGAAAAAGCACCGGCTAACTACGTGCCAGCAGCCGCGGTAATACGTAGGGTGCAAGCGTTATCCGGAATTATTGGGCGTAAAGAGCTCGTAGGCGGTCTGTCGCGTCTGCTGTGAAATTCCGAGGCTCAACCTCGGGCTTGCAGTGGGTACGGGCAGACTAGAGTGCGGTAGGGGAGATTGGAATTCCTGGTGTAGCGGTGGAATGCGCAGATATCAGGAGGAACACCGATGGCGAAGGCAGATCTCTGGGCCGTAACTGACGCTGAGGAGCGAAAGGGTGGGGAGCAAACAGGCTTAGATACCCTGGTAGTCCACCCCGTAAACGTTGGGAACTAGTTGTGGGGTCCTTTCCACGGATTCCGTGACGCAGCTAACGCATTAAGTTCCCCGCCTGGGGAGTACGGCCGCAAGGCTAAAACTCAAAGGAATTGACGGGGACCCGCACAAGCGGCGGAGCATGCGGATTAATTCGATGCAACGCGAAGAACCTTACCAAGGCTTGACATACACGAGAACGGGCCAGAAATGGTCAACTCTTTGGACACTCGTGAACAGGTGGTGCATGGTTGTCGTCAGCTCGTGTCGTGAGATGTTGGGTTAAGTCCCGCAACGAGCGCAACCCTCGTTCTATGTTGCCAGCACGTAATGGTGGGAACTCATGGGATACTGCCGGGGTCAACTCGGAGGAAGGTGGGGATGACGTCAAATCATCATGCCCCTTATGTCTTGGGCTTCACGCATGCTACAATGGCCGGTACAATGGGCTGCGATACCGTAAGGTGGAGCGAATCCCAAAAAGCCGGTCCCAGTTCGGATTGAGGTCTGCAACTCGACCTCATGAAGTCGGAGTCGCTAGTAATCGCAGATCAGCAACGCTGCGGTGAATACGTTCCCGGGTCTTGTACACACCGCCCGTCAAGTCATGAAAGTCGGTAACACCTGAAGCCGGTGGCCTAACCCTTGTGGAGGGAGCCGTCGAAGGTGGGATCGGTAATTAGGACTAAGTCGTAACAAGGTAGCCGTACCGGAAGGTGCGGCTGGATCACCTCCTTTCTAAGGAGCACTGCGGTTCTTCGGAGCCGACAGAGCCGGATTCGCACCGAATGTGTGTGACCGGAGCTCATGGGTGGAACATTTGACATGACATTCAATGCAATGGTTTGGGTTAGTACGCTGCTTCGGCAGTTGGAATGCTTGGCCGGCGGGTTGGGTGTCTGCACGCTGTTGGGTCCTGAGGGACCGGGCCGGCCTTCGGGTCGAACTGGACCTCGTGGCCCTTACTTCTGTTTCCCGGTTGGGGGATGGGGGTGGGGGACCGCCCGTACTTTGAGAACTACACAGTGGACGCGAGCATCTTAAAGAAATACCGGGTCAACGCTTTTCCTGGCGTTGATCCATCTCATGTGATTTCAAGTCTTTAAGAGCAAACGGTGGATGCCTTGGCATCTGGAGCCGAAGAAGGACGTAGCAATCTGCGATAAGCCTCGGGGAGTGGATAAGCACACTGTGATCCGAGGGTCTCCGAATGGGGAAACCCCGCCAGGCGTTTGTGCGACCTGGTGACTCCCGCCTGAATATATAGGGCGGGTAGAGGGAACGTGGGGAAGTGAAACATCTCAGTACCCACAGGAAGAGAAAACAACAGTGATTCCGTGAGTAGTGGCGAGCGAAAGCGGATGAGGCTAAACCGGGTGTGTGTGATAGCCGGCAGGCGTTGCATGCCCGGGGTTGTGGGACTTTTCTGGACATTCTGCCGAGTGTTCGACGTGATGTGACGGTATAGACGAATGGTCTTGAAAGGCCAGCCATAGTGGGTGCCAGCCCCGTAGTCGAAATGCCGCTCGCAGCGTGAAGAGTATCCCAAGTAGCACGGGGCCCGAGAAATCCCGTGTGAATCTGTCAGGACCACCTGATAAGCCTAAATACTCCCAGATGACCGATAGCGGACAAGTACCGTGAGGGAAAGGTGAAAAGTACCCCGGGAGGGGAGTGAAATAGTACCTGAAACCGTTTGCTTACAAACCGTTGGAGCCTCCTTAGCAGGGGTGACAGCGTGCCTTTTGAAGAATGAGCCTGCGAGTTAGTGATATGTGGCGAGGTTAACCCGTGTGGGGTAGCCGTAGCGAAAGCGAGTCTGAATAGGGCGATTCAGTCGCATGTCCTAGACCCGAAGCGAAGTGATCTATCCATGGCCAGGTTGAAGCGCGTGTAAGAACGCGTGGAGGACCGAACCCACTTAGGTTGAAAACTGAGGGGATGAGCTGTGGATAGGGGTGAAAGGCCAATCAAACTTCGTGATAGCTGGTTCTCTCCGAAATGCATTTAGGTGCAGCGTTGCGTGTTTCTTGCCGGAGGTAGAGCTACTGGATGGCCGATGGGCCTCACCAGGTTACTGACGTCAGCCAAACTCCGAATGCCGGTAAGTGAGAGCGCAGCAGTGAGACTGTGGGGGATAAGCTTCATAGTCGAGAGGGAAACAACCCAGACCACCATCTAAGGTCCCAAAGCGCGTGCTAAGTGGAAAAGGATGTGGAGTTGCTTAGACAACCAGGAGGTTGGCTTAGAAGCAGCCACCCTTGAAAGAGTGCGTAATAGCTCACTGGTCAAGTGATTCCGCGCCGACAATGTAACGGGGCTCAAGCACGCCACCGAAGTTGTGGCATTGACATTTTTGGTAGGCCTTCGTGGTCCAGCCGTGTTGATGGGTAGGAGAGCGTCGTGTGGCGAGTGAAGCGGCGGTGTGAACCAGCCGTGGACGCCACACGAGTGAGAATGCAGGCATGAGTAGCGAAAGACGTGTGAGAAACACGTCCTCCGGAAGACCAAGGGTTCCAGGGTCAAGCTAATCTTCCCTGGGTAAGTCGGGACCTAAGGCGAGGCCGACAGGCGTAGTCGATGGACAACGGGTTGATATTCCCGTACCGGCGAAGAACCGCCCAAACCAATCCAGTGATGCTAAGTGTCCGAAGCCATCCATCGTCACCTTCGGGTGACACCGGGTGGTGGAGCACACGACCCTATGCTGGTGCGGTTAGCGTATTAACAGGTGTGACGCAGGAAGGTAGCCCATGCCAGGCGATGGTTGTCCTGGTGCAAGTGCGTAGGCCGAGTCGTAGGCAAATCCGCGACTCATACAGGCTGAGACACGATGCGGATGAAAAGTGGGTGATCCTATGCTGCCGAGAAAAGCATCGACGCGAGGTTCAAGCCGCCCGTACCCCAAACCGACTCAGGTGGTCAGGTAGAGAATACCAAGGAGATCGAGAGAATCGTGGTTAAGGAACTCGGCAAAATGCCCCCGTAACTTCGGGAGAAGGGGGGCCATCCACTTATACCGTCTTGCACGGGAAAGGGTGTGGTGGCCGCAGAGACTAGTGGGTAGCGACTGTTTACTAAAAACACAGGTCCGTGCGAAGACGCAAGTCGATGTATACGGACTGACGCCTGCCCGGTGCTGGAAGGTTAAGAGGACCGGTTAGCCGCAAGGCGAAGCTGAGAATTTAAGCCCCAGTAAACGGCGGTGGTAACTATAACCATCCTAAGGTAGCGAAATTCCTTGTCGGGTAAGTTCCGACCTGCACGAATGGCGTAACGACTTCCCAACTGTCTCAACCGCGAACNCCCAGTAAACGGCGGTGGTAACTATAACCATCCTAAGGTAGCGAAATTCCTTGTCGGGTAAGTTCCGACCTGCACGAATGGCGTAACGACTTCCCAACTGTCTCAACCGCGAACTCGGCGAAATTGCATTACGAGTAAAGATGCTCGTTACGCGCAGCAGGACGGAAAGACCCCGTGACCTTTACTACAGCTTGGTATTGGTGTTCGGTGTGGCTTGTGTAGGATAGGTGGGAGACTGTGAAGCCGTGACGCCAGTCATGGTGGAGTCATTGTTGAAATACCACTCTGGTCATATTGGATATCTAACTTCGAACCGTGATCCGGTTCAGGGACAGTGCCTGGTGGGTAGTTTAACTGGGGCGGTTGCCTCCCAAAAAGTAACG
>NZ_JBNTKD010000004.1:0-5463 GCF_050408615.1 Microbacterium alcoholitolerans | reverse complement strand
ATTCCTTTGGATCAAAGTCCAGGCCTTTTGGTCTGGCGTATGGATATGTCAGCAATGATTTATTCGTTTTGGTCATGATTGAACTCGCTGCTTTCTGCCGTTTTCCCGGTGGTTGGTATGCATTCGTTTTTTACGGAGAGTTTGATCCTGGCTCAGGATGAACGCTGGCGGCGTGCTTAACACATGCAAGTCGAACGATGAACCAGGTGCTTGCACTTGGGGATTAGTGGCGAACGGGTGAGTAACACGTGAGCAACCTGCCCCTGACTCTGGGATAAGCGCTGGAAACGGTGTCTAATACTGGATATGTCCCATCACCGCATGGTGTGTGGGTGGAAAGATTTTTCGGTTGGGGATGGGCTCGCGGCCTATCAGCTTGTTGGTGAGGTAATGGCTCACCAAGGCGTCGACGGGTAGCCGGCCTGAGAGGGTGACCGGCCACACTGGGACTGAGACACGGCCCAGACTCCTACGGGAGGCAGCAGTGGGGAATATTGCACAATGGGCGGAAGCCTGATGCAGCAACGCCGCGTGAGGGATGACGGCCTTCGGGTTGTAAACCTCTTTTAGCAGGGAAGAAGCGAGAGTGACGGTACCTGCAGAAAAAGCACCGGCTAACTACGTGCCAGCAGCCGCGGTAATACGTAGGGTGCAAGCGTTATCCGGAATTATTGGGCGTAAAGAGCTCGTAGGCGGTCTGTCGCGTCTGCTGTGAAATTCCGAGGCTCAACCTCGGGCTTGCAGTGGGTACGGGCAGACTAGAGTGCGGTAGGGGAGATTGGAATTCCTGGTGTAGCGGTGGAATGCGCAGATATCAGGAGGAACACCGATGGCGAAGGCAGATCTCTGGGCCGTAACTGACGCTGAGGAGCGAAAGGGTGGGGAGCAAACAGGCTTAGATACCCTGGTAGTCCACCCCGTAAACGTTGGGAACTAGTTGTGGGGTCCTTTCCACGGATTCCGTGACGCAGCTAACGCATTAAGTTCCCCGCCTGGGGAGTACGGCCGCAAGGCTAAAACTCAAAGGAATTGACGGGGACCCGCACAAGCGGCGGAGCATGCGGATTAATTCGATGCAACGCGAAGAACCTTACCAAGGCTTGACATACACGAGAACGGGCCAGAAATGGTCAACTCTTTGGACACTCGTGAACAGGTGGTGCATGGTTGTCGTCAGCTCGTGTCGTGAGATGTTGGGTTAAGTCCCGCAACGAGCGCAACCCTCGTTCTATGTTGCCAGCACGTAATGGTGGGAACTCATGGGATACTGCCGGGGTCAACTCGGAGGAAGGTGGGGATGACGTCAAATCATCATGCCCCTTATGTCTTGGGCTTCACGCATGCTACAATGGCCGGTACAATGGGCTGCGATACCGTAAGGTGGAGCGAATCCCAAAAAGCCGGTCCCAGTTCGGATTGAGGTCTGCAACTCGACCTCATGAAGTCGGAGTCGCTAGTAATCGCAGATCAGCAACGCTGCGGTGAATACGTTCCCGGGTCTTGTACACACCGCCCGTCAAGTCATGAAAGTCGGTAACACCTGAAGCCGGTGGCCTAACCCTTGTGGAGGGAGCCGTCGAAGGTGGGATCGGTAATTAGGACTAAGTCGTAACAAGGTAGCCGTACCGGAAGGTGCGGCTGGATCACCTCCTTTCTAAGGAGCACTGCGGTTCTTCGGAGCCGACAGAGCCGGATTCGCACCGAATGTGTGTGACCGGAGCTCATGGGTGGAACATTTGACATGACATTCAATGCAATGGTTTGGGTTAGTACGCTGCTTCGGCAGTTGGAATGCTTGGCCGGCGGGTTGGGTGTCTGCACGCTGTTGGGTCCTGAGGGACCGGGCCGGCCTTCGGGTCGAACTGGACCTCGTGGCCCTTACTTCTGTTTCCCGGTTGGGGGATGGGGGTGGGGGACCGCCCGTACTTTGAGAACTACACAGTGGACGCGAGCATCTTAAAGAAATACCGGGTCAACGCTTTTCCTGGCGTTGATCCATCTCATGTGATTTCAAGTCTTTAAGAGCAAACGGTGGATGCCTTGGCATCTGGAGCCGAAGAAGGACGTAGCAATCTGCGATAAGCCTCGGGGAGTGGATAAGCACACTGTGATCCGAGGGTCTCCGAATGGGGAAACCCCGCCAGGCGTTTGTGCGACCTGGTGACTCCCGCCTGAATATATAGGGCGGGTAGAGGGAACGTGGGGAAGTGAAACATCTCAGTACCCACAGGAAGAGAAAACAACAGTGATTCCGTGAGTAGTGGCGAGCGAAAGCGGATGAGGCTAAACCGGGTGTGTGTGATAGCCGGCAGGCGTTGCATGCCCGGGGTTGTGGGACTTTTCTGGACATTCTGCCGAGTGTTCGACGTGATGTGACGGTATAGACGAATGGTCTTGAAAGGCCAGCCATAGTGGGTGCCAGCCCCGTAGTCGAAATGCCGCTCGCAGCGTGAAGAGTATCCCAAGTAGCACGGGGCCCGAGAAATCCCGTGTGAATCTGTCAGGACCACCTGATAAGCCTAAATACTCCCAGATGACCGATAGCGGACAAGTACCGTGAGGGAAAGGTGAAAAGTACCCCGGGAGGGGAGTGAAATAGTACCTGAAACCGTTTGCTTACAAACCGTTGGAGCCTCCTTAGCAGGGGTGACAGCGTGCCTTTTGAAGAATGAGCCTGCGAGTTAGTGATATGTGGCGAGGTTAACCCGTGTGGGGTAGCCGTAGCGAAAGCGAGTCTGAATAGGGCGATTCAGTCGCATGTCCTAGACCCGAAGCGAAGTGATCTATCCATGGCCAGGTTGAAGCGCGTGTAAGAACGCGTGGAGGACCGAACCCACTTAGGTTGAAAACTGAGGGGATGAGCTGTGGATAGGGGTGAAAGGCCAATCAAACTTCGTGATAGCTGGTTCTCTCCGAAATGCATTTAGGTGCAGCGTTGCGTGTTTCTTGCCGGAGGTAGAGCTACTGGATGGCCGATGGGCCTCACCAGGTTACTGACGTCAGCCAAACTCCGAATGCCGGTAAGTGAGAGCGCAGCAGTGAGACTGTGGGGGATAAGCTTCATAGTCGAGAGGGAAACAACCCAGACCACCATCTAAGGTCCCAAAGCGCGTGCTAAGTGGAAAAGGATGTGGAGTTGCTTAGACAACCAGGAGGTTGGCTTAGAAGCAGCCACCCTTGAAAGAGTGCGTAATAGCTCACTGGTCAAGTGATTCCGCGCCGACAATGTAACGGGGCTCAAGCACGCCACCGAAGTTGTGGCATTGACATTTTTGGTAGGCCTTCGTGGTCCAGCCGTGTTGATGGGTAGGAGAGCGTCGTGTGGCGAGTGAAGCGGCGGTGTGAACCAGCCGTGGACGCCACACGAGTGAGAATGCAGGCATGAGTAGCGAAAGACGTGTGAGAAACACGTCCTCCGGAAGACCAAGGGTTCCAGGGTCAAGCTAATCTTCCCTGGGTAAGTCGGGACCTAAGGCGAGGCCGACAGGCGTAGTCGATGGACAACGGGTTGATATTCCCGTACCGGCGAAGAACCGCCCAAACCAATCCAGTGATGCTAAGTGTCCGAAGCCATCCATCGTCACCTTCGGGTGACACCGGGTGGTGGAGCACACGACCCTATGCTGGTGCGGTTAGCGTATTAACAGGTGTGACGCAGGAAGGTAGCCCATGCCAGGCGATGGTTGTCCTGGTGCAAGTGCGTAGGCCGAGTCGTAGGCAAATCCGCGACTCATACAGGCTGAGACACGATGCGGATGAAAAGTGGGTGATCCTATGCTGCCGAGAAAAGCATCGACGCGAGGTTCAAGCCGCCCGTACCCCAAACCGACTCAGGTGGTCAGGTAGAGAATACCAAGGAGATCGAGAGAATCGTGGTTAAGGAACTCGGCAAAATGCCCCCGTAACTTCGGGAGAAGGGGGGCCATCCACTTATACCGTCTTGCACGGGAAAGGGTGTGGTGGCCGCAGAGACTAGTGGGTAGCGACTGTTTACTAAAAACACAGGTCCGTGCGAAGACGCAAGTCGATGTATACGGACTGACGCCTGCCCGGTGCTGGAAGGTTAAGAGGACCGGTTAGCCGCAAGGCGAAGCTGAGAATTTAAGCCCCAGTAAACGGCGGTGGTAACTATAACCATCCTAAGGTAGCGAAATTCCTTGTCGGGTAAGTTCCGACCTGCACGAATGGCGTAACGACTTCCCAACTGTCTCAACCGCGAACNTAAGCCCCAGTAAACGGCGGTGGTAACTATAACCATCCTAAGGTAGCGAAATTCCTTGTCGGGTAAGTTCCGACCTGCACGAATGGCGTAACGACTTCCCAACTGTCTCAACCGCGAACTCGGCGAAATTGCATTACGAGTAAAGATGCTCGTTACGCGCAGCAGGACGGAAAGACCCCGTGACCTTTACTACAGCTTGGTATTGGTGTTCGGTGTGGCTTGTGTAGGATAGGTGGGAGACTATGAAGCGGATACGCCAGTATTCGTGGAGTCATTGTTGAAATACCACTCTGGTCATATTGGATATCTAACTTCGAACCGTGATCCGGTTCAGGGACAGTGCCTGGTGGGTAGTTTAACTGGGGCGGTTGCCTCCCAAAAAGTAACGGAGGCGCCCAAAGGTTCCCTCAACCTGGTTGGCAATCAGGTGGCGAGTGTAAGTGCACAAGGGAGCTTGACTGTGAGACTGACAGGTCGAGCAGGGACGAAAGTCGGGACTAGTGATCCGGCAGTGGCTTGTGGAAGCGCTGTCGCTCAACGGATAAAAGGTACCTCGGGGATAACAGGCTGATCTTGCCCAAGAGTCCATATCGACGGCATGGTTTGGCACCTCGATGTCGGCTCGTCGCATCCTGGGGCTGGAGTAGGTCCCAAGGGTTGGGCTGTTCGCCCATTAAAGCGGTACGCGAGCTGGGTTTAGAACGTCGTGAGACAGTTCGGTCCCTATCCGCTGCGCGCGTAGGAAGTTTGAGAGGATCTGACCCTAGTACGAGAGGACCGGGTTGGACGAACCTCTGGTGTGCCAGTTGTTCCGCCAGGAGCACCGCTGGTTAGCTACGTTCGGGATGGATAACCGCTGAAAGCATCTAAGCGGGAAGCCGGCCTCAAGATGAGACTTCCATCACCCTCGGGTGGAGAGGCTCCCAGCCAGACGACTGGGTTGATAGGCCAGATGTGGAAGTGCGGCAACGCATGCAGCTGACTGGTACTAATAAGCCGATGACTTGATAACACACTCCTTCTGCGAGATGAACGCGTCCACTTTGTGGTTCTCGACGTACGGTCGGAACCAAACAACACACACCAACACGTGTGTGTCACCGATACATGTCAATAGTGTTACGGCGGCCATAGCGTGAGGGAAACGCCCGGTCACATTCCGAACCCGGAAGCTAAGCCTCACAGCGCCGATGGTACTGCAGGGGGGACCCTGTGGGAGAGTAGGACACCGCCGGACTTCT
>NZ_JBNTKD010000003.1:5950-109054 GCF_050408615.1 Microbacterium alcoholitolerans | reverse complement strand
TTTCAAGCACAATTCGCCGCCATAGTCCCCCACCCCCACCAACGTCCGACCCCCTCCCTAGTTTGTAAATGTCAGGTTCACACAACAGGAACAACCGAAAGGACACACACCATGGGAATGGACATGCTGATCGCGATTGCGAAAGAGCCGAGGATGACCCCCGCTGCGAAGGCGTGGTGCGACTCCCTCGAGCTCGGGCCTGAGGGGGTCGTGAAGATCGAGCAGGGCGTGTTGCTGGCTCGGGTGTCCCGGCTGGAGATCTCGGAGGCAGATCTCGAGCACCTGGAGCACCTGCTCGAGGTGGGGGCCGAGGAGATCGCTGCCGAGCCTGCGCTCCGCGCGCTGCTCGAGCTGGCGGTGACGACGCTGGCGAAGGTCGGCGAGATGTGTCGAGCCTCTTCCTGCACAACACCTGGTGGATGGTCAGCGGTGGCCCGTCATGGGGTGACAGCCCGACCGACGCGTACGACTTGCTCTGTGCCGTGGACGCGATGGGCGTCACCGGCAGGGCGATGTCGGTGCGCGAGGTGAAGGCGGCGCACGCCACGATGGTGAGCGCCTGATGTCTTCGAAGGAGATCGTGAAGCTGCTCCGCGCGAACACTGGCGAGAGGGACATGCACAGCGTCTTCAGCGACTTCTGCTCGATGAGCGCTGCAGCGCTCCGCAACCGCTTCGATCCTCGCGGCCACCAGGCGCGCGAGGAGGCGTACGAACAGACCCGTGAGCGGTACTCAGAGGCCCAGTGGGGGCGGTTCGCTGAGGCCCTTGCGCTGGTGGCTATCGAATTGGCCACGGAGCCGCGTGACGTGCTCGGCGAGGTCTACATGCAGCTGGAGATCGCGAGCCGCGATCAGGGGCAGTTCTTCACCCCCTACAGCGTCTGCCAGCTGATGGCGGCGATGCAGGTTCCGAATGCCGCCGAGCAGCTGAAGACGCTGCCCTTCCTGACCGTCTACGAGCCTGCGTGCGGTGCCGGGGCGATGGTGATCGCCGTCGCGCAGGAACTCGCATCCCAGGGCATCGACTGCGCCACGCAGCTGCACGTCACGGCTGACGATCTCAGCCTCACCGCGGTGCACATGAGCTACATCCAGCTCTCGCTGCTGGAGATCCCCGCCGTCGTGAACCATCGGAATTCTCTGACCCTGGAGCATTTCGACGCCTGGTCGACGGCAGCTCATGCGTTGGGCGGATGGTCGGCAAAGCTCGCCGCTCGAAGCGAGGAACTCCGCTCGGCGTAGGGGCAATTCACCCGGGGCCTCCCAATGTCGGAGGCCCCTCGTAGTCTGTAAATGTCAGGTTCACAACTACGAGCAAGGGATCACCGATGAAGACGAACACACTCCCCCAGACAGACGTCCTCCAGGCGCGAGCGGCCATCAGCACGATCATCGAACCGGGCGACGGCGTCGCAGGAACGCTGATCGACGCACTCGGCCCGGTCGCCGCCTACGACGCGATCACCGGGAACGGTCTCCAGGCCACTCTGCGGGATGCCGGAGTCGGCGAGCGCACCGCGCAGGAGTCCATCTCCCGCTGGACACCCCGCATCAGCTCCTCGGTGATCGCCCACAACCTCGCGTCCCTCGAGCGAGCGAACGTGACCCTCATCGATCCCGACACGATCCCGGCGCTCGCCGACCTCGGCACGCAGCGCCCCGTCGCCCTGTACGTCCGTGGCAACGCGTCTCTCCTCACCACACCGCGCCCGATCACTGTCGTGGGAGCCAGGGCCTCGACAGGGTACGGCGAGCACATCACCAACGAGATCGTCTCCGACCTCGCAGAGCACCAGGTCACGATCCTCAGTGGCGCGGCCTATGGGATCGACGGAGCCGCGCACCGCGCCGCCCTCGCCGCAGGCATCCCCACCGTCGCAGTTGTCGCCGGTGGGGTCGGACGGCCCTACCCGGCGGGGCACTCGGAGCTGATCAGACGGATCGCTGAGAGCGGCGCAGTCATCTCCGAAGTCCCCCTGGACACACCGCCGTCGAAGTGGCGGTTTCTTTCTCGGAACAGGGTCTTGGCGGCTCTCGCCCGAGTGACCATTGTTTCTGAGGCGGGGTGGAGGTCGGGATCCCTGAATACGGCTGGCCACGCCGCCGCTCTCGGTCGCAGTCTCGGCGCAGTCCCCGGCCCACTGACCTCTGCCGCCTCGAGTGGATGCCACCGCCTGATCCGCGAGTACAACGCCGCTCTGATCACCAGCGCGCGCGACGTCGTGACGCTGCTCGACGGGGAGTGAGCCGTGAGGGGTCGGGGTCGGGGCCAGTCCCCGGCCCCTCACGCATCCGCCGGCTCTGCGGCGAGCGCTGGCGGCGCTTGACACCGCGAACGGATTTCTCGTAAGCAACCGTCCCCGCGCTACCATCGCCGAAGACCACCACCAACTATGAGTAGCTCAGGGGCAGAGCACCGCTTTGAGGAAGCGGGGGCCGAGGGTTCGAATCCCTCCTCATCTTGAAGGCCCCCGACGCCGCGCGCTCGGGGGCCTTACTTTCTCCCACACGCGCGCGACCGAGGATGAGCCCATGACGAAGAAGCCCGACGAGATCTCGATCGATCCCGTCTCCCCGGAGTACGTCGTCACGGTCGCCCGCGCGGTGCTCGCCGTCGACCACCAGGACATCCGAACCACCCCCGTCGGACGTACCGTCATCGGCTGGGTGCTCGCCGCTCACGACCAGATCCTGGCGGTCGGGGAGATGACGCGAGACGGACGAAAGAGCGCCACCGGGCCGAATACCCGCACGGTGATGGAAATCTCCCTGCGCCTGATGTGGCTGCTCGGCCTCGACGACCGAGCAGCAGGGCTCCGCGCCCAGTTCGACGTGGAGGCGAGCTACGCGAACAAGCACCTCTTCAACCTCCAGGAGATGGGCCTGCCTGTCACCATCGTCGAGACCACGCCCGAGATCGACCTCGAGCAGTTCGGGTCTCTCGACACAGCCCTCATCGGTGTAGCTCGCGCCGTTCTCAACTTCTCCAAGCAGACCAAGGACGCGGGCGGCTTTTACGACATGTGGTGGAAGACAACACAGTTCTCACACGCGACTGCAGCGCTCGCCGACGCCTACGCGCCCGTGTCCGCGTTCGGGATCTTCACCACCCCTGACGAGCCGATCGACTGGTCAGGGCACCTCAACGCGATCTCGATGGTCATCTGCGCCGTCGCGGGGCAGATCCTCATGGAAGAGGGACTCTCCCCCGACATGGCGCGGATCTTCTTCAACGCGTCCATGACTGCCTAACCCGCCAGAAGCGCCCGTCAGTAGGTGTCAGCTGTCCAATGGATGAACTCACGATCTTGCTCGTCGATGCGGTAGCGGACGCCGATCGCATCTAGCCAGGCAACCAGCATCTCGGCGAGTTCAGCGAGCGATGTCGCGAGGTCTTCGCTGGCTGCCAGAGTGGTGGCGGGTTCGAGGCGATTGAACGCCCCCGACCACCTGGCCCACCACCCATCTCCCAGATAGCGGTTCCAGTGCTCCGGAAGGGGATCCGGAGCAATGGCGTTGCCGTCGGCGTCGACACCGAGTTCAGCCGAGAGGTAGGCGATCAGACGAACGAACCCCATCAACGCAGTCATCGTGCGATCGCGCGCCATGATGATGTCCGACCGCCAGCTGCGCTGCGACCCCTCAAGTGCGGCCCGGAGATGCTCGAGCTCATACTCGATCGATTCGCTCTTCCTGAGTGGCGTCGGAGCATGGATAGCCGTATCGCGCTCGATTCGGTGATCGTCGATGTACGCCCCAACCGTTCCCCGCCACTGCGAGGCGGTCGGAGAGAGTCCTTCGAGAGCGTCAAACGTGTCGCTGTGCTCGGCCCGCGAGATCAACGCCACATGCCCCGCCTCATGACGGGCAAGGTGTCGAGCCGATGCGATCGCCATGTCGAACCCTCGCCGATACTCCTCCGGCGTCTCCGGTGTCTCCAAGTCCTCCGGGAACATCAAGATGGCGGACACATCAATCACGATGTCGAGGACACCATCGCTGCTCCTCAGCGTCCGGCCGCCCACAACGCCAGCTCCGCGGTCAGTGGAGTACCCGCTCGCACGCCCTTCAATACGATCCGTGCTTGCAACCATGTCGCCCGTCAGAGTGAGCCGCCACCGCGCATCAGCAGGCACTACCGCCAGAATCTCCTGCACCATCGAGTTCAATCCATCGAGCTCCTGCAGGAGGAAGAGCAACAGCGGCGCTGCCGCCTCGGACACGTGCTCGATAGTCAACGCAATCTCACCCGCGGCCCCCTCATCGGGCGCATCACCGACAGAACTCATATCCGCTCCTGACTCAGGTGCGCGCTCGCCGCATCGTTTGCGGCATGCGCGATGATCTCTAGATGCTGCCGAGGAGCTGGGTCTTCTGCGCCTGGAACTCGTCTTCGCTGAGGATGCCCTTGTCGCGAAGTCCCGCGAGGCGTTCGATCTGCTCGATCGGGTCGGCCGCTGTAGGGGTGGTCGTGGCGGTGGGCTGATCCTTGATCTCTCGGAACTTGCGCGCGATCGCGTCTCCCTGGCCGTGCTGCAGGGTCGTGATCGTTGCCGAGGTTCCCGAGTGCGAGATCGTCAGAGTCTCCCCGCCCATCTTCTTGCCGAGGGAGATGGCGCCAATGGATGCGAGGGCGAACTCGACGAGGTTCTCGCTGCCGATGCTCTTCTCGAGGAAGATCAGCCGGCGATCGGTGAGCGTGACGATGCCCATTTTCCCGCCCAGGTTGCCGATGCCGATGGCGTGAACGAACTCTCCGAAGTCGAGCACGTTGGCCAGGTGGCGGATCTCCTTCCGGCCGAACATCTTGAGCGCGATCTTCGACACCGCCTCCGGGATCCCGTGGTCATCCAGCGACCCCTCCGGCATGCCTTCGCCGATGGTCACCATGTGCTCGTAGTGCTTGTTCCCCAGGCCATCGACAACCCATTCAATATCGGTGCCCTTCGACCCCTGAGAGAGGGCGCCCGTGATCGTTGCTCCCCACCGGTTCTTGATGATGGCGCGCGGCACGTCGATCACGATCGAGGTTGGAGTGGTCGACGCCACAGCAAAGTCCGTTTTCGCGACGGCCTCCGTCACAAGGGCGATCGGATCGCCGGAACCGGCGAGAACAGTCCAGCGGACGGTGCGGAGGATAGTAGCCATGCCACACACTCTAGGGCGCGGCATTCGCGCGAGAGACTGGCGTCATGGACTCTCTCTTCCCCGTCGCCGTGGGCGCTGCGCTCACCATCGCCGGCGGTCTCCTCGGTGCCTGGATTCAAGCCGCTCGTGAGCACCGCAAGTGGCTGCGCGAGAAGCGCCTCGAGGTCTACCTCCCCGCAGCCGCATTCCTCACCGAGTACGAGCTACGGATGCAGGCCTACGCCGACATCGAGAGCCGCATCGACGGCGTCATCGGCCCCGATACCCCCGAGGAGGAGCGTCTCCGGCAGCAACGGACGCTGGAACCCTATGCAGCGCGCGCTGACGAGTACAGAGACCGCGTAGCGGCCGAGATGACCCCACTCATCGTTCTCGGCCCTGAGCCCGTCGCGCAGGCTGCGCGACGCTGGGAAGAAGCGGCACGCACCACCACCGGCAACCCCTACGTGATCGGCGAGGAGTTCGCCCCCGTTCTCCGCGAGATGCGCAAGGCCCTCCGCATCCCCGAATAGAGCTCAGAGCAGACAGCTCACCCAGAATTAAGCCCCCGAATCGCACATAGCGTCGTACACATGGACACAACGCCCTGGACGCCTCTTAGACTCCGCGCCATGCCGACCCTCTGGATCTGCCCCGACCGCCTCGACGACGCAGCCCTCGACCGCCCCATCGCGGTGACGTGGCTCCCAGCCATCGATGCGGCAGCCCCGCTGGCGGCAGCAGCATGATCTGCCCACCCGCTCGCGCTCGCCGCAGTGGCGCGCCCTAGTCGCCGTTGTCGTCAGCTGCAGGCATGAACATTCTTGCCGGCATCACGTGGAGTTCGCCGTGTTGGTAGACCACCAGATCGTTCAGTTTCAGCTTCAGCTCTCTGCCGCCGTCACCGTCACCGTCGAACACCAGCGTTCCCATCACGTCGTCGAACGTGGAATTGGTCCGCGGGCGATACTTCCGCACGAACAGGATCACGTCGTCGCGGCTCTCCGGGCCGGTGAACTGCGCGGATTCCTGCGGGCGTTCCTTTGGCTGCACTCGAGGCATCTCGAACCGGTCCATGGCTCTCCTTCGTTGAGATCTATGTCGACCGTATCCCGCGCGGCCGCAGCGCAGCTCGATGCGCTGCGGGACATCGTTACGCTGGCGTGGTGATCGGACGTGCGCGTGGGTAGGGACTCGACCCGGGCGCGGTGGCGAGATCTTCCGGGGCTGGTGTGGACACATGCTGCCGCGTATGGCGGTGCGAGCGTGGACTTCTTCCGAGGCGTGAGCGAGGAGATCCGCACCGACGACGTGCCGAAGCGAGTGCGGGCTCTGCGCAACCTCGCGGCGGTCGCGATGGTGCCGCTGTCGTTCCTGCTCGTGGTGACCGCTCACCTCAGGCGCGGTGTGCACGGTGCTCGGGACCGACGGTCGCTCGTCATCGCGGTGCGTCACTCTCGTGCCCGCGCGCTGGGTGCGCTGCTGCTCGTTGTCACGGCAATCGTCCTCGTGGTGTGCACGGCGTTCATCCTGGTCTTCGTCCTCGCGATCACGATGCGATCTGGCGAGCTGCTCACCGCGGTGATGTGGGTAGGCAACGTGCTCTTCTGGGCGCTCGTCGTGAGCGTTGCCGCCGGTGGGGCGCTGCATGTCCTGCCTGCTCTGCTGAGCTCGTCTGCGACGACGTCGATCGGCGACGAGACTCCCGATGGTGACCGCTGGGTTATCGAGTCGCTCGCTGCGCGCACTGCCGCCGATGGAGCGGCAGCATTCCTGTTGGCTGCGCGGACGCTGCGGGCATTCCCGACGGGCAGGGTGCTCGCCGCGGGAGCCCGTACGGACGCTCTCCGGGACGGATACGAGCGCCTGGGGTTCACCGCCGGCGAAGAGAATCGGGTCTACCTCGAGACCTGACGGGATCCGGCCTACCCTGCCGCTTGAAGCTGCAGCCAGCCGATCACCGTGGCGGCGATCGTAGCGACGCCAACGATCGCTGCGCCGATGCGGCGTCCTGTCGTCCAGAACCGGCCCTCCGGTTCGCTGTCTTCACCCGTGGATGCGACCCCGCCGTCCGTGGCTTGGGCGAAGTTCACGCGGTTGTTCTTGCCGTGGATGACGATACTGACCGCTCTGCTGGCGTCTGCGGGCGCGGGGAGGGCTGCGCCGGCAGGGGTGACGGCGCGGAGCTCTCCGAGCATCTGCGCCATCCGGGTTCGCACCTGGTCAAGGATCCCCGTGACCGACGCGGTGCTCACGGCCCAGTAGATCGAGGTGACTTTCTGATCGCGGCGCCCGCTTTCGTGGTCGATCACCTTGGCGAGGATCATCGCTGCCGGCAGCATCATCTTGATCGTCTTCGTATCGTCGTGCGTGATGACCATCGCCTCGAGCTCGCCGACGCCCTGGCGGAAGTGCACGTCATCCGATATCTCGTCGCGGAACCCCTCGGGGAGATCGTGCACCCCGATGGTCTGATGCCTGATGGTCCCCTGGGGTACGACGGCGTCGAGTTGGATGATGGCCGGCACGATCCGGTACTTCGGCATCTGATCGTCTGGAACGCCGATGTAGCCCTGCAGCTCGTGGGAGGCCCAGTCACGCAGCTCACTCGCGCCTGCGTAGCCGCCGAGGATGATGAGCTTTCTCAGCACAGTCGAGATGGGGACGTCGTCGAGGAGATCTCTTTCGATCTCGCTCAGCAAGGAGGGCGATGACCCGTCCGGCGTCGACGGTTCGGGCGGTCCTTCCATCAGGCGGGATCTCCAGGCTCTGGGTTGGTGGCGCGATCGCCCGTCGCCCGGTGCTCCTGAATGACGAGCTGCACGCCTCGCCGAACGAGCTCGGACTGCGTGCGGCCGGATTCGTCCATGATCGCCGTCAGCTCGTCGAACTCCGCTTTGGTCACCCGCCCCTTGGCAACGGGGGACTCTCCGCGGGGTGCGCCCACGCGGGGGCGTCCTCGCCGCACTTCTGAGGTGTCGTGCTCGTCGTGGTGATTGGTCATGTGCACCACTGTAGCTAATCCGGCCCGATTTTTGGGTCTTGTTTTCTTCGAGACGTCGACATAGTGTGTAAATGTCAGGTTCACAACTAGTCGAAGCTCGATCCCCGGAGGTCACCATGATCATCACCACCGCCACTCCCGTAGAGATCGACACGATCCTCGCCGACATCTACTCGCGCCGCGGCGCAGCCTTGGCTTCGCTCGAGGGGGCGAAGCGTGGGATCCTGCGAGCGCTCGGGCATCGCCTCACCGGCACTCGTCGACGCGTGATCCTCGCCGATGACGAACTCCAGCTGTTCCGCGCACGCGTGGCTGACGATGAGCGCTTCGCCTACCGCGAGCGCCACAACCTGGAGGCCTACGACCAGGCCACCGAGACGCTGCAGCTGCTCGCTGCCGAGGAGGAGCCACTGCACGACGAGCACAGCCGCCGCCCGTGGTCGCGCTTCTTCCTCGTCACCGGCGGTCACATCCACTCGTCGATGTACTGCTCGACCTGCAACCGCAACGGCAAGGCGACCGCCTTCTCGTGGCTCCCTGAAATCTCCGGGCTCACCGAGGAGGAGGCCGTCGCGGCGCACGGCGCGATCCTCTGCACGACGTGCTACCCCTCGGCACCTCTCGCATGGACGAACTTCTACGAGCAGGAGGCCGAGCGGAAGGCCGCGACCTACTGCGCCGGATCGGGCACGTCGGATTGGAAGGACGGCAAGGTCCGCAACGGCTTATACTCCGGCAACGGCGGCTACTGCGGGCACTGTGGCGGCTGGGCGGGCACTACCTCGCGGTACTCGAGCACGATCCGCAAGCACAAGCCGTCAGCGGCTCAGTAGGCCCCGCCTGCGCCCCAGGCGCTTCGAGCCCTGGGGCGCCACGCCGGTCACATGATCGGCAGCTCTTCCTTCCAAATCCGGCCCGGTTTTTGGGTCTTGATTTCTGAACCTCACAGACGTACTCTGTAAATGTCAGGTTCACAATAAGATTGGATGTCATCATGACCACCACACCGCAGGCCGACAAGCTCATCGCCACCCGGGTCCGCAAGGGAGCGAATCCCGCCGAGTCCGCCGAGCTCCTCGCCGAACTCGCCACCTCACACACCGGTGACAACCTCGCCCACGCGCTGGAGTACCAAGGCTTCGCCACCGCGGCGAGCGCAGAGCGTGCCGCCCATGCCTTGGAGATCGAGCGCATCGATAACCACGTGACCGCGGTCGCAGCCCTCCTCCCCTTCCCCGTCGAGGTGGAGGCCGAGATGGGCGGACTCTTCACCCTCCAGATCCTCCTGGGCAGCCGCATCCCCGACGGTGCCCCTGACCGTGCCGGCATCAACCCCCACGTGCTGCGCGCCACCTGGTGGATCGAGACCGGCGAAGGCGAGATCTCCGAAGACTCCGGGATCCCGGCCACCGCCGACCCCGCGCTCATCGCCTACTGGCTCATCCAGCGCGCCGAGCATCTCGGCAGCCCCGCGGCCGTCAAGGCCCACGAACCTCTCTCCGCCTGAGCGCCCCGGGGGCCTGGCGCATCGTCCCAGGCTCCCGGGTACCAACCCGTGAATGGAAACAGCCATGAGCATCAGCGCATCACGCGTCGTCTACATCGGCCGGCGACTCCTCACCGGACAGAAGATCGCCTACTGGTACCGAGAGCTCGGCGCCAGCGACACCCTCGGCGCCGCCAAGGGTGCATTCCAGCCGTACCAGGCGGGCCTCCCCGTCGGCGCCATCTTCCAGATCCGTCAGCCCGCCGGCGACCCCACCAAGATCCTCATGAACGGCCCCAACGCGCCCCGCGTGGTCGGCTCCTGGCCGAACCCGGCCGACATCGAGGCCTGGCGACTCGACGACCTCGCCGACGCGCAGGCCGCACGCACCGCCCAGCGCGCCCAGAACGCACTCCAGGGCATCCCCGATACCTTCGAACAGGCCCTCGACACCCTCGCCGCCCACTTCGCCCGTCTCACCGCCACTCAGAAGGCGGCACTGCTCCCGTTCGTCCAAGCCCGCATCCTCAGCCACTCCTCACGAGAAGAACCAGCGTGACCACACCCGCCGCCGACCCGCGCATCGCCGAACTCCTCGAGGCGATCGCCGACACCGCCCCCGGGCACACGACAACCTGGATCAGCCGCGGCATCGAAGTGACCATCTACGGCCAACGCCGCTACGAACTCCACACCCCCACCCCGTGGGCCGTCATCACCATTGCCGGGCGGATCCGCGCCATCCGCACCTGGCCACAACTCATCGACCACGTCGACGAACTCGCTGGCTAGCGGGCCGAGGGTCAGCTGGTCTGGCTCTCGTCTTGGCCGTTGATCATCCTGTCGACGGTCTCAAGTACTTCATCGGCATATTCGCCGGCGACCCGGTGGATTGTGCGCTCGAACGCCTTCCGAACTGATTGGACCTTGTTCTCTGGCAGCTCGAGCAGATCGAACACTGCGTGTGCTGCGCCGAGAGCTGTGGTCACGCGGATGAGCGACTGTTCCTGACCGGCTGAGGAGAGCACCCGACCTTTGTCACCGTAGTTCTCGGACGCTGCTTCGAAGGCGAGCATGACCCCGTACGCGATGACCTTTCCCGCCGCTTGAGGGTTCCCCTGCCGCAACCAGGTGAGAGCCGAGAGGTGCAACTTCTCGACGAACTCGAACTGCGTGTGTGTCTTTTGAGCGCGTCTCGCGAACTTCGTAAACTCGGCGTCGAACCGTCTCCAGTTTCCTATGGCTGCGAGGCTGTCCAACGCGAACGCCTGGTGCTCACCACTGTGCTCGAGGTCTTCCCGGTCGATACACGCCTTCCATCCGGAATAGGCGGCCTCATAATCTCCGACGAGGTACTGCGCACTCGCCACAGCACTTCTGGCGTGCAACCAGGCGTCATTTGAGCCTGATCGGAGAGCCTGCTCGAGTGCTTGACCACTGAGTCGTGTTGCTTCGGCTTGAGTTTCCTCAGCGAGGTAGGTGTGGGAGAGCTTGCTGAGCGCGGTAGCCGCTTGAGCATCATCCCCAAGTTGTGTCGCGAGTTCAATGCACTCGAGCAGGTACGCCCTGGCACTGTCTGTGTCATCAGCTCGGATAGCCGTCTCTGCGAGGTTCGCGAGGGCGAGACTGAGGAGGACGCGGTCGCGCGAGTTGCGTGCGATCCTTTCGACCTGCAGGAGTCGCGTGCGAACGTCGTCGAATTCTTCGAGCGTGCTCATGACGACGACGGAGTCATTGAGCATGTTCCCGTACGCCGATGGATCCTCCTCAGGGGAGATCAGCGCGAGGGCAGCGTCGTAGACAGAGAGCGCCTCGATTGTGAATCCATCATCTGCGAGCGCTGCCGCCTCCTTCGCGAGCGTCCATGCCGTCTCTACATTGTTCGAAGTCGACGCTGCATCGATGATCCATTGGACAGCTCGGCTGTCGCCTTCCTGCGTTGCGCCAGCTGCGAGCAGAAGCCAGGCAGCGTTACGGCGCACCTCGGCGTTGTACTCCGCGTCTGTTGCAACCGTGTCGGCCGCGTCGCTGAGGACAGCTGCTCCGTCTGATTCTTCCTTCCTCAGCGTCCAAGCGATACGAAGATTTCGGACGGCAATCGCAGCCCACTCGAAATTTTCGACCTCTTCGAGTTCTATCCGGGCCTGGTCGAGTGTCTGGGCTGCTGCACGCGTGAGGTCATTGAACTCGGACTCGCTCAGCCCCTCCACGAGCGAGTTCTGAAGGAGCACCGCTCCCTTGTCTGCTCGTGCTTGAGCCTCATCGACAGCCCACCCAGCCTCTTCATTGATCGCGATCGCACGATCAAATGCCTCGACCCCTTCGCGAAACCGATCCGAGCGCATCAGGGCGATGCCAAGCGCTCGCTCCAACTCCTGCTGCTCCCGCAGATCGCCCAATGATTGCGCGTGCGCGACCGCCACCTGATACCAACGAACCTCACGAGCCGTCGCTGACTGGTCGCTTGCCACGACAGCAAGGTTCCGGGCTGCAATAAGGGCCTGCCCGATGTCGGCCCGACGGATCGCGGAACGATAGACGTCACGGAAGAGAGCGCCAGCTCGTCGGTGATCTCCGCCCGTCCCTCGGAGGATCGCTTCTTCCAATTTCACGCTCGAGGTGATGTGAGCATCTCGACGTCCACGCGCGAATGAGCGTGCCTGCTCCAACAGCGCTTCAGCGTGTTCCTCGTCACCGACGGCGCTTGCCATATGGATCAGGTTCAGCGTTGATGCGAACACCCGATCGTCATCGCCAAGGCGAAGGAAAATCTCCCGAGCCGCATCCGAGTACTCAAGCCCCGAGGCTGGGTCATCGAGCTGGTACGCGGCCGCTCCTGCCCGCAGAAGAGCAACAGCTCTCTTCTCTTCGTCACCTGCCTCGTCCCAGATTGACGCTGCGAGCAAGAACAGCGACAGCGCACGCTCGAACGCTCGATCCTCGACGTCAATTCTGGCCACCGCCCCGAGGGCACGTGCGAGGAGCTTCGATCGAGCTTTCGTGGTCGACGCTTGCTCCAGAAGTTGTTCGAGGACCGCGCTGTCCCTCAGAGACGCAACGTCGAAATCCTTATCAGTCACTCGGCCGACAAGCGACCGATACAGGCCTGATTGCGCGATCAGCATCGCCATGACCTCATGGCCCGCAGCGACCAGATCCTCTACCTCGTCCAGAAAAGGAACCAACGCCCCTTCATCCGCTGACGTAATCGCCGCACCGAGACCCTTCGCGATGTGCTCGCCCCACCCGGGCCGAAGCTGCCAATCACCGTCGCCATCTTCGTGGTCGACCACCTTTGCTCACCTCCCCTCGGTGCCGCTCGATTTGCCTTTCGCGACCGGCGCGAACAGCCGTGTGAATGAGCGCCGCATACAAGTGCGACTCCAGCTCGGCTTCATTCTGGAAGTTGCGCGTGACCGCGGTGTCTCGCTCCTGCTCAACAAACTTCTGCACATCCGCTGGGAGCGCCTTACCCTCTGTCTCACGGATGAAGATATATCGCTCTGCAGTAGCCCTCTTCGCCGCCTGATACTCCGAGTAGACGATCCCACTCAGCTCGCCGGCTACCAGGAGAATCAAGCCATCGCTCGTTTCCGCAAACTTGATGCACTCCCGCTCCGAGTGAAGAACACCCGTAGGGGCATCCCTCTCCCACCACCATGCGCGATGAGTGACCAGCCGCTCCACCGTGGCAGCCGCAATCTTGCGCTCGCTATCGAGCGAGCCGTTCATCCTCGAGCTGATGAAATATCGCAGATGAGTATGGTCCCGGCCGTACCGCACCTCATCTTCAACATCGGGCGGCCACGCCACGAGACGTTGACGACGAGAACTCACCATCGAACAGTACCGCCTACCCCCACGACCCCAAGGAACACCATCGCCGCCCAGCCCTACTCACCCTTCGGCAGCGATCGTCGCAGTCGCGGATTGAACGCAAGCGCGCTGTCTTCGACGCGCAAATGGGGGCGGTCGGTGTCCGGAACGTTGTATCTGCCGAAGGCGATGACGTGACGTCCCACGAGGTTGGTGCTGCTGTCGATGCCGAGGCGGTTCATGTTCGTCTTGTCGACGAGGATCGCGACGTCGTCCGCTGCACGCTTCAGCTTCAGGATCAGGCTGCCGTATCCGCTGGTGCGCACGTCTCTCACCAGGCCCCACAGGATGATCCACCTATCCGTGTAGGTCGCTTTGTCCGCGTTGGCTGCTTCGACGATGAGGGAAGATGCAAGCTCCGGCGGTCGCGTCCCGATGACGAGTTCGAGGCTCGCCGGGATCTTCTTCGCGATGATGTTCAGCAACAGCGTGGAGAACGATTTGTCGTCGGCGGTGTCTTCGAGCCCGTTCGCGGGATTTGCTCGCCGTCGACGAGTCTTGTTCCCGGCCGCGTTGTCGTCAGGACGATGCCGCCCGTCAGGGCCTTGGGACTGCCCTGATTCGCCGAGTCGCATCTTCCAGCGGACAGGCCGCAAGCCCTGGTCGACCTGGTGGCCGGCGTCGCCGGGCTGATCCTCGAAGTGCTCAGAGCTGCTATCGCATCCCGGCGCGTGCCGAGCGGCGAAGTGCGCCGCCATCACCTTGCTGTTGAGGGCCTTGATCTGGACCTTCGCGCCGCACTCGTCGCCCCCAGGCAGCTCCCCGGGGCACCACAACGCTGGGGGCGAAGCCTGGCCTCGGATCATCTCGATGGTGACGAGATCTCCAGCATCATTTCTCGCGACGTCCAACACGAACCCCCTCGATCTCTCACTGGCGTGATGCCCTCACCATAGCGACGGAGCCGAGCCGGTCATGCAGGCAGCGGAGTGATGAGCTGCGGCCCGTCGTCGCTGACCTTGAAGGGCGCGACTTGGTCGAAGGCGAGGCTGGATGCTTCGGCGACGCCGGCGCGGACTGCTTCGTCGACGAGCTCCTGGGTTCCCACGATGGTCGGGTCCATCCAGTGCAGCCACATGTGCTGCGGGAGGATCACGGGGTTGCGATCGTGGATCCCCTCGAGCGTTTCGACCGCATCCGACGTGAGGATCGTCGCTGTGAGCTTCCATCGGTCGGGGTCGTCTTCCGCGGCGGTGCGATCGACCCACCAGCTGTAGAGGCCCGCGAACCCGAGCAGCTGCCCTTCTGGGTGATGGATGAACCACGGCTGCTTGGATCCGCGCTCTCCCGTCCATTCGAAGAACCCGTGCGCAGGGATGATCGCGCGGTGGGACTGCACCGGCTTTCGCCAGGTGTTCTTCTCGAGAATGCCCTCGGCCTTCGCGTTATGCGTGGCGAACTTGACCTTGAGCTCTTTCGACCAGGACGGCACCAGCGACCACCGCGCACGCTCGAACCGGAGCTCACCCGATTTCGCCGAATCGAGCAGGATCGGGATGTCCTGCGTAGGAGCGATGTTGTAGCTGGATTCCCAATCCGGCGACCACTCATCCGGGCGCCGACCGGTTTCCGTGACGAACTCAGTGATCTGCTCGTTGACGGTGTCGGCGGAGGGAAGTATTCGTGAGGGTACTATTTGGCACGTTTCGATGTCTGCCGCTGCGTGCTGGGGGCAGTTGACGATGAATGCCGTCGCCGCGTCTCCACGGCAGGATGGCTTCAAAGATTCTCCGCGCTATTCGCTGGTGAAGCCGATCAGCGTGGTTGCGTCGTTAACGATGACGAAGGCGTCAGGGTCGATGGCTTCGATGCGTTCGAGGAGGAGGCTCTCTTCGAGTTTTGGGATGTATGTGGTGACCGTGGAGATGGTGCTGCCGTCTGCCTTGGTCTTCTCGCCGATGAGGACTCGCTGTTTGAATTCGCTCTTCAATGCTTGTGCGAGTTGCACACCTTCAGCGGTGATGATCTGCACGGTCTTGTAGCTCGTCGAACCCGTGATTTTGGAGACCATCGGCGCGACGACCACGTAGAAGAGAAGGAACGAGGCCATGGCTCGGTCGGGGGAAACCACGAATGCTGCGACCACGAACAGGGCAAAGTTGAAGACGAGGATGACTTTGTCGATGTCCATGGATGCGTGTTCGGAGAGAACGTGGGCGAGACTCTCGATGCCGTCCAACGCGCCACCGTATCGGAGCGCAATTCCTACGCCAATACCTAGGAGCACGCCGCCGTATCCAAGCGCGAGCACCAATTCTTGGGTCACGGCTTGGCTGTGGTGAAACACAAACGTGAGGCCGGAAAGTGCCGCGACCCCCACTGTCGTGCGGGCGGCATTCTTCCATCCGCTGTATTTCCAGGCGAGCGCGATGAACGGTGTGTTGAGGACGGCCAGCAACGCGCCCAACGGCCAGCCGAGCGCGTTCGAGAGCAAGATCGCGACCCCGGTGATGCCACCGTCAAGGAGTCCGTTGGGGACCAGGAAGAACTCCAGCCCTACCGCGACACATGCTGCCCCGGCCACGATTGCGAGGAGATGGAATGACTCGGCGTAGATGGGGTGCAGCGCGGCGAAGCGGCGTTTCGCTCGGACTGCTTGCTTCGCGAACGGCATCCGGGGTGTGTCCTTTCGTGATCCGTCGCCGTGCCGACTTCCGGCAGATGTGGCGCAGTGGCGAGGTATAACGGTCGTCAAGTGCACGAACATTGGTGCGTTGCGGGCCGACAAAGGTCGTGGGCCTGCGCGACAGGCGTGCACCGTCTCGTGCGGAGGCAGCGGTTGAGCCGCCCCGAGGTCAGGCGGACTGTTTCGCTTGGAGACTTCAAACACCACCGATTGCACAGTGGTGTGCAGATCAGTCTCGTGGCGTTGTGGGGGTTGGGTAACGAGGGCGTGGCCACCCAACCCCCAGCGTCGCAGGAGCCCAGTGAAACTCCGTGAACGCAGCGACTATCCGACCGGAAAGGATCACCGTCAGAGCGGCCGCTCACCTGGAGTCTATCGCGCCTGAACGTTTCATATCTCGATGTGATGGAATCATCACATCGAGGGTAGAGTCGACGCATGTCCGATGTCGTCCCTGTCTGTCCCGAGTGTTCCAGTGAGCACGCCTACGAGATGGGCGCTCTGATGGTCTGCCCGATGTGCGGCCACGAATGGGCCCCTGAGGACGTCGCCGCGGAGCCGGAGGATTCCTCGCGTGTTGTGAAGGACGCGGTGGGCAACGTGCTCGCGGACGGCGATTCGGTCGTCGTGACTACGTCGGTCAAGGTGAAAGGCTCACCGTCGGGGATCAAAGCGGGGACGAAAGTGCGCGGTATCCGCCTGATCGATCCGGTCAACGGTCATGACATCGACTGCAAGGTCGATGGCTTCGGTGCGATGCTGTTGAAGTCCAGCTTGGTAAAGAAGGCTTGACCTTCACGCTGCTCGGCCGCGGATGCCGGGCGCGAACACATAATCTTTGCTTGGAGTCGCGATGCAGCTGCCGATTGGTTCCGCAGGATCACAAGTGGTGGGGCTCGGCCATTTCGAGCCTAGGGACGTGGTTACGAACGATGACATCGCCCGGTTAGTGGACACCAACGATGAGTGGATTCGTGCTCGCACCGGGATCGTCACTCGACACCTCGCCGCCGAGACGGAAACGGTGGCCGACATGGCGGTTGAGGCCGGCCGGCTCGCGCTCGCTGATGCCACGGTCGAGATCGACCTGGTCGATCTCGTCATCGTCGCGACAACGACGGCCACTGACCGCACACCCAATACGGCCGGGAGAGTCGCTCACGCCCTCGGTGCGAGCGCCCCGGCAATCATCGACATCAACACGGCCTGCTCGGGGTTTTGTCATGCGCTGGCGATTGCGGACAGCGCCATCCGCACGGGCACGGCGACCGCTGCGCTCGTCATCGCCTCGGAGAAGCTGTCCGCGGTGACGGATTGGACGGACCGCAGCACCTGCATTCTCACCGCTGACGGTGCCGGGGCGATGGTCGTCACCGCAAGCGACTCGCCACGGATCAGCGCGGTCTCCTGGGGATCCGCGGCGCGCATGGTCGACACTGTTCGCATCCAAGCACCCACCGATCGGTTCGAGCAAGACGGTCAGAGCGTGTTCCGGTGGGCGATCTCCGAGGCTGCCACCCATGCCAGGGCTGTCATCGAACGTGCGGGGTACACACCCGACGACATCGACGTCCTCGCCGCCCACCAGGCGAATCTGCGCATCATCGAACCTCTCGCGAAGAAGCTGGGATTGGAACACAAGATCGTCCTCACGGACGTCACGGAGTCCGGGAACACCTCGGCCGCGAGCATCCCGCTGGGCCTGTCGAAATGGTGGCATGCCGGACGGATCCCCGAGGATGCACTCACGCTCCTGTTCGGCTTCGGCGGCGGCTTCGCGTATGCCGGCCAACTCATCCGCACCCCCATCCGACGCCTGACGCCGCGGACGGCAACCGCCCTAGGTCGTGAGTAGCCCGTCCGCACCAGCGCAAGCCGTCCGAGTGAGCCGGGGCGTCCTCGATTGGTGCGTCGCCCGGTCGCTCAGCGCATCATTCGACCCTAGAACTCCGCCCCTGCTGGCGAATTGAATCCGCTTACCCCACGAAGGAGCACAACGCTGATGCGCATCGCAATCACCGGCTTTGGAGCCGTAACGCCCGTCGGGCTCGAGACCGCCTCGAGCTGGTCGGCGCTGCTCGCTGGTACCTCCGGGGTGAGAGCCCTGGAGGCGCGGTGGGCGCAGGAGCTTCCCGTGCGCATCGCAGGCCTCGTCGACGACCGGTTCGCCGAGCGACTCTCCGTCCGTGAATCGCGAAGGATGAGCCGTGTCGAGCAGCTCGCGCTCGTTGCGGGACGTGAAGCGTGGGAACACGCAGGCCGTCCCGACGTCGATGGAGATCGCCTGGGCGTTGCGGTGGGAACCGGGGTGGGCGGGATCACCGCGACCTTGGAGCAGGAGCAGGTGCTGTCGGCGTCCGGGTCTCGTCGGGTATCTCCGCACACGATCACGATGCTGATGTCCAACGGCCCCGCGGCCTGGCTGTCCATCGACATCGGGGCGAAGGCGGGGGCCCGCACTGTGGTCAGCGCCTGCGCGTCCGGGTCGGAAGCCATCGGAACCGGACGCGAGATGATCCTCTCCGGGACGGCGGATGTCGTGCTGGTGGGCGGTGCCGAGGCTGCCGTCACCGGGCTCACCATGGCGTCGTTCTCGCAGATGCGGGCGCTATCCAAACGCAACGAGGATCCGACACGGGCGTCCCGTCCGTTCGATGCCTCACGTGACGGGTTCGTGCTTGGCGAAGGGGCGGCGATGCTCGTTCTGGAACGCGAGGACTTTGCCCGGGCACGAGGCGCAATGATCCACGGCTATCTGGACGGTGCGGCCACCACCTCGGATGCCGACGACATCGTCGGCGCTGACCCGGCGAACCAGGCGCGCACAATCCGCCTCGCGCTACGGGCGGCAGGCATGAAGCCGGCAGATGTGGGATTCGTCCACGCTCACGCCACCTCCACTCCCGCCGGCGACGTGCACGAGAGCGAAGCAATCATCGCGTCGGGGATCGAGGCACCCGTGACGTCCACGAAGTCGATGACCGGTCACTTGCTCGGCGCCTCGGGCGCCCTGAGCGCGATCGTCACGGTACTCGCGCTGCGCAACGGGGTCATCCCTCCGACGACGAACGTGGAGCAGGTCGATCCCGACATTCATCTCGATGTCGTGCAGAACGAGAAGCGACCCACACAGGCGGAAACGGCTGTCGTGAACTCGTTCGGTTTCGGCGGACACAACACCGCACTCGTCCTCACCCGCGCCTAGGAGTTCACCCCATGCCTGTCACTCTTCGCCCACTGGATCGCGCTCTCCTCCCCGCATGGTTGGCGCGCAGCCGCAACGCCTACGCGGAAGATCTCGTCACGGCGGGAAACACGCAAGAAGAGGCCAATCGGCTGGCTGCGGCGAGCATGGACCGCGCGTTCCCCGCTGACGTTCCTGCTCCTGGGCATGTGGTCTTCGACGTCGTGGACACGGACGATGCCGCCGTGGGCTACCTGTGGATCGGTCCGGACACGAGCGACGATCCGGGCGCATGGTGGGTGTGGGATATCGAGATCGATGCAGATAAGTATGGTCGCGGTTTCGGGCGCAACGCGATGCTCCTGGGCGAGGAATATGCACGGTCCCACGGCGCGCACACGCTCGGGCTCAACGTGTTCGGCAGTAATCTCCGTGCACGCATCCTCTACGAATCGTTGGGCTACGAGACAGTGTCCGCGAAGATGCGCAAAAGGCTCACCTGACGCCCCGCCGCGAGCTTGTCACCGGCCGGCCACCGTCTTCGCACCGGACTCATGAACCGCGGTGAGGCGCTGTGCGAGTTGCTCGAGCTGCTCGAGGATCCGGGTCGGGACGTGTCCGTCGAATCCGTTGAACCATTTGTCGATCGACGAGGTCTCTGCCGCCCAGTCCGCGCCGTTGACGGCGAGGAGCTGGTCTCGCGCTTCGTCGGTCAGATCGAGGCCCTCGACGTCGAGGTCGTCCAGGGTCGGCAGCATCCCGACCGGTGACGAGCTCGCGGAAACCTGCCCGGCCACGCGACGGCAGATCCACGCCAGCACGCGGGCGTTGTCCCCGAAACCGGGCCAGAGGAAGTCCCCGCTCTCGCCGCGGCGGAACCAGTTGACCTGGAAGATCCGCGGAGCCTGTGCCGGGTCAAGCTGTTCACTGATCGTCAGCCAGTGCTCCCAGTAGTCGGCCATGTTGTATCCGCAGAAGGGGAGCATCGCGAACGGGTCGCGCCGCACCCGGCCCACGGTGCCTTCCGCGGCCGCGGTCTGCTCTGACGCCATCGTGGCGCCCATGAATACGCCGTGATCCCAGTTGTATGCCTCGACCACGAGAGGTGTGGTTGTGGCGCGGCGTCCGCCGAAGAGGATCGCGTCGAGCGGCACAGCCCGGCCGGAGAAGTACTCGTCTGCGATGAGTGGGCACGCGCTGGCGGAGACAGTGAAACGGGAGTTCGGGTGCGCGGCCGGGGTGCCTGCACCGGGCTGCCACGGTTGCCCCTGCCAGTCGGTGAGCTCGGCGGGGGCCGGGGAGAGTCCTTCCCACCACACGTCCCGCTCTGGGGTGAGGGCGACGTTGGTGAAGATGGTGTCGCGTTCGATCATCTGCGTCGCGACGGGGTTGGTACCGGGGCCGGTTCCTGGGGCGACGCCGAAGAATCCTGCTTCCGGGTTGATCGCCCACATTCGTCCGTCTCCGCCGGGCCTCATCCAGACGATGTCATCGCCGAGCGTCTCGACTTTCCACCCCGGCAGTGTTGGCTGCAGCATGGACAAGTTCGTCTTCCCACACGCGGATGGGAAGGCCGCGGCGATGTGGAAGGGGCGTCCTTCGGGTGAGGTGAGGCGGACGAGGAGCATGTGTTCAGCGAGCCATCCTTCGTCCCGGCCGAGGACGCTCGCGATCCGCAGCGCGAAGCACTTCTTCGCCAGCAGTGCGTTGCCGCCGTATCCGGAACCGTAGGACCACACTTCGCGGGTCTCCGGGAAATGGGCGATGTACTTGTCCGTGTTGCTGGGCCAGGTCGTGTCGGTGTCGTCGTCGGCGAGCGGTGCGCCCACGCTGTGCACGGTCGGCACCCAGTGCGCGCCCTCGTCGATGCGGGTGCGCACGTCACGGCTCACCCGCGTCATCATCCCCATTGACAGTGCCGCGTAGGCGGAGTCGGTGACCTGGAGTCCGTACCGGGCCAAGGAGCTGTCAGCGACGCCCATCGAGAATGGGACGACGAACATGGTTCGCCCCCGCATCGCTCCCGCGAATCGTGCCGCGAGCTCCGTGCGCATGCTTTGGGGGTCACGCCAGTTGTTCGTCGGCCCGGCATCAGCTTCCGACTCGGAGCAGATGAACGTGCGCGCCTCCACACGGGCGACATCGCCCGCGTCGGAGCGGGCCAGGTAACTGCCGGGCCGGCGATTCGGGTCGAGCTTGATCAGCTTCCCGTCCGCGACGCTCTGCGCGAGCAGAGCCGCACGCTCATCCGGGGTGTCGTAGTACCAGACGACCCGGTCCGGCCGTGTCAGCGCGGCGACCTCGGCAACCCAGAGGTCGCAATCGTGGGCACCGGTGGGGATGGAGGGAAGGGCAGAACGCATCGGGCTTCCTTTCGCTTTCTTCCAGACTTACCGGCTGCACGTAGGGGGCGTGGCCAGATCGGGTCGAAAGAACTAGCTATTTTGATGAATTGATCATTTCGTAAACCCGGAGGCGTGGCTGTGACGATCTGGGCCGCGCGGTTCCGTGTCAGGTCACGCCGAAGGCGTCATACGGCACCCAGCCGGCAGCGCCGCTCCGATCCTGACACCAGCTTTGCCTGCTGGCGGGGTCGTCGATGATCACGGTGACGACCTCACCAGCCACCACAGGAAGTTCCGTCGTGTCGTAGCTGAACAGAACCGTCGCGTCAGGTCGCGCGGCGCTCAGGTAACGGACCGGAATCCGCCCCTTGCCGTTGGTGGTACTCACATGCACAAACGACACGTCGTCGGTGTCACCGTCAACGCGGACGCGATCGCCCGCCCGGGTGCGGAACGGCGGGTGGGCCGGGGCATGGTGGTCGTGCTGCACGCGTGCTCGGCGCATAGGCAGGCCCTCTCTTGCTCAGTCCTGCAGGGCACAGGCGGGATGTTCGATGGTGTGGCTCGCGTCAATGACGCGTGCCTCAGTGCAGGGGCCGCGCGGAAAGGGGTACCCAGCCAGCGACCACTGTCCCCGCATCAACGGCATCGTTGAGGCCCTCCAGGGCCCAGGTGGATTCGTTGATCTGCAGTCCGGTGCCGGTGATCATCAGGATGTCCCGGCGGGTGGCGAGGAGACGGCGAATGGCGGCGGTTTCCGGGTCATGGGAGTCGATCGGTGCATCCACGGTGACTTTCCACACTGCATCGGGAAGGGTGCCACCGATCCGCGCGGTGCCGTCGCGTGCGACATCCATGGTCGCTGCCGTCGACGCCACGCGGGGCGCGTCCTGGGCGATACGTCCCAGATTCGGGTCGACAACAAGACCGAACCCCGCACCCAGCAGCGACGCAACCCAAGTATTGCGTGCTTCGCCGTCGCGTGTCTGCAGCGTCAGCCACTCCTGTGGTTCCAACACGAAAGTCGGTACCCATTCCGTTCGCCCGTTCACCGTGAAAACGACGATCCGCCACACATAGAGGTTGGCGGTCTCTTGGGGAATCATGTGCTGTCCTTTCGCCGCCGACGGGTCACGCTCACCTCATGCCGCGCCGCGCGACGGTGAACGGGATGAAGAACGCCAGGCAGATCGACAGGATGCCCCCGATGAAGATCAGGGCGTTGAACGCCGGCGCCTCCTGGGCGATCCCGACGAGGAAGATCCCCCCGACGAGGAAGATCATGGTGAGAAGAAACTGCATGATGACGGCCATCTGCGCTCCTGGGTCTCGTGTGCGGGCCCCACGTGGAGTATGAGGCGGCCGCAGTGTGAAATGATGAGTTTGTCAAATCATAAACCAACGACGGCGACCTGGACATGCCTGGTGCAGCGCGTGGTCGGGTCGTGATGGGAATTCATGAAGATCATCTGGACGCTGACGGACGAGTCTCCCCGTCTCGCCTCCCTCACACTGCTCCCCTTGGTACAGGCCTTCGCAGCCCTCGCGGACGTGAAAGTCGAAGCCCGAGACATCTCGCTCCCGGCACGGATCCTGGCCCAGTTCCCCGAGCGGCTCAGCCCGGCCCAGCATCGCCCTGATGCGATGGTCGAACTCGCACAGCTCACGTCGTCCCCGCGCGCGAACGTCATCAAGCTGCCGAACATGTCGGCGTCAGTCCCGCAGATCAAGGCTGCGATCGCCGACCTGCAGGCGCAGGGCTTCAACCTGCCCGACTACCCCGACTCGATCGTCACGGGCGAGGACCGCGACGTGCGGCGGCGGTACGGGAAGACGAAAGGCAGCGCCGTGAATCCGGTGCTGCGAGAGGGAAACTCGGATCGTCGGGCCCCGCAGTCGGTGAAGTCCTACGCCCGCAAACATCCGCATCACATGGGCAGGTGGAGCCCAGACTCCCGCACTCGCGTCGCCACCATGAATGGTGACGACTTCCGTGCGAACGAGAAGACCTGGGTGGCGCCGGCAGACGATCTGCTCACCATCACGTTCATCGATGACACGGGCCGCGCCCGCGTTTTGCGAGGCTCGGTTCCTGTCCTCACCGGAGAGGTCGTCGACGCGAGCGTGCTGCGTGCCGGTCCACTACGTGCGTTCCTCGACGATCAGATCCAGCGTGCGAAGGCTGAGGACCTGCTGTTCTCTGTGCACCTGAAGGCGACCATGATGAAGGTCTCAGACCCGATCATCTTCGGGCACGTGATCCGAGCATTCTTCCCGGCAGTGTTCGACCGCCACGGCGCCGAGCTCGCCGCAGCGGGGTACACACCCAATCACGGGCTCGCCTCGCTCCTAAGCGGCCTCGACGCGCTGCCGAATGGTGCCGAGATACCCCGAGCCTTCCAGGAAGGGATCGATGACGGACCCGCCCTGGCAATGGTCGACGTGGGCAAAGGAATCACGAACCTGCACGCCCCAAACGATGTGATCATCGACGCATCGATGCCGGCCATGATCCGCACCTCCGGGCACATGTGGGGCCCCGATGGCCTCGAGCGCGACACCCTCGCCGTCATCCCCGACTCGAGCTACGCCGGCATCTACCAGAAGGTCATCGACGACTGCCGCACCCACGGCGCCTTCAACCCAGCCACCCTCGGATCCGTGGCGAACGTCGGACTCATGGCACAGAAGGCCGAAGAGTACGGCTCCCACAACAAGACCTTCGAGATGACCAGCACCGGCACCGTTCAGGTGACGAACGCGGCGGGAGAGATCCTCCTCGAACATCACGTTGCGACCGGAGACATCTGGCGAGCCTGCCAGACCACAGATGTCGCCATCCGCGACTGGGTGACCCTGGCCGTCACACGTGCCCGGGCCAGCGGTACACCCGCCGTGTTCTGGCTCGACCCCACACGCGCACACGACACCGCACTCAGCGAAATCGTTCATGCGTACCTGAAACGCGAGGACACGGACGGACTGGATATCCAGGTCCTGCCGCCGGAGGAAGCAATGGACTACTCGCTAGCGCGGATCCGCCGCGGCGAAGACACGATCTCCGTCACCGGCAATCTCCTCCGCGACTACCTCACCGACCTGTTCCCGATCATGGAACTCGGAACCTCCTCACGGATGCTCTCCGTCGTCCCGCTCCTCAGCGGCGGCCGCGTCTTCGAAACCGGCGCCGGCGGCACCGCCCCCACACTTACGCGCGCATTCGAAGAAACCGGACACTTCGGCTGGGACAGCACCGGAGAACTCCTCGCCCTCGCCGAAAGCCTGCAGTTCGTCGCCGATCGCACCGGAAACGCCAACGCGGCCATCCTGAGCGAGACTCTCTCCGAAGCCACCGAACAACTGCTGGACATGGGCCTCACCCCCGCCAGCGGACACTCCGTCATCGACACCCGAGAAAGCCACCTCCATCTCGCCAGCCTCTGGTACCTCGCCCTCCGGCACACACCCATCGCTGCGCGCGTCGCCCAGAGCATTCCCTCCGCCGTCCTGTCCACCCTGCGCCAAGTCAGTGCCGCACCCGCTCCCGAGACCGAACACCAATGGAGCGGCGCAACCCTGTGGAATGATGGCATGAGAAACTCATGAAAATCGACAGGAGGCCCTTGCGGTCTCGTACGTTCGCACACGATGACGCCGAAGGGGCGTAGATGAATCTCTCTCGCTCGATCGGGCTGCTGCTTCCGCACGCATCGGATTATCGATCGCTGCGCAGATCCTGGCGCGGCGATCTCGTCGCCGGAATCACCGTCGGCATCGTCGCCCTTCCCCTCGCGCTCGCGTTCGGAGTCAGCTCCGGCGCAGGAGCCGAGGCGGGGCTGATCACCGCGATCGTCGCCGGCATCGTCGCCGCCGTCTTCGGCGGGTCGAACGTGCAGGTCTCCGGCCCCACGGGCGCAATGGTCGTCGTCCTCGGGCCGATCATCGCTGTTCATGGTCCAGAGGCGGTGGCCGTCGTGAGCGTCCTGGGCGGGATCATTGTGCTCATCGCGGGGGTGTTCCGGCTCGGGCGGATGGTGTCATACATACCCTGGCCCGTCATCGAGGGGTTCACCTTCGGTATCGCGATCATCATCTTCCTCCAACAAGTGCCCGCCGCGATCGGTTCACAGCCCGGTCCCAGCAGCAACGCCTTCGTCTCCGCTGTCCAAGCAGTCGGAACGACGACCTGGACCGAAGCGGCGTGGGCGCTCGGCGTCGTCATCGCTGTCGCTGCCGTGATGATCTACCTCCCCAAGCTTCACCGGCAACTTCCCGCCTCCATCCTCGCGATCATCATCGTCACCGTGATCGCGGTGATCGCCGATCTGCCGCTGGACCGCATCGGGGCATTGCCGTCTTCCCTGCCCGCGCCGGCATTACCGCAGATCGATGCGGCTAGCCTGACGAGTTTCGTCGGACCCGCGTTCACGATCGCAGCCCTCGCCGCAATCGAATCGCTCCTGTCCGCCCGGGTAGCAGCCTCGATCTCAGACACCGGCCCCTACGACGCTGACCGGGAACTCGTCGGCCAGGGCCTCGCTTCCGTCGCTTCCGGATTCTTCGGCGGGATGCCTGCCACCGGTGCGATCGCGCGAACCGCCGTCAACGTCCGATCCGGCGCCCGCACCCGTGCGGCCTCCATCATCCACGGTCTCGTCCTGTTGACGGTCGTCTACCTGGCCACGACGGCAGTCGCGCAGATCCCGCTCGCCGCGCTGTCCGGGGTGCTCATGGTCACCGCGACCCGGATGATCTCCCTCGCCACCGTCCGCAGCGTCATCACCGCCAGCAAATCCGACGCCACGGTGTTCATCGCCACCGCCGTGGTCACGGTGTCGTTCGATCTCATCATCGCCGTCGGAATCGGCATCATCGCCGCCGCCTTCTTCGCCCTCCGAGGACTCGCCGCCTCCGGAGGCGTTCACCGCGAAGAACTTCCCGCCCCGTCCGCCCCCGAAGACGACGAGATCGCCTTGTTCCGCCTCGACGGGGCGCTCTTCTTCGGCGCCGCCGACCGGATGACGGAGGAGATCAACAAGATCAGCAACGTCTCCGTCGTCATCCTCCGCCTCTCCCAACTCCAAGTCCTCGACGCCACCGGTGCCCGCGTCATCACCGAACTCGTGCACTCCCTCGAGCGCCGCGGCATCACCGTCCTCATCAAAGGCGTCCAAGACCGGCATCTGCGCGTCGCAACCCGCGTCGGCGTCATCGCCGCACTCCGCCACCAGAACCACCTCTTCACTCACCTCTCCGAGGCCGTCGAACACGCCCGCAGCCACGTCCGACGCAGCCACACAACGTCAGACACACCGAGAGAATGAGACCCCCGAGAGAATGAGACGATGACATCACCCGCACCGACCGAACACGGACGACCAGCAGCCCCTGCCCCGGCGACCGCACACACAAATGAGGATCACCATGCCTAACCCCCTCGGCGCTGAGAGACCTCTCTATGAGGTCAAGGCCAACCTCTTCAAAGCGCTCGCCCACCCTGTTCGCGTCCGTATCCTCGAGATCGTCAGCGCGACCGACGAGGTGTCCGTCAGCGCCCTCATCAACGACGTCGACATCGAACCCTCGCACCTGTCCCAGCACCTCGCCGTGCTCCGACGACACAACCTCGTCATCTCCGAACGCCGAGGAAGCCAGGTCTTCTACCGGGCGACCACCTCCCACGTCACCGAACTGCTCCAGGTATCCCGCGCCCTCCTCGTAGAAGCACTTGAACACACCCTCGCCCAACTACACACCGCAACAGTATGAAGACACAGCGCTGACCGAGACGCGACCGCGGTTCCTCGCTCACAGCGGTACTGTCAAAGCATGGGAAGCCTCCACTACGGCGGCGCGGTCGAACCAATACTGATCGATGATCGCGCGCTGACACACCTCAAGGTCGTGATAGCCACCAAACTACGGCGGCAGGAGAGCTTCACCCTCACCTGGAAGCACCCCGAAGGACGGGACCATGGATATTCCGCCATCTGGATCCACCCTTCCATCCCCCTCAGATTCGTATTCGACGAGCCCGAACCCGTCACACTCAACATGGAGTGGATCCACCAGCTCATGAACTCCGCCAATTCCTCTGGCGGCATCCACCTCGTCGACGAGATCCTCGACGACGACGAGATTTGAGATTCCAAGCCTCCTTGCCCTATGCCCGCAGGTCCGGATACTGCGACCAGACACCGCCGGCACGCTCCTTTCGCCGATCGGCGGTCGCACCCACGACGCCGACGACATCCGCCATCACAGCGGCCGGCATCCGCATCGCAAGTAGGTTCATTCGAGTCTCGCGTGACACCCGAGCGTTGATCCCCAGTTCTCGGAGACGAAAGCGAATGTACGCCGCGGTGAGGTGCGCACCGGGAGACATCCCCTCGAACACCCATTCCGAGTCGCCGACCGCATAGCCTCGACGTGGCGGCGCGGTGAGATGCAGTCGCACGAGCTCACCAACACCGCTTTCGAGCTCTATCGGAGTGCTGCCGAATCGCACGGACACGTGCTGGTCGGAGACGCTCACGCGATCTCGCGTCAGGCTGACCGAGCGTTCGAGTGGCTGGGCATAGAGGAGCGTGAAGAGCCCGACAATGCGAACTTCTCGCTCGATGTCGTCGCCTTCGACGAGGAGGTCGATGGCACTCCAGAGCTCGTCTTCGGTGACGACGGCCAAGGGTGTTGTCGGTGTGCGTTCGAAGGTGATCAAACCGCCAGCCAGCCCGGAACTCATCGCCCAACGGACGAAGTGGTACACGGTCTCGCGGCCCGAGTTGCGTGCGGTGTAGTGGTTGAGTGTCGCCTGATCGAGTTCTAGGACTGCCAAACCTCGCTCGTAAAGCCACATGAGGAATCGTGCGATCACCCGGATCTGGCCCCGGTTGACCGTGAAAGTCCCGACGGACAGATCCCGCCCTCGGTCCCGATATCGCCGGTGCAGCCTCGGCAAGAGTTCCCAGCGGTAGAAGCGGCGCAGCGTGTTAGCGGAGTTCTGCTCGAGCGTGGCTGCAACGCTCGAGACGTACGTGGTGAGTTCATGCTGCAGGACATGGATCGGGGGTAGGACGCCCGCGGTGATGAGCAGCCGACGAAAGTAGCGGGTCGATGCCTTCTGAGGAAGCAGGTCGATGACCTCATGCCCGACGGAGAGGCTGCCGTTCGCCATTCCCGTCAGTGTTCTGGCGACGTGGGGGCGTCTCAGCCACTTCACAACTGACCGCGGATCGATAGCGGCAGCAACGAGATAGTGCCGTAGTCGCTGCAGCTCCTCGGGAGCCGAAGCGTCGGGCCCGACTATCTCATCCAAACGATGCTGCAGCCGGCACCGGCCGCAATGCGAGCCAGTCAGAAACTGCTCGCTCCCGCAAGTGCTGCAAGCGAATCTCGACGGTTCCCCGGCGCAGGTCGCACACGTGATCACCCCGTTGCTGGCAACGAATGCAAGTACACGGATTTCGCCGCAGGACGGGCACTCCGACGGGTTCCGACGGAGTGCGCTGTAGCAGACGTTGCAAATTCGTCCACCGAGGAGCGAGTAGAGCGCCTTCGTCGCGCGCCCACAGCGGTCACACCGCCTCGTTGAGGCTCTCTCGGTCATCGACCGGATTCAGAGGGACGGTGCAGTCGCGCGCGAACCGGCCGCAGGTCTCCGATCCCGGTGTCAGTCTGACCGCGGGCGGATCCTGTCTTTCTACCGATAACCGGCTGCGCCGTCACCGTGATCAGGTCATTCGGCTGACAGCCGAAGATGCGGCACAGCGCGGCCAGCACCTCAACGTTTAGCCGCTCCGGAGATCGCGTAACCAACCGGTAAACCTGCTCACGCGACAGGTCGACTCCCTGTTCTCGTAGAGGCTGGATCAGCTCGGTAGTCTGGAACATCCCGGCTTCCGCCATCCGTGCACGCAGGTGCCAATCGATTGAGCTCATCATCACTGTCCCCCTGTGTTCCGTTGCAGTGCTTCGGCGAGCACCCGGTTCTTGAAGTCGTCGCCGACCGATGTGTAGATGGCTGTCGTCGACGCATACGCATGCCCGACCTGGTCCTGGACGAACTTCTCGCTGTACCCCCACTCGATGAGGTTCGTCACATACGAGTGCCGAAGGGCGTGCGGGGTGATTTCGACGGGCAGCCCTGCCTCATCGCGAAGTTCGGCGAACCGCACGTTCAAGTAGCGAGGGCTGACCCGCGTGCGGCGCTCCGTCGGCCAAAGAACACTCGTCTCCCAGTCGTCGAGCAGGCGCGGCCGCCCCAGGTCCACCCACTGTGTGAGACCCTCGATGACCCAGTCAAACTCGGGCAGCGTCAAAACGGTCCGCCTCTTGGGGCCTGTACCCCGCGTGCCCTTCCCGTGCCTAACGTAAAGTGCCCCAAAGGAACCGAACCGAGTGGCGGACGGGTTCGAGCGCAGGTCAGGGACGTCGAGCCAGATACACTCGGCTCGACGCAGCCCGAAGGCATAAATGGTCTTGAACATCTGCGCATCACGGAGCGCACTGAGCGCCCCCTTCTTACCTGCCCGGACAATGGTCTCCACCCGCGCGTCAGCGGCTTCGAAGAACCGCTCCAGTTCATCGAAGGTGAGAGCCCTTCGGGCAGGCGTGCCTTCATAGTCCAGCAGATGCGAGAAGGTGTTCCATTCGTGGCAGATCTGCTGAGGTGCCAAACCAAATCGAGTGACGCACTCCGCCTGCCAGCCGTAGCGCGGGTCTGTGATGAAGTCACAGAACCACCGAACGGTGAGCTGATAGCTCCGAAGCGTGGACCTGCTCAGCGGAGCGGAGCCTGACCGAGCTCGACTCGTATAGTCCTCGAGATCTCTCGGCTCCCACCGCCACGGATATGCCGAGCAGTAGTCAGTGAAGCGTTGGATGAACTGGCGCCGCCGCTCGATCGTAATCGCCTGTAGCCCCCGGCTGGCCTGTTGATCAGCCCATCCATCCAGCATCGCTTCGAAGACAAACTTCTCCTCATCGAGGACGACGACGTTGCCAGCCAGCCGCAACGGCGATTCCACGCCGCCTCCATAACCCAAATCCACGCGATCCATGTTGCACTAGTTGCATCATTGATGCAACTAAAGATGAATGGCCTCATGGAGAATCTGTCCGTAATGGTGTTCCCATTACGGCGACGCAAATCGCGTCAGAGAGGCCGACGCCACGCATCCTGCGATCCACGCTGACTGATTCGGCGAACGACCTCCCCCCAGAGTTCTCACACAAAGTCGCAGTTCGGACAGCTCAACTAGAGAGAAAACCTGATGAACAACAGTTTTTGACGGGTTGCATCCGATGACGACACTTCCCGGTTAATCTGAAAGAGCGAAGCGGCCGCACATGCCTCGCACGCTAGTACAGGCCACAGACGCCCCGCACGGCGCGATCAGCGCCCTGGACGGCTCATCGTGCGCGAAGAGGCGCGGTAGAGCGTCAGAGGCTCGCTGGAGGGCCTAGCGGGCGTTGTACGCCTTCTCGACGTCGCCGGAGATCCGGCCACGATCTGCGACCTCGTATCCGTTCTCCCGAGCCCAGGCACGGATCGCATCGAGATCTCTGCTCGAGCTGCGTCGACGAGGAGCCCCAGATCCACCCTGCCGACGACCGGCCTTGACGAACGGGGCGAGTGCCTCCTGCAGCGCGGCCGCGTTCTCTGCACTCAGGTCGATCTCGTAAGCCTTGCCATCGAGACCGAACCTAACCGTCTCGCCCTGACCGTCTTCGAGCTGCATCCCATCGAGGTCGTCGACGAGCTGGTGAATGATCCTTCGAGCCATGCGCACACCCTATCGGCGCACCCTCGCCCCATCACAGCGGCGACAAACGCCTGGGAGTACCGTTCCGACATGAGCGAACCGCAGCAGGAAAAGGGCTCCCTCGCCGCCATGGCGATCTTCTCCCTCACTCCCGACCCCTCCAAGGTGACAAAGACACCCCGCGACACCCATATCGCCGACGTCGCGAGAGAAGTGCAGATGACCGCGGTACACGCCCCCTCTGCAGCGATCAGCACCCAATGGAACGGCGCACGCTGGGCCACCGATCGCGTCACCGAGATCATGGGCCGCATGGGCGCCAGCGGCGAACAGATCGCCCTCGCGCTCGCCGCGAGCCGCGATGCACGGCGGTGGCCGACGGAGCGGGAATCTGGAGTACCGGCACCGCCCGAAGAGGTGATGGCCGTCCGAGCTCATGCCGAGATGGTGACGTATTGGGCGCTTGGCGCAGCTCACGGACTGGGGAACGTACTGCTGCGGATGCTGTGGCTGCATGTCGACTCGCGACCGATCATCGAAGACGCCTACTCGAAGGCGAAGTCCTTCCCTCCGTTCTCGGACGATCGCAACGCCTGGGAAGCGCTCGGATCCCGACTCATCACGAACGCGAAGAAGGCGGCGAGCGCTGCGGGGCCGTCAGCTGTGGATGAGATCGTGGCTGCGCTCGATGATCTTGTGCAGGATCCTCGGTGGGATGGGCTGATGCAGATCCGTGGCGTGAACTTCCATCAGTGGCGGCCGCAGACCGTAGACGGGGGCACGCCGAAGCACTCGATGGTGAAGCAGGACGCCGCCGGCCGCGACATGATCACCGTCGGCACGAGGCCGACGAACGTGGCCCCCGATCACGAGTTCGCGATCGCGGCAGCGGACGCTGGTCTGGACGCGCTCGTCGAGGCTGCGATCCGGGTGGATCAGAACGTCTTCCCTGGTCTCAACGACATGGTCGGTGTGACGATCTTCGGAACGTGAGTCCGATTCTGACTCATCGTCTTACTGGGGCTCGAGGCCTGCTGCATGCTCGTGCGCGGAGATCTCGTTGGGCTCCTCGGCCTGATCGAGGAACTGTCCGAATCTCGTTCTGTTCTCACGCGGAGCACTTTGGCCAAGGGTCTTCATCGAATGCAGATCGAGGTCGCTGTTCATCCACTCCTGCACCTCTTGTCGGGGTAGGAGCGGTGCCGCGGCTCGCCGCTGCTCTACTAGTCGTTCGAAAGCGTTCAAGCCCTCCGCGTCTCTCTCACTGGTCATCATGATCCTTTCAGCGTCGACGCTGACGTTTTCCGCCCCAGAACGCGCGCACTGCCATGGTGATCGCTTCGTCCTTGGTGAGGCGATCGCCGCGGGCTGCTGCTTCGTCGCGTGCCTGGTCGATGTACTCGATGACGTCTGGGGGTAGCCGGTAGGTCACGGGCTTCTTCTCGATGCGCTGGACGTTGTAGGGGCCGCGCTTCTTGCCGACGCGGGGCGATGTGGAGGCGTCCTCGGTCGTCTCGTCGACTGGTTCGACGGCCTCGTCTTCTACGGGACGAGGGACGGGCTTGAGGGGTGCTCGACGCTTGGGCTTGTCTGCTCCTGCAGCTCCAGTGCTAGCCACGTGCATCCCCTCCTCTCGCGATGGTCATCATTCGGCCCCTCGTCGTCCGCCGCGGCGGCGCTGCTTGGAGGCTTCGAGCTGTGCTTTCTGCTTGGCGCGTTGCTTCTCGGCCTCGGTGAGAGTTCGTGTGCGGCGGGTGCGACCGGCAGCGGACTCGCGCTGGTAGGCCTCCGTCTTCGGGACGGTGACGACGTTGAGTGTGACGCCGGTGATCGGCACGTCGGTGGTGTCGAGGTTCACGTAGCGGTTTCCGGCTTCTCGCGCGAGCCAGCCGAGGGTGTCGCCGCCGTCTTCCTTGATGCGCTTGAGCATCGTGGAAGCGTTGTAGGTGTTCACTTCCATGCGTCGACCGTTGGCGAAGGTCACGCGGGCGGTGATCTGCTTCTGCTTGTTCCCGGCCTGGCCCTTCGCGGCGTTGCGGACCAGCTGCACCAGCTGCTCGTTCGCGACCGTGCGGCCCTTCGCCGTCTTCCCCTTCGGGATGCGGGCTTCGATGATCCGGCCGCCCTCGGACATGAAGGCGGTGGAGATCTGTGCCCGGCCTCCCTGGCGTTCCGTGGTGTACTTCCCGCCCGGGTCTTCCGGGGTGACCATCGTCTTTTCGCCGTCCGCTGCCTTGCCGCGGATCCGCATCAGCGTGCCGTCTTTCTGGCGTCGACGCGGCGGCACCTTGGTGGCGCGGCCGGTGTTGGCGATCTCCTCGAGCGTCTCGCGGTACAGGGCACCGGAGGTTTCGCCGTTGAGGATCTTGCGCACCATTCGGGGCGAGCGGTGAAGCTCCCCCGCCAGCTCGGTCATCGTGATGCCGCGGCCGCGGAGGATCCGCACCAGGTCTTGTGCGCTGCGCTTCTCGTCAGCCATCAGGCCACCTCACCGTCGGCGAGTGCCTCGGAGAGCCCGGCGCGTTCGGCGCGGGTCTTGAGCGCGGCGCGCTGCTTGAGGGTTTCGGGGGTCTGGAAGGTGCCTCGGGCATAGCCCTGCAGGCGGAGGCGGCCGGTCTTGCCATCGTCGCCACCGCCGCTGTTCACCGGGAGAGACCAGGCGGGCAGCGCGGTGGTGAAGACGGCGTCACCCTGGATGCCGATGAGAGTGGAGGGGTCGAGGCGGAGCGCCCCGGAGGTGCCGTTGCCGAGGGCGCTGGGGCCGTGGAGTACTCGAGCGCGGGCGCGGCCCCAGACCTGTGCAGCGAGTTCGGGGTGGTAGAAGCTCGATGTGCGGGAGTTGGGGTTGGAGGGGACGTTGAAGATCCAGAGCTTGCCCTGTCGGACGGCTGCGCTCTGGAACTCGGCGGGGATGTCGAAGAGGTTCTCCGCGACGCGGGTTTCGTCCCGTCCCCCAGCGGCGAACGCTCCGATCGAGTGCAGCACGATCGAGCGGAGCGCTGCCATGACCGCCTGGCGGATCAGGGGGTGCAGCTCGCGGTTCTCGGCGACCTTCGCGCGGGCGCGGGTCATGCGGTCGGTGAAGGTGTCCAGGGGGCGGGCCTTGGTGAAGACGATCGCTTCGAGCGGGTCGATCTGCCAGCCGAACGCGCGAGCGACGTGGATCTCGGACCCATCCGCCCAGGTGTCGGCGGTGGCGTCGGGTCGGTTCGGGTAGTACCAGCCCTCGGCGACGCTCTGATGCTTCACGGCGAGCAGGCCGACGTGGTTCCAGTTCTCGGGGACGGTGAAGCGCACGTGGAAGCGGGCACGAGCGTAGGGATCCTGCTCGAGCAGCTCGTAGGCGGCGGCCCGGTTGAGCCTCTTGGCGGGGCCGATGCCGAGTTCGCGGCCGACGCCGGCGTACATGAACCGACCGTCGACGTAGGCGAAGGCGTTGATCTTCTTCTGCTGCTTGGGGTCGATCAGCGGGATGCAGTCCTCGTGGCGGCTGAAGTTGGCACCGGCGACGAGATGGTCGTAGTGGTGCTGGCCGCTGGTCGCGTGGATCTCTGACGCGATGTCCGGGTCGACGGGAACCGGGTTGATGGTCTTCGGCAGGGACAGCGCCCACAGGTTCGTACCGGTGGCTGCAGGGCTGTTGAAGAGCCGTGCGCGCTCGTCTGCGGAGCGGATGATGGCGGCGACCGTGTCCCAGGCCTCTCGCGCCTGTGCGGGGCTCAGGGGGGCGTCGTCGAACCATTCCTCGGCGGTGCGGACTTCGATCTTGAAGCCGGTGCTCTCGTGCTGGAACCGGCCCGTGGGCGGGTCGCTGATCCAGTGGGAACCGGGCTTCCATCGGGGCGTCTGCACGTAGAGCCAGTGCCGGATACCGGGCTGAGGCTCCGGGCGCTTGCCGGTGAGCATGATGCGGTTCGCGCCGTAGGACGCCGCGGTATCAAGGAGGTCCGTGAGGTTCGGGTTCTTGCGGCGATCGCCGATGACCGGGCGCACGGGCGCCCCGCCCTGCGTGACGCCACGGCCAGAGGCCTGGTCGACCCAGATCGTGAGGATCTCCTTCGGAGTCCACGGCTTGGGGCGGTAGTCGATTTCGTTCACAGCTGGGCCTCCTCTCGATTCGTCATAGACGTTATATTAGGCAAGAAATATTGAAAATTGCAAGCATTTTTCACGCGAGCGGGTGGCATCCGGGGAATCAGGAGGCCAACGACTGGTGACGTTCGCGGTAGGAGTTGAGGGCTTTCGTCACGCCGCGCTCGGTCATCTTGAGTAGCTGCGCGACCTCGCGCAGGGTCATCGGTGGTTCCTGCGATCGGGCTAACTCGATGAGTTCATCGCGGCGATCGATCACCTGCTTCTGCTTTGCGAGCTCCACGGCGACTGCCTGGAGTTCCTGGCGGATCTCGTTGACATTGGTGGGGGTCATGGGAACGAGGTTACGGAACTGAGTTCCTGATCCGCTGCAGCTGGCCGCGTGTCGCCCCGTGTCCGCGTGGAGGTTATATTCGTGAACATGAGCGAACCCGACCTCCTCGACAGCGTGCAGGTGGCGGCGCGGCTGGGGATCTCCGTCGGCGCCGTCTACAAGCTCCGCACGCAGAACGATCTGTTCCCCCGCCCTGAGCGGTACAGCGGACGCTCTCCGCTGTACTCCCCCGCGGCCATCGATGAGTTCATGACTCGTCGATCGAACCGTGGCCCGTCCACGAGTGGACGCCGGCCGCGGCTGCTTCCGGCCGGCGTCGTCGATACCAGCGTCTTCGCTGAGCGTCTCCGCCAGAGCATCGCCGGTGGTGCCGGCGCCCCCGAGATCACGACTCAGGCGCAGCTGATCGACATGCTCGGCCTGAACGTCGTCACCTTCGGGCAGCGCATGCGCGGGCGCACCAGCTGGAAGGACTCCGAGCTGGAACTCATCAGCAAGCACTTGGCCGTCGACGTCTCCGACGCGAACGACGTCGTCAACGCGGCTCGGGCGGCACGCTAGCCCCACGTGGATTGCACCTGTGCGGATGTTCTCTGTCACATCCATAAGGGGTGCCCCTCACGCCCACGAACCGACAAATCCCTTCGGTTTCATGCGGAAGCTGCCCGACACAGGTGTGACCGACTACCGGTGACCGCGGGCGACAACCGGCTCGAGAGAGCGGGTTACTTGCGTCTCAGCTGAATCTCATCCCACGCGTATTGGCCCTGTCGCAACCATGCCTGGTACTGATCAGAGCGAACCGGATAATGCTCAGTGCCAACGGTGACGACTTTCCCGCCCGGCCCGCCCTCGTTCTTCGTTGGCTTTCGCGGGGAGCACTTGACCTCAACGGGGCCTTGAAAGCGTGGGATGAGCGTCGGGTCTTCATTTCGGGTCTTCCCCGAGCTCGAAGAACTCGACCTCGTTCCCTATTTCCAGGTTGTCGAACGATCGCGGGTGCCAAACAGGCATGGCGCTCCTCGGGGTGTGCAGTGAGTTCTCGGCTCACCCTAGACGCCCGCTACCGGCTGAGGAGAGCGAGGATCTGTGCGGTGCCGTCGCCGGGTGCGAGCGTGGCCAGGTTCAGAGACTGCAGGGCGGCGTCGTCGAGACGGAGGGTGTGCTGCAGCGGGATGCCTTCGATCTTCGCGAGCTGGTGAACCTCGCGCTCTGTGGGCTGGTCGTGCTCGGGGCGAAGGAAGGGCTCCTGGAGGAGCTCGGCGAGGTCGTTCCAGCACAGCAGCTCTTCGATGTTGGCGATGACGTACGCTCGCGCGATCGCGTGCTGCTCGTCAGTGATGGTGAGGGTGGTGGGATTGGTCATTCTGACACCGCGCATTCGTTGAGGGTGGTCACGAGGGCGTCGCGATCGGCCACGCTGACGGCCAGCCCCCATTCGGTGGCGATCTGGGTGTACTTCGTCACGTAGGTGCACCGGTAGGTGGTTAAGGGGAGCCAGTCGGCGGGGCCGGAGTCCTGCTTGGACTGATTGGCGATGCCGTCGACGGCGATGACGTTGTCGAGGTCGTTGGCGAACTGCAATCGCTGCTGATCGCTCCAGGCCCACGCTCCTCCGAGGTGTGCTGCCTTGAGGCTGATGATGTGCTCGCCCTGCACGCCCTGGCTGCCGGGGTTGCCGGGTTCGGCGACTCGGTCGTGCTGGAAGGTGATGCGCTTGCCGGTGTACGGGTCGACCTCGAGTACTCCGCGCAGGACCGTGCATCGGTTCCTCGCCAGCTCGACGTCGATGAGGTCTCGCGCCAGCACGTCATCTCGCTGTCGGCACCCGTTCCCGTCGATGTCGGCCCAGGCGGGGCCGAACGTGTCTCGGCTGTAGGCGGGGATCTCGGACTCGTCGACGGCGAGCGGGAGTGCCGCCGCGAGCGCCGCGGTGTCGGAGTAGGGCAACGCGCTGCCCTCGACGGCAGCGGGTGGTGATGCCGGGGCGTCTGCGGGCGTGGAGGCTGCGGGAAGGGCCTGGGGTTCGGGGAGGGCGGTGAAGGCGGTGATGGTGAGTGCGACCAGGGCGACGGCGGCGCCGGTGATGCTCTTGATCTTGGTGGTGGTGCGCATCGGGGATCCTTGTTCGGGGTCGGTGGTCAGGCGACCAGGTTGTAGTGGCGGCGGACGGTGTAGCCGAGGGATTCGACGCAGGCGGCGATGAGGTCGCGGGCAGCGTTCGGGGTGACGGCGTTGCCGGCTATGCGTACCTGTTCGCGCTTGTTGCCGAGGAGGACGTACTCGCCGGGGAAGGCCATGCCGCGTTTGACCTCGAAGGGCTCGAGCATCCGGTATTCGGAGTCGTAGACCATGGCCCAGATCTCGTCGTCGGTGGGCTCGTGCTCGAGGTCGGAGAGGTCGCCGGGATCGATGAGCGACTGGTGCCCGGCGGTGGTGAGCGTCTGCAACGGGTCGGCTGCGGGGATGGACTGCCAGCCGGAGGTGCCGTCGCCGTTGTTGCGCATCACGAGGGCGTGGTGGTTCCCGGATGCCGCGACGGTGTCGATGGGCCTCAGCTGGCTTTCTACGTCGGTGGTGGTCATCACGGGCCCTTCGTCGGTGTGGGCGCGTGGTCGGGACTGCGGAGGGCTGCTCGCTGGCGACCGCGCGGCCTGGGGGGATCATCGGACGCCCCCAGTGCCACCCCGGATACCTGCAGGATCGGGAAGATGTTGTCGAGCATCCGCGAGGGGACAACGCCAGAGACGGAAAGTACGTAGGGCATCAGATCCTCGAATCGTGTACGTGAAGGGCGAGCTGCTCGACGAGCTGCAGGAGGCGATCGAAAGCGGCCTCCATCGATGGCGTGAGCGGCTTGCCATCCACCCGACGGCAGACGAGCTGGAAGAGACGGAAACTCCAAGAGACGTCGACGGTTGTCCCACACTCGGCGCTCATCCGCACACTGAGATCCGCAGTGGTTACGACCATGGCTTCAACCCCTTCGCCTCGCGGAGCATCGCTCGAGTAATCCGCACATCCGGGCCGAGCCGGAACAGTGCCCGGTAATGCACGTAGGCCCGGTAAGCGCGCTCGCAGGTGAGATCCACCCGGCTGCCCCGATTCGGGCACGCACCTCTGCTTTTGCAACCGCTCTTGTACCCCGAGGCCGTGCCGTGCGTGGCAGCCTCCAGAGAGTCGAGAATCTTGCTCATCACGCAGCCTCCGCATGTGCACGCAGCCGCTCAACGTGACGAGGGGTGATGCCGAGCACGGGTGCGATCGCACTGGTGTAGATCCCCGCTTCGGACGCACGATCGATGACGATCTGCCGCTCAAACAGGGTGAGACGCACGGGCTCGCCACGTAGCGCGAGTTCCACCGCGACCTCATCGACAAGAACCGGCTCAGAACTCGCATCCGCCGGAGCGTCATCAAGATCCATGTCGTCCCACGCGAGCGCCGGCAACCACCCCTCCGCCTGCGCTCGCCGCATGGTGATGGTTTTGACGGCGCGCTGGATCGGGGTGTCGGTCGGGGGCTCTTTGTCCCAGAGCTCTTCGAAGAGGGCGGTGATCGCACGATTGGTGGAGCTGAAGACACGAGGGGAGATCAGGACTCGGTCGAGTTTGTGTCGGTCCAGGTCGCAGCGATCGGCGAGGTACTGGATTGCCCAGCCTTTCAGCCCGAGCGCCTGCAGGCGTCGGCGTGCTCCGCGTGAATCCACCCGGTGTCCGTCGGGAACCGTGGTCAGGTCGGGTGTGACGGAGAGCAGCTTTTCGGCGGTCGCCTGGTAGATGCGGAAGGGTGTGCTGCGCTTGCGCGGGATCCGTCGGTTCATGATGTTGCGGACGGTGCTCAGGTCGATGCCGGCGCCTGCCGCGATCGCGGCAGGCGTCATGCCGGCCATGACTAGGTCGCCGAGGTGGATCTGCACGGGGCGGGCGTCGATCAGCGTTCCCGTCGGGCGACCGTAGGCGACGAGCTTCTTGTACTCGTAGCAACGGATCCGGTTGGCGTCCTTGCAGTCGAAGCACGCGCACTTGTGGCTCCGGTAGCAGGTCGGCGTCTCGCCGTGCTTGTGGTCGGCCGGGCAAGTGTTGGTCCGCATGGCCCCTCCTACAAATGAGCTTCCCGAATATAACTTAGTCTTCCCGAATATAACTACTGGTGGAGGGCTTTGCAACACCCCCTCACTGACAAGGGGTGCCGAGGGGGCTTCGAAACCGACAAATCCGCGTGGGTCCCACGACACGCGGCGGGAATTTTCTCTGAGTCCAGAGGCCTCTAAGTGGCCTCTTGAGCGAGGCGCGGTGCCGTCACCCTGAGCCAGATCCGCGCTCGTCGGACAGGTGCGAGCCCCTCCGCAAGCGGTACTTTAGGTACGTATGCAATCGCCGGAGGGGGCGCTGTGGGACTGGAAGTGCGACGTGCAGAAGGGGTCGAACGGCACAATGGTGAGATGCCCAGACTCGTCGCCGCGTCGTCAGACATGCCGCTGAATGCCGCGCGCGCACAACGGGCAATAGCGGCCACGACTCGCATCGAGGTGCTGCACTACCTCTTGAACCATCCGGGCTCCACCATCAACGAGATCGTGGTGGGTAGCGAACTTGCGAAAGAGACGGTCCGGGCGGCTCTGGAAGAGCTTGAGGAGACCTATGTGTCAGGGACCGTGGAGCGCGGCAAGCGCCGCGGTCGCCACGTCACCTTCTCCGTGGATCGCTCAACGCTCGCGCAGGACCTAGGCTCGCTCTCGGCCTATCTGCTGGGCTAGCACAATCGCGGGCGAGCGTCACGAGGACCTCGTGGCCGTGCACCCGAGGTGCCATGAGTGGATCCCCCCCCCCCCCCCCCCCCCTCTCCCTCCCCCCCCCCCCCCCCCACCCCCTTCCCCCCCCTCTCTCCCCCCCCCCCCCCCCCCCTCTCCCTCCCCCCCCCCCCCCCCCACCCCCTTCCCCCCCCTCTCTCCCCCCCCCCCCCCCCCCCCCGGATCAGTAGGCCCCTTCTCTGTGTCCGGCTGGTGTACCAGCTGGCCGTCCTCACGAAACTTGTCGGATTCTCACGAAACCTGTCGCTCGCTGATCGACGGCCAAGCCACGACCCTGCCGAAAACGATCGTTTCCGGCGCGGCGATCCAAGTCGAGCTGTGTCGGGGTCCAGAACCGTGCACCGTAACTGGGTTTCGGTGCGCGTTTTCGGTAGAGGACGCGCGTCCCTTACCGATGTCGCGGCCCTGCTCCACGGACGAGCGCACATGTCAAGCCCGTCACGCTGACGATGCTCTCTCTCTCTATCGTGTGGTGTCAACCGAACGGCTGCGGGGACGAGGGAGTGACGCGATGACTGCCATCACGGATTCAACATCGACGCGAATTGACTATCGAGCGCGGGCCACGTTTTCGAAGCGCAACTTATGGTCGGGCATCCTCTTCGGTGTGGGCCTGGTGGCCTTCATCGATGAGACCGTCTTTCACCAGTTGCTGCACTGGCATCACTTCTACGATCTGGGAACTCCGGATATCGGATTGGTGTCGGATGGGTTCTTCCACGCCCTGAGCTGGGCAGCCACAATCGGCGGCCTCTTTCTGCTTGCGGATCTGCGGAGGCGCGGCGCCTTCTGGCAGATGAGGTGGTGGGGCGGAGTTCTCCTTGGCGCGGGGGCCTTCCAGCTGTACGACGGCACGGTCCAGCACAAGTGGTGGGGTATTCACCAGATCCGTTATGTGGAGGATGTGCTCCCGTATGACCTGACATGGAACATCATTGCCGTCCTACTCATCGTCGCCGGGGTTATCTTGACGGTCCGCACCCGGCGCAGTGGCATTCCTGCCGGGTGAGCCGGTGCACGATCACGCTTCCGGACCGGGCATCAGCCCCGACATCATCATCGCCCTCCCGTTCGCGTTCGTACTCGCGTTCTATGGTGGCTGCGCGGTCATCCAGTGGCGGCGGGGCCGTCCGTGGCCCTGGTACCGCAGTGCCTCGTGGACTGTCGGCATTGTCACAGCCGCTGCAGGATTCGTGGGGCCACTTGCGGTAGCCGCCCACCAGGACTTCGTCGCACACATGTGGGCGCATCTGCTTGTCGGCATGGCGGCGCCACTGTTTCTTGTTCTCGGCGCTCCCGTCACGCTGGCACTGGGTTCGATTGATGTTGGCTCCGCGCGCAGGCTATCTCGCCTCTTGAACAGTTGGCCAGCCCGGTTTCTCACCGCTCCGGTCGTGGCCGCTATCCTCAACGTCGGCGGGATGTGGGTGCTGTACTCCACACCCCTCTACGACGCGATGCAAGACAGTCTTCTCGTCCACTTGGTCGTGATGACCCACTTCCTGCTGGCCGGATACCTGTTCACTGCAGCGATCATCCCGATCGATCCCGCCCCGCACCGTGCCGGATTCCCACTCCGAACCGCCGTCGTCGTCCTCGCCCTCGCCGCCCACGGGATCCTCGCCAAGACGCTCTACGCTCACCCGCCCGTCGGGGTGGACGCGCTGGACGCGCAGGCAGGCGCGATGTTGATGTATTACGCCGGCGACGTCGTAGACATAGCGATCATTACCATCCTCTGCGCCCAGTGGTACCAGCGATCCGGCCGGAAGCTCCGCGGTCGCCAAGGCGCTGCACCGCTCGCCACCTCGGCCTGATCGACTGCTCGGCGACGGCGACGGCGACGGCGACGGCGACGGTCGAGGATGGGCGGGGAATGTCAGCCCCTCGATTCATCGATACGGGTAGGGGTATTCTTCTGGATATGTCCCATCATTCGGCTGACGGCCTACTACGCCCGCTGGTGATATTGCCGCCTCTGGCTGGCATGTTCTTCGCGGCAGTCACCTTGATGACCACGCGGGCGTGGGGGCTCTCTGCGGTCTCCGGTGTGGTGGTGTTCTTCGGCAGCTTCGTGGTGCTGGCCATCATGTACTTGTTCGTCGATGTTGCCGACTCGGGTGAGCGTCGAGTGGGCGTGGGCCCCTATGAGGATTCGGAGCAGGGCAGATGACCACGACGAATATCCCACCGGTGGGCGTACGTCCGAATGAGCTTCCCGCTCGCCAGGCGGCTCTGATGAGCCATTCCCGTGTCGAGCAGAAGGGCAACGTCTTCGTGAGGTGGATCACCTCCACTGATCACAAGACGATCGGGTACATGTATCTGATCGCGTCGATGATGTTCTTCCTCCTCGGTGGCGTGATGGCCCTCGTCATCCGCGCTGAGCTATTCGCTCCTGGGATGCAGATCATTCCGACGAAGGAGCAGTACAACCAGCTGTTCACCGTGCACGGCACCGTGATGTTGCTGTTGTTCGCGACACCTCTGTTCGCCGGCTTCGCCAACGCGCTCCTTCCTCTGCAGATCGGCGCCCCGGATGTGGCTTTCCCTCGGCTCAATGCATTCGCGTTGTGGATGTTCATCTTCGGCGGGACGATGGTCGTCGCAGGATTTCTCACCCCGCAGGGTGCGGCCTCATTCGGCTGGTTCGCCTATCAGCCACTCGCTGGCGCCAGTTTCTCGCCGGGCGTGGGAGGTAACCTCTGGATGCTGGGGCTCGTGCTAAGTGGCTTTGGCACGATCCTCGGCGCAGTGAACTTCATCACGACGATCATCACGATGCGCGCCCCGGGTATGACGATGTGGCGCATGCCTATCTTCAGCTGGAACACGCTCATCACGAGCCTCCTCATCTTGGTCGCGTTCCCGGTGATCGCTGCCGCACTCTCCGCTGCAGCGGCCGATCGAGTGCTCGGTGCGCACATCTTCGACCCGGCGACCGGCGGTGTTCTGCTCTGGCAGCACCTGTTCTGGTTCTTCGGCCACCCTGAGGTGTACATCATCGCATTGCCGTTCTTCGGTGTCGTGTCCGAGATCTTCCCGGTGTTCAGCCGGAAGCCGATCTTCGGCTACAAGACCCTCGTCTACGCGACGATCGCGATCGCTGCGCTCTCCGTGGCCGTGTGGGCTCACCACATGTACGTGACGGGTTCTGTGCTGCTGCCGTTCTTCGCGCTCATGTCGATGCTCATTGCGGTGCCGACGGGTGTGAAGATCTTCAATTGGATCGGAACGATGTGGCGAGGATCGGTGACCTTCGAGACCCCGATGGTGTTCGCCCTCGGCTTCCTCGTATCGTTTGTGTTCGGAGGCCTGACCGGTGTCATCCTTGCCTCACCGCCACTCGACTTCCACGTTTCCGACACCTACTTCGTGGTCGCGCACTTCCACTACGTCGTGTTCGGCACCGTGGTGTTCGCGATGTTCGCCGGCTTCTACTTCTGGTGGCCGAAGTGGACGGGGCGCATGCTGAACGAGCGCCTCGGTTACGTGCACTTTTGGATGTTGTTCATCGGCTTCCACATGACGTTCCTCATCCAGCACTGGCTGGGCGTCGACGGCATGGTGCGTCGCTACGCGGACTACTCGGCGGCTGATGGCTGGACCTGGGGCAACCAGGTGTCGACCATCGGCGCGATGATCCTCGGTGCGTCGATGATCCCGTTCTTCCTGAACGTCTGGATCACGGCCCGCAGGGCTCCGAAGGTCACGGTGAACGACCCGTGGGGTTACGGCGCTTCGCTCGAGTGGGCGACGTCCTGCCCGCCGCCGCGTCACAACTTCACGTCGATCCCGCGCATCCGCAGCGAGCGGCCCGCGTTCGACCTCAATCACCCGGAGGCGGCCGAGTTCATGACAACTGCTCCCGGCGAGCGGGAGGGCCACTGAGGCGATAGTGCACGGTTCACGATGACGAGATCGTCCTGGTGAATAGAATCCTCGACAGGCCAGAGGGTGACGCGCACACCAGCATGTATCAATCCGAGTTCAGTTTCCGGACAGACACAAGCTTTTGCGCCATGCGACCCGGGCCGGCACCAGCGAGTAAGTCTGGTGAACAGCAAGGATCTCGTGCGGAGAACTCGCATGAGTATTCTCCGAGAATAGTCCTCCTGCCTGATTAAGGCCCAGACCCGGATGTGCACAACCAGATCGCGAGACAGCACATCACAGGCGCAGGTACATTGCGCCGTTCAGCTGCTCTTCGACGATCACGACGGAAGCGGCAGGAACAACCTCGACGCCCTCCGGAATCTCCGCTTGGGCGATGTCGCGGCGCTGTAGGCCTATTGCGCAGACGGAGACGTCGACATCGGTAGAGATCTCCGCGGTGTCGATCGCGGGGACTGCCGTCAGGGCTGGACCATTGACGACGATACGGATGCGGATGCCGGGGAAGGAATCCCGGAGTGCCCCCGCAGTCGCGATCGCTCGTGAGACGTCTTCGACCGCCTCCGAAACGTGGATTACCAACCTACTGTTCGTGTGCTGCGTCATGTTTCCGTTCCTTCCGAAAGCCCTGGGGGTGTACCGGGCGCATTCAGCGCGCATTCAACGCTCGACTATGCGAGATAGTAATCTATCAAGCATAGTAGATCCGGTTCGTCTCGAAGGAGGCGCCGTTTCATACGCAGCGGGTGAGCAGTGAGGTCAGGAGCAGGGTCATGGTAGCTGGAGCGCAATCCGACCGGCAGGGCGCTCCACGGAGCCGCGCAGCTGTGGCTACCATCGTCGTTGCAAGCATCCTCGTCAGCGTCATCATCCCCGTCGGCACAACGGTGCTGCTGGGCGCGGTGCCCTACGAGAAGATTCACGTCAGCTTCCCGGGCTTCGATGTCGCTGTCGCCACGACAGTGCTCACCATGGCTGCCGACCTCGGAGCGCTCACCAGCATCGGCGCATTGGTTCATCTGCTGTTCCTCCGAGCCGAGCGTGCTGCCAGAGCATCCTTCATCGGAGAATCCTTGGAAGTGCGGATGCTTCGCGTCGCGTCCGGTGTGTGGGCTGCTAGCGCGATCCTTCTCGTCGCCGCCGAAGCGCTCGACGCGAACGGCATCATTCTGTCTCGGCTAACGGAGCCTGGAGCCTTCCCGATCCTGCTCGACGCGAGCGACACGACCAAGGCATGGCTGATCAATGCTGTTGCCGCAGGAGTGGTGTTCTTCGCCTCGTTTTTCGTCGATACATGGACCGGCATGCTAGTCCCTTTGGTGGCATCAGCGGTTGGCGTGTTGGCGCCGGTCGTCACGGGACAGGTCCTCGTGGGGCCGAACCACGATTTCGGCGGCGACGCCGCGGTGTTTCAGACCCTCGCGGTCTATGGAGGTTTCGGCCCGCTGCTCATCGCGACGATCGGAGTCGCCTCTGGTCAGCGGATCCCTCCTGCGAGCTTGCGTCGGCTTCTTTCGCTGTTGTTGTTCATGGTGCCGGTCGTCGTGGTCACCGACCTCGTACAAGCATGGTTCAAGCTCGCTGGAACAGGAATCACCGATTCATTGACCGGCTGGCTGATCATCGCCCGGTGGGTCGCACTCACTCTCATCGCGCTCACCCTTTTCTGTCTGCGACGGCTATGGAAGCAGGCGCGAGTGCGCGCGAACCACATCGCCGCAGCATTCGCCGTCTCCATGTTGGCAATCGCGCTCTGGATGAGTGTGACAGTGGCGATGACCCGTCAGCCGCCGCCGCAATATTTCGTCCCGACCAGCATTCAGCAAGTATTCATGGGCTTTGAAGTCTCTGGACCCCCCACGCCGTTGAACCTGATCACGCAGTGGCGACCGAACCTGCTGTTCGTCAGCATCTCAGCAGCTGCGGTTATCACCTATCTGATCGGTGTGCACGTTCTCCGCCGGAGGGGAGATCTGTGGCCTGTCGGGCGCACTGTGGCATGGCTCGGCGGGTGGAGTGTCGTCGTCATCGTGACCAGTTCCGGTCTCGGGAAGTATTCGGCACCGGACTTCGGGGTGCACATGATCGTTCACATGAGTTTGAACATGCTTGCTCCTGGACTATTGGTGCTGGGCGGGGTGGTCACCCTTGCTCTGCGCGTTAGTCGATCTCGACGCGATGAGCCTGCTGGTCTTCACGATTGGTTGAGATGGGTGCTGAACTGGCCGCTTCTGCGGTTTCTCTATAATCCGCTGCTGGTGTTCATCGGCTTCGTTGGTTCGTACTATGCGTTGTACCTCACACCGCTGTTCGGTGAGTACATGCGCTTTCACTGGGCGCATCAGTTGATGAACCTGCATTTCCTCATCATCGGGTATCTGTACTACAGCCTCGTCGTCGGTATCGACCGTCCACCGCGGCCGCTGCCGCACATCGGAAAGCTCGGCTACGTGCTCGCCGCGATGCCCTTCCATGCGTTCTTTGGCATCGTTCTGATGACGAGCTCGGTGATCGTCGCGGAGAACTTCTACCTATACTTCGACATGCCATGGGCCGATCTGCCGGCGCAGCAATATCTCGGTGGCGGGGTGGCATGGGCAGGCGGAGAGATCCCGCTGCTGCTTGTCGTCATCGCGCTGTCCGTCCAGTGGGGACGACAGGACGCGAGGGAAGCGCGACGCACGGATCGACACCTCGATATCAGACGCGATGATGAGTTTGAGGTGTACAACGAGATGCTGCAACGCCTCGCGGAACGAGAGGCGCGTCAGGTCACGCCTCTCTCAGATACAGTGCCGACAAAGGAACCCTCCCAATGACCATGCAGCACAAATCCGCCTCGGCTGCTGACGAGATCATCCAGCTGGATGTCTCAGGAATGACCTGCGCAGCCTGCGCGGGGCGGGTCGAACGAGCCCTAAACAAGATCGACGGTGCGACGGCGACAGTCAACTACGGCACTGAACGCGCTGCGATCTCCGGCATCAGCGTCGAAGACGTCCCACGCGCGATCGCACAGGTGGAGAGGGCCGGCTATGGTGCGCACCTCCGGGCCGGAGACGATGACCCGTGGTCGACGCGCTCCACTGAGGTGCGCATCTCCTCGCTGCGTCGCCGGCTGGTGACGTCCGCACTGCTGACGGTGCCGCTCATGGACATCACGATCGTTCTCGCGCTTGTTCCCGAGTGGCGCTTCCCCGGCTGGGAGTGGGTCTGTGCTCTTCTCGCCCTGCCCATCGTCACCTGGGCCGCATGGCCGTTCCACCGCGCCACGATCCGCAACCTCCGTCACGGCGCAGTCAGCATGGACACCCTCGTCTCGCTCGGCATTGCAGCCTCGTACGGATGGGCGCTTCTCACGCTGTTCCTCGGGCTGGGGGCGAGTGGGCAGAATGGATACTGGCTGGGATTCGGGATCACCCCGGATGGTGCGGACTCGATCTACCTCGATGTCGCTGCGGGGATGACCACGTTCCAGCTTGCTGGACGCTATTTCGAAGCTCGCTCTCGGCGCAAGGCAGGTGATGTGCTCGGTGCGCTCAGCGCGCTCACTGCCACACACGTGCGGGTTCTGCGCGGCGGAGAGTCGAACATCGAACCGATCGAAGACCTGCGAATCGGCGACACGTTCGTCGTCCTGCCCGGAGAGACGATCCCGGCTGACGGCACGGTCAGCGCTGGGACCGCCGCCGTCGACGCGAGCATGATGACCGGCGAGCCCGCGCCGGTTCCCGCTGTGCCAGGTGATCGTCTGATCGGCGGGACGATCAGTACGGACGGGCGTCTCGAGATCGAAGCAACCGCGATCGGCGCGAACACCCAGCTCGCACAGATGGCTGCGTTCACAGAGCAGGCACAAGCCCGCAAGGCGGGCGTGCAGGCACTTGTGGATCGCATCGTCCGATGGTTCGTCCCCGCGGTGATCGTATTCTCGATTCTGGTGGCAGCGGGGTGGGCACTTTCGGGCGCGCCGATGCAACACGCGTTCGCGGTCGGGATCAGCGTGCTCATCATCGCCTGCCCCTGCGCTCTGGGGCTGGCTACCCCGACCGCCCTCATGGTCGGGATTGGGCGTGCGGCGACGCTCGGCATCCTCATCAAAGGGCACGACGCGCTTGAAGCCTCAGGCAGGATAGACACCGTCGTGCTGGACAAGACCGGAACCCTCACCACGGGGAGAATGACCGTCCAACAGATCACCGCACTCGGCGTCTCCGAAGATGAGCTGTGGCGGCTCGCAGCGTCCGCAGAGAGCGGCTCGGAGCATCCCATCGCACGCGCGATCCACACGGCCGGTCCTGGATCTGAGGAGCTCCTGCGTCTGGAGCGCTTCACGGCGCTACCCGGGCTCGGCGTGGACGCACGCGTCGCAGGGCGGCAGGTAGTCCTCGGCAATCCTGCTCTCATTCGCGATCGAGGCGTTCTGGTCTCCGATTCTGCCGAGCAGGCCGTCGATCACGCGCATGCCTGCGGATACACGGCTATCCTCGTCGCGTGCGACGGGGATCTGATCGGCGTGCTCGGCCTGGCCGATGCCGTCAAACCATACGCGGCTGACAGCGTCGCCGCACTCATCGAACAGCGACTGGAGGTGGTGCTTCTCACCGGTGACTCGCAGAGCGCCGGAGAGCGGATCGCCTCTGAGCTGGGCATCGATCGTGTCCATGCAGGAGTCCTGCCCATGCAGAAAGCTGAAATCATCCGCGCCCTGCAGCAGGAAGGCCGAAAAGTGGCGATGGTCGGGGACGGCATCAATGACGCGGTTGCACTCGCAACCGCCGATCTCGGACTCGCGCTCGCGACAGGAACGGACATTGCCCTCAAAGCCGCGGACATCATTCTCGTCCGCGACGACATCCGCGTTGTCCCAGACGCGATCACCATCGCCCGCAAGACGCTCAGCACCATACGCGTCAATCTGATCTGGGCGTTCGGCTACAACGTCGCAGCGATACCGATCGCCGCCGCCGGTCTTTTGAATCCGCTCATTGCCGCCGCCGCCATGTCGCTGTCTTCGGTTCTGGTCGTCTACAACAGCCTCCGCATTCAGAAGGTGCAACCCATGCATCACTGATCGCCGTCTCACATCTAAGGGTGCGCTCCCGCACCTCCAGTACCCCTCCAGGGGCGAATGGCAACCACCCGGGAATGTCTGTCACCCGCGCGGAGACACCCACAATTGAGTGGCGCCCGAGACTAGCCGTATTGTCAAGCCCCTCCCGTTCCGATACGCGGGGAGGTATTAATCGGGTTCATGCGGACTCGTTCGATTCGTCTCAGCGACCTGTGGCCGTTGCTCGTGCTTCCGACGCTGTCGGCAGTGTTCTTCGCCGCTGTGGTGTTGATGACGACCCGGGCGTGGGGGTTGTCGGTCATTTCCGGTGTTCTGGTGTTCTTCGGGAGCTTCTTCGTTTTAGCGATCGTGTACCTGGCGGTGGGGGTCGCCAGGGCGCCAGATGAGCGCTCGGACAACTCAGCGGCCCTGCTCAAGGTGATGGATTCGTGAAGATGGTCTTGATGGTCCTCAGAAAACGGAGAAATTGGTCATGACGGCGACAACTCCTGCACCGTCCGATGCCCGTCAAGGGTCTCTTCCCGCCCGTCAAGCGGCGTTGATGAGTCAGTCACGTGTGCAGCAGAAGGGCAACCTTGTCGTCTCGTGGATCACCTCCACTGATCACAAGACGATCGGGTATATGTATCTCATCACGTCGCTGATGTTCTTCATGCTGGGCGGGGTGATGGCGCTTGTCATACGTGCGGAGTTGTTCGCACCGGGGATGCAGGTGCTCCCAACCAAGGAGCAGTACAACCAGCTGTTCACCATGCATGGCACGATCATGATGCTCATGTTCGCAACCCCCCTGTTTGCTGGCTTTGCGAACGCGCTCCTTCCGCTCCAGATTGGCGCCCCCGACGTTGCGTTCCCTCGCCTGAACGCTTTTGCCTTCTGGCTTTTCCTCTTCGGCTCGACGATGGCAGTCGCCGGCTTCCTCACTCCCCAGGGTGCTGCGTCGTTTGGGTGGTTTGCGTATCAACCACTCGCGAATGCGACGTTCTCGCCGGGAGTTGGCGGGAACTTGTGGATGTTGGGTTTGGGGATGAGCGGCTTCGGAACGATTCTCGGCGCAGTGAACTTCATCACTACGGTCATTTCGATGCGTGCCCCAGGAATGACGATGTTTCGCATGCCGATCTTCACCTGGAACACTCTGATCACCAGCATCCTGATTCTGATGGCATTCCCGGTGCTCGCCGCAGCAATCTTCGCTGCCGCCGCCGACAGGATCCTTGGTTCACACATCTATGACTCGGCGACTGGCGGGGTGTTGTTGTGGCAGCATCTATTCTGGTTCTTCGGGCATCCGGAGGTCTATATCGTGGCGTTGCCGTTCTTCGGCATCATCTCCGAGGTGATCCCGGTATTCAGCCGCAAGCCCATCTTCGGCTACAAGACTCTGATTTATGCCACGTTGGCGATCATGAGTTTGTCGGTGGCGGTCTGGGCGCACCACATGTACGTCACCGGCTCCGTGCTGTTGCCATTCTTCGCGTTGATGTCGATGTTCATTGCTGTGCCCACAGGGGTGAAGTTCTTCAACTGGATCGGGACGATGTGGCGAGGCTCAGTGACCTTCGAGACGCCGATGGTGTTCGCTCTGGGGTTCTTGTTCACTTTCCTGTTCGGCGGCCTGACCGGTGTCATCCTCGCCTCACCACCGCTCGACTTTCACATCACCGATTCATACTTCCTCATCGCGCATTTCCATTACGTCCTGTTTGGGACCGTCGTCTTCGCGATGTTCGCCGGCTTCTACTTCTGGTGGCCCAAGTGGACGGGCCGGATGCTCAACGAACGGCTCGGCTACGTGCACTTCTGGATGGTTTTCATCGGCTTCCACACGACATTTCTCATCCAGCACTGGCTCGGCGTCGACGGCATGGTCCGTCGCTATGCCGACTACTCCGCAGCCGACGGGTGGACATGGCAGAACCAGGTATCAACAATTGGCTCGATGATCCTCGGCGCGTCAATGATCCCGTTCCTTCTGAATATCTGGATCACGGCGCGAAAGGCACCGAAGATTACAACGAACGATCCCTGGGGGTACGGTGCATCGCTGGAATGGGCGACCTCCTGCCCACCCCCGCGGCACAATTTCGTCGCGATCCCGCGCATTCGCAGCGAGCGGCCCGCGTTCGACTTCAATCACCCGGAGGCCGGTATTCGGGCAGAAGGCGTACCACCGGAGGACGCGAACGGCGCGGCAGATCCTGTTCGCGAGGTGAAGTGACACGAATGCGTCGGCGAGCTATGAGCTGGAGGGTCTAGGTCAGTTTTCGCGTGTGGCCGCAGACTGAGGACGTCGTAGAGATACGCGGCGCTCACTGGGATTGCGATCGATGCTCGTCTCCGGTGTGCGGTGGCGGACGGATTGGACCACGAACAGCGCCACGCCGAGTGCGATGGCAACGAACGACGCCCAGACGTTGGCGGGGATACCCCAGAAGCCGTCACTGGTCGGGTCGATGCGGATTGCTTCCAACCAGCTGCGGCCGAGGCCGTACCAGATGAGGTAGAGCGCGAACGTGCGACCCCATCGGAGGGCGATTCTGCGCTCGAGGAGCAGGATGATCGCGACACCGGCAAGATTCCAGATGATCTCGTACAGGAACAGCGGGTGAAAAAGTGTCCCGTCGGCGAGGCCGTCGGGGAACTTCGGGTTCGTTGGTTCGATCTCGAGTCCCCAGAGCAGCGTTGTCGGGAGGCCGAAGAGTTCGTGGTTGAAGTAGTTGCCGATACGGCCGATCGCTTGAGCGATGAGCAGGCCAGGTGCCAGTGCGTCGGCGAACGACCAGAGGCGGATTCCGGCTCGTCGGCATCCGATCCATGCGCCGAGCGCGCCGCCGATCAGCGACCCGTAGAGGGCGTTGCCGCCATCCCAGATCGCGAAGATGTCTGCGAGATTCGCGCCGGGATAGAAGTAGTCGCCGACGTGGGTGAAGACATGGTAGAACCGGGCGCCGATGATACCCAGCGGCACCGCCCACAAGGCGATGTCGATGACCACGCCCGGTTCTGCGCCTCGACTGGCGAGTCGCCGCTGGGTGAGGATCACCGCCACGATCATTCCCGTGATGATGCACAGGGCATAGGTGTGGATGGTGAGGGGGCCGATGGCGAACTGGGCCCAGTTCGGATCGGGGCTGGGGATACTCATGCGCACACCGCGCAACTATAGTCCCCGAGAGTCCGCATACCCACCTGGGTATGCGGACTCGTGGGATACTGAAAGGGCGTCGTCCATCAGGGACGTGAGAAGCAAGGGGTGCCCGAATGATTGAGACCATGGGAGCCAGCGTTTCCGAGGACACCGGCATTTCCGAGGAAGCCGGGGCAGCTCGAGCTGCGCAGCAGCGGAAAATCGTCAACCGTCTGCGTCGTGCTCAGGGGCAGCTCGCTGCGGTGATCACCGCCGTGGAGTCCGGTGGCGAATGCCGCGATGTCGTCATTCAGCTCGCCGCAGTCTCGAAGGCGCTGGATCGTGCCGGGTATGCGATCGTCGCATCCGCGATGCGCAATTGCGTGGCCGACCCGGAGAGCGAGTCGCTGACACCGGACGAGTTGGAGAAGCTGTTCCTCACCCTCGCGTGAACGACCGCGCCTACCGGTTGAACAGTCGGGCGAAGAACCCCGTGGACGGTTCGTTGGCGTGTCCGTCGCAGCGCTGCGACCGAGGGATGCCGCGCATCACCTGATCGACGTGCTGACCGCACCCCTTCCACGTCGCCTTGCCGCACTTCTTGCAGGTCACTTGGTAGCACATGGGGTCTCCTTCAATCGTTGCTACGAGAGCATCAGGAAGAGTTTTTCGATCTCTTCCGTGGTCATATCGGTCGGTTCCTTCTCCGCATCGTCGACGGAGAGGCACTCTTTCAAAGCATCGGCGACGATCACGAAGCCCGCACGGTTCAAGGCGCTCGTCACCGCGGCCAGCTGGATGACGACATCCCGACACCCCGCGTCGGCTTCGACCGCGGCGATCACCGCGTCCAGTTGCCCCCGCGCGCGTCGCAAGCGGTGCACCACGCGCCGCTGAGCGTCAGCGTCCGCTCTGCCGGCCGGAAGCGGGTCGGTGAGGACTGTCATTCCGATGCACCCGCGGAGGCCTCGTCCAGCTGCCGACGCACATCATCCATGTCCAGCCCGCGGACGGCGGTGATGACCTGGTCGAGTTGAGCCTCGTTGAGGGCCCCAGGTTGGGAGAAGACGATGATTCCGCTGCGGAACACCATCAGGGTAGGAATCGAGCGGATATTGAACACGGCTGCGAGCTCCTGCTCGGCTTCGGTATCCACCTTGCCGAACGTGATGTCCGGGTGCGCGCTCGATGCGGATTCGAACACGGGCGCGAAGGCGCGGCATGGGCCGCACCAGGCGGCCCAGAAGTCAAGAATCACGATATCGGTGCCCTCGATCACTTCGCGCAGTGCAGTGCCGGTCACCGTTGTGGTGCTCATCCGGTCACGCTGCCGTGTCGAGGTGACCGGGGCAGCGCTGCTCCACGGGAACTCCGTGGAGCGCTTCTTCCACGTGCTGCCCGCAGCCCTCCCAGGTGGCCTTGCCGCACACGTCGCAGGTCACTCTCGCGCACATTTCTGTCTCCTTCGTTCGGGATCATCGACAATCGTACTATACCCCCCAGGGTATTATGTCTTCATGCCTTCCCCCTCTGAGATGCCTGAACGCCCCACGGTCGGACAGTGGGTGACCGGAGTGGATGTGCCGGTCGTGAACGAGCGTGCCGTCCGAGCATCGGCCGGCATCCTGTTCCTCGGTGGCTTCGCCGCGTGGATATGGGCGTGGGCGACCGGGGACTTGCAGCCGATGCGTGCGTTCGGCATGGTCTTCGCGGTGGAGATGCTGATCCGGCTCGTCATCGGAACGGCGTACACCCCGACTCTGCTGCTGGGCACTCTGCTCACCCGCGCGCAACGTCCGGAATGGGTTGAGGCTCGCTCCAAGGTGCTGGCGTGGAGCCTCGGACTAGGAATGGCCTTGGTGGGATGCGTCAGTCTCGGCTGGCTCGGGCTTCCTGCGGTGATTGCTCAGACGATCTGCGGCGGATGCCTGCTTCTTCTGTATCTGGAGACGGCGTTCGGGTTCTGCGCGGGATGCGCTCTGGCGCGGCGCTTTTCGCGCCGCAAGCCGGAGCTGTGCGCGGGGGACACGTGCACCTACACGCCCCCGCCGCGGGGCTCGAAGCATTCAGTACTGGGGGACTGGCGACGTTCAGGTCAGAGGGATGATGGTCGCTACGAGGGTGACGACCGCGATGACGAGTACGAGCACGGCGAAGCCGATCTGCAGTCCCTTGCCCGGGAGCTTTGCCGCCAGACGTGCAGCCAGGAGCGATGCGATCATCGCGGGGATGGTGAAGGCCACGGTGAGGGGAACGTCGATGCCGCCGATGCTGGCGTGCGCGGCGGCACCGGCTAGCGAGTTCGCGACCGTCACGACGAGTGAGGTACCGATCGCGAGTTTCATCGGGAGACGCAAGAGGAGGGCCAGCGCAGGAACGATGACGAACCCCCCGCCGACGCCCAGCAGGCCCGTGAGCATACCCACGCCCAGTCCGATCAGAACGGCATGGATGAGCCAGCGAGGCTGCCGCTCCCCGCTTGATGCCGTGTCGGTGAGAGGCCGGAGCATCCGCACGCCCGCGACGAGCATAAGCGCGCCGAATCCGATCAAGAGCAGCGGTTGCGGGAGCAGGGCGTTCACGGCGGTACCCACGAGTGCTGCCGGAATTCCGGCCCCGCTCACGGCCGCCGCCACCGGCCAATCGATCCCGCCACGAAGGCGCGGCACTACTGCGGTGGATGCGGAGGCGATCGCCATCACGAGAGATGCGGTCATGGCATCCGCGACGGGGACTCCGACCAGACCGACGAGCGCGGGCACGGAGATGATCCCGCCCCCGGCGCCGACCAGCCCCATGACGGCGCCCACGACGATGCCGAGGGCGATGACGAGGGCGATCACCTCAGACGCGCACGTAGGCGGCGCCCGCCCATTGCTGCTCCGCAAGATGGACCACAGCCGATGGCACGACGGTGACGCCCTCCGTCAGCTGGTCCTGCTCGATACGTTCACGTTCCATGCTGTTGCCGCATGCCGCGACGTCGATCATGCCTCGGAGCGTGTCGACGAGGTCATCGTCGAAACCTGAACCGCCGACCAGTCCTGTCACGGCCGGGCCCTGCACAACCACGCGGATGCGGGCTTGGGGAAGCCCGTGTCTCGCGTTGCGAGCAACCCGCAGCGCGCCGGTGATGACCGCGGGATCCGAGCCGAATGCGTGGATGAGAAGCTCGCGCTGCCCACTCACGACTGCACCGGCCGGCCCGACTCGATCCACGCAGACGTGCCCCCGGTGACGTTCACTGCCCGGATGCCTGCAGACACCAGCGCCTCACACGCTCTGGCGCTTCGACGCCCGGATTGGCAGATCACATAGACGGCATCCGTCGTGTCGATCTCGGCACTGTGATCTCTCACCTCGCCGAGAGGGATGTTGCGGGCACCCGGCACGTGGCCGTCCCCGTACTCATCCGGCTCGCGCACGTCGATGACGACGGCGGAAGGGATGCCGGCAAGCTCGTCTACAGAGATCTCGTTCATGTCCACGCTTCTTTCACGACTGATGGATGATCAGGAGGCTACGGGTGTCTCCACCGGTTGGCCGGCGCGCACCCACCCGAGGTAGCTGCCTTCGAGCTCGACGACCGGGATCCCCGCTCGACGCAGTGCCTGGCTGGCGACGATGTTGCGGGCACCGCTCTGACAATAGGTGACGATCGTCCGATCCGAGGGAAGCTCATCGCTGTCCCACAGCACCCGCCCGGCGCCGATCCGGGTCGCACCGGGGACATGCCCGTCGGCGTACTCGCTCGCCTGTCGGACGTCGAGAACGAACGCGTTCTCGAGGTTCGCCACCGACTCCGGTGAGACTGTGTCCGAGGGCGCCGTGGGGAGGTTGCCGAGTGAGGTGACGAACCCCGCGTACGAGTCGATGCCGACCCGGATGAGGTGATCGCGGACTTCGATGGCCTGCGCCCCGTCGTGGACGAGGAGCAGCAGCGGGCGCTTCTCGCGTTCAGGATCCACCGCCCACGCGCCCCATGCCGCGGTCTTGCCTACAGCCGGGATCGCCAGCGCGCCCGGAACGGAGCCTGCCCTCACAGCGTCAGGGGTGCGGGTGTCGACAAATACGACTTCATCGGCATCGATGGCACCCGCCGCGCGGTTCGCGTCGAGTTCGACCAGGTCGGACAGCGGTCCGAGGACCGAGGGGCCATCACGATTCTCCCGCTTCATCCGTGCGAAGTATGCGTGCGCATCAGGCTGCCCGTCCAGAAGCTCTGCGACGAATCCGTCTCTGTCGCCGGCGGCGAGATACGGCCCCCACCAGGCGTGACGCCGTTCGTAGCCCACGGTCGTCGACGCAATGGCACCGAGTGCCTTCCCGCACGCGCTTCCCGCACCGTGCGCGGGGTGAACCTGCACGTGATCAGGAAGTGCGAGGAAGACCGTGCGCAGGCTGTCGAACAGATCCAGCGCGCCCTGGAATCGGGTGTCCACCCCGCCGGCGGCTTCGTCGAGGAGATCGGGTCGCCCGAGATCGCCGACGAAGACGAAGTCACCGGACAGCACGTAGCCCGGTTCGTCAGCGAACGCGCCATCGGTGACCAGGAAGACAAGGTGTTCAGGGGTGTGTCCGGGCGTATGCCGTGCCTGCACCCGGATGTTTCCCACCGTGATGATGTCGCCGTCATGCAGGCGGTTCGCGGGGAAGCCATATTCCCAGTCGATCCCACCCTCGCCGGAGACGAAGATATCAGCGCCGGTGGCGTGCGCCAGTTCGCGCGTTCCGGAGAGATAGTCCGCGTGAATGTGGGTCTCCGTCACGGCTGTGACGCGCAGCCCGTGCTTCTTCACCGCATCGAGATAGATCCCGATATCCCGTCGCGGATCGACCAGGACGGCGTCCCCCGTGGCCTGGCAGCCGATCAGGTAGCTGGCCTGAGCGAGATCCTCATCATAGAAGCGTTCCAACAGCATGACATTCCCTTCGAAAACCTCACCCCAGCATACCCCCAGGGGTATGCGTGTCAAGGTGACGGTGCGAGCGTGAACTCAGTCGCCCGCGTCGTCGCCATGAGAACGGCACCCGAGCGCAGCGCGAGTGCGGGCGCGGGGCCGGCATCGTCGACGAAGGCTGCGGCATCGACATCCCGCCTCATGTATCCGCTCGAGGCGGTGAACCAGACGCTGCCCGTGGTGGCCGACACCGGCTGACTGGCTGAAGGAACCTCGTCCTGCCAGAGCTCTCCCAGAGACGGAGAGACAGCGACCACGGTCCGTCCGGTTGGTGTGTCTGTGGTGAAGAAGACAATGTCCTCAGCCGGCGTGGAGAGTGTTCTCGCAGCAGGTGTGCCCGGAAGAATCGCAAGGAGCGCGCCGTTGTCGAACCGGTGGGCCGTGAACTGAACGCCGTCGGCCGTCGGCCACTCCAGGACGAGAATGTCGCCCGCGGGGATCGTCGAGTCTGCCGCAACACGCGCCGGACCGCTTGCCCCGGGTGGCGCTTCGGGCTCGGACTTCCACAGCAGAGGAGCTCCGTCAGCTGCCGCATCCCGCACGGCCACCCCAGTTGGCGTGTTCGAGGCCAGGAGTCCGCCGTGCGCGTACGCCGGCCGTTCGGTGTCGGGCAGGTCAAGTGCCTCGCCCGTGCGCGGTGAGAGCGCCGTCCCCGATGCCGGCTCATCGGTCAGAGCGCCACCCAGCATCTCGACTGTGATCAGGCCGAGGTCGGACATCCCGCCGTTCACGCTCACCGGCCCCCACGCCACGGCCCCGTCATCGCGAAACGCAGTCGCCGTGGTCTCTGTGGCGATGACACCGTCATGCAAGGCTGCGTCGGAATCGAAGATGACGAGCAAGTCTTCCCCATCGACTCGCGTGACAGCGAACCCCGTACAGGCAGGGTTCGTGCGTGCTTCCCATTGCTGTTCTCCGTCTGTCACAACGAAGGTGAGTTCCGCTGACTGTGCGCTCGGATAACGGACGGCCACAAGACCATCGCCGAACCGGGTGGGGGACCGATCAAACACAACGGTGTCGCTCGCGGCCGAGAACTCCCCGGCGGACGCTCCCAGCGGCTCGCTCGTGCATCCCGTCAACACCAGCACGGCGGCGACTGCTGCGCAGGCCCGTGTCAGGCGGCGGTTCATCGCTGATCCCTGTCGTGTCGGCCGCGCGGTGACCCCTGCTGCAGATTCTCGACAGAAGTTGCCACCCTGCGGTTCATGATGTGCGCTACTCTCAGCTGTATACCCACGGGGGTATGGAATCGGAGGGGTGTCATGCCCGTTATCGCTTTTCTTGGATCGACCGCTGGCCGCTGGGTGCGGGGCATCCTCGGCGTTGCTCTGAGCGCGGTCGGTGTAATCGCGGGCCAGTGGTGGCTGCTCCTGCTTGCCCCGGGTCTGCTCTTCCTCGCGTCAGCTGTGTTCGATTTCTGCCTGCTCGGACCGTTGGCGAAACTGCCGATGCGGGGCCCAGCATTCCGCGCGGCATGTGCTCGACCTCGTAACACGTAGACGACCCCTCTCGATCAGCTCGGGCGGCGCGCCAGCACGACACTGTCGATAAGCGTCGCTCGGCGCCCACCCGGACCGATCGCCTCGCGCTCGTTGAGTTCGCAACGGTCGACGTGCCAACCGTCGGGAAGATCCATGGTCGCGAGATCGCTTTCCGGGGTCGGGAAGCTCGCGGAGGAAGCGGATGCGGCGTCTGCCCAGGGGGGCGGCGCTGCGTGAGCCACGACAAGAAGCGAGCCGCCCGGCGCCACGAAGTCCTTGCTGCGTCGCACGATGTCCGACCTCGGGATCTCCACCGGCCACGAGTGAAGAAACGCCGACGTGACGAAATCGAACGTCTGCGCAGTCGTCCACTCGCTCAAGTCGGCTGCGACAAAACTGACAGCGTTGGCGTCCAGGCCGACACTCGCCGCGGCGGTGCGCGCTCTCTCCACAGCAGTCTCAGAGAGATCGACGCCCACCGTCTCCCACCCGCGAGATGCCAACCACACCGCGTCGCCGCCTTCGCCGCAGCCAAGATCGAGAGCTGATCCGGGTTCCAGGGACTCGGCGACCTCTCGGACGACCGTATTGACACGCCCTGACCACACGGCTTCCGAACTCGCGTATCGGGCCTCCCAGAACGCCTGTGCGTCAGAAGAATCTGCGTCCGTCATGGTTGGCTCGCTTTCTGTGATCATGCGGTGCCTCATCAGCTCACTGATGCGATGTCGTGCGAGGTCGCCGCGGATGTCGCGGTGTCACGGGATCCCGAGAAGGACCGGTGTGAACAGTGCCGCGATCCACACCGCGAGGACAATGAGCGCTATGAACAGCGCCCTCTGCACCCCCTTTCGGTGAGCACTGTCGCCCCACAGGTGGGATAGGGTTTCCTGCCGCATCGCTCGATTTGCTTCGCGGCGAATCACTGGGTCGTTCATGTCGAGGTGGCCTGACCGCGCGTGCGTGGCGATCGCCTCCGATCCTGCGTCGTCGTGAGGGTCGTTCGTCTCGGGAAGTTTTCGAGCCATCGTCTCCTCCTTCGTCTCCGACGGGCCGTGCGACCAGGGTAGCTCGATATACCCCATGGGGTACATCGAGCTGGTGCTCTCGGTCATTCCGGATCCCTTGTTGGGGCGGCGAGACGCTTACGGCGACGGCTCCACAGGGCGAGGATGAGGGCAGCGAGGATGAGGACGAGAGTGATATCGACGAGCGGGTTCGCCAACATGCTCGCGTTCGCCTGCAACCAGGCTTGAGCCTCGACGGGAACGAGTTCAGGTGCACCCACCAGGCCGTTCGTCACCCAGAAGAGGATGCCGACGCCGGTGACGAGCAGGCCGGTGATCACTGACGTCGTGTGCCACTCGCGACCGACAAAGGTGAAGGTGCGGCCGCGAAGCACCTGTCTCCCGCGAGCCCCGAGCTTCTGCCACAGCGCGGCGATCAGCAGCAACGGAACGACCATCCCCGCGCCGTAGACAGCCAGAAGCGCTCCGGCGGCCACGGCGTTGCCGCGGGTCGCCGCCAGGGTCAGGACGGCGCCCAGAATCGGGCCGGCGCAGAAGCCGGCGATGCCGCTGGCTGCGCCGAGGATCGCGGTCTTCGCGATGCCCGATTTGGAAGCGGCGCGAGCGTGGAGATCCGCACCTGACGGAAGGAGGCGGGCAGGGTCGAATCCGAAGCCCAGAGTCTGTGCGATACCCAGGGCGACAAGCACCACAGATGACACGAGAACGACCACCTGACGATGCGATACGAAGAGCGCTCCCAGTGCCCCGGCCCCGACCCCCAGCGGGACGAGAACGACGAGCAGACCTCCGTAGAAGATTGCACCGTGGAGCGCGAGTCGAGAACCGGTGCCGATCGTCGACGCAAAGAAGGCGGGCATCAGCAGTGCCGCACACGGGCTCAGGAGCGCAAGCACTCCTCCGACGAACGCGGCAACGAATCCGATCTCCACGGCGGCCTCAGCGCGCCGATTCCAGTGCGGCTTGGAACGCGTCTTCGAAAACCTCGGTCGGCTGTGCGCCGATGATCGGCTTGCCACCCAGTACGAACATCGGCGTCGACGTCGCGCCCAACTCGAGTCCGAAATTCTGATTCTTCGCAATCACCTCCGCTGTCGCAGGGGCGTTCAGATCTGTCGAGAACTTCTCCGTGTCCAAGCCCACGTCGTCTGCGAGAGCGATGAGCGCCTCTTCGCTGAGGTTGGCCTCTGTGCGGTGGTGTCCGTCTGCGAAGAGAGCGTGGTGATACTCCCAGAACGATCCCTGCAGGGCGGCTGCATAGGAGGCTCGTGCAGCGCGCTCGGAGGCCGGGCCGAATACGTTGACGTCCCTCACTTCGATCCGCAGGTCGCCGTTCTCCGCGTGTTCCATCATCGCCGGCAATGTGTTCTCGCTCCACAGCGCACAGAACGGGCACTGGTAGTCGGAGAACATGACGAGGACCACGGGCGCATCAGCTGGACCGGCTGCGAGGAGATCGTTCTCGTCACGACTCTCTGCAGTGGACAGATCAGGCCCTTCCGGGTTCTCCATCACGATGGGGCCCGTCGAGTCGTCACCTGCGCTCTCCTGTGGAGCGGTGAGCGAGAGCACGAGCGCGATGAGTATCCCCACGATGGCAAGAACCCCCACCGGCACCACCCAGACTGGCCACGGCCGGGGCTTCTGTGCGTTCGTCATGAGTGGACCTCCTGGTCGCAGAGTAGGTGGCAGTCGACTATCCAACATAGTCAACTATGTCAGATAGTCGACTGTGCAAGATAGTCGACCTCGTGTGATGATGGTTCCATGCAGCGCGCCGTCAGTGACTTCTTCCGGGAGCAGCGGGAGAGCCTGACACTCGCCGCACAGGCGCTTAGACGGTGGGGGCCGCGGCAGGTTCTGGCCTCGGTGATCACGGCGGTACCCGTCGTCCTCGTGATCGGGTTCGTCACCGTTCTGATTCCCAACGATGTGTTCGCTCGCGATATCCCGCCAGTGTGGTGGAACTGGCCTGTCCTGCTTCTCACGGCGGCCATGTCAGGAATGCTCGTTGGCACCTACGTGAAGGGTGACTCATCGGCCGGTGCAACCGATCCCGCTCCAGCAGAGGCCGAAGCTGATCGCAGTGATCGACGGAGTGGACGACTCGGAGTGGCCGGCGGACTGCTGACGTGGTTCGCAGTGGGATGCCCGGTCTGCAACAAGCTGGCGCTTCTCGCATTGGGGTATTCGGGAGCCATAGCATGGTTCGCGCCCTTTCAGCCTGTGCTTGCCGTCGTGGCGCTCGTCGCGACGGGAATTGCACTCGTTGCACGGCTGCGCGGTCAGGTGGCATGCCCGGTATCGCGACGTCGCGCACGGGTGGCGGCATGAGAAATCCAGCAGATGGACCCCGCGAGGTATTTCGCCTTGGTGCACTCGAGTCGCAGGTGATGGATGTGCTCTGGGAGCGCGGCCCCGCCACAGTCCGAGATGTCATCGACGGACTTCCCACTGACCCTGCGTACACCACGATCGCGACCGTGCTGGGAAACCTTGATCGGAAAGGTCTGCTGGTGATCACAAGGCAAGACCGGTCGACTCGATATGCCGCCCGCGTGAGCAGGCAAGAGCATGCAGCGGGCCTCATCGAGCAGGTACTGGCAGGTACGCACGACCGCGTGTCGTCGATACTGCAGTTCGTCGATTCACTGCCCGAGAATGAGCTCGACCTTCTCCGTGACTACCTGGATCGCCGCGACGAGGCTGGACGGCCGTGATGCCACTGACCGTCGCCGTTCTTCTCCTCGTGGGAGGAGCGGCCTTCGCAGTTTTCGGCCCGTGGCTGTTGCGTCGAGCTGCACCGGCGCTGGTCCGCATCCCTCGCCTAGCGATCGGACTGATCGTCGGCGGGATGCTCGTCTGGATCGGATCCGTACTGGCCATCGGCCCAGTGCTCGCCTGGGCCGGGTCCGGACCTGTGGTGCTCTCCGGGCAGGCTGCGGATGTCTGTCAGCGTTGCTTGGCGGCGGCGAATCCCTTCCTCGACTCAACGACGAGCTCGCTCGTTCCGACAATTCTCTTCCTCGCCATACCAGCGGTCGTCGCGCTGACCTTGGGTGTAGCCACGAGCGCACGGATGCTGCGGAATGCGCGCAAAGCGCGTGTCACCGCCGAAGCGGTTCGGTCGGGATCGGTTCGTACCCGCCTCCACGGTCACGAAGTCTCCGTCATCGACAGCGAGACAGTCCTCGCCCTCACATTCGCTTTGCGTGATGGCGGCATCGTCCTCTCCTCGGGCGCCATCCGCTCACTCGACCACGACGAACTCGCCGCCGTGCTGGAACACGAACATGCTCACCTGCGGCAGCGTCACCATCTGATATCTTCACTGGTCGACGGCATAGCTGCCTATCTCCGATGGGTGCCTCTCGTTGCAGCAGTCGCCGAAGCAATCCCTCACTATCTCGAGATCGCGGCCGACAACCATGCGCGCCAGGCCGTCGGAACCCCCGCTCTTGTAGGGGCCCTACTCAAAATAGCGAAGCCCTCTCCTGATACATCCCTCGACTCTCACCCAGCTGCGCTGCATGCCGCCGGTCCTGAACGGATCAGGCAACTCGTGCGACCAGGGGGCGGACTGTCCGGCGCAGTCCCACTGATCGCGATCGCGGCGTACCTGTTGGCCTTGGGCATAGTCTCCATTGCCATCCAGCTCCCCTACGCGTCCGCTGCGATCACCGGTTGCGTCTGACGAAGTACCCAGATGGCTGAGACTCGGCCCGCGGAATCAGGTAAGCTATACAAGCGGACCCGCCCAGTGAACACTGGCCAACGGGTCCAGCTTCTTTTTCCGGGCTTATACAGCGAGCGGGCCACCGTTCACGTCGACCGCACTGAGAGACGGGTACCACGGCCACGTGAACCGCTTCTCCGGCAGCTGCAGAACGTGCTGATAGCCGGCATAGGCGACGAGATCGGCGAACTGCACCAAATGGCTGCTGTGCGAGTGCTGAAACGCGGGATCCTCGATGAGGGAACGGGTAGCGAGCTTGAGCTCTCGGTGTGCCGCAACATAGCTACGGTCGGTGCCATCCCCATCCATGTATAGAATTCCGAGCTCACCCGCAGCCGTGAGGCGCTGATCCAGCCGGGTGACGAGTTCACCATAGACACGTGAACGTTCGTCAGCGAAGGCGCGCCCGCGCAGCGACGTCTGCGAATACACGGTCCCCACCGACAACCAAGGTGCTGCCGCAAGCATCCGGAACGCGTCGTCGACGACGAGCGACCGTTTCGCCTTATGGCGGTTCCACGAAGGATCGAGCGACGGATCGCCGCGGCCATTGACGAACTTGGTGGCATGCAGCTCGTAGGTCACCGGGACCTGCTGCTCACGAGCGAGACGATGCCGCCAGTCCAGCACTTCACGCAGCGCGACCTGCCAGTCGTCGATGCGCAGCTCCAGCCAGCTGAAGGTCGCGTAGCCGCTGCGCTCGGCACCAGAGTCGTCGACATAGATGAGCCGCACGGGCTTAGATGGTGGTGGGTTCATGATGTCTCCTGAGATTCGGGTGTCGCGTCCAGCGCTCGCTGCGCCTCACGCTCGGCGCGGGCGCTCGCGGCCTTCTTACGGCGGGCGGCGCGCGAGGTGTGGCCGTAGACGCCGGTGAGCGAGTAGTACATGTGTGTGGTGCTTCCTGTGGGTGAGAGTGGGGCGGGCCTGACATCCGGGCGACGCTTGATGAGGCGCTCCGCGAGAAGTTCAGTGATGCCTTTCTGCGCCGATTTTGCGCTGATCCCGTACCACTCGGGCATGTGTTCATAGGGGAGCCAGACCTCCTTGGTCTTCTTCGAGTTGGTCTCTTTCGCGATGACGAGCAGCATTACGAGAGCAGGGAGGGAGAGCTTGGCGAACAGGCCATCGGTCCAGAATTCGTCGGGGAGGGAGAAGTAGGCGTTGTACCTGTCTCGGCGCCCTCCGGGGACGTCGTAGTCTGCAGCGCCGTCCTCACGGCGGGGCCGTGGTCGACGCAATCGCCCTTCCTTCTTCGGCAGCTCCACTAGTCCGAGATCCGCGAGCTCGGCCCATGCGCGGGAGAGCGTCGACGGCGTCCAGGTGAGACCGCTCTTGGAGGTGAGTGCGCGGATCCAGATCGACCCCTCGAGGGGGTTTCGGCGCTCCTCCAGCCAGGGCCAGCAGGTGAGCAGGAGCAGATAGAGCAGCAGCGCTCGGTGCTTCCGCCCGTGCAGCATCTTCGATACCGTCGATGCTCTCGGGGCGCCACGCTCGGGCAGCTGGACGAGGATGCTGCGGATCTGGGTGTACCTCCTTCGGGACAGTGTCGTCATGGCCTCCCTCGTTTGCTCGGGAGTGGCAGTGGTCGTTTCGGAACTCATGAGGAGATCGAACCACATTCACCGTTCGCCACTCGGCGAATCGGCGAAGTCTCACTTGCCGTTTCGCACCACACAGTGCGACTCACCGCTGCGATTCGCCGTTGCGACTCGATGCGACTCGATGCGACTCACCATTCACGATTGCGTACAACCGGTGACCACTCGGGGGGGCCAGTTGCCGTCCGTGAGCAAGTCGAGGAACTGATCGCCCCGTTGCCGTCTGCGGCGTGTCGCGGCTAGGCCAGGATCAGTGCGGGGCCGGCGAGCATCGATCCAACGAGGAGAACTATGCCGGCGATCGCAAGGGACGGCCCGTGAGGGTGCTTGGCCGCTCGTCCACGAACGCGACGGGCCATGATCCTGACCGCGCTGATGACGAAGGCGATGGGGAGCAAGTACAACGTGAAGAGCCCCGCGTAGGGGGCGATGGTCAACGCGAGCGCGCCGGCGAACTTGATGTCACCGAATCCGCCGCTCTTGGTGAGCGCGAGAAGAGCGTAAAGAGATGCGAGGATCCCCGCTGTCACCCCCGCGATGACGAGAGGAGCGGCGTCGTGCCGCCACGCGGAGATGCCGATCGCCTGGATGATCCCGAACACGGCCAGTGCCCCGGTGAGCCGGTTGGGGAGCGTGTGGGTGCGCTCATCGACAACGGCGAGACGCGCGGAGCGGACCGCCGTGACGGCGACGACTACCCAGCCGTAGGCGGTGCCACCCAGGACAGGTGCGGCGGCGACGAGCAGGAGGCCGAGGACGGCAGCACTGAGGGAAATGAGCGTCCACGGCCCTGCGAAGGACCGCCGGGGGGTGTAGGCAGGTTCCAGCAGGTACGTGGACGGCTCGGTCACCGTGCTGCGAGCCCGGGGAGCTTTTCGTGGGCGTCATCGAGCAGCTGCTGGGTGGCGTCGTCGATCTCTGCGTCGACGCCGACGACTTCGAACATGGCGCCGACGATGGTGTTGAACGCGTCGACGTCTCCGGCGGCCATGGCGGTCTCGATCTCCAGCCGCCATCCGGCCTCGTTGAGGCGGTCGGCGGACTGGGCGATGCGGGCGGCGAGGCGGGCATCGTCGAACTTGCCGGTCGCGAGGGCGCGGTGGGTGAGCTCGTCGGCTGCGTCGAGGATCGCGGCGCGCATGGTCTCCTCGATCGGTCCTCGCCAGGCCCACCAGGCGCCGCGGCGCTTGAGACCGTCGAAGGGCTGGCCGCGGACGAGGCGGATGGCGCGGATCAGGTTCTCGTTCGGGGTCGTGCTGAGGTCGGGACCGATGAGGTCGCAGAAGTCGTGCCAGTCGGTGCGGATCTGGTCGTGGATGGTGAAGCCGGCGCTGCTGCGGCCCTCGGGGAGGAGCGGCTGACCGAACGGGTCATGGCCGAGTATGCGGCGGAGCTGCTTCGCGAGCTGGCGGGCGTTGTTGTTGTCTTTGGAGAACGTGTCGGGCCAGAGCTTCTTCTGCACGAGCGCTCCGGGGACGGAGGGGGTGTTCTGCAGGAGGAGGAAGGCGAGGAACTCGATGCCGCGGCCAGGGATCGCGTCCATGTCGACGTTAAGCGCATCAACGGGGCCGAGGAGACGAATGTAGGGAGCGGGCCAGTCGGGGACTTCCACGCTCGGCACGTCGATGTCGGCGGGCTCCTCGTCGGCATGCTCGTCGACGACGGCCACGGGGGCGTCTTCGGGGATCTCGACCGCCGTGGTGGCGACGGGCTCGGGGGCTGCGGGCACCGCGGCGACCTCAGTCGCTTCGGCGGCGGGCGTCAGCTCGTCCTCAGCCGTTGCGACGTCGACGGACTCGGCCGTGGTCTCGGCAGGCTCTGCCTCGGCCGCGGCATGGGCGTGTTCTTGCTCGAGGTCGACGGGCTGCGCTTCGCGGTCGGTGGTGGCGAACAGGGACCGCACGAGCTCCAGTTCTTCGCCCGCCAGGATCTGCGGGCGGAACGGGAGGGGCGGGAGGGCCCCGCCGCTGCGGTACTCGGCGTCTTCCTTCGAGGTCACCTCGACGGTGGCACCGGCTGCCAGCGCGGTTCCCTGGGCGATCGTGGCAATGCCCAGTCGCGGCATCCGTGCGACGAGCTCGGCGAGATCGTCGCGGAGGGAGCCGATCGGAGTCTCGGCCAGGATCACGATGTGCGGCGCCCAGGTCTCGATGTCGGTGGCGCGCGATCGCGCCTCGAGCACTCCGCCGACGCCGTAAGAGTCCAGAGCGTCCCGACGGTCGTCGAGGTCAGCGCGGAGGTTGCGCACGAGAGCGGGGATGTCAGCGACCTGGTGGATGCGGATCCGATCGAGATCCCGGGCCAGCGCATCGTCGAGGCCGACGAGGGTGACCTGGATCTCGTCCGACCACGGGTTCGTCGCGAACTCGCACGCCAGAGCGTTCAGCATCCCTCGTGCGATCTCTTCGTCGCCGGTGACGTTGAGGGAGCCGATCTGCTCGAGGTCCAGCAGCACGTAGCCGCCCTGTGCGTCCGTGCCGATGGTGGCGAGGGCAGGGTACGGGGACACGGTGGGGCGGTCGGGGGCCTGCGCGCGGCCGGGCCGCACGATCCAGGCGGTGCGGTCCTCGTGCATCGACTCGAACGGTTCCGGCAGATCCGCGGGCGCGGCCAGGTACAGGGCCACTTCATCGTCGGCAACCCGGACGGCGAGCAGCTCGGGCAGCTGCTCGCCGTTGTCCTCGGCCCATGCCTGCAGGGTGCGCAGGGCGTTGTCGACGTCGGTGACGCCGATGGGGTTCTCCACCATCCGCATCTCCAGCTCGAGGTCTGCCACCTCAGGCTCTGGCAGAGCAATCCGCTCTCCCTTGACGCGCTTGCGGCGCTGTCGTAGTCGGCGCGCTCCCAACGCGCCTAGAAGACCGGCTACGAGCAGTCCTGCGATGCCTCCGGCCGTCATCAGAGGGATCGTGATGTCGGCCTCGTCGGCTGTCTCTGACGCGTCGTCGACGGCGGGGGCTTGCTCAACCACCGGGCGGTCGATGGATTCACCCATGCCGCGCACGTCCGTGGCTTCACCGGCGCCAGCGCCTCCGCCGGCACCTCCGCCAGCGCCTCCCTCTGCACCGTCCAAGACCGGCGCATCTGTCGAGGGAGCCTGCACCGACTCGTCAGGCGTCGGCGCCGGCGTCGTCGGCGCGGGTGCCTCTTCGACCGGAGCCTGCGTGTAGACGCCGGGGATGCTGAGCTGCCAGCCGGGGAGGATGAGATCCGGGTCGGTCAGGCTCTGTCCGTCGGGCTGCCCCCCCAGGTTCGCGTTGAAGATCTCCACGAATCGCTCGCCCTGGCCGTAGTACTGGACGGCGAGATCCCACAGAGTGTCCCCGTCGACGACCTGGTGCACCACCTGCTGCTGCTCAGGGGCCGCAGGAGGGGTCTGTGCGGCCTGAACCGAGGCCATGGCGCTGGACAGGTCCAGCGGGCTCGCAGAGGCGCCCACGGTGCCGACCGAGTAGGAGTCTGCTGACGCCGGAGCGGGGGCGGCGAGAGCCCCGGCGCCACCGGCGAACATGACCGCGACTGCGGCGATCAGACCGGCGGCCAGCTTCTGCTGGTTACGCAACACGGCGACCTTCTTCGTGGTCTTGCGTCCGCCCATCGCGGCGACGAGCTCGACGAGGAAGGGGATCGCGAATGCCGCCCACAGCACCCAGATGACCAACGGCAGGATCTTCGTGAACATGATCACGTTGCCGTAGTCGGGTGTGAGGGTGACGATCGCGTGCCACTGCTCAGCGGTCGGGAACGGATTCCCGGCGAGCGCCACGAGGGCTGCGGGGATCCCTACGAGGATCCCCGTGAGGAGCAGGAGCGCGCCCGCCCCGGTGAGCAGCTTCTTCATCGTTCGTTCCTTCCGGTTCAACCGCCGAAGGTATCGCCGTCCTGTGACACGTTAACGGACTGCAGCTCACCCACACGGACTGTCGTCGACGTCGTCGTGGTCGGCATCGCGATCCGGCCAGACTGTCCGCCACCAGTCCACTCAACCGCCCACGTCGACGTTGCCGACAGGGTGAAGGTGCCGCCATCGGACTGGTGCTGGTACCGGAATCCGCAGGTGGGCGAGTCGACCGCTGCCTGGTTCGCCATCGCTGCAGCGTCGAAGGGGGTACCCGCGCCGCAGCTGAGGCTCTGTCCATCGCCCGAGGTCCAGGTGAGCGACTGCACGCTCGCGGTTCCAGAGACTGTCACACCGCCATACGTCGCGGTGCGTGAGATCGGCCCCCACGTGCTCTCCGTCGGCTGATCAACCCACAGCCAGACCGGGATACCCACCCAGGTCCGTCGGTACGGAGCCGTGCCTGCAGGGTCGTCCGAGTGCACCTTCTGCTCCGGCGCCATGCCGATCTCGATCGGCTTCAGGACGAACGTGCGTGCCAGCATCCCTGCCGCCTGAGCGGGGGTGTACCGGTTCACACCGGGAGGAGGCGTCTCACGCCAGACGCTCGTGCCGTAGCAGAGGCGACCGCCGCAGTCCGCGGGCTCGATCGGCAGGCAGGAGTACCAGGCACCTACGCTGGCGTCACGCCCGGTGGGAGCAGGGCGCTGCGGGTCATCCAACGTCCAGTAGCACTGGATGTCGTTCGCCCACCAACCGCCGTCCTTCGAGCACGGAACCTCTCTCGGCTCGCCCTCCTTCGGCGTATACGTGCAGGTCGTCGGGCCTGGCGTGAAATCAGCCGGCCCCGTACCTGGAGTCTCCGAGCCCGGGCCTCCGGGAACCTCTACCTCGACATCACACACGACCTGACCCTGCGAGTTCGTGTGACAGTTATTCGCTGCGGCGGCGGGGACCGAGAGGGAGACAGACACCGCGATCACGGCCGCGAAACTGACAAGGACTGCTGCGCCGCGACGCGCCCATGTTCTCAACACAGCGGCGCCCCTTCCATGCCCGTCATCTCAGTCGAGTTCGATACGAACCAGCCTTCAAAGTCCGGGCTGTAGAGCATCTCGACCTGGTACGGGAAACTGCCCTTGGGGATGTCCGTGTTCTCGACGCCCTCCAGCAGGAACGTCGTACCGGTGTTGTCGCTGCATCCGAAGAGATTCACGGCTCCGAGTGGATCGACCTCGCCATTGCTCTGGTTCGTGAGGGGAGCGACATAGGACAGAGCCTCATTGGCCTGCCATCCGAACGGCTCCCCTTCCACTGAAGTCTTCTTCTCGATCTTGTTGTTGTAGGTGTCCTGCATGATCGTCTCCATGCGGGTTCCGGGCCAGACGAAGTTCACCAAGTAGTCCGGCCCGAGATCAGGGTCCGCCATGAAGTCGAACTGCGCCTGCTGGAAGGCGATGTACGCGGTGTTCGCTGCAGCGACGGCTTCGGCTTCGTCCTTCGGCGCTGCGACGGGCGCCTGGGTCGGCACTCCGGTCGGCTCCGCGGTCGGCGTCGCGCTCGCCGTGGGTTCCTTGGTCGGCGTCGGCTCGCTGGGCGTGCATGCCGTGAGCATCATCGCGGTGACGGCGAGGACTCCGGCAATGGCGGTTGCTGTGCGGCGGTTCATGATTCTCAGTTTCCGATCAGTCGGGCGGAGCCGGTTGCTTCGACGGGGATGGACGGGAGTCCGATGGGTCCGAGCATATGAGGCTCATACGTCATGTTCACGGTGACGGAGACGGTATCTCCGGTGACGGTAACGGTCCCTCGGACGTCTGCGGATGCGAGGTAGTTCTGTGCGGCGGTGGCCGCCATCTGCGTGGAGAGGTCGAAGGCGTCGCCGTTCGTGCTGGTGCCGGTAGCGGCGTTGGTCCCAGCTCGAGCGGCGCTCTGCGCGATGGTGAGGGCCTGCTGCAGCGTCTGCATCTTCCCGAGGGAATCGGTAGCGAGGCCGGCGAGCATGACGAGGACGATGAAGATCATGACGTACCAAGTGAGGAACTTCACGGGTCACCTCTCTCGGTAGGGGTCGACGGGACTGTGAGCGGTCTTCTCGATGGTGAACGTGCCAGGGAGAGGGATGCCGGGCATCACGAGGTCACCGGTGGAGACGGTGCAGGTGATCGTGGCGGAGACGGTTCCTGCTTCGCCGAGGCCTGTAGTGAGACCGTTGCCGCCAACTCGAACGTCCAGATCGGTGCACTGGACGTTGTCGCCGAGGACGACCTGAGCTGCGGAGATGGCGTGCGGGACGGCGTCGCCGGCACGAGAGAGCGAGGCGTCGCGGGCTGCAGCGTAGGCGGCAGCTTGGACGGTGTTGTTCACGTATCCGTGTCGACCGAAGAGCAGGATGAGGCTGACGAGCGCGACTGCGCCGATGCTCATGATCGTCCAGCCGGGGAGGTCTTCGAGATCTCCCCGCTCGTCACTGAACAGTTTTCTGAGGAAGGTCTTCATGGTGCTGGCACCCACCTCTCAACAGGTCCAGTGAGTGTGTACGTCGCAGGCGGGATCAGGCCGCCGGGGATGACCTCGGTGGCCTGCCCGGTGATCGTCACGGTGACAGACTCCGCCGTGCGGTTGACCGTCACCACGGGGTCGCGCAGCGTGCCCGGCATGGACTCGAGCAGCTGGATTGCCGCTGCCTGTCCTGCTTCGGGCGTCGACTCGTACGAGCGGGCGACCGTGTAGGCAGACTGGGCCGCGATCTGCGCGGCGTTGGAGGCGGTGAACCAGACGAAACCCTGGACTCCGAGCAGCAGCAGGAACATCGTGCCGATGATGAGCACGACGGTGCCAGCCCACCCGTCTTCGCGCGAGAGCTTCGCGCGAAGACGGGTGAACCATCCCTGCTGCTGTCGGATTCGCATGGTCATCCGGGCAGCACGCTCTGGATGTAGCTGAGGCCCCACGGGCCGAGGAAGCCGATGATCGCGAGGCCGGCGAGCACGCCGCCGACGATCCAAACGGCCTTCCAGGGGATTTCATCCATGATGTTTCCTTTCGTTGGTCAGATGGTGAACAGGCTGTAAATCGGAGGGAGCAAGACAATGAGGATGACGGGGAACAGCGTCATGTAGACCGGGAGTCCGCTGCGCTTGGTGATCTTCTTCGCCGCGTCCTCATCGGCCGCCTCGACGAGCGTTCGCAGATTCTGATCGGTGGCGAGCAGCTGGTCGCGAAGGCTGACCCGAGCTTCGGAGAGACGCATCGTGCGGCCGAGCTCGATCAGTGACGGGATCTCGATCTGAGCGCCGAGACGCTCGATCGCGTCCCACTTGGTCGTGCGGGTGAGTTCGGCCCGCGCGTACTCTCGGCGGATGCGCCGGAACACCCAGGTATCCGAGACGGAAGCGGCATCGTTGAGAGCGGTGTCTGCGGTGGTGCTGCCGAGCAGCGCCACCGCGACGAGCTTGAGGTAGACGCTCACGAATCGGGTGAACTCTCGGCGGGCAGCTGCCGCACGGGCTTTCACCTGCCCGTCGGGCATCATCCACATGATGAGTGCAAGCACGGGGCTGACGAGGAGGGGCAGCGGGAAGGGCTGTCCGGTGAAGACCTGTGCGAGGAGCGACAGGACGACGGGTGCGAAGAGGCCGAGGATCGCGAGCTGGAACTTGCGCGCGAAGAATCGGGAGACGGGGATCTCCAGAAGGTCGAGATCTCGGGTGGGCGGCGCCAGGAACTTCACCTGCGGGAGGTTCTGTGAGAGCCAGCTCCCGATCCGGTCCCACTGGGAAAGCGGAGGGCTGCTGATGGTGGGGGCCACGGATGCTTCGCCGAGACGAACGAGTGCATCGCCTGCTCGGACGGTGCGCGGAGCCAGGACGAGGAGCGTGATTGCGAGTCCCCCTCCGACCAGGAGGCCGGGGACGGCGGCGATCAGTGTGGGGTTCATGCGCCGACCTCCGTCGAAACCGGGGCGCTGAGGAATCGAGGCTCCGGGGGCACCCGGGTGATGGCGCGCGCCCAGACCATCAGCCCGACGAAGGAGCTGAGGATGAGACCCAGCGCCACGCCTCCGAGGGGAGTCCGGTAGAAGTCCATGTTTCCGGTGCCAGCGAAGAAGACGAGCATGACCAGAGTGATTCCAACGATCCAGGTCATCGAGATCATCGTCTCGCGCGGCTTCTTCCGCTCTCCCTCGATGAGGATCTTCTGCTTGGCGGTGGCGCTCAGGCCTTCCGAGACGCTCTCGAGGGCTCTCGAGAGGCCGCCGGCGTTGAACTCTGCAGCCTGGATCAGGTAGATGGTGACCTCGTCGGCATGGGAGTTGTCCAGCTCGTCAGCGAACGCGCGAAGGGCGTCAGCGGTGGACCAGCTGGAACTCATCCGCGTGTAGAGGCGGTTGACCGGCGCCTTGAGCATCTGAGGCACGCTACCCTGGGTGATCCCGATGACCTCTCGCAGAGTGAAGGCGCCGGTATCTGCTGTGCTCGCGAGCGATCGCGCCCAGTTCTCGAGGGCGAGGATGAGGTCGCGTTCGTACGTCGACGGCTTTCCGAGGAGAGCCGGCACGATCGTGATCGCGGCGGGGACGACGATCACCATCACCGGGAAGCCGGAGATGATGGCGGCAATAATCCCGAGGATGCCACCGACGATGAGACCCGTCTTGGTCTTCTTGCTCACCTGACCCCAGCGGGTGCTGAGAGATGGCTTTGTCGGCGCCTGCTTCGGAGGCGCGGGGCGGAAGTAGAGCGCGACCATGATGAGTCCGCCTACGAAGGCCACCCCGGCCAGAGAACTGCCGAGGATCATCCGCGGATCTCCTTTTCCCAGTCGTACCCGGCGCGCCGCAGGGGCCCGTCGAGTTGGGGAGACGGATCCTCCGGGTTGGTCCAGTCCTTGATGTTGGGGTCGTACTTGAACAGCTTCGAAGCCATCGGGAGGCCCTGGTCATTGGGGCGGACTTCAGCAACCTCGGTAACGACCCGTCGCCGAGTCCCATCGGGGTTCTCGAGCTCGCTGATGTAGAGAATGAGATCGAGACTGTCCCCAATCCGATTCATGGGCACAGTGTCATCCGTGAGCCCTTCCTCGCTCATGAGGACGATCGCCAACCGGCGGATTGTGTGGTCCGCACTCCGCGCGTGAATCGTGGACATCGATCCACGTCCTGCTTCCATCGCTTTGAAAGCGACGGGCCCCTCGGGGCCTCGGATCTCAGCGAAGAGGATGCGCTGCGCGCTGGAGCGAACGGCGAGCATGAAGCACTGGTCGAGAGTGAATCCGGCTGCACTGTCGGCGCCGGCGGACTGCGGCGGGATGTACTGCAGATCCTGCACCTGCCAGTGTCGCTCAGGGAGCTTGTTGAGGTACAGCTCCCTTTCGGTCTCGATCGTGACGATCTTCTCCTCCGGCCGGATGGTGGACATCAGCGCACGGAGCATCGTCGTCTTTCCTGCACCGGGGAAGCCAGCGACGATGACACACAGATTGGCGCGGGACGCCGCGGCCATGAAATCAGCGATCTTCTGGGAGATGGTCCCGTTAGCCACCATGTCGGCAAGCTCGATGTCGACGAGGTTGTGCTTACGGATCGTGAGGTTGGTGTCGGAAGTGATCCCGACACCCGTCGCCGACAACCGCGCACCGCCGATGTCCAGGTCGAGGTATCCATTCGGCTTGGTGAACGTGCGTCCTCGGTGCGACGCGATCTCGGCGATCAGGTCTTCGAGGTCTTTGTCATCTTCAGCGATCGGGCTACGTCGTTCACGGATTCCGTTGGTCTTGGTGACCACGACGTTCGCGTATCCGACAACGGAGACGTCTTCCACGTCAGGCTCGCGGAGGTACTGCTGCAAGCGGCCATAGCGGTGGGCCTGGTCGAAGATGGCCTGTGTGTAGTGGGCCTTCTTCAGATCCGTCCAGTCGTGATCTGAGCCCTTCGCACCAGCGATGCGGGTGGTGTACCGGTTGATGATGACCTTGATCTCATCGATGGTGCGCTGCTCGAACTCATCTTCCGGATCCGGGGAGGCGGTGGCGACGTCGAAGGAACGGCGCGACCGGCCGATCGATTCGTCAGCCGCGGTGAGCTCGCGAGTGAGCTGCTTGACGATGTTCCAGTCCACCTGCAGGTATCCGTCGGCGCGGATGGCGGCGGTCTCCCGGCGGCGAGAGCGTGCGCGCAGCTTCTCCTCATCCGGTTCAGTTTCGGTCGGGTACGCGGCGGCGAGGTCGACCGAGTTCGCGTACACCTGCTCGAGCTGTTCGCTGTCGGTGTCGTCGACGAGGTGCAGGGGCGGTCGGCCTCCGGTCATCGCTGCCAGCAGGTGGTGGTTGCCAGAGGTCGGGGCAGGCTGCACGGGAGGGGTGGCGCTGCTGCTGGGGCTGAGCATGTCGCCGAGGAACGGGCGGGTGGCGATCTCGATATCGGGCTGGTCGGTCATCAGCTGACGCTCCTCTGATCGCGGTGGCGCAGCACCCAGAGATCCTGGGCGACACTTCGGATGGCCCGTCGATACGCGTTCTTGTTCGGCTTGGGGTCGGGGCGTCCGTGTGAGAAGACGGCGGCGCCGTCCGGGTCATGCGGCAGCGTGGACACCACGGGGAGAACATGGGTGCCGAACTCCTTCGTGGAGACCGCTTCTGCTGCAGGGGAGGTGAGCAAGGTCCAGTAGCGATCGCCGGCGAAAGCACGTGCACGCTGATTGATATCCGGCAGCTCGAGCCGACGGTAGGCCCTGTTGAGATCGATCATGGATGAGCTCGCCGTGACGAGAACCCAGTCTGCGGCGTCGAGAAGAGGCAGACGAGGGTCGTCGACGTCCAGGTGACCGAGGTCGATGATGACGTCGATGCCGCCGTCGTCGAGGCCGCTGAGCAGGCGCGGCAGCTTGTTCCACAGGCCGCGGACGCCGTCGACGATGGCGTAGTTCACGAACCCGGGAATCACCCAGAGCTTGTGGCCGTCGGGGATGGACGGGATCGGCATGTCGGGGATCGGCGGCAGATCGTGGACGGGGATCGCGATCTGGTAGTCGCCGTCCAGGAGGTCTTCAGTGTCGAGGGCGTTGCGCGCCAGGGCGAAGGCGAGCTTTTCGATCCCGCCGTCGGTGGTGCGCAGGTTGGATCGGAAGAAGCCGGCCATCAGCGTCGAGACGGCGCTCGTGTCGGCCTCGAGCAGGAGGACGGGTCGCGGCCAGTGCACGGCGAGTGCCGTTGCCGCGGTCGTGACCCCGGGGGCTCCGGCGAGGCTGGTGAGGGCGATGATGGCCATTACTTGTCCCCCGGTGCGAGGTAGAGAGCAATGGAACCGGCAGCGCCCTTGCTGGTGACCCCGGGGGCTGCCTGGGTCGCGACGTAGACGTCGACGACGACGTCGTTGCTGTTGGGGATCGGGCGCACCTGGGAGACGACAGCGGGGATCGTCTGGTCCGCGATGACCTCGACATCGGCAACGCCCTGCGCCGGAACGGGAACGAGGATGACGTTGTCTCCAGCGGTGAGCTGCTGGGCGGGGAGCCGACCTGGCTGCAGCGTGAGTCCGATGAGCGCCTTGCCGTCGGGGACGGTGAGGGCGGTCGTGGTGGAAGTCTCGGTGATGAGGCCGCCCGCCGGAATGTCGACGGAAGCGATCGTCCCGAGGATGTCATCCGCCTTGGTGGCTGAGATCGCGGTGGTGTTCTGCCCCGCGGCGATGGAGATCGTCGTGAGGTCGTCCTTCTCGATCGTCTGGCCGCGGGCGATATCCCCAGCGGCGACGAACACCTGAGTGGCGTTGCTTGCGGCTTGGAACATGAAGATTCCGCCCAGTGCTCCGAGGAGGAGGAGAGCGAGTGCGGCGAAGCCCCAGATCCCGGAGCGACGGGTACGGACAGGTTTGACGGCCGAGGAGGCGTCCTTGGATGCGGGGGCCGCGTCCGGGGTGCTCGGGGTGAGCGGGGGTGCCGTGATGGTCACGTCGTGTCCTTCCGTGAGGGCTTCTACCTAGAAGGGGTGCTCTCTCACGTCTGAAACCGACAAACTGATCCAATGTTCGGTGCCACCCCCCGGTGGTTCAGCCCAGCCTACAGGCTTTCATCATTTTTGAAAGCCCATAGGCGACTAAGCCACCTTCTTTAGCGCCACCTTCAGGGTAAACCGCTTCGGCGTTATATCGGTGGTCAGTGGCGATCATCTCGGTGCTCACAGCTGATCGTTACGCGGATGCCACAATGGGGGTCATGACCCCCGACTCTCCCGACGAGCGCGCCCGCGTGCTTCGCGCCTTCGGGATCCCCGCACTGCGGGCGGGAATCATCCGGGCGACCCTGACGCGGGGCTCCGTGACCGCGCACGACCTGATGGAAGATCTGCAGGTGGGGCGAACCACCCTCATCGCGCACACTCAAGCGCTGGTCGATGCAGGGATCCTCGTGCAGGAGAGTGACCCGTCGAAGCTGGGCGCCCGATCAGGGTTCAACCGGCTTGTGTGGCGCGTCGATGAGCAGGCGCTGCGTGAGCAGCTCGATCTGTTGGCGACCTCTCTCGGCCTGACCCGGTGAGCGCAGAGAGCGGCCCCCACCTCGACTGAGATGAGGGCCGCTGATCAGGCGTCCCGCTGTGCCGTCCTCTGTCAGAGGATCTCGCCGAAGGCGACGCGGAGACGCTGCCGTGAGCGCTTGATGCGCTGGTTGATGCAGTCGACGGATACGCCGAGCTCCTGAGCGATGTCTGTCTGCTTCTCCTCACCGAGCGTGACGCGGGCCAGCAGGGCGGTCTCTTCACGGGTGACGATGCCGTTGTCGACGCCCCAGGAGAACAGTCGCGCGGCGAGAACTTCGATCGGCTGCTCCGGTCCATTCCATCCGCCGGCGACCGCCTCGAGGACATCCTCGCTCACGGGGGTCGTGCAGTTCGCGACGACCAGGTCGTTCTGGGTCTTCTTCGGGCTGAGCAGTCGCAGCAGCCCCATGGTGAGGTTCGCGTGCACGCGCCGACGCAGGTGCAGCTTGTACTGGCTAATCATTTCCCAGGCCATGCTGATCGCGTACCCGACGCGGTCGGCCCGGTCCATGTCGCCGAGGCTGCGGACGCGGTGCGCCATCCGCTGCGCGGCCGGGAGGAGGAGCTGCACGAGCGTGCGCTCGGCGATGCGGTCACCGGTGTGAGCGAGGCTGATCAGCTCGATGAGGGTGGCATCCTCTTCGGCCAGGTATGCGTCCCGGTCGCTCGAGCTGATCTGCTTGCTGCGGGCGGCGCGGTGCACGTGGTGGATCTCCTCGAGCAGCTCGCCACAGACGCGGATGCCGAGGGCACCGAAGTAGTGCTCGCGGGGTGCGTGCGTGGTGGACCATTCGAGGTTGAGACGCGTCATCAGCGGTGCCGGCTGGATGGTGGAGGACATCGGAGCTCCCAGAGGTGTTGTGGACCTGATCGCCCTCGACGTTCCTCACCGCGCGTGTACCCGTACGTGTATTAGCCCCTTCTTCGCTGCGTGATTCGCTGGCGAGTACACGCGCGAGATCCGCGTGATTCCGGGGAAGTTCACGTGTACCGGCGAGCTCCGCGAACTTTTTCTCGATCTCTTTGTCGGTTTCGCCCGTTCTTGGCTGCCCCTTACAGGTAGGAGGGTCCATGCCGGGCCCGGGATCGATGGGAGAGATCGAGATGGGCTCACAGGCGGGTCGCGACGTGGAGGAGATCGGGCCTGAGCTTCTTGGCGAACTGAAGAATCAGGCCGAGGTGCTCGGGGTTTACGACGAGGGGCAGGACATCGCTCTCGATCTCCATGAGGGCCTGTTCGATCAGGCGACCCGGGAGCGGGCGCTGGCCTTCCTCCAGTCCCGTCGGTACGAAGACGCCGCGGAGACCTACCAGCGCCTCACAACCGGTCCCGTCGACCTTCCGCAGCGCAACACGACGGACGGTGCGGCATGAAGCTCTTCGGGAAGAAGAAGCCTGCCGAGGCGGCGACCGATGCTCCCATCGACGACGGCGCCGCAGAGTCGGCTGGCTTCACGAACGGCTCTCTCCTCGGTTCGAAAGCCGTCACCGTAGTCATGCTCGTCGCGATCGCCTGTGGGCCGCTCGCGATCGGCATGTTGGTTGCGCGCGGCCAGGGATCCGCTCCCGTGGCGGCCGCGGCCGAGTCCAGCGACCTCACCCCGCTGCAGCAGGCAGCTGGATCCTTCGCCATCGGTTTCGTCGGCAGCTGGCTGTCAGCGACCAAGGAGGACAGCACGGCGCTGGAGACCTACGTCACCACCGCTCCCCCGGGACTCGGCGACATCCCCTTCGAGTACCGCAACCTCGCCGTGGTGGAGACAGCGCCCACTGAGGACGCCACCACGGTCACCGTCATGGTCGGCGCCGACGTGATGGAGCAGGCAGGTGAAGAAGAACCGGTATGGGTTCGCCGCTACTACGAGGTGATCGTTGACACCGCATCCGACCGCCTCAGCGCCATCGGATACCCGGCGCCCGTTGTCGGCCCGCAGTCGACCGCGGGAGCCGCGGGGCTCGGGCTCAACACGCAGCTCTCCTCCGACTCCCCCGCCGTCGAGACGATCCAGCTCATGCTGGCTGCTTACCTCATCGGACAGGGCAGCACGAGCTCCTACCTGACGCCTGGCGTCACCATTCCCGCTATCTCCCCGGCACCGTTCGCCCTCCTGACTCCGGTGTCGTTCTTCGCCGAGGAGCAGCCGTCCAAGTCTCCTGCCGACGGTGACACGACCCTCGTGCAGGCTCTCGTGACCCTCCAGACCGCCGAAGGCCGCACGGTGACCGCCACGTACTTCGTCGATCTGACCGCTCGTGCTGGGCGGTGGGAAGTCACCAGCCTCAGCACCTCCCAGTCCTCTTCGACCGCCCAGGTCGATGAGTCCCCTGCACCCACCCCGTCATCGACCGATGACACCACCGAAGGAGAAGACCAGTGAAATCTCTCATCCAGCCACTCGCCGCCGGATTTGACCACGTCGGCACGCAGCTGATCGTCCACGCCGACGGCATTATCGGCACCGCCAACGGATTCAACAACGAGCTGTACCAGCTCGTTGTCAACGGTGGCCTCACGGTCATCGTCATCCTGTTCCTCATCACCGCGTTCAAGAAGGGCTTCAGCGCAGGTGCGGTTCTCGGCGGACTGTTCGTCGCCGCTCTGGCGTACTTCGCACTCAACGGCGGCCTTCAGCTCATCGGCAACCTGTTCCGCGGCGAATTCGCGTAGGCCCAGCCGATGAGTACTCCCGATGTCGAGCGGCCTCGCGTAAGCCGCTTTTACACAAGCGTTCGCCGCATCCCCATCATGGTCGGGAAGGCGGGCAACACCCGTCTTCCCGGCGGGCCCTACTCGGTCCCGCAGTTCATCGCTGGTGGTGTCGTGCTCGTCATCGGGTGGAACACGATGAGCGTGTGGGGGCCGCTGTTCGGCACGTTCCCCCTCGTCCGCATCGTCGCACTGCTGGGGATGGCTGCCGTCGCCCTGTACCTGGCCGGCCAGCTTCCCTCGACACGACGCAAGATCCATCACATGGCCGCCGACACGGTGGGGGCGATCGCAAACCCAGCAGCGGGAACGCTGAACGGTCAGCCGATGAAACTGCGATCGCCCCATCGCCTCACGGGAACTGTCCTAATCGCGGGAGCCCCCGCCGTCAACGAGCCCGCACCCGTCCGCGTCGCCGCCCCGAGTCCTGCACCGGTGGCGGTTCCCGCACCGACGATCACCGCGGCTACGGAAACTCCCCCGCTCACCCTCGCCACGTCCCCCACTGCCCCGGCTCGCTACGCGTCGGGGCTTGACCGTCTGCTCGAGCAGGCACGCACCAAGGAGAGCTGACATGCGCATCCCCGATACCGCGATCATGGGCCACCTGAAGTGGACGCGCACGGGCACCGTGTGGGCCACCTGGCGCCTCGACGGACTCCCCAAGGGTCTCGGAGGTAGCGAACTCAACGACGTCCGACGCAAGATCCACCGCGCGCTGGCGCAGGGTCTGATCGGCGAATACATGCTGATGGGCTTCGGAGGCATCGTCTCCCCCGAGGAGGTCGCGAACAAGATGCTCGCCGGCGTCGACGTCAGCGAGAACCCTGTGTGGGCCGAGGAAGTACTCCTCAGCATGGACGAGTTCGACATGCGCCCCAACGGCCGCCGGGAGTACTGGATCTCCGTGCCTCTGCGCGTTCGGAGCCTCAAGGACAAGGCCCGCATGGTCTACGGCTGGATGGAGCACTCCGTCCGCGAGACCGTGGCGCTTCCGCTGCGCGCCCCCTCGGCCGAAGAGATCACCTCAGCGATGCGCGCTGCAGCTCGCATCGAAGAAGCCATCCCGGCATCCTTCGTCCCGCGTCGGTCGACCCCGGCCGAGCAGCTGTGGATTGGCACCCACGCGATGACCCGCGGACTGTACGAGAACCCGGCGCCGGCGCCCCGCGCGGACGAGCTGCCTCGAGGAGCCACGAAGGTGCTGATCGATGAGCACCTGCAGCACACCACCACGCCGAAGTCGTACCCGCTGCCTCACCTCGACGAGGGTGGGCAGACCGACTCGAAGGGCAAGATCAGCCGGATCAACCCGCTGGCCAACCGCTTCCTCAAGGTGACGGACACTCGCACGGGTGCGGCTAGCTACCAGGTTCTGATGGCACTGGCTGGCAGCCCGCGGGGTGGATGGGATGAGGATCTCGACTGGGTCGGAGCGCTCGACGAGCTTGGCGTGAACGCCGACTGGGTTTTCCGGGTGCAGAGCCTGCGAGCCCGGGATGCGAAGCGTCGCAACGCGCGTGCAGAGATCAACCTCACCGACCAGATGGATCAGCAGGAGGGCACTGCCGCGATCACCGGATCCGGTGGCGACCTCGACGTCACTGCCCGCGACCTCAGCGAATGGCACCAGGCGCTTGGGGCGTCCGAGCGCGAGGTGGAGATTCAGGCGACGTTCATCGTCGCCGTTGCTGGCGACACCGCCGACGAAGCCACCGAGCGCGCGCAGTTCACCAAGAAGTACTTCGCCGACAACCTCGAGTTCCAGTTCGACATCCCCATCGGGGGTCAGGAGAAGCTCTGGTGGGCGATGTGGCCCGGACACCCGTCCGAGCGCATCGTGAAGGAGTTCGCGGAGCTGACCACGGGCACGCAGTTCGCCTCACTCGCCCCCATGACGTCCACGGACCTAGGAGACGGAACGGGTCTGCTCTTCGCTGACAACATCACGTCGGGAACGGAACCGCCGGTGCTCCTGGATCTGTGGGGACAGATCACTGGTGACGTCTCTGGTTCTATCGGCATCGCCGGTGAGCCCGGTGGTGGCAAGTCCGTCGCGATGAAGATCATCCTCGGTGCAGTGCATGACCGTGGAGGCCGCTTCATCGTCATCGACCGCACCGACGCCAAGGAGTACGGCGTTTTCGCCGAGTCGATCGACCCGTCCCAGGCGACGATCGTCGACCTCGTCGCCCCGGAGTGGTCACTTGACCCGCTGCGTATCTTCGGCGCGAAGGCGGGCGCCAGCCAGATGCTCACGCTCTGCTCTGCCCTCCTCGGCGTGAAGGCCCGTTCCGCAGCGGGGGTGATGCTCGCCGACGTCCTCAATGAGCGCAAGGCAGAGAACGCCGGGCTGACCAACGCCAACGCGCTCCTCGCCCGACTGACCGAACTTGGCCGCACCGACGAGACAGCCCGCGAGCTCGCGGGTCTGATGAACCTGTACGCCGACACCGAGTACGGCGCCGTCCTCTTCGACAACGACCTTCCGCCGCTGAACCTCGCCAGCCGCGGCATCGTCTTCCTCACCCACGGCGTCGCCCTTCCGACCAAGGAAGAGATCGACAACTCGGCCATGTTCGACCAGCTGGGCCTGGACAAGCTCTTCGGGCACGCGATGTACGCGCTGCTGACCCGCATCGCTCGGGAGATCTGCTTCCGCGACCCCAACGAGCTCGCGGTGTTCGCCGCCGACGAGCTCGCACACGTCACCGCCAGCCCCCAGGGCCTCGCGGAAATCAATCGTTTCCTCCGCGACGGCCGCAAGCACGGCGCACCCGTCCTCGTGGCTTCTCAGGATGCCCGCGACTTCGGCGACGAGATCACCCGATCACTCATCAAGAACCGCATCCTGACCCGTCAAACCGACCCGTTGGCGGCGGAGTCGAACCTGGAGTGGTTCCAGAAGGGATTCAGCAAGATCCCGGCGAACGTGCAGACCGTCACCGAAGGCCTCTCCCCTCTTGGCGCCGACAACAAGGTGCCGGTGGGTCGCCGCGGTGAAGCCCTCTTCCGTGACGCGCGGGGCCGCATGGGGAAGATCCGCACGCGGGTCTCTCGTCGCCCTGACCGTGCCGCGGCCACTCTCTCCACCCCGAAGACCGTCAAGCCCTCCCCTGAGCAGGTGAACTCATGACCGCTTTCGCATCCGTCGCTCGCACCGCTGAGGGGACTCGTCGTCGCATCCGCCGTGTGTGGAAGTGGATCCGCCGCCACCCGCTGCGCACCGTGGCGATCCTCGTCGGCATCTGGACGATCACATCGATCCTCGGCGGCAACGTGATCCTCGCGTACGCAGCCGACGGAGACGCCGGTGCGACTCTGCCGTTCCTCGCCCCTATCGACGCCAAAGACAGCTCAGGGATCTCGATCGCCCAGTACGTGTCCCTGCCGATGGATCGTGGCGGCGTGTTCGACCCGATCAAGGCGTTCCTGGCGCAGACCGTCGACGCGATCTGGGTTTTTAACCTCACCGGCCTCAGCTGGGGCCTGTGGTTCATGCAGTTCATCGTCACCCTCGAATGGATCGACTGGATCGCCCCGCCGATCGAAGCGATCTTCCAGATGCTCTCCGGCCTTCTCTCGCAGATCGGATGGATCCCCGTCGGCCTCGCCCTCGCTGCGATCATCGGCTTCGTCGCCGTCATGCGCGGCCGCGTCGCCGCCGGAGCGACGGACATGGCCATCTCTGTCGCCGCGAGCGTCCTCGCTGTCACCCTTCTCGCGAACCCGATCGGTATGATCACCGGCCCTGACGGGGGCCTGCGCACCGCACAGGCATGGGGCGGATCCATTGCGGCATCTATCTCCAGCGGCGACGCGTCCTTCCTCGACAAGATGCCCTCCCCCGACACCGCACGGGAGGTCGTCTCTGAGGCGCTCATCGGTCAGATCATGGACGCCTGGGTGCGCTACCCCGCGCAGGAAATCGTGTTCGGCCAGCTGCTCGAGGGCTCGTGCGCCACTGCGTTCAACGACGCGATGATCGCCTCGAAGCCGTTCGAAGACGGCAGCGCCGTCCGTGACGCGGTTCGCCCCTGCGCCCCCGAAGCCGCCGAGTACGCCTCCAACACCAACATCGGGTTCGTCATCACCGCCGGCATCGCTGCCGGAGGATCCAGTGCCCTGAACTTCCTGTCTTTCATCCTCGGGATGGTGCTGCTCCTCGCGTCCGGCTTCACGCTGTGGAGTGCCGGTAAGTGGCTGTTCTCCACCTACGCCGCTATCGCGCCCGGGTTCGCCCGTCGCGCATGGTGGAGCTCGGCCCTCGGAATCCTCGCAGGACTGTTCAGCATCGGCGCCAGCATCGTCCTGGTCTCCGGGTTCCTGTCCATCACCACCAGCATGATGATGGCCCTCGCAGAGACCACACCGCTGTCGACGCTCGCACAGATGATCGTCATCAACGCCGTGGTGCTCACGATGGCGATCGCGCTCATCTGGAACTTCTACAAGGCCAGGAAGGCCGGGGAGAAGCTCTCCGAGCGACTCGCCCGGCTTGGCCTGGGCAAGTCTGCCGACCGCGCGCACCCGATCCGAGATCGCGCGCAGCGCATGGCCGAGAACTACGTCTCCAGCCGTCTGTCGTGGAACGCTCACCAGAAGGCTTCCACAGCTGCGGCCGCGGCCGCTGGAGCCGCTGCAGCAGCGACGGGCGGCTCTCCCGCGGCGGCCGCCACCGCCGCCACCGCCGCCTCCAACGCGACCCCAACCCCCAGTGCTGCCCCGCAGCCCGCAATCACCGGCATTCCGGCAGGCGCTGCTCCCGCGCAGCCGATGATCGAGCTCACCCAGACCGATGTGAAGAAGGCAGGCGGGGTGAAGGCCGCCGCGACGAAACTGCTGACCACAGGCGCATCCGTCGCTCTCGCGGCCGCGACCGGCGGTACAAGCGCCGCGGTGCTCACCCTGACCAAGGAGGGCGGCAAGTTCGTCCTGCAGCGCGGCATCGAGCAGGTTGCCTCTCGAGGCGAGAAGGCCACCTCCACCGGGGATGGTGACCACGACGAGCGGCCTGCCGGGTCGTCATTCGCTGCGTACGGACGCCAGATCATCGTCGACGCTGCAGGATCCAGCCAGATCGCGCCCCGAGAGGCACCGTCGCGCACGAGTTCCTACCGACCGAAGACGCCCGTCAGCACGCCCGCTACCGGGGCCGCTACGGCAACCGCGGCCACCAGCTCCGCCGTTGTCAGCAGCGCGGCGTCGTCGTCCTCGAGCGCACTTCGGGCTCGTCTGGCAGCGGCCGCAGCATCCGCCACCACAGGAGGCGTCAAGTGAAGAAGACCGGCGGTGTCATCGCGGGGATTGCTGCTATCGCAGTGATCCCCGCCGCGGTGCTCGTGTACTGGCTCGTCATGGGTATGACGGTGATCTTCGGCGCCAACGCCGCAGGGTGCTTCCCCAACGAGCAAGGCACGACCCAGACCGCGGAGCTCGACGTCGACGGCGTCCCTGCAGGGCCGATCGCCGGATACAAGCACGAGCAGCTCGTCAACGCCGCCCACATCGTCATCGCCGCGCAGAAGCTCGGCATCGACGGGCGCGGTCAGGTGATCGGTGTCATGACCGCGATGGGCGAGTCGAGCCTCGTCAACATCGACTACGGCGACTGGGAAACCAACGGGGTGAGGAACCCTGATGGATCGGCGACGTCGTCGATCGGTCTGTTCCAGCAGCAGGAGTGGTGGGGCACGCCTGCAGAGCGGATGAACGCGCAGACGGCGGCATCGAAGTTCTTCGCCTCGCTGCTCAAGGTCAGCGGGTGGGAGACCCTGCAGCCGACCATCGCCGCGCACCGCGTGCAGCGCAACGCCGACCCGTACCACTACGCGAAGTTCTTCGACGCGGCCAGCGAGATCGTCTCTACGCTCACCGGCCTTCCTCTGACCTCCGGCCCTGATGCCGGCAGCTGCGCCGTCGGCGCATCCGGCGACTACCCGCCGGCCACAGGGACGCCTCCCGGACCGTGGGGAGGGCACCAGAACGGTCGCATCCCCGAGAACCTGCTCACCCCGATCCCCTGGCAGGCCGAGTACAAGCTGCGCGGCGACGCGACCCAGGCGCTCATCCAGCTCAACGCGGCTTTCAAGGCCCAGTTCGGGTACGACCTCCCGATCAACGATGGCTACCGCGACTACCCCGGCCAGGTCGAGGCGAAGCGGAAATACGGCGACAACGCGGCCGAGCCCGGCACCAGCAACCACGGCTGGGCGATGGCGGTCGACATTGGCGATCGCGGGCACTGGGCCATCGGGTTCAACAGCGAGATCTTCCACTGGCTCAAGCAGAACGCCCCCGCCTACGGCTGGCAGCACCCGCCGTGGGCGGCAGCCGGCGGCCAAGGGCCGGACGAGGCATGGCACTGGGAGTACTACGGAAAGGCAAGAGCATGAGAATCCACCTGATTACCGCGGCCGCAGCCGTCGTCGGCGTGCTTCTGCTCGCAGGGTGCACCACCCCCAACGACATCGAAGAGCCCACCCCGACTCCCACCGCGGTGCAGGGGCCGGAGCGGCCCGAGGGATTCCCCACGCTGGGTGAGCCCGTTGGCGACGACAAGGCGGACTTCAAGAGCCAGCAGGAGGCGGTGGCGGCTGCAGAGGCCGCGATGACCGTGTTCGTGTCACACGACCGCGACTACGACGCCTGGTGGGCCGAGCTCTCCCCGCTGCTCACCGTGGAGGCGCAGGACGCGTGGGCGTATACCGACCCGCGCATGATCACCGTGACGCAGCTGACCGGCCCGGCAACCATCGTCGACGCTCCCAGCTCCACGCTCGTCGTCGTCGACGTCCCGACCGACATCGGCGTCTGGCGGCTCGAGCTCGTGCGCGCAGCTGAGGTCGGCACCACCGGTCAGGGCGCCTGGAAGGCCTTCACCCTGATGCCGCCCGAGACCACCGAATAGGCAGTTTGTCGGTTAACGGCGCCCGCGCCCACCCCTTCTAAGTGAGAGCACCGATTCGAGGAGACATCGTGAAAGAAAACGACACCGACACCCTGATCTACATCCTGGCCGGGATGATCTTCGTTCCGCCGCTGCTGGCGAAGCTCGTCCCGGGCGTGAGGGATGCCCTCGTGAACTGGCACATCCTCGTCACCGACAACGTGCTGATCCCCTTCCACGACGGCATCGGCCTGGATCTCCCCCGAGTACTCATCGTGCTGTGCGTCGTGGGAGCGATCGTGTCTCTCATCCTGCTCCTGCTCCGCGCCCGCGCCGCACGCAAGGAAAAGGCTGAGAAATGAGCCGCATGATCATCCCCGGGTCGACGCTTCCGCCACGAACGAAGCCGACTGCAGCTATCGCGATCGTCCTCTTCTCGACGATCGCGATCAGCATGTTCGCGTACATCACCTCCAACACTGTCGGCGCCGTACTCATCGGGATCCTCGGCGCCCTCCTGATCGCCGGCACCGTCGCGCTCTACCTGCGCAACCGTGAACGCCACGACGACGCAGACCTGTTCCTGCACCGGGTGCATGGGATCCTCGGCTGGCCAGACCCCCACCGCGGCCAGGTCGTGCCCTCGAAGTACCGCGGCGGCTGGGTCGGTAAGCCGACCCAGCTCAAGGTGGTCTACAACCCGCTCGCCGACGAGGAAGTCCCCGAGATGCTCGCGGAGATCCGTCGACTGGCCAAGCGGCAGTTCGGATCCGCGTTCAAGGTCGCCAAGCACAAGAAGAGCACCGTCATCATGGTCGCCTCCGGCACCTCCGCAGTCGAGCGCGATCGCGACGAGAAGATCGAGCGCTCCAAGCTCATCGTCGCCAAGACTTTCGGCAGCAGCGCCAACACCACCGTCGCCACCGAGCCGGTCACCCGCCAGGTCGACGGGAAGACGATCACGTCGACGAAGGTCACCCGCATCAGCGTCAAGTACGAGGTCGCCCCGAAGCTCTCCCGCAGCGGTGTGCGTGCTTCCGTCGAGTCGCAGATCTCCGGCGTGCTCGAGGGCCGCTGGAGGGCGTTCTGGGATCTCCCCAACGACACCTTCTGGATGGAACCCCGCCCCGAGCTGCCGAACGTCATCCCCAACCCGTTTGTCGCCCCCGAAACCGTCGACCCGCTCGCCACCTACGACGACCTGGCCGTGCCCGTCGCGATCGACGAAGACGGCAACGTCATCAGCTGGCGCCCCAAGCAGGATCCCCACTTCCTCACCACCGGGAAGACCGGTAAGGGCAAGACCGTCTGCGAGCTCGGCGTCATCGGATTCCTCGCCGCACACGGCTGGGAGATCTGGGGCATCGACGGCAAGCGCTTCGAGATGCTCGGACTGCGCACCTGGCCCAACGTCAAGCTCATCGCCGGCCGCATCGACCACCAGGCGCGCGTCGCCCACGAGGTCTACGAAGAGATGCAGCGCCGCATGGCCGCCTATGAGGCCGGATCCATCCGCCTCGAGGAGTTCGTGCCGATCCTGTTCGTCATCGACGAGTTCAAGACCTTCCGCAATGCGCTGCTGCGCTGGTACCGGATGGTCAAGCCGCGCGGTGCTGCCGCACAGCCGCCCGTCCTCGACGAGATCAGCGACATCGCCTCCCTCGGCCGCAAGATGCGCATCCACATCATGAACGGCCTCCAGCGCCCCGACGCCGACTTCCTCACCGGTGACATGCGTGACAACTACACCTTCCGCGCCAGCTGGGGTCGCCTCTCGGCCGAGGCCGCGAAGATGATGTGGAACAACTACACCACCGGCACGACGATCCCCACTACCGCCAAGGGCCGCGGCATCGCGTACAACAAGCAGGGCCAGGCCGTCGAGGTGCAGGGCTTCTGGACACCCGACCCGTACCAGACCGACGCCGAGCACCCCGAGCGGTGGGTGTTCCCCGGTGACCTGCAGCTCGTCGAGAACATGCGCCCCAAGAAGCGCATCCACGACATCATGAAGATCGTCGACCTGGAAGACGACGTCATCGACGTCGACGAAAAGGGCAAGCCGATCTACGCCGACTACGGCCACCACATGGCAACGCCCATCATCAACGCCGGCGACCCCGAGCTCATCGAGCGCGAACGCAAGATCCTCGGCGATGCCGAAGGTGACATCCGCCGCGAAAAGCTCGCCGCTCAGGTCGCCCTCCTCGAGCGCATCCAGATCGAAGAAGAAGAGCCGGAGATCTCCGACGAGGCCGAGATGTTCAGCGGCTACTCCCCCGCCATCGACCAGTTCCCCGAAGAGCTGCTCGTCGACGGCGAGCTCCGGGCCGAGGGCATCCTGATCCTCGTCGACGAAGACTCCGACACCTGGGGCCTGGTCGAGTTCGCCGAAGAGGACGAAGAGGACATCACCTTCTCCTACCGCGACTTCGCTACAGGAGACCCCGGTTCCAAGACCATCCCCACCGGCAACACCCTCATCACTCGTTCCCCCGTGAGCGCAGAAAACTGATGAGAGAGATTCGCGACACGCCTAACCCCACCACTAGAGATAATCCCATTGGTGGGGTTAACTGGGCGCATGTCCACGACCGAAGACCAGCCGAAGCGCCGCGTTCAGCGCCGCGCACGGGGCACCATGGTGCAACCTGTGCAGCTGACCTACACTGTGGAGAGCACGAGCAAGTCTCGGTTCGAGGCTATAGCCAAGCGCTCCGGCATGACGGGAGCTGTGTTCTTCGAGGCGGTTGTGGATCATCTCGAGCTGACCGATCAGGGCATTCCGCCCTGGGTTCCTCCGCTCGACCGCGATGGGGAGCTGCCTATCGACACGGCTTAACGCAAGAGGCCCCCTGCCGAAGCAGAGGGCCCGTTCGCATTGGGTTCAGATCTCAGAAGTTTGCCGCTACTGATCTGAATTTCGCAGGAATCCGGTTTGGCGACCGGCGTCCTGGCTTCGCACCGGGAGGCACCCGGAGCTTTGTTATACCCACTGACGCTCATCAGAAGGTGATCTCATCGTAGCTCAAGCGCGCCCTGATACACAGTCTTTCGAGCCTGTTTCTGCTGTCAATTTGCAAGAAAATTGCAAGCAGATTTCGACTTCCGACGCCAATAGATCCGGCCTTCGGGATTCTCGTACGCCGCTCGATGACTCACTCTCCAGCGACCAGGGTCTAAGCGATGCCCAGCAGGCCTCGCACCCTCGCAGCCACCGCGGTGTTTCCGGAGGATGCTCGTCGTGGTCGTTGCCTGTCGAGGATGGCGCCTACGCAGCTGTGCCCGCATGGCGGTCTCGGTCGGCGTGGATGAGCTGGGTCGTCGAAGAACTCGCCTCTCCTCGAGGTGTGGAGCTGTGCCGCGGGAAGATCAAGGCGGACACGGTCATCATGGTGGCTCGCGACGATGCGTCGACGGCAGATTCCACCTCAGGCCGTGGCGTCACGACGTCGAGGGAGACGGTCGCGAAGCGGCTCGGGATGTCTGGCCGGCACGTCGGCACCGCCAGGGGGATCCTCGAAGCCCTTGGAGCGTCCGTGACGATCGTGCGCGGCCGCCACCTCTCCCCACAGGAACGTTCCCTGGCACGCAAGGCCCACGGCAGCTACCAGGAGGCCGCAGGATCCGTCCGAGCCCTCACCATGCCCGCCCTCACCGCAGAAACCCACACGGACGATCCTCGTGGCGCTGAGCCGATCTCCGAAGCCGTGCCTGTGGATACTTTCCACCTACCCCGCAGGGGTTCGGTTAACAAGACCCCCCCTGTCAAAAAGTACTCACCAACACGCGCTGAAGCGCGCGAGAAAGCCGCTGCGCGGCCGAAGCTGAAGAGGAAGTCACAACCACGGTCCCAGAGAGCACCTCGCGATCTCGAAACACAACGGTTCGTGTGGGCTATCGCCCAGCGATTCCTGCTCTCAGACGGCTCCGCACCCCGCCCAGGCGCCCCGCTGCGCCCTGGAGTACTCCGCGGCGGCCGCCACATCGGCAACCTCACCCGGATCCTCGAACGCAACCGCATCACACCGCGCCGCTATACGCCTCAGAGCCTGGCTGACGCGCTCCAGCGCCTCATTGAGGCCGGAAAGCTCCGCTCCCCCCGCTACGAAGAGCTGCGGGATCCGCTCGCGCACTTCGCCTGGACTCTTCGCCGCCTGAACGAACTCACCGAGGGCGAGACCACGCTCGAGCGCATCCGCCGCGAGGATGTCGAACGAGCTGAGAAGCGCCGCCAGGCAGCCCTGCAGGAGCTGCCGACCCCGGAGGAGCAGGCGGCCGCGTACGAAGCCGCACAGGCATTCTTCGCCTCGACCAGGCGGCTACGGAAGCCGATCGCACGGGAGCGCCGTACTGACGTCGTCGAGCTTGTCACAGCCGTCCTCGGCCGAGGCATCCGCCTGTACGACGCTCCTGCAGCCACTCAAGAGCTCGTCGGAGACCTCACGGCCATGCACAAGCAGCTCACGGCGGACGGCTGGCAGCTGATAACCGGCGACGCTGCCCTCATCTGGACGCGGGATAGCGAACAGGCCGTCGAGGTCACACTCAGCCCGGCACTCCCCCACACCGTCACGGCCGTCACCTCTCAGCTCGATCCGGGCACTCCCCTCGCTGTCGTCGTGGATCTCATCCATGAGCGCCACGCGACACGCGGCAACTAACGCTGGACATCCACCTACACTTACCGCCATACTTAAGGCCATAAGGCAGGCGTTACGTCACGAAGGAAAGCTAGCCATAAGTCACGAAGTGAATACCGCTTGACGTAACGCAACAACACCCGCACGAAATCAAGCGGGAAATATAGCGTGTCGAACCGCAGGACTTTGCGCTAGTTCTCATACGTTGAAACAAGCAGGAACTACTGAAGGAGATACCGATGAGCATTGAGCGTTGCGTAAGCGTCGCCCAGGGCAAGGGGGGCGTTGGCAAGACCAGCGCCACCGCGAACGTCGCCGGCATGGCGGCCGCCTCGGGACTGCGAGTACTCGCCGTCGACCTGGATCCGCAGGGCAACCTGTCTCGCGAGCTGGGTTTCGAGCCCGACACGGGGGAGTCCCTCTTCAATGCGTTCCTGACGAGCATGCCGCTGCCGCTGCTCAAGAACGTCCGAGAGAACCTCGATGTCGTCCCGGGCGGCGAAGCCGTCGGTGATGCCCCGGCTGTCTTCGGAGCCCGTGAACAGCGCGGCGCCGAGGGTCTTGACGCGGTCCTCGAGTCGAAGCTGGCCGCGATCGCCGACGACTACGACCTCATCCTCATCGACACCCCTCCGGGCGACAGGATCCTCGTGGAAGCCGCTCTGTCCGCATCGGTCGCCGTGGTGATCCCGACCCGCTCGGATGAGGCCAGCATCGACGGCGTCGAACGTGTCGCTGCTCGCTTCATGGCCGTGCGCAAGCGCAACCCCAACCTCCGCCTCGCCGGCGTGCTCCTCTTCGGCATCAACAGCCGCTCCCGTCGCATCGAGCGAGACGTGCGCAACAGCCTCTCCGGGATCGTCGGGGACTCCGCACCGATCTTCCACACCATCATCCGAGACCACCAGGCCGCAGCCGTCGACGCCCGCAAGCGCGGCCTCCTCGTCCACGAGCTCAAGCAGGCCTCGAAGGCCGACAAGACCGCCCGCATCCAGGCGCTCAAGAGCGGTGAGAAGCCCGTCGACGGGCTCTACGCGCAAGACCCCAGCCTGCTGGCCGACAACTACAAGGAGTTCACCAAGGAGCTCCTGCAGCGCGTCGGTGAGCTCGAGCAGGAACGTGAAGCAGAAGGAGTCCTCGCATGAACGCCCCCGAGATCAAGAGGAGCAGCCTCGCCGACGCATTCAAGGGCGCCGGCAGCGAAGACGCAGCCGAACTCACCGGCCTCCTCGGACCCCGCAAGCCGTCTCCGCCGCGTCAGGCCGCCACACCGGCGCCTGCCAGCCCCGACGCGACCGAGAGCATCCCGAACGCTCCTGCAGCTGAACCTGTTGCAGCTGTGACGCCGGCGACTCGTGAGGCCGCCCCGGCCGATCCGGCCAAGAACAAGGTCGACAACGTTCCCGCGTACATCAACCCGGTCGTCCTCGCTGCCGTTCGCGTCGCCCGTCGTGAAGGCATCGCTGCGGGAGAGCCTGACAAGACGTATGACGAACTCCTCGTCGACGCCCTCGAGCGCGTTCCCCTCGAGGAGATCCGGGCGATCTTCGCACCCGAGGATGCCGAGGCTGGTGGGCTGCTCCAGCGCCGTAAGCGCCGCTCACGTGGCGCCGGCGGCACGCAGATCCAGCTGCGCATCACCGGGGCCCAGGAGGACGAGCTCACCGAGCTGGCCGCATCCGTGGGGGCACCGTCGCGCAGCGCGTTCGTCAACGAGGTCTACCGCCTGGCGTACCTCAAGGAATAGACCCGCAGCACCTCAACGCACGGAGGGCCCGCTCACCAGCTGAGCGGGCCCTCCGTGCGTCAGGAGCACACCGGGGGAGTCAGGCGCGGCGTCCGAAGAGCCTCTGCCACCAGGTGGCCTTGGGCTGCTCGTCACGGTCGAAGGAGACGCTCACGGTATGAGTGAATGATCCATCGTCGCCGCGGTGGGTGCTCGTCTCGACGGGCATGCCGTTGAGCTCTGCAGCACGCTCGAACGCGGCAGCACGTGCCTGGGCGTTGTGGAGCTGCACCTGGTTGAACAACAACTTCGCTGCCTCCCGAACACCGACCCACTGAGCCAGGAACGGTTCCGGGAGATCGGTCGAGAAAGGCTCCGTCATTGGCTCACCAGACGCCTTGATCGCCCGCACCCGATCTGATCGACGCGCGAGCTCGGAGTGCAGCTTGGCGACGTCGGGGATCTCGGCGACGTAGTCCACCGCGAACTGCACCTCGGGCTGCACCTCGAGCGGGAGATCCGACAACGCGCGAGCGTCCACCGCAGCCTTCAAATCGATAGCCCGATCGAGCAGCTCCTCATCGATCGAGAGCAACCGGAGAAGAGCATCCACCCATTCGCCGTCCGACTGGGGCCGCTCATCTTGACCCAGCTTCTCGACCCAGTCGACGTAGCGGCCATAGACCTCCACCAGAGCATTCGTCGAAGCGAAAGGAGAACCCGAATCAGCCATCCGTCACACCATCCCGTCGAGGTCGTGGGTCGAACCTACCGGATGTCCGATCTCACTGGTGTTGTCGCGAGATGGGACACATGTACCTCAGATTCTTGCGCACAAGAGACCAGCCGCGTTCGATCTGTCGTCTCACCAGAGGTGTTGGTTATGGTGACACCCAGTCGAACTAGAAATATGTCACCAGTGACTGTATAGTCAGCGTGTGCTGACTATTGCTTCCCGTATCGATGTAATGAACCGGCTTGGCCGGGCGATGGCCGATCCGACGCGCTCACGGATCCTGATGACCCTGCTCGAAGGGCCCAGCTATCCGGCCGTCCTCTCGCGCGATCTGGTACTCACCCGTTCGAACGTGTCGAATCACCTAACGTGCCTTCGCGATTGCGGGATCGTCGTCGCTGAGCCAGAGGGCCGCCAGACTCGTTACGAGATCGCCGACCCGCATCTCGCCGCAGCGCTCGTCGCGCTCGTAGACGTGACGCTGGCTGTGGATGAGCACGCGCCGTGCGTGGACACGGCGTGCACGGTGGCTGGTTGCTGTGCGACAGGAGCGAACGCGTGAGCGCGGCATGTGGCTGCGAGCACGAGCCTGCCAGCATGGCGGAGGAGGAGATCGAAGAGGCCGAGCGACCCTGGTGGAGAGACCGCGGAATTATGGTGCCGGTTCTCTCCGGGGTCGCATTCCTGGCCGGCCTGATCTTGGAGTGGTCCGGCCAGGAGATCCCGGCGCTGGTGCTGTTCTGGGTCGGCCTGCTGCTGGGTGCGTCGACGTTCACGCCGGGCGCGGTTCGGAAGCTGTTCAAGGGCAAGCTCGGCATCGGTCTACTGATGACGATCAGCGCCATCGGTGCAGTCATCCTCGGCTACGTGGAGGAGGCCGCAGCTCTCGCGTTCTTGTACTCGATCGCTGAGGCGCTCGAGGACAAGGCGATGGACCGCGCCCGCGGCGGGCTCCGCGCACTGCTCAAGCTCGTGCCGGAGACGGCAACCGTGCTGCAGGGCGGCACCACCGTGCAGGTGCAGGCAAGAGAGCTGACGGTCGGCCAAATCATGGTGGTCCGGCCGGGCGAGCGGATCGCCACCGATGGGGTCGTGCGTTATGGTCGCTCCAGCCTGGACACCTCAGCGATCACCGGGGAATCGATCCCGGTCGAGGTGGAGCCCGGCGATGCAGTGTCGGCCGGTGCGATCAACAGCGCCGGCGCACTGGAGGTCGAGACGACAGCTGCTGGCACCGACAACTCGCTCACGACGATCGTGGAGCTGGTAGAGAAAGCGCAGACCGAGAAGGGCGAGCGTGCTCGTCTCGCGGACAGGATCGCCCGCCCGCTCGTTCCCGGTGTTCTGATCCTCGCGGCGCTCGTCGCGATCATCGGGTCGCTGCTGGGCGATCCGGAGGTGTGGATCACTCGCGCGCTCGTCGTGCTAGTTGCCGCTTCTCCGTGTGCGCTGGCGATCTCGGTGCCGCTGACGGTCGTCGCGGCGATCGGTGCGGCGAGCAGGTTCGGCGTGATCATCAAGTCCGGCGCCGTTTTCGAGCGCTTCGGCACCGTCCGACACGTTGCCCTCGACAAGACCGGCACCCTCACCCGCAACGAACCGGCGGTCACCGCCGTGCTCACGGCGAACGGCGTGACCGAGACCCAGGCACTGGCCTGGGCGGCCGCGTTGGAGCAGCACAGCACCCATCCTCTCGCCTCAGCGATCACTGCCGCGGCGCCGGGGACTCCAGCAGCTGCAGATGTGACTGAGCAGGCCGGGCACGGCATCGATGGCACCGTCGACGGATCGCGAATCACCGTCGGCAGTCCCCGCTGGTTGGACGCCGGCGACCTCGCGGAGCGGGTCGCGGAGTTGGAAGAGCAGGGCATGACGGTCGTGATCGTGCATCGTGACGGGACGCCGGTCGCCGCGATCGGCGTCCGTGACGAACTGCGCCCAGAAGTCCCCGAGGTGGTCGGAACGCTCACCGGTCAGGGCGTCGGCGTGACGATGCTCACCGGCGACAACGCCCGGACTGCTCGCGCGCTTGCTGCGCAGGCCGGGATCAGTGACGTGCGAGCCGAGCTGCGTCCCGAGGACAAGGCGGCCGCGATCGCAGAACTGTCGAAGGCAGGGCCGGTCGCGATGATCGGTGACGGAATCAACGATGCCCCGGCCCTCGCCGGCGCGGACATCGGCATCGCGATGGGAGCGACCGGCTCTGACGCAGCGATCGAATCCGCCGACGTGGCCTTCACCGGCCATGATCTGCGTCTCATCCCGCGCGCGTTCGACCACGCCCGCCGAGGTCGACGGATCATCAACCAGAACATCATCCTGTCGCTGCTGATCATCACCGCACTGCTCCCGCTCGCGCTCTTCGGCGTGCTGGGGCTCGCAGCCGTCGTCCTGGTCCACGAGGTCGCCGAGGTCATCGTTATCCTCAACGGCCTGCGCGCCGCCCGTACTCCGCGAGTGAAGAGCTGATGCTCGCGACCATCGGATCAGCGATCGGCCTGTTCGCTGCGACCAACATCGACGACATTGTCGTGCTCACCGTGCTGTTCCTCGCCTCCAGCCGAGGAAAGCCGCGACCGTGGCAGATCGTCGCAGGCCAGTACCTCGGGTTCATCACCCTCGTCGTGATCAGCGTGATCGCCGCGCTCGGCCTCACCATCGTCCCGGACGAATGGGTGGGCTTCCTCGGGCTGATCCCGCTCGGCATCGGCATCTGGACGCTCGTGCGCGGCTTGCGTCGCAACGGCGATGACGATGACGATGATGCCAAGATCACCGCGGTCGGACTCTGGGGCGTCGCCGGGATCACGATCGCCAACGGGGCCGACAACATCTCCCTCTACACGCCGATCTTCCGCACCAGCGCCCCCGGCGACGTCGCGATCACGATTGTCGTGTTCCTGATCCTCGTCGCGGTCTGGTGTGCGGCCGGTCGGCTGATCGGTACCAACAAGGCTGTCACCGAGGGGCTGGAGCGCGTCGAGCACTGGCTCGTACCGGCCGTGTTCATCGGTCTGGGCTTGTTCATTCTGATCGAATCTGGGGTCATTGTCCGTCTGATCGAGGTGCTCGCATGACCTCCTCCCAGAATGAGGCTCACCCGCCCGCTGTCCGCAAGCTGTCGTCGACGCGGCGGTGGCAGCTCACTGGTGGAGCGCTCTTGATCGCCGTGGTTGTCGTGCTGATTGATCAGGGAACCAAGGTGTGGGCCGAAGCGACCCTCACCGAGCGTGAGCGCATCCCGCTGATCGGTGACCTGCTGGGTTTCCAGCTCGCCTATAACCCGGGAGCGGCGTTCTCGTTCGGCGAAGGCTTCACCTGGGTGTTCGCGCTACTCGCTGTTGCCGCCACGGTCACAGCGATCGTGTTCGCGTTCCGAGTGCGACGGCTGGGGTGGGCCATCGTCGTCGGTGCGCTCGGTGGAGCTGCCGCCTCACACGCAGGCGACCGCCTTTTCCGCGATCCCGGGTTCGCCCGGGGTCACGTCGTGGACTTCCTCGCCTACGGGAACTGGTTCATCGGGAACGTCGCTGACATCGTGATCTTCACCGCAGCGATCACCGGAGCCCTCCTGGCGATCCGCAACGACACCGAACGAAAGAACGAAACGTAGATCTCATCCAGGAGTAATCTACAACTCCGATGAGAATCTACAACTCCAGTGAGACGTTCTACAGGTACGTGAGATTTCTACAGATCCGGTGAGACTGGACACCGGAACCCCCCGACGGTCTTGCGACCCTCACCGGGCTGAGCTGTGGCGCCACAGGCGGTTGGGGGAAGGGGCAGCGGGCTGGGCGGGCAGTGCCTCGGATGCTTGCTTTGTGCTTGAAAAAAGCCAGCAGGATTCGCCGGGTTTCGCGGGGCGGAAGGTGTATGCGGGGTGATTACCGTGAGAGACTGTGCCTCCGCCTCCCTATGCGCTAGAGCGCAAGATGAGCTACGGCACAGCCTATCAGGGTTGTCAACGTGTATTGCAATCTGCAAGCATTTTTCAAGCAGTTTTCGACAGGTCTGTCTCACCGGATCTGTAGAAATCTCACCGACCTGTAGAACGTCTCGCGGCCTCAGTGATGCTCGAGCTCGTCGCCCCCTTCCTCATCACTGCCGCTGGTGGTCTGGTACGCGGATGCCTGTCGTCGCGGCACCGTACGCAGGCAGCGGATCCTCGGCTGCCGAACCACCCTCACCGATGCGCGATTCGAAAGCGTGGATCGCGGTTCACCGCGCGATGGCACCGCCGTTCTACATCGCTGGTGGCGGGGCCGTTCTCGCCGGGCTGGCGAGCGGGGCGCTGGTGCTGGCTCGGCATCACTGCAGCTGTGCCGTTCGCCCTCGGGCGAGCGATCGTCTGGCTGCTCCTGTGGACGATTCTCTCCGGCCTCCCCGGGGCGGCGGCCGCGCGAGACTACAGGGGGCTGGGTGCCCAGATGACGGCGGAGCACAGCCCTCGGTGATGCGAGACCGGGCACCCGAGCAGCGATCGCAGTTGGGTGACACAAACCCGCTTTGAGTGACACAGGTTCCCCGGGTGGTGACACTGTGTGTCACGCAAAGACCGAGCTGCCGCCTGGCGATGAGAGGGGGAGAACGCCCTCGCCGTTCCCCGCTTGCAGCGAGCTCGAGCGCTTCGATGCCCCCCTGCCGGGCGTCGTCGGCCGCGCTCTAAGATGACTCGGCGAGGGGACGAATACACGCGATTTCCCGCATGATTCCGGGGGAGAGGTCGCACGGAGGCCTCGTGAGCGCCCTCAGGCGGGCGTACACTCTACGAATAGGGTTTCGAGAGTTTGGGGAGCCAGTGCCTAGAACAGTCGTACCTCTGTACGCGTACTCAGTGACCACGGAACCCACTCCGCTGCCGCAACTGCTCGACGCGGTCCCGGCGGGCTTCCCGAGCCCCGCCCAAGACTATGACGCCGGTCCGATCGATCTCACCGAGCTGCTGATCGAGGACCAGGCCGCCACCTTCCTCGTCCGCGTCTCGGGAACATCCATGGTCGACGCCGGCATCCACGATGGCGATGTCGTCATCGTCGACCGGTCGAAGACGGCGCTCTCGGGGGATGTCGTCGTCGCGATCCTGGACGGCGACTTCACCATCAAGCGCCTCGTCCGAGAACGCGGCACCTGGGCGCTGCGCGCGGAGAACGCCGAGTGGCCCGACGTCGTCGTCGACGAACTCTCCACACTCGAGATCTTCGGGGTGGTCACCGTGAGCCTCAGGTTCCATCGGAGCCGGAGATGATCGGGCACGTCGACATCAACAGCGCCTACGTGTCCTTCGAGAGAATCGTGAATCCGCGTCTCGAGAACCGCCCCTGCGTCGTGTTGAGCAATAACGACGGAATGGTCGTGGCCTCGTCGAAGGAAGCGAAAGCCATTGGCCTGGATCTCGGCAAGCCCTGGTTCGAGTTGCGGCCGCACGCGCAGAGGCTCGACCTGACTGCCCTGTCGTCGAATTATGAGCTCTACCAAGATTGCTCGAACAGGGTCATGGACGTGCTGTCTCGCTTCACCCCGGACCTGTCCATTTACTCGATCGATGAGGCGTTCTTCGAGGTGAGTCCACGGATCGCGAAAGACCCCGAAGCGATGGCCGCCCTCGGCCGAGACATCAAGGACACCCTCCGCCGGCTCATCGGCGTCCCGGTCTGCGTCGGCATCGCACCGACACGCACATTAGCGAAGCTGAGCAATAAGACGGCGAAGAAGATCGCGGTGTTCGACGGGGTGTGCGTGTGGCCGGCGACCAGGCCCGAGTGGCGCCACGCGCTCATGTCCCGGCTGCCGGTCTCCGAGGTGTGGGGGATTGCGTCTCGCCTCGAGCGCCGTCTGGCCGGCATCGGCATCACGACGATCGCGGATCTCGCGGCCGCGGATCCCGTCCTCATTCGGAAGGCGTTCAACGTCGTCGTGATGCGCACGGCGCTCGAGCTGCGCGGGGTGCCGGCGATCGCCGCCGAGGAGGATCGCACCGGCAAAAAGGATCAGCTGATCGTGTCCCGCAGCTTCTCCGAGAAGGTCACCACCCGAGATGGGATGCGCCAGGCGTTGTCGATCTACGCTCAGCAGGCGTCGACCCGGCTCATGAAGCACCAGCAGGTGGCGAAGATCCTCACCGCCTTCGCGGGCACCAGCCACTACACGGAGCAGATCCGTTACCCGTCACAGATGGTGCGACTGCCGTTCCCCACCGCCGACCCGGTGGAGCTCACCCGCGCCGCGCACCGGCTCCTCCCGCAGATCGAGGAAGGGGTGAAGTGGGCGCGAGCGGGAGTCATGCTCACCGACCTGAAACCGGCAGCAGTCATCCAACCGCTCGAGCTGTTCCGTCATGCTCACGAAGACGCCGGGATCGCCACCATCATCGACCAGGTGCAGAAGAAGGCCGGGCGTGAGGTCCTCGGGCTCGGGTGGGGAGGGATGCGCCCCGGCCCGTCCTGGCAGATGCACCGCGGCATGCTCTCCAAACGCGCCACGACGCACTGGGATGAGCTGATCGTCGCCCGAGCCTGAGCGGTGTCGGACCCCCTCTCTAAGATGAAGGTAGAGGGGGACACAAAATGACAGATCAGATCAGCACACGAGCTGAGGCGATCGCCCGCGCCGCGCACGCCGGCCAGGTCGACAAGAGCGGTCAGCCCTACATCGATCACCCCGCGCGGGTCGTCGCTCGCGTGCAGGGGGATGAGCTGCTGGAGGCGATCGCCTGGCTCCACGACGTCGTGGAAGACACCGACGTGCAGCTGGTCGACCTGCAGGCGGAGTTCCCTCTCGAAGTGGTCGATGCCGTCGATGCAATCACCCACCGGCCCGGCGAACCGCGCGCCGACTACTACGCCCGTGTCAGCCGGAACCCCCTCGCGCGACAGGTGAAAGACGCCGACATCGACGACAACACCGATCCGGCCCGCACTGCCCTGCTCGACGACGTCACCCGCTCCCGACTGGCCGCGAAGTACGCCGCGGCACGAGAGGCCCTCTCCCGTGTGTAGATCATCTGAGGACGGCGGCCGCCGCTGCCTCGACCACCGCCACCTCCGCGACGTCGACGTCGACGACCTTCGCCCCGCGGCCACCGACGACGCACCCGACGTCGACTGGGGAGAGCACCCGCCGTCGACTGCAGAGCTCTACGACACCTACGGCTCCACCGTCGCCGGCGCCGCGATCCACAAGCTCGAAGAGATCGCCGCCATCGAACCGGAGATCACCGTGGCGATCATCGACGCAGCCCCGTCAGATTGCCGGATGCACAACCTCGAGTATCGGATGAAGTCGCCGGCATCCCTCGCGGGCAAGATTGAGAGCCGGATCCTGGTTGATCCCACAGCGACGCCGGTGGAGATCACGGGGCGCCTCACCGACTTCGTTCGCTACACCGTGGTCGCACCGACTCCCGATCGAGTCGTACCTGCTGCACAGGAGACGCTGGAAGGTCTCGTCGCCAAGGGGTGGGAAGTGAAGGAGATCGAGCATTCCTTCGTCGATGGCAACCCGTACAAGGGCCTGCACTCGATCGTCGTGCACCACAGTGAGACCGACCAGGACGTCGAGATCCAGTTCCACTCCGAAGCCGGCGCCGCGATCAAAGACCGCTACCACCACGACTACGAAACGCTGCGCGATCAGACGCAGCCCTACCCGACACGCGCCGCGGCCCACGCGACCATGGTCGACGCCTGGAACATCGTCCCGACCCCGCCGGGCCTGGTCGACCTCCACATCGGCAGCGTCGTCGCCGTCGAGAAGGCCTATGGGCCACCAACACCTCCCACCCCGCCCCCTACCAAGACGGACTAAGATAAACTAAGATGTAGGCAATTGAGAATGGAGCGAGGAACATCATGAACCTCTATCTGGTCCGAAACACCGCCGGCACCCCGGTCTGGATCGCGCACGAAGACAACGAGCAGCGCATCTGGACCTACGTGCAGAACACGGGCAAGTTCCACCTCAACCAGGGCCTCTACCGCGACTTCTACTTCGAGCACGCCAACACGTACGCGCCCATCAGCGCCGACGATGCGCTGCAGCAGATCCGCAGCGGCATCGGCAAGCTCGATGAGCAGACCGTCGGCCACCTCGTCACACGGTTCAAGCAGGATCCCGCCGCACGAACCGTCGAGGAGATCCTCGGCTCCTCACCAGTCCCCACGGCGCGCCAGCAGGCCGAGGCTCGCGTCAACGCGCTCGTGCAGGCTCCCCGGGGGAAGTGGATGACCTGGAAGTCCTACCGGCTGACGGACAAGCAGCTCGCTCACGTCTCAGCAAGAGATCTCCGCCTGGGCAGGATCAAGATCGTCAACACCAAGGTCGGCGCTGTCGATTCGCGCCTCGAGGAAGACGACGAGAACGTCAAAGTCATGGTCGCGCGATCCCTCAACGGATAGTTCGACCGCACGACACAGCCACAACCAGTAGCGGCCGCCCCTCGATTCAGGGAGCGGCCGCTACTGGTTGTGCT
>NZ_JBNTKD010000003.1:0-5890 GCF_050408615.1 Microbacterium alcoholitolerans | reverse complement strand
GTAGCGGCCGCCCCTCGATTCAGGGAGCGGCCGCTACTGGTTGTGCTGGACGAATCCGAGTCACTCCACCTCGGGAGCGATCGCGCCGCGGTAGACCAGCAGCTGGTGCAACACGGGATGAGGGTTCGTCTCCTGCAGCTTCACCAGCGCCGCGGTCGCAACCGAGGGGCCACGCGACGTCGACGACGTCGACGGAAGGCCGAGATCTCCGAAGAGCACCTCCTGCAGCTGCCCGCGATCCTCGAGGTTCACCTCACGGCCGAGCAGCCGATAGATCTCCTGCGCTGCGGCGAGCGCGGTGGTTCCGATTGCTGCGGCGCGGACGCGGCCTTTCTGGTTCTCTGCAGCTGCGCGTCGGCCGGCGATGAAGACGTCGGCTTCGATCTTGTTGAAGAGGGGGGTGCGGACGCCGGCGGGGGTGACGGGGTCGGGGAATCCGGGGATGTACTGGCCGCTGGTGGGGGTGCCGTATTTGTAGGCGGTCTTCAGTGAGATCTGGAGGCCGTTGGCGAGGTAGGAGAAGTCGACGAGCTTGGTGAGGTCGATCTTGATGGGCTCGGGTGTGGGGTTCTCGGGTGCGCCTGGTTTGCGGTGTGCGTCGATGTAGCGGTCGGCGTCGACGCGGCGGAATAGGGGGGAGCGCTGTCCGGGGTTTGCGGGCTTGGGGTAGTCGTCGTGGCGGTGTCGGTACTCTCGTGCTTGCTGTGGGCCTTTGAGGCCGAGCCCGGCGGCGATGTAGTCGTATCCGACGAGGTCACGGCTGGCCATGGTCATCCTCCTGCGAGTCGGTGAGGTCGTGGTGAGCGTGGATGGTGGGGCGGCGCCAGTCGGGGTCTGTCTCCTCGAGCTCGCTCGAGGAGAGGATCATCTGATTGGGGTCGGTGGTGCCGCGGTCAAGTCGGGCGCGGATGCTGGTGCCGAGCCGGTCGATGTAGCGGTGGGCGGGGGAGTGCGCCCAGTCGCCGGCCTTGCTGCAGGCGTCGATGTAGGCCAGGCGGGTGCGTTCCAGCTGGAGGATGAGGTCGTCGACGAGAGTGGGCGTGAGGAGTTCGGCGACGGGCTGCCACTTGTAGGGTTCCGCGGATGCGGCGAGCGCGGCGTCGGTGAGGATCTGGCCGAGGGTGTCGGCGGAGGTGACGAGGCGTTCGTGGTGGGTGGCGAGTTCGTCGTCGTCGCTGAGTGCGGCGACGGCTGCGGTGACGAGGAGGTCGATGCTGTCGCGGTGGAGCATCAGCGGGTGCCTTTCGTGATCGGTGTGAGGGTGCGGGTGATCGACGAGGTAGGCGGCACCCGGCTGGAGCTGCTGGGAAATGTCAGGTTCACAACAGGCTCGGACCACCTTCCCGCGCGGGGCGGGGGTGCTCGACAGCCGGGTGCCTTGGCTCATGATATCTGCGGTGCTGCGGCGAGCGCTGCGCGGTACGTGTTCGGTGTGGGTGGGGTTGGTGGGGTCGGTCATTGGTCTTTTTCCCAGATCTTGTAGGCCTGGTGGAATTCGGGGGTGTCGTCGAGCCTTGGGTGACGAGGCGGTCGAGGTGGTCGTTGAGTTCGGTCTGTGACATCTGGCGAGGGTCGGGTTTTTCGCGCTGCTGCAGGCGTGCGGTGCAGGCGCGATCGTTGGAGCACTCCCATCCTTCTGAGCCCCAGGGCACGAACCCGCGTGTTCCGATGCGGTGGCATCGGTGGCATTCGAGGGTCTCGCCCGGTTTGCGATCGCCGGCGCTCACCCGGGTCGCTCCTGGGATGCGGCGAGCGCGGCGCGGTGACGGCGGGCGAATGCGGTGTGGTCGGTGCGGCTCATGTGTCGGGTGAGGCGGGCCTGTGCTTCGCGCGGGGTGCCGCCTGCGCTGGAGAATCCGCATCCGGGCTTGGGGCAGTCGATCAGTGTCTCAGTCATCGAGGGTGCCTCCTTGGGTGGATGCGGCGAGCGCGGGCGGATCCCAGGTGCCGTCGGGGTTGAGGGGCGGTTTGCCCGCGTCGACCCACCGGCTCACGGTCGCCCAGTCGGGGCGGGGGCCGGGTGGGCGCTCGCCGCGGGTGCTCATGCTGCGCCTGCCGGGGTGCCGACGGCCCAGAGGCGGCCTGCGCGGGCGGCGTCTCCGAAGCGGGTGAACCGGTAGCGGGTGACGTCGCCTTCGATGTAGGTGGCGAGGATGTAGGGGTGGTCGGTGGTGGGGGCGCTGGGGTCGGTGCGGTAGGCGATGGCGGCCGCGTAGCCGGGGCTGAGCCAGTCGTTGCTGGGGGAGGGTTCGAACTTTTCGAAGGGGGCGTCGAGGTCGGCGTAGAGGCCGGTGACGGCGAAGAACTGGCCGACGCTGTACAGGCCGGACTGCATGGCGGGGGTGGGGTCCGCTGCGGTGATCTCGACGTGTGCGAGGAAGTCTCGGGGGGTGACGCCCTGGGCGATCATGGTGTTCCCTTCGGGTGGGAGGCGGCGAGCGCCCGTCCTGAAAAACTATTGTTGTGAACCTGACATTTACAGTCTAGCGGATGTCCCCGACATTGGGAACCCCGGGGAGGAGGTTTGTGGCCTCCTCCCCGGTCGCTGTCAGGCCTCCTCGGTCTCGTACACCTCGGACTCGATGACCGTCAGCGTTCCCATGCTCGCCTCTTCGGCGATCTCGGTTACGTCGAAGTCCTGGAGGGCGAAATCGCCCGCCGCGTCACCGTCGACGGCGCGGCGTGTGGTCGTCCACTCGACCGTGATCCGCAGTGTCACGTCGTAGTCGCGTTCGCGACGCGGGCCGTTCATGGCCTCGGCCATGCGGTCGTACTCCTGGCAGAAGTCGGCGTTGTCGGCGATGCGGCCCGCGCGCTCCCAGAACTCCGTGAGACGGTAATCGCCGCCGTCGGTGATCTGCTCGGTGCGCAGCTGCTCGATGGTGCGATTGCGCGCGACGATCGCCTCATCCTTCTCGGCGAGCGCGCGCTGCGCGGCCGCCAACTCCTCGCGCGCCCGCTCGAGCTCCCCGCTGAATCCGGCCCGTCGGTCGGTGACCGCCGGTGCCGGCGGAAACACCATGGTGCCTTCTCCGAGAGCGGCCGGGGCGGTGGTGGTGATGTCTGTCATGTCTTCTCCTAGGTGGTGTTGTGAACCTGACATTTACAGACTACGGGGGGCCACCGACATTGCTGTCGGCAGCCCGCCCGCCGCCGCTATTGCGGGTCGAAGAATGCTCCGGGCGTGCTGTCCGTCTCGGGGTTTCCATCCCAGATCGGCGCATCGTTCAGGTTGACGCGGATGCGGCCGGTGGCCGCGCCGGTGTCAATCTGCACCACGATCGCCTCCGGCGTGCCTGCGACTCTCATGTCGGGGTGAGCGGGCCAGGCGGCGACGTGGAGATCGCGGCTGTCGTAGAGCAGCTCGGTTGGGCGCTGTGCGCGGTCGGCGTCGAGTGCGGCGATGATCTGCTCACGGATGTAGTGCGCGGACACCTCCTCCACGTCGGGGTCGCTCTCCTGGTCGTCCTCGAACTGCTCGGCGTCGATGAGAGTGAACGCCTTCATCTGCTCGTCGGCGATCTCGGCTGTGGTCTTCATGTCCCAGTCTCCCTAATGTTGTGAACCTGACATTTACAGACTACGGGGGGCCTCCGACATTGGGATTCCGCCAGGGGGAGCGGGGGTCGCCGTCCCCTGGCGGTTCCGGTTACACCCGTGTGCCGTCGAGTCCGTCGAGGAGCCAGGTGACGGATTCCGTGACGTCGCCGTCACCGGCGAGCGCGGCGCGCACGTTGGCGATCGCGGTCGGCAGATCTCCGGGCACCAGCCCGTTGACCTGGGATGCCTGGGAGAGGAGAGCCCCGGCGCGGTAGCGGCTGATCGTCTGCCCTGGCTCGTCGGCGTCTCGGGTGTCCCATTCCTCGTCGACAGTTGTCGTCGCCTCGGGCAGCGCCTCGGTGAGGCTCACGACGGCTGCGACCCACTCGTCGGGCATCCATTTCGAGTTGCCCTGCACGTGGTGCGTGCCGTCCTCGTCTGTCCACGCTGTCGTGTCGTACACGTGACCGTCGGCAAGCTCGGCGAGCTGCTCCGCGGTGAGGTCGGGGGCGTTGGTGATGGTGATGGTGGTGGTCTGTCCCATGATGTTCTCCTGTGAGGTGAGGCTGTGGGGTGCCCCGGGGGTTCCCGGGGTACCGGTGGTTGTCAGCGGGTGAAAACCCACTCGGGGAGCATTCCCTGAGCGACCAGCTCGGCCATCAGATCTGCCATCGACAGCGTGGGATCAGCCGCCCGTGCGAGGTCGATGTAGAACGACGCGTGAGTGGAGGAACCCAGCGCCCACGACAGCCACCCGCACGCGGTGAGGAGCGCGGCTGCGCTTTCCTCCGTGGGGGCGTGCGCTGCGGCGATCCGGCAGACCGCCAGAGCGCCCTGGAGTCGGGTAACCTCGGGGCGCGAACCCTGCCCCAGGATGACGCCGCCCACCTCATCCGCGATCGGCGCACCGTTCAGGAACGCCTTCTGAGCGGCGAGGGTTTCGCGGCCCTGCCCCTCCGTCGTCGCCCACTGTGCGAGCGCGACATCACGGAAGATCGGCAGCGACACCAGGCCGGTCAGCACGGCCACCTTCTCGGCGTCCAGCGCCTCCACGTTCCAGGTGAGCACGTCCTCGAACAGAGCGCACGCATCCACGCTTTCCGGGTGAGGCAGCGGGGCGTTGAAGATCCGCACCCGCAGCGCCTCATCGACCACGGGGAGGGAAGCCCCGGAGGTCTGGTCGCCGTCGCGCACCAGATCCGGCCCCGGCAGCGCCGGGAGCGTGTCGAGGGGGCGGGCCGCTCCCTCGAAGTACTCGCCCCAGGTGGTCGGGGTGACGAATGCCACGGTGGCGACGTCCAGGCCGATGAACGATGCCGCGCTCAGCAGGGTTGCGGCCAGCCCCTCGTGCTCCGAGTCGGTGCCGTCGGTGTAGATGACAGCCGCGAAGCCCGTCACGCCCTGCACGCGGCACGTGAGTCCCATCACCTGCGCGACCATGGCCGGGTAGACCTCGGCGTCGGTCGGGAGATCGACCCGCATAGCGCTCGTGGCGCGAGTGCCCGCGAGCGGGGCGATGACCAGGGACTGCGAGGGCATGTACCCCAGCAGTGCGGTGACCGCTCCGACCAGCTCGCCGACTCCCTCGGCCTTCAGAACCTTCTTCTCAGTCATGATGTGTGTCCTTTCGAACTGTTGTTGTGAACCTGACATTTACAGACTACGGGGGGCCACCGACATTGGGATTCGCGGCCCCGGATCAGGGCCGCCGCCGCCCGGTGAGGCGACGGCGGCCGACGGCTCAGAGGATCTTGAAGCCGCCCGAGGCGCGGAGGAACGCGGCGAACTCGCGCACGTTCTCCGTGGCGAACGGGTAGCTCGCCGCCCAGTGCTCACGCGTGCCCACGCCCGCGCAGCCGTTGCACCCGCCGCGCCCGGTCGCCGGGTCGCGAGGCTTGTCGTAGCCGTGGGCGACGCCGATCTCATCCGTGCGCAATCCCGTGCTGTTGCACAGGTTGCACGCCTCGCGGGGGAGCGCGGCCACCTCAGCGGCATACGCCGTCGAGTAGGCATCCACGGCCCCGGATGCGAGATCCGCGTCCAGAGCGTCGGCGAGAGCGATCGACTCGGCGGCATTCAGGCCGTCGCCGCTGTTGCTGTGCCACTCGGCGCAGCTCGACGCCAGCTCCGGGTGCGTCCGCAGGATGTAGTCGGCCAGTGGCCGCCACCACCACACGTTGTTGCGGAAGTACTCTCCGACCTCCGACGTGGCTGCCTCTCCGTAAACGTCCATTCCCATGGTGTGTGTCCTTTCGGTTGTTCCTGTTGTGTGAACCTGACATTTACAAACTAGGGAGGGGGTCGGACGTTGGTGGGGGTGGGGGACTATGGCGGCGAATTGTGCTTGAAA
>NZ_JBNTKD010000002.1:0-213108 GCF_050408615.1 Microbacterium alcoholitolerans | reverse complement strand
GTTACGGCGGCCATAGCGTGAGGGAAACGCCCGGTCACATTCCGAACCCGGAAGCTAAGCCTCACAGCGCCGATGGTACTGCAGGGGGGACCCTGTGGGAGAGTAGGACACCGCCGGACTTCTTCTGTGAAAGAGCCACCCATTGATGGGTGGCTCTTTTGCGTTAAGGCGCCTGCGATTTGACTTCCCCTGCAGGCGGGCTATGGTCAGGGTACAAGCCCGCCAGCCGAAAGAAGGGGAAGCGAGTAAATGTCTGGAAAGACACCGCAATCACGAGCAGGTAAGAAGGCGCCGAAGCTCTCACTCAAGGAGAAGAGAGCCGAAAAGCGCGCAAAGCGGGAGCCGGAGACGTTCATCAAGACTCGCAAGGGCGCGAGCAGCTGAACAGATCCGACCCACCCGGGGCGTCACCTGGTCCGCATTCTGCGGCTGGGATGACGCCCTTCACTTTTCAACGCGAGGTGTAGCCGAGCCTGGACTCCAGCACTCCGGCCGCCTCGCGCACAGCATCCGTCGGATCTGAGTCCGGCTCCTGCTGCCACGTCACTGCCACAGCTGCCGCCGGCCATCCGGCGTGATCTCGCACCGCAACGGCGACCGAGCGGAAACCCTCGGTGACTTCGCCATCTTCCTGCGCCGCGCCGCGCTGCCGTGCTTCGCGCAGCACCTCACGCAGCTCAGAAGGCCGTGATGGTCCCCGCCCGGTGCGATGCGTGAACGCGGCGGCATCCGGATACAGTGCGCGCACCTGGCTGCGCGGCAGCGTGCTGAGCATTGCGCGTCCCGTGGCGGTGAGGTGCGCCGGAAGGCGCACGCCCACCTCCGTCACCAGCGCAGGTCTGCGCGCAGCGCGCTCCTCGACGATGTACAGCACATCGCGTCCGCTCATCACCGCAAGGTGCGCGCTCTCACCGACGCGGTCAGCGAGGGCCGCGATCACTGGCCGACCCAATCGGGCTAACGGCTGCTGTCTGGCGTAGCCACCGGCGAGCTCGAACGCGCTGGTGCCCAGGCCCCACCGTCGCTCCTGGGGAAGATGCACCACGAAGCCATGCGACTCGAGCGTGCGCAGCAGGTGGTAGACGGTCGACCGAGGGATGCTGAGATCCCGCGCGAGCGCTGACGCGGCGATCGGAGCGGGACGGCGGGCGAGTTGGCGCAGGATGCGCAGCGTCTGGTCCGCCGCGGGCACCTGAGGGCGGCTCGCGTTGCTCTCCGGGTTGTCTGGGATCACAGACAAAGTCTGCCAGGAATGCCGTTCTCCAGGCACCAACAGGTGTGGAATCGAGACATGCAGCATCCCTCTTCCGTCATCATCGGCGACCGTCCGCTCGCCGCGTCCGAGGTCGTCTCCGTCGCACGCCACGGCGCGGCCGTCGAGATCAGCGACTCCGCGCGGATGCGGGTCGGTGCCGCACGCGCCGTGATCGACGGACGCGCCGCCGATCCGAACCCGCACTACGGCGTCTCGACCGGATTCGGCGCCCTGGCCACCACCTTCATCGCTCCGGAGAGGCGTCGCCAGCTGCAGATCAGCCTCATCCGCTCGCATGCCGCCGGCACCGGTGCGGAGGTCGAGACGGAGGTCGTGCGCGCACTGCAGCTGCTGCGTCTGCAGACCCTCGCCTCAGGCCGCACCGGCGTGCGGCCGCTTGTGGTCGACACCTACGCGGCCATGCTCAACGCCGGAATCACGCCCGTGGTGCGTGAGTACGGCTCGCTCGGGTGCTCCGGCGACCTCGCACCGCTCGCACACGTGGCCCTGGCGGCGATGGGCGAGGGGGACGTGCGGATGTGGCGCTCGACGACAGGCGCAGAGACTGAGACCACGCCCGCCGCCGATGCCCTCGCCGCGGCATCCATCGATCCGCTGGTGCTGGTGGAGAAGGAGGGCCTCGCCCTCATCAACGGCACCGACGGGATGCTCGGTATGCTGCTGCTCGCGCTGCACGACCTTGAGACGCTCGTCACCACCGCGGATCTCTCCGCGGCGATGTCGATCGAGTCGCAGCTCGGCACGGATGCCGTGTTCGCGGCCGACCTGATGGCGCTGCGTCCGCAGCTCGGGCAGGCGGTATCCGCGGCGAACCTGCGCACCTTCCTCGCCGATTCGCCCATGGTGCACAGCCACAAGGGCCCCGACGACGGCCGTGTGCAGGACGCGTATTCGCTGCGCTGTTCGCCGCAGGTGCACGGCACTGTCCGAGACACCATGGCGCACGCCGCTCTGATTGCCGATCGCGAACTGGCATCCGTCGTCGACAACCCCGTCGTCACCGCGGACGGGCGCATCGAGTCCAACGGGAACTTCCACGGTGCACCCATCGCCGCCGTACTGGACTTCCTGGCCATCTCGGTCGCCGATCTCGCCTCGGTCGCGGAGCGTCGCACCGATCGCGCCCTCGACCCGGCACGCAGCCACGGGCTCCCGCCGTTCCTCGCCCACGAGGTCGGCGTCGACTCGGGACTGATGATCGCGCAGTACGCGGCGGCCGGAATCGTCTCCGAACTCAAGCGCCTCGCCGTCCCCGCATCCGTCGACTCCATTCCGTCCTCGGCCATGCAGGAGGATCACGTGTCGATGGGATGGGCCGGCGCGCGCAAGCTGCGCCGTGCGATCGACGGACTCACCCGAGTTCTCGCCATCGAGATCCTCACCGGCGCCCGCGCTCTCGACCTGCGCGCGCCGCTGCAGCCCGGCCCTGCAACCGGCGCCGTGCGCGACCTCGTCCGCACCGTCGCCGCGGGCCCGGGCCCCGACCACTTCCTCTCACCCGACATGGAGGCCGTCACCGAGCTCGTGCGCTCGGGTGCGGTCGTCCGCACTGCGAAGGAGCACACGAATGTCTGAGAACACCGTGCATGACGACAGCCGCACCGTCCGCGCCGCCCGCGGCAACGTGCGCACCGCGAAGAGCTGGGGCGCCGAGGCCGCCAAGCGGATGCTGATGAACAATCTCGACCCCGAGGTCGCCGAGCATCCCGAGGATCTCGTGGTCTACGGCGGCACCGGCCGCGCCGCCCGCAGCTGGGAGGCGTACGACGCGATCGTGCGGACCCTCGACGAGCTCGAGCCCGATGAGACGCTGCTCGTGCAGTCCGGCAAGCCGGTCGGCGTGTTCCGCACCCATGAGTGGGCTCCGCGCGTGCTCATCGCCAACTCGAACCTGGTCGGCGACTGGGCGACCTGGCCGGAGTTCCGTCGGCTCGAATCGCTCGGGCTGACGATGTACGGCCAGATGACCGCCGGGTCGTGGATCTACATCGGCACCCAGGGCATCCTGCAGGGCACCTACGAGACCTTCGCCGCCGTCGCACGCTCGCTGGGCGCGGATACCCACTCGCTGAAGGGTACGCTGACGCTCACCGCGGGCGCGGGCGGAATGGGCGGCGCCCAGCCGCTCGCGGTCACCCTCAACGAGGGCGCCGTGCTCATAGTCGACGTCGACGAGTCGCGCCTGTCGCGGCGCGTGCAGCGCGGATACCTCGACGAGTATCACGCCGATCTCGATACGGCGGTGGCCCGTGCGGTGGCCGCGAAGGATGCCGGCGAGGCGCTCTCGGTCGGCGTCGTCGGCAACGCCGCAGAGGTGTTCCCCGAGCTGCTGCGTCGAGGTGTGCCGATCGACGTCGTCACCGATCAGACGAGCGCGCACGACCCGCTCGCCTATCTGCCCATCGGCATCGCGTTCGAGGACTGGAAGTCCGAGGCCGAGCGCGATCCCGAGGCGTTCACGACGCGCTCCCGCGAGTCGATGGCCGCGCACGTGGCGGCGATGGTCGCCTTCCAGGAAGCCGGAGCCGCGGTGTTCGACTACGGCAACTCCATCCGCGCCGAGGCGAAGCTCGGCGGATTCGAGCGCGCCTTCGAGTTCCCCGGATTCGTACCGGCGTATATCCGCCCGCAGTTCGAAGAGGGCCGCGGGCCGTTCCGCTGGGCCGCGCTGTCCGGAGACCCGGAGGACATCTACGCCACCGACCGCGCGATCGCCGAGCTCTTCCCCGACGACAAGGCGCTGCACCGCTGGCTCCAGAAGGCGGGCGAGAAGGTGCACTTCGAAGGCCTTCCCGCCCGGATCTGCTGGCTAGGCTACAAGGAGCGCCACCTCGCCGGACTCAGGTTCAACGAAATGGTCGCCTCCGGCGAGCTGAAGGCGCCGATCGTGATCGGTCGCGACCACCTCGACTCGGGTTCGGTCGCCTCGCCGTACCGGGAGACCGAGGCGATGAGAGACGGTTCGGATGCCATCGCAGACTGGCCCCTGCTGAACGCGCTGTTGAACACGGCATCCGGAGCATCCTGGGTCTCGCTGCACCACGGCGGCGGCGTCGGCATCGGGCGATCGATCCACGCCGGCCAGGTCACTGTCGCCGACGGCACCGCCCTCGCCGCGCAGAAGCTGGAGCGGGTGCTGACCAACGACCCGGGCACCGGGGTGATGCGCCACGTCGACGCAGGCTACGAGCATGCCAGGCAGATCGCCCGCGAGCGCGGCCTCAGCATCCCGATGCTCTGAGAGGATCAGCACATGCGCACCCTCATCACGAACATCGGTGAGCTCACCACCAACGCCGGCTCGGGAGACCTGGCGGACGCGGCGGTGCTCATCGACCACGGACGCATCGAGTGGGTGGGCCCGGCCGACGACGTGCCCGCCGACCCCGAGGGGTGCGAGGAGGTGGACGCGCGCGGCCGCGCCGTCATCCCCGGGTTCGTCGACAGTCACAGCCACATCGTCTTCGGCGGCGACCGGTCCGCCGAGTTCGAGGCGCGGATGGCCGGGCAGAAGTACGCGGCCGGTGGCATCCGATCCACCGTCGCCGCGACGCGCGCTGCGAGTGACGACGAGCTGCGTGCCGGAACGCGGCGGCTTCTCGACGAGATGCTCGCGCAGGGCACGACGACCGTCGAGATCAAGAGCGGCTACGGTCTCGATGTCGAGACGGAGAAACGCCTGGTGCGTCTGGCCGCGGAGGTGACCGAGGAGGTCACCTTTCTCGGCGCGCACGTGGTGCCGGCCGAGTATGCCGATCGTGGTGACGAGTACGTGGACCTCGTGATCGGCGAGATGCTGGATGCCTGTGCGCCGCACGCCAAGTGGATCGATGTGTTCTGCGAGACGGGCGCATTCACCTTGCCGCAGTCGCGACGCATCCTCGAGGCGGGCCTCGCCCGCGGCCTTCGACCGCGCGTGCACGCGAGCCAGCTCGGGCCCGGCGACGGTGTGCGGCTCGCCGTGGAGCTGGGCGCGGCCTCCGTCGACCACGGCACGTATCTGACCGATGCGGACGTCGCCGCACTCGCCGCATCCGATACGGTCCTCACGCTGCTGCCCGGCGTCGAGTTCTCGACGCGACAGCCCTATCCGGATGCCCGCGCGCTGATCGACGGCGGAGTGACGGTCGCCCTCGCATGCGACACGAATCCCGGTTCGAGCTTCACCTCATCGATGTCGTTCTGCATCGCACTCGCCGTGCGCGATATGGGCATGACCACGGCCGAGGCGGTCTGGGCGGCGACCGCCGGGGGAGCGCAGGCGCTGCGCCGCGATGACATCGGCGTGATCGCCGTGGGCAAGAGAGCCGACCTCGTGCTGCTCGATGCTCCCTCGCGCGTGCATCTCGCGTACCGACCGGGGGTGCCGCTGATCAAGCACGTCTGGAAGGACGGCGTGCAGGTGCGCTGACGGATAGCGGCCTCGGCCGGCGCACACACGGGTACCGTGGGAGGCATGGCTCGAATCATCATCGTCGGCGGCCACGGCAAGGTCGCACTGCTTCTCGCTCCTCTGCTCACCGCCCGAGGCGACGAGGTGACCTCGGTGATCCGCAACCCGGATCACGCCGACGATGTGCGAGCCACTGGCGCGAACCCACTGGTTTTCGACGTCGAGACGGAGGGCCGCGAGGCGCTCGCGGGCATCATCGCAGGGCATGACGCGGTGGTGTGGTCGGCCGGCGCCGGCGGCGGAAATCCGCAGCGCACCAGGGCCGTCGATCACGACGCCGCCGTGCGCTCGATGGACGCGGCAGCGGATGCCGGGGTGCGCCGCTACGTGATGGTGTCGTACTTCAACGCGTCGGCGGATCACGGCATCGACCCGGAGAACCCCTTCTTCGCCTACGCCGAGGCGAAGGCCGCAGCCGATGCCGCTCTGCGGGACGCCGACCTGGACTGGACCGTGCTCGGGCCGAGCGCGCTCACGCTGGACCCGCCGACCGGACTCATCGACGCGGCCGCGGAGTCGTCCGGCCGCGTGTCGCGCGCCAATGTCGCCATGGTCATCGCCGCGGCCCTGCATGACCCTTCGACGATCGGGCGGACCATCCGGTTCAACGACGGCGGCACGCCGATCGCAGAGGCGATCCGAGCGTGAGCACGGCGCGCCGGGGTGGACCCTGTGCAGGCCCGGTCGACGTTCAGGCCCGGTCGACGTTCAGGCCCGGTCGACCAGCTCGCTCTCACCGCTCTCGCGTGCGCAGTTCGCGCAGCAGTAGGTCGCGCCGTCGGCCTCGACGCCGTGGCCGATGATCGTGCACTGGCAGTGCGCGCATCGTGGGGCCATGGCATGGATGGCGCACTCGAAGCTGTCGAAGGTCTTCACCTGGCCGCCGCGGCTGATCGTGAACGACTTGTCGTAGGTGTTGCCGCAGACGTCGCAGACCGCGGTCTGGGTGCCCTCCACCGGTGCGATGCTCATGGGAGTCTCCTCTCGTGAACATTCAAGGATGAGCCCGGTCGGGGCATCGGCACAGGGGGTGGCGTCGCGGGGTGTTCGGACGTACGCTGTCCGCGGGCTGGCCTTTCGGCCCCGTCAGGCGCTTGCGACCAGCCCGGCCAGCAACTCCAGCACGCACAGCGCGGCCAGGCGGATCGTGCGTCCGTCCGGAGCGTCGGCCGTGGCATCCACCTCGGCGATGTCGGCGCTGACGATGCGCGCATCCGAGGCGGTGGCGCGGGTCAGCGCACGGAGTTCCCACGCTGCGAGGCCGCCCGGCACACTGGCCGGGCACCCGGGTGCGACCGAACGGTCACACACGTCCACATCGATGTCGAGATGGATTCGAGCCGTGGCGTCAGCATCCGATCCCGCCCCGGCGATCTCAAGCGCCTCGGCGACGACGTCATCGATGCCGCGACGACGCAGCTCGTCGATCGTGATCACCCGGATGCCCCAGTCGGCTGCGCGCCGCGCGTAGAAGGCGGAGTTCGCGAAATCGGCGATGCCGATCTGCACGATGCGGCGTGGATCGATGCGCTGCCCGTCGGGCGCGTCCTCGACGAGCCGGCGCACCGGGCTGCCGTTGGAGACGCCGTCTCGGAGGTCGAAATGCGCATCGAACGTGATCAGCCCGGATGCGGATGCGCCGCGGGCGACGGAGTAGGTGAGCGAGTTGTCGCCGCCCAGCGCGATGATGCGGCGAGCGGATGCTGCAAGCTCGGCCACTCTGGCGGCGGTGCGCTCGGTGCCCTCGGGAGAATCAGGGTCGTCGATGTCGCCGGCATCCGCGATGCGCAGCGCATCGCCGAGATCGACCGCCGGCGGCCCCATCAGCGTCGGGCTGAACCGGGCGAGCGCCTCGCGCACGGCCGCAGGCGTCGCGTGCGCGCCGGTGGGGGAGAGCGACGTGCTCCAGGCCGGGACGCCGACAAGCGCCGCATCCACGCGCGCGCCGTCGAAGGCCGGCCAGCCGCCGGCGCGCGGCCAGGACGGATCGTGCGCCAGCGGTGCGCCGGATGAGGAGATCATGTCACACTCCGGGGATCAGGGCGTGGGCGATGGTGAAGATGGCGACACCGGCGAGGGCGCCGACGACGGTGCCGTTCAGACGGATGTACTGGAGGTCACGGCCGACCATCAGCTCGATCTTCTCGGTCGTCTCGGCCGGGTCCCAGCGCTCCACGGTGTCGGTGATGATCGAGGCGATGTCGTGCCGGTAGCGGTCGACGAGGAAGACCGCTGCCTCGGTGGCCCAGCCGTCGACGCGCGTCTGCAAGGCGGCATCCGTGGTCAGGCGGTGCCCGATGTCTTCGAGCGCGCTCGCCGCGCGGACGCGCAGTCCGCTCTGCGGATCGGCGAGGGCGGTGAGCAGACCGGTCTTCGCGGTGTTCCACGCTTGGGCGGCTAGTTCGGCCACGCGCGGGCTGTCGAACAGGTTGACCTTCGCGCCCTCCAGACGGGCGCGCATCGCGGGGTCGTGCTGCAGACCGTCGGCGAGGCGGGTGAGGTAGCCGTCGAGTGCCAGGCGGGCCGGATGCTGCGGATCGGTCTGCACCGCGCGGATGAACTTCACCGCCTCGCTGTAGGCCGTCTCGTCCACGAAGCGGTGCGCCAGGCGCGGCACCCACGAGGGCAGGCGACGCGAGATGAGCCCCTGGAACGCCACGGCGTTCGTGTCGAGCCATCCGCCGATGCTGTCCACCGCCAGATCGACAGCACCGCGGTGGGCGTCCGCCTGGACGATCTTCTCGAGCCATGCGCCCGCGGGCGGACCCCACTCCGGCTCGACGAGGTGATCGCGGGCCAGATCGGCGATGAGGTCGCGCACATCGTCGTCGCTGAGCGCACGAAGCACGGCCGCTGCGATCGTCGACCCCTCGGCTGCGACGCGCTCGGCGTGCGTCGGCTGCTCGAGCCAGTCGCCGAGGCGCTGGGCGACGGCCGTCGTCGAGACCTTCTCGCGCACGACCTCTGCGGAGAGGAAGTTCGTCTCGACGAACTCGCCCAGGGTGCGACCGATCTCATCCTTGCGGTTCGGGATGATCGCGGTGTGCGGGATCGGCAGGCCCATCGGCCGGCGGAACAGCGCCGTCACCGCGAACCAGTCGGCCAGCGCGCCGACCATGCCTCCCTCGGCGGCGGCGCGAACATAGCCGAGCCACGGATAGCGGGCCTGCAGGGCGAACGCGATCACGAAGACCACTGCCATGAACAGCAGCGCGCCCAGCGCGACCGCCTTCATGCGGCGCAGGCCGCGCAGACGCTCCTGGTCGGCCGGCGAGAGCAGCGCCATCGGTGTTCGAGGCATGACGTCATCTTTTCACGGGTGAAGACCGATCGCCGCGGGCGTCGCCGCGAGGCGGGCGAGGACGCAGGTTCGCGGGCTACGCTCGAAGGGTGATCGAAGACATCAAGAAGCGCGCTCTGCACCGCACCAGCATCCTCGAGGGGCAGCTGCGCGGTGTCGCGCGGATGATCGAGGGAGAGGAGTACTGCATGGACATCATCACGCAGTCGCGCGCCATCCAGCGCTCCCTCGAATCGCTGAACCGGCTTCTGCTCGAGAATCACCTCCGCACCCACGTGACCCACATGTTCGAAGAGGGCGGCGAGCAGCGCGACCAAGCGGTCGACGAACTGCTGAAGGCGTTCGACTTCGATCGGAAGTAGGTGCATATCCGTTGTCAAGCATCAATTTGACAACGGATATCGTCGCATACTTCATCTCAATCTTCGCTTTTCGCTGTACCTCCTCGTGTTCCTGTGGTTGACTGACGGCAGTCAGAACTCAATGTGGAGGTTCCATGGCCGATTCCGCACCCGCGGCGACCGCATCCGACTCCGGCGCATCGCCCGGCGGGGTCGAGATCAGCGGCGTCACCAAGAGCTACGGAGAAGCCGTCGCCGTGGACGATCTGTCGCTGTCGATCCAGCCCGGAGAGTTCCTGTCGCTGCTCGGCCCTTCCGGCTGCGGCAAGACCACGACGCTGCGCATGATCGCCGGCTTCGAACATCCCGACAGCGGCGACATCCGCATCTCCGGGCGCAGCGTTCTCGGTCTGCCGCCGCACAAGCGGGAGGTCAACACGGTCTTCCAGGCGTACGCGCTCTTTCCTCACATGACGGTCGCCGAGAACGTCGCCTACGGTCTGCAGCAGCGCCGCGTGCCGAAGACAGAACAGCGCGAACGCGTCAGCGCGGCCCTCGACATGGTGCAGCTGCGCCGGTTCGCCGACCGCAAGCCCACGATGCTCTCCGGCGGTCAGCAGCAGCGCATCGCTCTCTCGCGCGCGCTGATCAACCGGCCCAGCGTCCTGCTGCTCGACGAGCCGCTCGCTGCCCTCGACCGGCAGCTGCGTGAGGAGATGCAGGTCGAACTGAAGCTGCTGCAGGGACGCCTGGGCACGACGTTCGTGTTCGTCACCCACGACCAGGGTGAGGCCCTTTCGATGAGCGACCGGATCGCCGTCATGCGCGCCGGCCGCATCGAGCAGCTCGACGCGCCGAACCAGATCTACGCGGCGCCGGCCTCGGCGTACGTCGCCTCTTTCATCGGCCAGCAGAACTTCCTGCAGGGAAGCGTCACCGCGGATGGCGCCGCGATCGACACGCCGGTCGGCGTGATCGCCGGCGACTGGGGTGCGGATCCCGTGTCACCGAGCGAGGCGGCGGTCGCTGCGATCCGCCCCGAGTTCATCAGTCTGGAGCCCGGCGGGACCGCCGGCACCGGAGTCGACGGTCGCGTGCTCAGCGTCTCGTACCTGGGTGAGACCCTTCAGGTCGTCGTCGGACTGCCGGGAGATCTCACCATGCTGGTGCGCACCCCCGCACCCACCGCCCCGGCGGTCGCCGTGGACGACGACGTGCGCTGCGCATGGTCGCCCGCGGATGTCCGCCTGTTCGCCGCAGAAGGAGCCCCGACCGCGGCGACGCACGTGATCAACCTGCCCGATCGCGCCCGCGCCTGAACCGCACAGCACCCGAACCGCGCAGACCCTGAAGCCAGAAAGCACCCACCCGAACGCACGAAGGAGTGCCTCTCATGAACGACAGCAACAGCATCCGCATCCTTGCCGACACCTCGGTCGCACCTCTGGTCCGTCGCCAGCTCACCCGTCGCGGGTTCATGGGGACGATCGCGGCGCTGGGCGCCGCCGGAATCCTCACTGCATGCTCTCCCGGCGGCTCCAGCGCGCCGGCGCCGGGCGCCACGGGTGGCGAGGTCGAGGGTGAGCTGTCGGTCTACAGCTGGGGAGAGTACGACGCCCCCGAGGTGGTCGACGCGTTCACGAGTGAGTTCGGGCCGAAAGTCATCATGGACACCTTCGCCTCCAACGAGGAGATGATCGCCAAGCTCGTCGCAGCCAAGGGCACCAGCGGATACGACCTGGTCGTGCCGACGGGCGTGTTCATCCCGCAGATGATCGAGAACGGACTGCTCGCCAAGCTCAACCTCGACCTCATTCCGAACATCGAGCACATGGACCCCGACTTCCTCGGGCGCGCGTGGGACCCGAACAACGAGTACTCGATCTGCAAGGCGTGGGGAACCACCGGGTTCGTGTACGACAAGACGGTCATCACGCGCGAACTGAAGACCTGGAACGACTTCATCGATGCCGCGCAGAACGAGGCATCCGGGAAGACGTCGGTGCTCGATGACCCGGCCCCGCTCGGCGGCATCTACTACTGGGCCAACGGCATCGACTGGAACACCACCGATCCTGCACACCTCGACGCATGCGAGAAGTTCCTCGTCGAAGAGCTTGCACCGCACATCTCCGCATTCGACTCGTACCCGGGTGGCGCCGCCATCCCGCAGGCGTCGCACGTGCTCATGCAGGTGTGGAACGGGGACGCCCGCATCGGCATCCAGGAGTCGCCCGACCCGGATCGCTGGCAGTGGGTGCTCGGCGCACCGGACACCGAGCTGTGGATGGACAACTGGGCACTGGCCGTCGGCGCCCCGCATCCCGAGGCCGCGCACGCGTTCCTCAACTTCATCCTCACACCGGAGAACCAGCTCGCGCAGGTCGACTACATCGGCTACGACACCGGCGCGAAGGACATCCGCGCCGCCGCCGAGGAGGCCGGCCTCGAGATGCTCGACATGGTCTTCTTCGAACCGGAGCAGGTCGCGACCATGCACGAAGGCGAAGTGACCGAGGCGCAGGGCCGCATCGTCGAGATCTGGAACAAGACCAAGGCCGCTGCCGGTGCGTAGTCCGCGGTTCGGCATGGCCGTGCCCGCCTGGGCGTGGCTCGCCATCTTCTTCATCGCCCCCATCGCGATGGTGGTGTGGTTCAGCTTCGGCTACAAGCCGGGGATCTTCGGAACCCACGCCAACGACGTGCTCTCACTCGACAGGTATGCCGAGGCCATGTCGCCGACGTTCTTCTCGACGTTCCAGAACACCCTGTGGGTCGGTGTGCTCGGCACGCTGCTGTGTCTGGTGATCGGGGCTCCCGTGGCGTACTGGATGGCGGTCAAGGCGCCGCCGTCGCGCCGGGGGCTGCTGATCGCCCTGGTGATGGTGCCGTTCTGGACGAACTTCCTCGTGCGCACGCTCGGCTGGCAGGTCATCCTCGCTCCCGAGGGCTGGCTGTCATCGCTGCTGCAGGGAATCGGCGTGCTGGACGGACCGCTCGACATCCTGTACTCGCGTGGAGCGGTGCTGATCGGCGTCGTGTACAACTACCTGCCGCTGATGATCCTGCCGGCGTACGTGGCCTTCGACCGGGTCGGCACTCCGCTGCGAGAAGCGAGCAAGGACCTCGGAGCGAGCTCGATGCGCACATTCCTGCGGGTGACCGTGCCGCTCGCGCAGCCCGGTCTCATCGCGGGCATCCTGCTCGTGTTCATCCCGTTGATGGGCGACTACATCACTGCCACGGTGCTGGGCGGGGCACAGGGCAACATGGTCGGTCAACTCGTCGCCAGCCAGTTCGGAACCGCGCAGAACTGGGCGCTGGGCTCGGCGATGGCCGTCATGCTCATCCTCATCATCATGCTCACGATCGCCGTGGCCGGTGCACTGCTGTGGCTCATCTCGATGCCGTTCCGCAACCGAAACCGTCTCGTCCTCGGGGAGGCCTCATGAGCTTCGCACGCACGCATCGACGCGGTGGCGCAGCCGGCGACCGTCTGCTCGGCGCCTGGTCGGTGCTCGTCTTCGCGTTCCTGTTCCTGCCGATCGTCGTCATCATCCTGGCGTCGTTCAACTCGGGTCGGCTGCTGGTCGCCTGGGAGAGCTTCAGTCTCGAGCCGTTCGCGGCGCTCGTCGAGAAGCCGGTGATCCGCGACGCCGTGATGGTGTCGCTGCGCACCGGACTCATCGCGGCCCTGCTCGCCTCCGTGCTCGGCACGCTGGCCGGCATCGCGATGGCGCGCCGTCCGGGGCGATGGACCTGGTGGTTCCTCGGCCTGCTGCTGCTGGTCTCGGTGACGCCCGAGATCGTCGACGCCGTCGCCCTTCTGCCGTGGCTGGTCTTCCTCGGTCAGGACCTCGGACTCGCGCTGTTCAATGACGGCACCGCGCGGCTCGTGATCGGGCATTCGCTGTTCTCGGTCGCCGTGGTCTCGTACATCGTGCGCGCCCGGCTGGTCGGGCTGGACGCACGACTCGAGGAGGCATCGGCGGACCTCTACGCGACGCCGCTTCGCACGTTCCTGCGCGTCACCCTGCCGCTGGCGATGCCCGCAGTGCTGGCAGGATTCCTGCTGTCGTTCACTCTCAGCCTCGACAACACGATCGTCGCGTCGTTCGTGCAGGTGTCGGGCACGACCCCGTGGCCGGTGTACGTGCTCAGCTCGCTGCGCAGCGGCCTGCGGCCGGAGATCGCGGCCGTGTCGACGGTGATGCTCGTGCTGACGCTCGCGTCGCTGGCGCTCGTCGCCGTGGTGCTCAAGCGCGCGGGCGACTCGACGACCGAGATCGCGCGCACCATGGCCGGCGGCTGAGTGGAAGAGAGAGTGGTGGAGATGACCTACGCGGATCTCGTGTTCGCCGGCGGCCCGTACGGCGGCCGGGTGTTCCTCTCGGATGCCAGCAGGTGCCGCGCCGACGCCGTCGCCGTGTCCGGCGGGCGCATCGTCGCCGTCGGATCGGATGCCGCCGAGCTGATCGGTCCGGCGACCGAGATCATCGACCTCGACGGCCGGATGCTGATCCCCGGGTTTCAGGACGCCCACGTGCATCCGCTCTGGGGCGGGCTGGACATGCTCCGCTGCGACCTCGCAGACCTCGCCACTCAGGACGAGTACCTCGATCGCATCCGCGCCTATGCCGCTGAGCACCGCGACGAGGAGTGGGTGCTCGGCGGCGGCTGGCAGATGTCGGCCTTCCCGGGCGGGACGCCGACCGCGGCGGCGCTGGATGGTGTGGTCGACGACCGGCCGGCGTTCCTTCCGAACCGCGACGGACACGGCGCGTGGGTGAACTCGCGTGCGCTGGAAATGGCCGGCATCACCCGCGACACCCCTGATCCCGACGACGGCCGCATCGAGCGGGATGTCGACGGCAACCCGAGCGGCACGCTGCACGAGGGTGCGATGACGCTCGTGAATCGTCTGCTGCCGGAAGAGCCGCATGAGCGGCTGCGCGAGGCGCTCGCCGTCGGACAGCGCTACCTGCACTCGTTCGGGATCACCGCCTGGCAGGACGCCATCGTCGGCACGCAGTACAGCGACGCGGGCGACCCGCTGCCGGTGTACACAGCGGCAGCCGCGGCCGGGGAGCTCACCGGCCGGGTCGTCGGCTCGCTGTGGTGGGACCGCACGCGAGGGCTGGAGCAGATCGATGATCTCGTGGCGCGTCGCGAAAGCGGCCGGGTCGGACGATTCGCCGCGACCAGCATCAAGATCATGCAGGACGGCGTGGCCGAGAACTTCACGGCATCCATGCTCGAGCCGTACTGCGACGGCCACGGGCATCCGACCGAGAATGCCGGGATCTCCTTCGTCGCACCCGACGTGCTGAACGAGGCCGCCACGCGTCTGGACGCGCTCGGCTTCACCCTGCACTTCCACGCCATCGGCGATCGCGCAGTGCGCGAGTGCCTCGACGCGGTCGAGACGGCGCTGAAGCGCAACGGCCCGCGTGGCAACCCGCACCACATCTCGCACATCCAGGTGATCCACCCGGACGACGTGCCGCGGTTCCGCAGGCTCGGCGTCACCGCGAACATGCAGATGCTGTGGGCGACGCTCGAGCCGCAGATGGTCGACCTCACCCTGCCGTTCCTCGGTGAGGAGCGCTCGAGCTGGCAGTATCCGTTCGGGGATCTGCTGCGCGCCGGCGCTGCGCTCGCCGCCGGCAGCGACTGGTCGGTGTCGACGCCGGATCCGATGGCGGCCATCCACACGGCCGTGAACCGGCGCTCCGCGCCCTCGGAGTGGGAGGGCGACTACCCGCCGTTCCTGCCCGAGCAGGCGATCGACCTCGGCACTGCGCTGCACGCGTACACGGCCGGATCGGCACGGGTGAACTCCCTGCCCGAGACGGGCACGATCCGCGTCGGGATGCTGGCCGATCTCGCCCTGCTCGACCGGGACCCGTTCGAAGGTCCGGCCGACGAGATCGGCGACACTCGGGTGCTCGGCACCTGGGTCGAGGGCGTGCGGGTCTACGAAGCCTGATCTCGGCCTCGGCGTCAGAGGATCCGGGAGGCCTCCGAGAGGACGCCTCGCAGGATGCCGCCTATCTCGCGGAACTCGGAAGGCCCGATGGTCAGCGGAGGGGCCAGCTGGATGACCGGGTCGCCGCGGTCGTCGGCGCGGCAGTACAGGCCAGCGTCATACAGCGCCCTGGAGAGGAATCCGCGCAGCAGCCGCTCGGACTCGTCCTCGTCGAAGGTCTGCTTGGTGGACTTGTCCTTGACCAGTTCGATGCCGAAGAAGTACCCGTCGCCGCGGACATCCCCGACGATGGGCAGGTCGAGCAGCGCCTCGAGTTCGGCGCGAAACAGCGGGGAGTTCTCCCGCACGTGGGCATTGAGCCCCTCTTCGTCGAAGATTGCCAGATTCTCGAGAGCCACCGCGGCGGACACCGGATGCCCGCCGAAGGTGTACCCGTGCGGGAAGTAGGTCTGCCCCTTCGAGAACGGCTTGTAGATGCGGTCGGAGATGATCGTGGCGCCGATGGGGGAGTATCCGCTCGTCATCCCCTTCGCGCACGTGATCATGTCGGGCACGTACCCATACGCATCGCACGCGAACATGTGCCCGACGCGGCCGAACGCGCAGATGACCTCGTCCGAGACGAGCAGCACGTCGTATCTGTCGCAGATCTCGCGGACGCGCTGGAAGTAGCCGGTCGGCGGCGGGAAGCACCCGCCGGAGTTCTGCACCGGCTCGAGGAACACGGCGGCGACCGTCTCTGGCCCCTCGAACTGGATCATCTCCTCGATGCGGTCGGCCGCCCAGCGCCCGAACGCCTCGGCGTCTCCCGTCGGACCGCCCATCTCGTCGGCACGGTAGAAGTTCGTGTTCGGCACCCGGAAGCCGCCGGGGGTGATCGGCTCGAACATCTCCTTCATCGCCGGGATGCCCGTGATCGCCAGCGCGCCCTGCGGTGTGCCGTGGTACGCGACGGAGCGCGAGATGACCTTGTGCTTGGCAGGGCGACCCTGCAGCTTCCAGAACTGCTTCGCCAGTTTGAAGGCCGTCTCGACCGCCTCACCGCCGCCGGTGCTGAAGAACACGCGGTTCAGGTCGCCGGGGGCGTGGTCGGCCAGTCGGTCGGCGAGCTCGATCGCGGCCGGGTGCGCGTACGACCAGAGCGGGAAGAACGCCAGCTCCCCGGCCTGCTTCGCGGCCGCCTCGGCGAGGCGCCGTCGACCATGTCCGGCGTTGACGACGAACAGTCCGGCCAGGCCGTCGATGTACTTGCGGCCCTCGGCATCCCAGATGTGGTGGCCCTCACCTTTGACGATCACCGGCACACCGTGCGACTCCATCGTCGACTGGCGGGTGAAGTGCATCCAGAGGTGGTCCTTCGCTTTCTGCTGCAGATCAGAGTTCATATGTCGATGCTGACAGCGAAATGTCGCTTTGGCAACAGAATTCGAAGGATAGACGCGCGGATGCTGCGGATTCAGCATCCGGCTGTCTGGATCAGCTCTCGATCGGACCGAGCCACGCGCTCGCCGTCGTGGCGTGCGCGGACTCGGGGTCGGAAGGATGGAACATCCCGGCCAGCACATCGCGGTACAGTCGCGACAGCTCGTTCGAGGAGAAGTACGAGCCCCCGCCGGCGACCAGCATCGCCTCATCGACGACCTGCTTGGCCATCACGACCGCGCGGTGCTTCACTCCCGACAGCAGGGTGAACCAGCGCACGCCGTGGTCGGCGCGCTCATCGACGTCGCGGGCGAGGGAGGCGATCTGCGGCGGCAGCGCGTCGTAGGCGAGGGCCATCTCGGCGATCCGCCAGCGGATGTCCGGATCCTGGCTGTACGTCTTGCCGCTCTTCTTCGAGGTGCGCTTCCGCGCCGCCGCGACCGCCAGCTCGAGACCGCGGCGGGCGATGCCCGTATAGACCGAGGCCAGCAGGATCTCGAACACGCTGAAGATGCCGAACACGACCGGGTCGGGATTGGGCCCGGGGTCGATGCGCCGCACGACGTGCTCCGGCTTCGCGATGGCGCCGTTCAGACGGGTGGTGCGACTCTGCGTCCCGCGCATGCCGAGCGTGTCCCAGTCGTCGCTGGTGACGACGGCATCCGTGCGGTCGATGAAGGCGAAGACCAGCTTCGGGGCATCCTCGCTCGTCGTGTCGAGGCCGTGCAGTCCGAGCTGGGTCCACACCGGCGCGAGGGAGGTGAAGATCTTCGTGCCGGTGAAGGCGTAGCCGCCGTCCGGGCGGGGTGCGGCATCGGTGTCGCTCCCGAACAGCACCAGGTCGTTGCCGCCCTCGCTGATGCCGAAGGCGAACAGCTCGCCCGCGGCCGCGCCGCGCTGCACGAATTCGAGGCCTGGCACTCCGCGGTCGCTGAACACTTTGGCGACGCCCGTCCACACCAGGTGCATGTTGATCGACAGGGCAGTGGCGGGGGATGCCGTCGCGAGGCGCTGCTGCAGGATCGCGGCCTGCTCGAGCCCGAGTCCGGCGCCGCCGAGCTCGGAAGGGACGAGGATCGAGAGATATCCGGCCTCGCGCAGCTCGTCGAGGTCGTCCTGCGGGAAGGTGTTCTCGCGGTCGTGGACGGCCGCGCGCTCGCGGATGCGCTCGAGAAGCGCGTCGGGCAGGTGGTGGATCGGATCGAACTCTGGCATGTCGGGCCTCCTGGCTCCAGCGTAGGACGGGTTGGCCCGGCGCGCGCGTCAGCGCAGATCAGTGCGACAGCCCAGATCACCGCGTCAGAGCCGCGCCGTCGTGATCGGCTCGGTGTCGGGGTGCGGTGACGGATCGCGGTCACGCAGATCAGGGAAAGCTCGTACGAACGCGACCGAGACGATCAGCCCCGCCACGGCGAAGATGACGCCGGCCAGGTAGGCGCCTGAGGGGCCGCCCTGGTCGATCAGGATGCCCGCGACGGCGGACCCGGCGGCCGCGCCGATCAGCTGGCCGGTGCCCGCCCATCCGAAGGCCTCGGCGGTCTCGCTGAACTTCACGCTCGCGGTGGTGATGGCGAACAGCACAGCGAGGGCGGGGGCGATGCCGATGCCGGCCAGGAGCAGCGTTCCGCCGATCCAGAAGAGGTTCAGGGACACCATCGTCAGTGAGAGGCCCACGGTGACGATCAGCAGCCGTCGGGCCATCGCCCATGGGCCGATCGGCAGGTGTCCGAAGGCCAGTCCGCCCGCGAGGCTGCCCACCGCGAACACTGCCAGGACGAGGCCGGCCTCGAGCCCGCCGTGGCCGAATGTCGCGACCACGCCGACCTCGACGGCGGAGCATGCGCCGATCAGCAGGAAGCCGATGATCGTCGCGAGCATGATCGGCGGCTTCAGCACCACGCGTCCGAAGGCGCGGCGGCTGCGCGGGATGCGCACCCGGCCGACCTCGGGAGACAGGATGAACCACGCGCCGCCGACGACGAGGATCGTCGCCACCAGCAGGAGGCCGTGCATCGTGCCCACCTGCGTGGACACCACTGTGATCACGACAGGGGCGGCGATCCAGATGATCTCCTGCAGCGAGGCGTCGAGCGAGAAGAGCGGGGTCAGCTGGCCGGAGTTCACGAGCTTCGGGTAGATGGTGCGCACGGCCGACTGCACAGGAGGGGTGGCAAGGCCTGCGATCAGCGCCAATGCGATGTAGCCGGGGAGGGCGAGCGGCAGCAGCGCCAAGGCGAGCACCGCGCTCGCGCAGACGACGAGAGTGAGGGTGAGGACCCGCCGCATCCCCCAGGCGCCCATCCAGCGGCTGGTCACGGGGCCGGCGACCGCCTGCCCGACGGATGCCGCGGCGAGCACGACGCCGGCGGCGCCGTACGATCCGGTCTGCTGCTCGACGTGCAGCAGGATCGCCAGACTCATCATCCCGTTGGGGAAGCGCGCCACCAGCTGCGCGAAGATCATCCGCGCCACACCGGGCGTGCGAAGAATGTCCCGATATCCCGCCACCAGTCGAGGATATCCGCGACACGCCGCGACACGCCGAGGGGCGCTCTCCACAGGAAATCCGATGTCGGTGGGCGGCTCTAACGTGCTGCCTGTGGATGGATTCCGAAGGGGGTCTCGCGAACCGCAGGAATCCGCGGTTCCGAGGCTCTTCCGAGAAGGCTCGGCCTGTGGAAGAAAGCGTGGACAAGCTGTGTTGTATCTGGGGAGGACGGTGGAAAACTACACGGATGTAACTACTATCCCTTGTGGTCACCCCCAATGTCCGTCCCCATATGTAGTATTGGTACTCCCGGCGGGGGTCTGTCGGAGAACATCGGATTAGAGGGGATTTCAGTCGTCATCATGTCGATCACGGTCTACACCAAGCCTTCCTGCGTTCAGTGCAACGCCACCTACCGGGCCCTCGACGCCAAGGGCATCGAATACGAGATCCACGACCTGTCCGAGGACGCCACTGCGCTTGAGCAGGTCAAGGCTCTCGGGTACATGTCGGCACCCGTCGTCGTCACCGACGAGGGGCACTGGTCGGGCTTCCGTCCCGACAAGATCGACGAGCTCGCAGCTCGTCTCGTCTGAGCGCGGATGAAGCGGGTGGATCATGAGCGCGGTCGCCACAGAGGTGCCGCTGCTGGTGTACTTCTCGAGCATCTCGGGTAACACCGCGCGGTTCATCGAGAAGCTCGGCCTGCCTTCGCGTCGCATCCCGCTGTACCGCGCGGATGAGCCGCTCGTCATCGACGAGCCGTTCGTCCTCGTCACCCCGACATACGGGGGCGGGCAGGGGCGAGGCGAGGAGAAGGGCGCGGTCCCCAAGCAGGTCATCCGGTTCCTCAATGACGAACGGAACCGGCAGCAGATCCGCGGAGTGATCTCCGCAGGCAACACGAACTTCGGCGAGGCGTTCTGCCTCGCCGGCGAGATCATCAGCCGTAAGTGCAGCGTGCCGCACTTGTATCGGTTCGAGGTATTCGGCACGCAGGACGATGTCGATCGCGTGAGCGACGGATTGGAACGATGGTGGAAGCTACAGTGACAGACGCAGTCGAGTTCAAGGCGAACCCCGCGTTCGAGGGCATGGACTATCACGCCCTCAACGCGATGCTGAACCTGTACGACGCGAACGGCAAGATCCAGTTCGATGCCGACAAGCGGGCAGCACGCGAGTACTTCCTGCAGCACGTCAACCAGAACACGGTGTTCTTCCATTCGCTCAAGGAGCGCCTGGACTACCTGGTTGAGAAGGAGTACTACGAGGGCGCCGTCCTGGATCAGTACTCGTTCGAGTTCATCGAGAAGCTCAACAACTTCGCGTACTCGAAGAAGTTCCGCTTCGAGACCTTCCTCGGCGCGTTCAAGTACTACACCAGCTACACGCTGAAGACCTTCGACGGCAAGCGCTACCTCGAGCGCTTCGAGGACCGCGTCGTGATGACCGCTCTCGCGCTCGCCGAGGGCGACGAGCAGGTCGCGATCGACCTCGTCGACGAGATCATCTCGGGCCGCTTCCAGCCGGCGACCCCGACGTTCCTCAACGCGGGCAAGGCGCAGCGCGGCGAGCTCGTCAGCTGCTTCCTGCTGCGCATCGAAGACAACATGGAGTCGATCGCGCGCGGCATCAACTCCTCGCTGCAGCTGAGCAAGCGCGGTGGCGGCGTGGCGCTGCTGCTGAGCAACATCCGCGAGTCGGGCGCGCCGATCAAGCAGATCGAGAACCAGTCCTCCGGCATCATCCCCGTGATGAAGCTTCTCGAAGACAGCTTCAGCTACGCCAATCAGCTTGGCGCACGTCAGGGCGCGGGTGCCGTGTATCTCAACGCACACCACCCCGACATCATGCGCTTCCTCGACACCAAGCGCGAGAACGCCGACGAGAAGATCCGCATCAAGACGCTCTCTCTGGGCGTCGTCGTGCCGGACATCACGTTCGAGCTCGCCAAGAAGGGCGAGGACATGTACCTGTTCTCGCCGTACGACGTCGAGAAGGTCTACGGGGTGCCGTTCGGCGACATCTCGGTGACCGAGAAGTACCACGAGATGGTGGACGACTCGCGCATCAAGAAGACCAAGATCAACGCACGCGAGTTCTTCCAGACTCTCGCCGAGATCCAGTTCGAGTCGGGTTACCCGTACATCATGTTCGAGGACACGGTGAACAAGGCCAACCCGATCAAGGGCCGCATCAACATGTCGAACCTGTGCAGCGAGATCTTGCAGGTGAACACGCCGACGACGTACAACACCGATCTGTCATACGACCAGATCGGCAAGGACATCTCGTGCAACCTCGGCTCGATGAACATCGCGCTGGCGATGGACGCCGATGACCTGGGCAAGACGGTAGAGACGGCGATCCGCGCGCTGACCGCGGTCAGCACGCAGAGCCACATCAACTCGGTGCGCTCGATCGAGGACGGCAACGACCGCACCCACGCGATCGGCCTCGGTCAGATGAACCTGCACGGCTACCTGGCGCGCGAGCGGGTGTTCTACGGGTCGGAAGAGGGCATCGACTTCACGAACATCTACTTCTACACGGTGCTCTTCCACGCGCTGAAGGCGTCGAACAAGCTCGCCATCGAGCGCGGCGAGTCGTTCGAAGGCTTCGAGGATTCCAAGTACGCCTCGGGTGAGTTCTTCGACAAGTACATCGAGCAGGCATGGGCGCCTGAGACCGACAAGGTCAAGGAGCTCTTCGCCGGTCACAGCATCCCCACTCAGCAGGATTGGGTGGAGCTGAAGGACAGCATCCAGCAGCACGGCATCTTCAACCAGAACCTGCAGGCGGTTCCGCCGACCGGCTCGATCTCGTACATCAACAACTCGACGTCGTCGATCCACCCGATCGCGTCGAAGGTCGAGATCCGCAAGGAGGGCAAGCTCGGTCGCGTGTACTATCCGGCGCCGTTCATGACGAACGACAACCTGGAGTACTACGAGGACGCGTACGAGATCGGCTACGAGAAGGTCATCGACACGTACGCCGCCGCCACGCAGCACGTCGACCAGGGCCTGTCGCTGACACTGTTCTTCAAGGACACCGCCACTACGCGCGACATCAACCGGGCGCAGATCTACGCCTGGCGCAAGGGCATCAAGACGATCTACTACATCCGCCTGCGCCAGATGGCCCTCGAGGGGACCGAGCTCGACACGTGCGTGTCTTGCACGCTCTGACCCGCTGACCCGCGATTTCTAGAACAGGAACTGCAAGATGACTCCCTCTCCGAAGCTCACGCTGGTCGACCACGTGCAGGCGATCAACTGGAACCGTATCGAGGACGATAAGGACCTCGAGGTCTGGAATCGATTGACCGGCAATTTCTGGCTGCCTGAGAAGGTGCCGCTGTCGAACGATGTGCAGTCGTGGAACACCCTCACGCCCGATGAGCAGCTGATGACGATGCGCGTGTTCACCGGCCTCACTCTGCTGGACACCATCCAGGGCACGGTTGGCGCCGTCTCGCTGATCCCTGACGCGCTGACTCCGCACGAGGAGGCCGTGTACACCAACATCGCCTTCATGGAGTCGGTGCACGCGAAGAGCTACTCCTCGATCTTCTCGACCCTCGCGTCGACGAAGGAGATCGATGAGGCGTTCCGCTGGTCGGTCGAGAACCAGAACCTTCAGAAGAAGGCTCAGATCATCGTCGACTACTACCGTGGCGACGACCCGCTCAAGCGCAAGGTCGCCTCGACGCTGCTCGAGTCGTTCCTGTTCTACTCGGGCTTCTACCTGCCGATCTACTGGTCGTCGAAGGCGAAGCTGACGAACACCGCCGACCTCATCCGCCTGATCATCCGCGACGAGGCCGTGCACGGCTATTACATCGGCTACAAGTACCAGCGCGGGCTCGAGACCGAGACAGCAGAGCGCCGCGAGGAGCTGAAGGACTACACCTTCTCGCTGCTCTACGAGCTCTACGAGAACGAGGTGCAGTACACGCAGGACCTCTACGACGGCGTCGGGCTGACCGAGGACGTCAAGAAGTTCCTGCACTACAACGCCAACAAGGCCCTGATGAACCTGGGCTACGAGGCGATGTTCCCGTCGACCGTCACGAACGTGAACCCGGCGATCCTGTCGGCTCTGTCGCCGAACTCCGACGAGAACCACGACTTCTTCTCAGGCTCGGGCTCGTCCTACGTCATCGGCAAGGCGGAAGCCACCGAGGACGACGACTGGGACTTCTGACTCTCCTCCTCACCCCATATGGGGCGATCTGAGGCCCGGGCCCGCAGGTTTCTGCGGGTCCGGGCCTTTATCAGTGTTGTCGCGATCAATCGGTTGCTCGAGGCCTGACCAAGCGGGTCGCGCTTACGGTGCAGGGCCGTCGTGCAAGTCCTGTCGGTACACGAGCCGCAGCTCGACGCCGTCCTGCACCGGCCTGGCGTACACCCATAGCGGGCGCCAATCCAAAGGCGTGGGACCGATCTGAGTAGGTTGCCCAGACAATCCCATCTCGTCAAGCAAATCCGCAGCCGTGCGGCCGTCGGTCGGGCGAATCGTCATATATGTCGTCACCCTGAAGTTCGCGTAACTGATGCGAGGTTCTTCGACAAGCGCTGCGTCTGCCGGCACGGTGATCACCCACGCCGGCGGCACCGCGTCCTTGGTGGTCACAAGACCCCAGACCTGCCAGAGAGCATAACCACCGAGGAGGACGAGCAGGATCACCCAGAAGGCGCTGCGTCCGCCTTTCGCGCCCGACGGCAATGGCTCGTTCGCGCCCTGCTCTGGTGCGCTCATCCCGTCGACGGTCACGATGGCCCTGCAGCGCGGGCCGCCGCGACGGCCGAGGCGGCGCCGTCCCACCACGGCTCGCCGTGGCCGGGCAGCACGAGCGAGGCTCCGGTGTCGGAGAGAGAGGTGAGTGACGAGAGCGCCTGGCGGCTGTCGGCGGTCGCGGCACCCGAGACGATCTGCGGTCCGGTTGCTCCGGTGTAGGGGTTGTACGTTACGAGTGCATCGCCGCTGAACACGGCGTCGGCGTCTGGCAGATGCAGGGCGCAGTGCCCGAATGTGTGGCCGGGTGTGAACACGACCCGAGGACGCCCCGGCGCGTCGAGGACCTCGCCGGGCACGATGGGCACGAGCCCGACGATGCCGCGCACACCGAGCGCTCCAGCCCGAAGCATCCCGAACAGTGCCGGTATCGCCTTCGGATGCCGGATCGGATAGATGAGCCGCGGGTTCTCGTGCGCGTACCGGTAGGGATGCGCGGCGATGTACTGCTCCTTCACGTGCCCGTGCACCGGGACGTTCCATTCGTCTTGGGCCCGATGGGCGAAGCCCAGGTGGTCGAAGTGCGCGTGGGTGAGAACGACCGCGCGCACATCGGCCGGGGTTCGTCCGATGGCATGGATCGCGGCATCCAGCACCGGCCAGGTCTTCGGGTGGGCGGTGTCGACGATCGTGAGCGCGCCGTCCTCCTCAAGGAGATAGCAGTTCACGTACGCGTGTTGCAGAAGATGGACACCGGGCACGATGTTGCGCACAAGTCGAGGTCGACCGCCACGGCCGTATCCGTTGCTGCCGGAGATCGCTTCGTTCATGTCATCCTCACTCCTCGCCGAAAGTCACGTCGACTCTGGATGCGAACAGCAAACCCGGGTACCCCCTTGACTGGCTACCTCTCGGTGACCACCGCATCGGTCGATCCACCGGCTTCCGGTCGTCTTGACGTATGCCTCCGGTCGCATACCGTCCCGCGTAGCCTGAAGACAGCGATCGGCAGATGCCCTTGGCTTCCATGGCTCAAGGGCTTCTCGATCGGCAGGGGAAAATCATCTCTCTCACCTACGAAGACGTAAAGACAGAGACCGCAGGCGCGATCCGCCAGACCTATTCCGGGAACGCGGAGTTCCCGCCGATGGCGAGGGCCTACAAAGACGTCCTGCACGTCGTGAAGGAGACGGGTCTGCTGGGCCGCACTCCGGTGTTCTACTCGCTGGTCGGCACGGCGATCCTGCTCGGCTTCGGCGGGGCTATCGCCGGCTTCATCCTTCTCGGCGACAGCTGGTTCCAGCTGCTGATCGCGGCGGCGCTCGGCATCCTGTTCACCCAGGTGGCCTTCCTCGCCCACGAAGCGGCGCACCGCCAGATCCTCAGTTCGGGGCCCGCGAACTTCCGCCTGGCGAGAATTCTGGCCGGCATCGTCGGCATGAGCTACTCCTGGTGGGATTCGAAGCACACCCGTCACCATGGCAACCCGAACAAGGTCGGCAGCGACCCCGACATCGAGGTCGACACGATCTCGTTCCTCGACGAGGACGCCGCGCGCTCGCGCGGAGTGGTGCGCTGGATCACGCAGCGACAGGGCTGGCTGTTCTTCCCGCTGCTGACGCTCGAGGGCCTGAACCTGCACCGTCTGAGCTTCGCCCACCTGTTCTCGCGCGAGAAGGTCAAGGGACGCTGGACCGAGCTCAGCATCATCACCGTGCGCTTCGCCGTGCTGCTCGTACCGCTGTTCCTGCTGCTGCCTCTCGGGATGGCCTTCGCCTTCTTCGGCGTGATGGTCGCCGTGTTCGGCGTCTACATGGGGGCATCCTTCGCTCCCAACCACAAGGGGATGCCGATCATCGCCCCCGGGGCGCGTCTGGACTTCTTCTCGAAGCAGGTGCGCACCTCGCGCAACATCCGTGGTGGCTGGTGGGCGACCTGGATGTTCGGCGGACTGAACTACCAGGTGGAGCACCACCTGTTCCCGAGCATGTCGAGACTGCACCTCTCACGAGCGCGCGAGATCGTGCGCGACTACTGCACGGCGAACAACGTCCCGTACACCGAGACGACTCTGCTGCGCTCCTACCGCATCGTCATCGACTACCTGAACCGCGTAGGACTCGCCGCGCGCGACCCGTTCGACTGCCCGATCACGGCGCAGTACCGCCGCGCCTGAAGCGCTTCCGGTCGCACCCGACGCGTCAGCCAGAGGAGCGCCGCAGATCAGCTGCGGTGCTCCTGGTAGTACGCCAGCAGTGCCCGGGTTGACGCGTCCTGCGCAGCGACAGCATCCGCGTCCCCGTCGATCGCGGGCGCGATCTGCAGTGCGAGCTGCTTGCCGAGCTCCACGCCCCACTGGTCGAACGAGTTGATGCCCCAGATCGTGCCCTGGGTGAAGGTGATGTGCTCGTACAGCGCGATGAGCTGACCCAGCACCGCAGGGGTCAGTGCAGGCGCGAAGATCGAGGTCGTCGGGCGATTGCCGCTGAAGGTGCGCGCGGCGACGAGCGCGCCGGTCGTGCCCTCGACTTCGACCTCTTCGGCTGTCTTGCCGAACGCGAGCGCCTTCGTCTGAGCGAGGAAGTTCGCCAGGAACAGCGCATGGACGTCCTGACCGTCGTCGCTGAGCGGATATGACGGGTTCACGAAGGCGATGAAGTCCGCCGGGATCAACCGCGTGCCCTGGTGGATCAGCTGGTAGAAGGCGTGCTGGCCGTTGGTGCCGGGCTCGCCCCAGAACACCTCGCCGGTCTCAGTGGTGACGGGCGTTCCATCCCACCGCACCGACTTGCCGTTCGACTCCATCGTGAGCTGCTGCAGATACGCGGGGAAGCGGCTCAGCTGCTGGGCGTAGGGCAGCACCGCGTGGGTCTGCGCATCGAGGAAGTTCGTGTACCAGACGTTGAGCAGCCCCATCAGCACCGGCACATTCCGATCCAGGGCAGTGGTGCGCACGTGCTCGTCGACGGCGTGGAAGCCCGCCAGCAGCTCGCGGAACGCATCCGGGCCGAGGGTGATCGCCAGCGACAGTCCGATCGCCGAGTCGACCGAGTAGCGTCCGCCGACCCAGTCCCAGAACCCGAAGGCGTTGGCGGGGTCGATTCCGAACTCGGCAACCTTGTCGAGCGCGGTCGAGACAGCGACGAAGTGGTGGGCGACAGCATCCGTCCGGCTCTCGTCGTCGCCATCCACGACGCCGGATGCACCGAGACCTGCCCACAGCCATTCGCGCGCGAGGCGCGCGTTGGTGAGGGTCTCGAGCGTGGTGAAGGTCTTGGATGCCACGATGAACAGCGTCGTCTCGGGATCGAGGTCCGCGGTCTTCTGCGCGATGTCCGTGGGATCGATGTTCGACACGAAGCGCGCTTCGATCCCCGCATCCGCATACGGCTTGAGTGCCTCGTAGACCATCACCGGTCCGAGGTCCGAGCCGCCGATGCCGATGTTGACGACGTGGGTGACCTTCTTTCCCGTCACGCCGCGCCACTCGCGCGAGCGGACGCGCTCGGCGAACGCTGCCAGAGCATCGAGCACCTCGTGCACGTCGTGGTCGATGTCCTGGCCGTCGACGACCAGCTCCGGCGACGCGTCGGCCGGGCGCCGCAGCGCGGTGTGCAGCACCGCGCGATCCTCTGTGGTGTTGATGTGCTCGCCCGCGAGCATGGCGGCGTAGCGCTCGGCGACGCCGGTCTGCTCGGCCAGGCGCACGAGGGATGCTACGACCTCATCGGTGACGAGGTTCTTCGACAGATCCACGTGCAGATCGGCGAGCGGCAGCGACAGGCGCTCGACGCGTCCGGCATCTGCGGCGAACCAGCCGCGCAGGTCGGGGGAGAACGCGTCGCGGATCGCGGTGAGCTCGGCCCAGGCGGCAGTGGTGGTGGGATCGATCGGCGCTGTCATATCCCCACGTTAGCGCCAGCGACGGATGCCGGTGCGGGGTGTTGCGCGGTAGCGTGAGCGCATGTCGAGTGCATCCGAGAACCCGCTGATCTCCGTCGACGAGCTGCGCGACCGCCTCGACGAGGTGCACGTCCTGGACGCGCGCTGGCGTCTCGGCCATGATGACGGCCGTGAACAGTACCTGGCCGGGCACATCCCCGGTGCCGTGTTCGTCGACGTCGAGGGCGAGCTGAGCCGTCACGGCGAGCTGCACGAGGGCCGGCATCCGCTTCCCGGCGATGAGTCGCTGGCCGAGGCCGCGCGACGCTGGGGCATCCGAACCGGTGATCCGGTGGTGATCTACGACGATGCGCGGATGTCGTCCGCCTCCCGCGCCTGGTGGGCGCTGCGTCGTGCCGGTCTCGCGGACGTGCGGGTGCTCGACGGCGGCTGGCGCGCGTGGCTGGCGGCCGGTGGTGCGTCAGAGACGGGCGACGTCGCTGTCGCACCCGGCGACGTCGCACTCGGCTCACCCGCTGGCGAGGGCATCATCGACATCGACGCGGCTGCGGCCTGGCCCGGCACCGGGGTCCTCGTCGATGTGCGCACCGCCGAGCGCTACCGCGGCGAGAGCGAACCGATCGACCCGGTCGCAGGCCACGTGCCGGGGGCGAGGAACCTTCCCATCGCCGAGGTCGTCACGGCCGAGGGGCGCTTCGCACCGGCATCCGACATCGCTGCCGCATTCGACGCCGTCGGCGCCACCGGCGAAACCCCGATCGCGGCCTACTGCGGGTCGGGCATCACCGCAGCGCAGTTCGCGCTGGCGGGCGCGATCATCGGCCGCGACGTCACAGTGTTCCCCGGGTCGTGGAGCTCATGGTCGAACACCCGCGGACGCCCCATCGCGACCGGTGACGACTGAGAAACGATCCGCCGCCGCAGTCGACGATCCGGTTACCCTGAGAACATGCCATTCCTGTTCACGCTGCTCATCATCGGACTGATGGTGTTCGCCGTCGTGGACATCATCCGGCGCGATGATTCGCAGGTCCGCTATCTGCCGAGAATCGTGTGGCTGTTCCTCGTCATCATCATCCCGCTCCTCGGCAGCGTGCTGTGGTTCGCGCTCGGCCGGGTGTATCCGGAGGGCGGCATCACGCTGGGACGAACGCCGCGCGCGGCCTCCACGGGACCCCGATCCTCGGTGCCGGTGACACCCGTCGTCCCGCTCGACACGCGCACCACCGAGGAGCAGATCGCCGACCTCGATCGCGAGATCGAAGAGTGGCGTCTGCGGCAGGAGATCGAGAAGCGCAAGCAGGAGCGCGAGGGCCCTTCGGCGGGCGCGGGCGCGCAGGACGAGTAAGACCCGCGCCGACGGCAACCGTTGCCGGGCTCCGGCGGCTCGCTGCCGTGGGAGTCGAGCCTGCTCGAATTCACCTCTCAGCTACGACGACTGACGCGGAACAGCAGCGGTCGTCACAGTGTGCACAATATCTATGCAAAGGACTTGTGCATACCCGATCGGCGTGCCACGCTGGTGCACATGACCGAGAAGGAGCCCCAGGGGATCAGGCTCGATGAACGCCAGCTTCGGGTGCTCGCGCACCCCATGCGCGCCCGCATCCCTGGGCTGCTGCGCATCGGCGGTCCCGCGACGGCCACCGACCTCGCCCGCCTGCTCGACACGAACTCGGGTGCGACGAGCTACCATCTGCGACAGCTCGCCGAGGTGGGCCTGGTCACCGACACCGGTGAGGGAGTCGGACGGCGCCGCGAGTGGCGGGCCAGCAGCGAATTCCATTCGTGGGTGCCCTCCGACTTCGACGACCGCCCTGACGCGGCCGCCGCCGTGGGCTGGCTGCAGCGTGCCTACCTGCGCGAGTTCGTCGAGCGCGCAGAGCGATGGGAGGATGCCGCGCCGCAGTGGCCGAAGTCCTGGCGCGACGATCTCGGCCTCAGCGACACCTTCGTCGAGGTGACGCCGGCACAGGCGCGGGCGCTGCGAGACGAGATGGAGGCGCTCTTCGAGCGGTATCGGCATGTCGGAGCCGGTTCCCCCGACGCGGTGCGTCTGCACGTCACGACACACGCAGCGCCGCTGTCCCTGACCACCCCCGCCCCTCCGGCAGGTGTGTCCGACCCGCGCCCGAGCGCATGAACAGGCCACCCCTCACCAGGCGCCAGGCCGAGCGGCGCTTCGTGCTGCTCTCAGTCGTGCGGTGGCTGCCGGTCGGTCTCACCATCGGCATGACGGTGCTGCTGCCACTCGAGCGCGGCCTGAGTCTCGCCGAGATCGGCGTGCTGCTCTCGGTGCAGGGCTTCGTCGTGCTCGGGCTGGAGCTGCCCACCGGCGGTCTGGCCGACGCCATCGGCCGGCGCCCGCTGCTGCTGGCGGCATCCGCGCTCGCCGTGGCATCGACGATCGTGTTCCTGACAGCCGAGTCGTTCGCGGTCTTCGCGCTCGCGCTCGTGTTGCAGGGAGTGTTCCGCGCGCTGGACTCCGGTCCGCTGGAGGCCTGGTTCGTCGACGTCGCGCTCGCGGATGATCCCGACGCGCCCTTGGACGTGCCGCTCGGGAGGGCCGCGGCCGCCCTGGGTATCGCGATCGCCGCGGGAGCTGCGGCCGGCGGTGGGCTGGTCGCCTGGCATCCGATCGAGGGAATGTCGGCACTCGTGCTGCCCTTCATCCTCGCGGCCACGCTGTACGCGGTGTCCGGAGTGCTCGTGGCCGCACTCGTGCGCGAGCCGGCCAGGGGACGCGTCACTCTCGCGTTCGCCGTGCGCGAGACACCGCTCGCAGTGAGGGGCGGCCTTCGACTGCTGAGACGCTCAGGAGCGCTGCGCGCGCTGGTGACGGTGGAGGTGTTCTGGAGCGTCGCGATGATCGCCTTCGAGTCGCTGACTCCCATCCGCCTCGCCGAGCAGCTCGGCACGGAGAGTGCGGCAGCAGCCGTGTTCGGGCCGGCATCGGCCGTCGCGTGGGGCCTGTTCGCCGTCGGATCCTCGTCGGTGTCCCTGCTGCGCAGACGACTGGGCACCGCGGGCGCAGCGATCGCGATGCGGGTGGTGAACGGCGTGTTCGTCGTGCTCATGGGGCTGGCCGCCGGCCCCGTCGGGCTGCTGATCGGCTATGGCCTCGCCTATCTCACGCATGGCGCCGCCGGCCCGGTGCACAACGCGCTGCTGCACCGGCAGAGCGGCTCGGAGACGAGGGCCATGGTGCTGTCGATGAACTCGATGATCGCCGGGGGCGCGTACAGCCTCGGGCTGCTCGTGCTCATGCCGCTCGCCCAGGTCACGAGCCCGGTCGTCGCGATGGTCGCGGCGGGAGCGTTCAGCATCGTCGGTGCACTCGGCTACCTGCCCGCGCTGAAGCAGGAGCGCGGCGGCGAGGCCGTCGCGACGTCCTGAGCGGCGCGATCAGGCCGTGGCCGGCTCCGTGAACGCGGCGCGCAGCGCCTCCTCGAGCTCCGGATGCTGGAACTCGTACCCCGCGTCGACGAGCCGTTCGGGCAGCACCCATCTGCTCTTCAGAATCAGCTCGGTCTCGGTGCGGATTCCCATGGCGCCGATCTCGAGCATCCATCGCGGTGTCGGCGGGCCGAACCGCACGCCCAGAGCGCGTCGCACCGCCGCCATGAACGTGCGGTTGTCGACGGGGTTCGGTGCGGCGGCGTTTATCGGGCCCTCAAGATGCGGATGCCGCTCGAGGAAGTCGATGATGCCGAGCACGTCGTCGACGTAGATCCAGCTGAAACGCTGACGTCCGCCCCGGGCTCCCGGCAGGTGCGCGGTTCCCGCGGCACGCCGCGCAGCCGACACCGGCCAGCGGCCGTCGAGCTGCGTTCCGCCGAGCCCCAGCCTCGCGAGCGTGCGCAGCGGGCCGAGCACCCCGGCATCGCCGAGCACGATGGCCGTGCGCAGGGCGACGCGGCGGGTGTGCGGCAGGTCGGGTTCGTACAGCGCGCGCTCCCACGCCTTGGCGACCTCCACGGAGAAACCGGTGCCGATCTCGCCCGCGGTCTCGGTCATGGGGTGATCCTCGGCGTGCCCGTAGATGGTCGCGGTCGAGGAGTTGATCCACAGCGGCGGGGGAGAGGATGCCCGGGCAATGGCCGCGCTCAGTGCCGCCGTGGTCTCCAGCCGCGAACGGAAGATCTCGGCACGGTTCGCCCGCGTGTAGCGGCAGTTGACGCTCTTTCCCGCCAGGCCCACGACCAGCGCCGCGCCGTCGACGGCCGCATCTATGCCGGACTGCTCGTGCCAGCCCAGGTCGGCATCCGAGCGCGAGATCGTGACCACCTCCCGCCCTTCGGCGAGATACTTCCGCTGCAGGTGGCGTCCGATGAACCCGGTCGATCCGCCGATCACGACCCGGCTCACGACACGTCTTCCAGCCGGTAGGTGAACACGCCCTCGTACTCGTAGACGCGCCCGAGCAGCGGAACATCGATCGTGAGCGCCACACGCTGACGGCCGGCCTGCCTTTCGGCGCTCTCGCACAGCCGCACGATGGGTGCGAGCGGCCGCGGCACCAGGAGCCTGAAGCGGCCCAGGCGGATGCCCACCGATCTGCTGCGCAGAGCGAGCGCGTCGCCGTCGACGGTGACGTCGAAGACGACGGCGACGGTGACCGGCTCTCCGAGCTGATCGAGCACGCGGCCGTGTGCGGTGGAGCCCGCCGAGTCGCGCATCGTCCAATCCTCGTCGGGCAGATGCAGGGTGCGCTCGCCGATCACGCGGCTCGCGACGCTGACGTTGCGCACGGTGAACGGCACGTTCTCATGCCAGCCCGCGTACACGACGCCGTGTTTCTGCAGCCACCGCAGCACCGGCCACAGCCAGCGGCGCGGCGTGCCGATGCGTGAGAAGGTGCCCTCGCCGACGCCCACCTGCCCGGAGGGCACGGCCGAGAAGTAGGTGCGCAGTGCCGGATGCAGCTGTGCGCGCTGTCCGCCCAGCGCTCTCAGATAGGGGGAATGCGGGACGTGTTCCACACTTCGAGACTATCCCCGAAGCGCTGTCGTCACTGCGGCCGCGGCCGTCGGCTCAGCCGACGGCGGCGATGCGCGCGTCGACACTCGCGGGCGAGAGCACGTGGCGCGCGACCATGATCGCGGCGCCCAGCACGCCGGAGTGCTCACCGGCCTGGCTCTGCACGATGGTCAGATGCTGCGTGGCCAGGGGGATGGAGCGACGGTAGACGACTTCTCGCACGCCGGCGAGAAGATGCTCTCCGGCACGTGCCACGATGCCGCCCAGTACGATGACCGACGGGTTCAGCAGGTTCACGACCGTCGCGAGCACCTCGCCGACATCGCGTCCCGCCTGCCTGGTCGCCTCGATCGCGGCAGGGTTGCCGGCGCGGACGAGGTCGGCGACGTCGGCGCTTCCGGCGGCCTCGATGCCCTGTGCGCGCAGCACGGCGGCGATCGCCGTGCCGCTCGCGATCGCCTCCAGGTCACGGTCGTCGTCGAGGGGACGCGCGCTGTCGGCGGACCGGGGCACCTGCACGTGACCCAGATCGCCCGCTGATCCCTGGGCGCCGCGCTGCAGCTGTCCGCCGCTGATCAGGCCGGCGCCGATGCCGGTGGCGACCTTGATGAAGATCAGATCGCGGGTGTGCGGCCACGACGTGGCCTGCTCGCCGACGGCGAGGATGTTCACATCGTTGTCGACGAGCACAGGAACATCGAAGCGGCGCTGCACGTAGCCTGGCACGTCGAAGCGGTCCCACCCGGGCATGATCGGCGGGTTCGTGGGGCGGCCGGTGGAGTGCTCGACCGGCCCGGGGACCCCGATCCCGACGCCGAGCAGCGGCAGTCCTGTGCCGGCGAGCAGTGCGCCCCCGTCATCGAGCAGTCGATCCAGCAGCGGCTCGGGGCCGTCGCCGATGTCGATGCGCCGGGTGAGAGCGTCGAGGATGCTGCCGGCGAGATCGGCGATCGCGACGGTGGCGTGCGTCGCGCCCAGGTCGATCGCCAGTGTGACGCCGGCGTGCGGATTGAACGCGAGCCGCGCGGGAGGGCGCCCGCCGGTGGAGACCGCCTCTCCGGCGCCCTGGATCAGTCCCGCGGCGAGCAGTGCGTCGATGCGCGCGGCCACCGTCGACCGCGACAGCCCCGTGGAGGCGGCGATCTCGGCCTTGGTGCGCGCGCGACCGTCGAGGAAGAGCTGGAAGATCTCCCCGGCGCCCGCCGTGCTCGCTGGGGCGGAGCGCATCACATCGACCATTTCGCCAGTAAAGCACACCCTTTCAGTGCATCACCAAACATCTTCTGCGCGTGCAGCACAAAGCTTTTGCTTAAACAGTGGCAGAAGTCGCGAAACTGTGTCAGACTCACCGACATGACAACGGATGTCACTCACACCGGCATCGGAACGATCCGAACCGGCATCCTCGGCGGAGGATTCATGGCGCGCGTGCACCGCGCAGCGTCCCGCGACGCGGGCGGGCGGCTGGTCGCCGTGGCGACATCGACCGCCGCGGGCTCCGAGCGCGCCGCCGTCGCCCTGGGGGCCGAGCGCTCGGCACCCGACGCGGACACGCTGCTGCAGACCGACGACGTCGACCTGGTGCACATCTGCACTCCCAACGACAGTCACGCGTCGCTCGCGCTGGACGCACTGCGCGCCGGCAAGCACGTCGTGTGCGAGAAGCCGCTGGCGACCAACGTCGGAGACGCCCGTGAGCTGGCCGCGCTGGCGGCAGCATCCGATCTCATCGCGGCGGTGCCGTTCGTCTACCGCTACCACCCGATGGTGCGCGAAGCGCGCGCCAGGGTGCAGCGCGGCGAGCTCGGCGCGCTGCTCACCCTGGACTGCTCATACCTGCAGGACTGGATGCTGCTGCCCAGCGACGACGACTGGCGGACCACGTCAGCGGGCGGCGGGTCGCGCGCCTTCGCCGACATCGGATCGCACCTGTGCGACTTGATCGAGTTCATCACCGGCGAGCGCATGTGGCGCCTGAGTGCCCGCACCCGCACCGTGTACGACGAGCGTGCCGGACACGCCGTGGACAACGAGGACATCGCGGCGCTGCTCGTCGAGACCGAGTCGGGGGCGCTGGGCACCCTGCTGATCTCGCAGATGGCCGCGGGCCGGAAGAACGCGCTCGTGATCGAGCTGCATGGATCGCATCAGGCCCTGCGCTTCGAGCAGGAACGGCCGGACGAGCTGTGGCTGGGGGCACGCGAGGCATCCAGGATGCTCGCCCGCGACCCGGCCACCGCAGCGCCGGATTCCGCGCGGCTGCAGCGGGTGCCCGCCGGGCATCCGATGGGCTACCAGGACGCGTTCGACGCCTTTGTCGCCGATGTGCATGCGGCGATCGCGGGGGAGCAGCCGGAAGGGCTGCCCACCTTCGCTGACGGGCTGCGTGCCGCCGTGCTCACCGATGCGGTGCTGCGCTCGGCCGCCGAAGACGGACGCTGGGTGGAGGTGGCGGCGTGAGCGAGGCGCTGGATGCGACCACCGAGGCCGAGGGCGAGATCGGCGAGCAGGTGCTGGTCGTGCGCGGCGTGGGCAAGTCGTTCTTCGGCGTGGACGTGCTCGAAGGCATCGACTTCGATGTGCGTCGCGGCGAGGTGCATGGGCTCGTCGGCGAGAACGGCGCCGGCAAGTCCACGCTCATGAAGATCATCGCCGGGGTGCAGCCGCCGGATGCCGGTGAGATCGAGTACGGCGGGCGCGAGGTGCACTACTCGCACCCGAGGCAGGCGATGGATGCCGGCATCGTGACCGTCTTCCAGGAGTTCACGCTGCTGCCTGAGCGCACGGTCGCGCAGAACGTGTTCCTCGGCCGCGAGCCGCGACGCGGCGGCTTCATCGACAACCGCGCCATGGCGGCCCGCACCAGGGAGCTGCTCGAGGAGCTCGGCGTCGACTTCATCGACCCGCAGGAGCGCGTGCGCTCGCTCACCGTCGCCGAGCAGCAGATCGTCGAGATCGTCAAGGCGCTTTCGTTCGACGCCCAGGTGATCTCGATGGACGAGCCGACCGCCGCTCTCAGCGATCGCGAGGTCGAGCTGCTCTACGCCATCGTTCGACGGCTCACCTCTCGCGGCGTCGCCGTGATCTACGTCTCGCACCGTCTCAAGGAGATCTTCGACCTCTGCGACCGCATCACCATCCTCAAGGACGGCCGGCGCGTGTCGACCGGTGCCGCTGACGACCTGACCACCGACGAACTGGTGCGCCGCATGGTCGGCAGACCCATCCAGTCGTACTTCCCCGAGCCTGTCGACGGCGCCCGCCCGGGCGCCGCGCGGCTCGAGCTCGACGGCAGCGGCAATGCCTTCGTCGACGGCGTCTCGCTGACCCTGCGCGCCGGTGAGATCGTCGGTGTGGCAGGGCTTCAGGGCTCCGGACGCACCGAGCTGGTCGAGGGCATCTTCGGCGTGCAGCCGTTCACCCGCGGAGCGATGCGCATCGACGGAGACACTGTGCGCTTCCGCAGCGCCCGCGCGGCCGTGCGGGCGGGGCTCGCCCTGGTCACCGAAGACCGCAAGGCACAGGGGCTCGCCCTCGGCCAGTCGGTGCTCGACAACACGCTGCTCGTGATGCGCAGCGTCTTCGCCGGGCGGACCCGCGGCGCGGCATCGCGCGCACCCGGCATCCTCAGTGCTCTCGAGATCAGCTCGCGCGGCACCGCTCAGGAGGTGCGATTCCTCTCCGGCGGCAACCAGCAGAAGGTCGTGCTGGCCAAGTGGCTGCTCACCGAGCCCCAGATCGTGCTGTTCGACGAGCCCACCAGAGGGATCGACGTCGGCGCGAAGTACGCCGTCTACACCCTGATGCGCCAGCTCGCGGCCGAAGGCAAGGCCGTGCTGATGGTCTCCAGCGAGCTGCCCGAGGTGATCGGCATGAGCGACCGCATCCTCGTCATGCACGACGGCGAGCTCACCGCGGAGCTGCCCGCGGGGTCGGCCGAGCACGAGATCCTCGCCGCCGCGACCGGCGCACCGCAGCAGGACCCGGCCACGGGAGGGACCCGATGAAGAAGATCCGCATCGACGCACCCATCATCGTGCTCGCGATCCTCGTGCTCGTGCTCATCGTCGGCGCCGTGCTCACCGCGAGCGTCGGCCGCAACTTCTTCAGCGACGGCAGCATCCGCGACATCCTCACCGGCATGAGCGTGCTGGGACTGGTCGCCATCGGCCAGACGCTGGTGATCGTCGGCGCCTCGCTCGACCTCTCGGTCGTCTACGTGGTGAGCATGGCGAGTCTCATCGCCGCGATCACCATGGACGGAAACCCCGCCAACATCCCCTACGCCGTGGCGCTGACGCTGCTCGTGTGCGCGGGCATCGGCCTGGTCAACGGCCTGATCGTCACCGTGCTGAAGGTCAACGGCTTCATCACCACACTCGGCGTCGGACTCATCCTGCAGGGCATCCTGAACACGGGGTTCCAGGGCTCGGCAGGCAAGGTGCCGTGGGAGTTCCAGCTGCTCGGTGCGACGGGGATCGGCCCCGTGCCGCTGTCGACCGTGATCATGATCGCGCTCGCCGCGGCGGTGTGGTTCCTGCTCGGACGCACGCGCACCGGCGCCCACCTCTTCGCTGTCGGAGGCGATCCCGAGATCGCCCGGCTCTCGGGCGTGCGCACTCGACCACCGCTGATCGTGGCGCATACCCTGTGCTCGCTGTTCGCCGGGCTCGCGGGCCTGCTGCTGGCCAGCCGGCTGGGCGTGGGCACGCCGACCGTCGGTCAGCAGGGCGGTTACGACCTGCTCTCGATCGCGGCCGTGGTGCTCGGCGGCACGCTGCTGCTGGGCGGTCGCGGCTCGATCTGGGGCAGCATCGGCGGCGTCGCGATCCTCGCGGTCGTCGACAGCGTGATGAGCGTGATGCAGGTCAACCCGTTCCTGAAGGACGTGGTGCGCGGCATCGTCATCATCGCCGCCGTCGCCGTGTACAGCCGTCGGGCAGTCATCCGGCGGCGCACCCGCTTCGGCCCCGGCGGCATACGCAGCAGCTCGGATGCCGACGCGCGCGCCGCCGAGCCGGCGATGGCCGCTGCCGCGGCGGACCTTGCGAATGACACCACGGAAGGAGGCGCACGATGAGCTTTCTGCGCACTCTGGTGAGCCCCCGCGGTGCGGTTTTCCTGCTGCTCGTGCTGCTGCTGATCGCCGTGATGATCATGAACCCGAACTTCGCCGAACCGGGCCAGCTGATGCGCTTCATCCAGCGCGTCGCCCCGATCGCGATCGTGGCCATCGGCCAGTACTTCGTCATCGTCGCCGGCGAGTTCGACCTCTCCCAGGGCTCGCTCATCACCGCTCAGGTCATCATCGCCGGCAACCTCGTCGGGAACGACGACGCGAAGACGGTGCCGGTACTGCTGCTCATGCTGGCGTTCGGCATCCTGGTCGGCCTGGCCAACGGCATCCTCACCACCCTGCTCAAGGTGCCCTCTTTCATCGTGACGCTGGGCATGATGCTCGCGCTGCTCGGCGGCGCGATGTGGTGGACGGGCGGGGCAGCCACCGGCAACCCCGCCGACAGCTTCCGGCAGATCGGACGCGGCGGTATCCGCGACGTGCCGGTGCTCGACTTCATCCCATGGTCGTCGCTGATCCTGATCGGTTGGCTGGCACTGGCGATCTGGGTGACCAAGCGCCCGCTGGGCAAGCTGCTCATCGCGATCGGCGACAACGCCCGGTCGGTCGACTACGCCGGCGGACGGCGGGCCTGGGTCACCACGCAGGCCTTCGTGATCTCGTCGGTCTCCGCCACCCTCTCGGCTGTGCTGCTGGTGGGCTACGCGGGCGTGCATCCCTCGGTCGGCCAGGGCTACGAGTTCATCTCGATCACCGCCGTGGTCCTCGGCGGCGTGGTGCTCGGCGGCGGACGCGGCTGGGTGGTCGCCGCCGTCGCGGGCGCCTTCGTGCTCGAGGCGCTGTTCATGCTGCTGAACATCCTCGGCGTCCCATCGACACTGCGCGACGCCGTGCAGGGCGTCATCATCATCGCCGCCGTCGCCTACTCCGCGGTCGCCTTCCGGGCGCGCCGCCGGAACGGTCCGGCCGCACCGTCTTCTCCCGACCAGGGGAAGGAGCCGGATCCGTCTCCCGACGACCCGGCTCGCCAGTCCGCGACACCTGCTCTCGCCACGGAGGGCGCCACACAGATCAGAGGAGAACAGTAATGCGTCGATCAATGAAGATCGCCACCGCCACGGTGGCCGTCTTCGGTCTCATCGCGTTGGCCGGGTGCACCACCGACCCGTCTGTCGCGCCGCCCGAGACCGAGGAGTCCGAAGCGCCCGAGTCGAACGATGAATGGTTCGACCAGGCCCTGTTCGACAAGCAGTTCGCCGAGCGCGATGTGCAGCCCGAGGGCCCGAGTACCGAGCCGTACCTGCAGCACATCAACGCCGAGATGGTCGACACCTCGGAGTTCGCGAGCGAGGGCGCGAAGAAGGCATGCTTCGCGAACGCGTCGATCTCGAACCCGTGGCGCCAGACCGGCTGGATCACGATGAACGAGCAGCTCAAGGTACTGCAGGAGGACGGCGTCATCAGCGAGATGGAGACCCGCGATGCGCAGGACTCCGATGACACCCAGATCGCCGACATCGACTACTTCATCGCCGAAGGCGGCTGCGACGTCTTCCTGATCTCGCCCAACAGCACGGCGGCCATGACCCCGGCCGTCGAGCGCGCCTGCGAGACCGGCAAGCCGGTGATCGTCTTCGACCGCGGTGTGAACACCGACTGCCAGGTGACGTTCATCCACCCGATCGGCGGCTTCGCCTGGGGCATCGACACCGCCGAGTTCCTCATCGACAACCTCGAGGAGGGCGACAAGGTCGTGGCGCTGCGCATCCTGCCCGGTGTCGACGTGCTCGAGCACCGCTGGGCCGGCGCGAAGAAGCTGTTCGCCGAGGCGGGCATCGAGGCCGTCGACCACTTCACCGGTGCCGACCCGGCCGAGATCAAGAACATCATCACCGACGAGCTCGCCAAGGGCGACGTCGACGGCGTGTGGATGGATGCCGGTGACGGCGCCGTCGCCGCCATCGAGGCATTCGAGGACGCGGGCGTCGACTACCCGGTGATGACCGGTGAAGACGAGATGAGCTTCCTGCGCAAGTGGAAGGAGACCGGGATGACCGCGCTCGCGCCGGTGTACTCGAACTTCCAGTGGCGCACGCCGCTGCTCGCCGCGCAGAAGATCTTCGCCGGCGAGGAGATCCCGAAGGAGTGGGTGCTGCCGCAGACGCCCATCACCGCGGCCGAGCTCGACGATTACCTCGCCGCCAACGAGGGCATGCCCGACGGCCACTACGCGAAGTTCGGCGGAGAGAACCTGCCCGGCTACCCGCAGGTCTGGCAGGACCGGGTCATCCCGTGACCTGCCGCACCGGTCCGGCAGCACAGGGGAGCGGCTGCCGGACCGGTGCGACCCCGACCGTCACCTGACAGGAGAGCAGTTCCGATGCACGCGCTGGCCGTCAACACCTGGGTGTGGACCTCGCCGCTGACCGACGAATCGCTGGAACCGCTGGCCCGCAAGGCGGCCGGCATGGGGTACGACGCCCTGGAGTTGCCGCTGGAGAGCGTCGGCGACTGGGACCCAGCGCGTACGCGCGATGTGCTCGACGCGCACGGCCTGCAGGCGGTCGTGGTGGGCGCGATGGGTCCAGGGCGATCGCTGGTCGCACGGGCCGGCGACATCGCCGCGACACAGGACTACCTGCGCGCGTGCATCGCCGCCGCGGAGGTCGTGGGATCACCGGTCGTCGCAGGTCCCTTCTACGCCCCGACCGGCACCACCTGGCGCATGGATGCCGCCGAGCGCATCGCAGCGATCAGCGAGCTGCGCGAGAATCTCGCGCCGCTGGTCGACGCAGCGTCGCACCGCGGGATCGCGCTCGCCGTCGAGCCCCTGAACCGCTACGAGACCAGCCTGATCAACACGGTCGAGCAGTGCCTGGAGGCGCTCGATCCGCTGCTGGGCGCCGGCCTCGGCCTGGCGCTGGATACTTACCATCTGAACATCGAGGAGAAGAGCCCGGCCGATGCCGTGCGCGCCGCCGGGGCTGCCATCGCCCACGTGCAGGTGTGCGGCAGCGACCGCGGCGCGGTCGGCGATGATCACACCGACTGGCCGACGATGCTGCGAGCCTTGGACGACGCGGGCTACACCGGCATACTCGGCCTGGAGAGCTTCACCGGCGAGAACGCGACCATCGCCGTCGCTGCTTCGGTGTGGCGACCGCTGGCCGCCTCTCAAGACGAACTGGCCGAGCGCAGCATCCGAGCCCTGCGCGCCTTCGGCGCCTGACCCCGCACCCCGACGAAGGAGCGACATGGCACACCACCCCGTCACCCTGTTCACCGGCCAGTGGGCCGATCTGCCCTTCGAGGAGGTTGCGCGACTCGCGGCCTCCTGGGGCTACGACGGCCTCGAGATCGCCGCATCGGGCGACCATCTCGACCTGCGCCGCGCCGACGAGGACGACGCCTATCTGGCATCCCGCAAGGAGATCCTCGACCGGCACGGTCTGCAGATCTTCGCGATCTCGAACCACCTCGCCGGCCAAGCCGTATGCGATGCCCCGATCGATTTCCGGCACCAGGCGATCCTGCGCGACTACGTGTGGGGCGACGGCGACGCCGAGGGAGTGCGGGGGCGTGCCGCTGACGACATGAAGCGCGCCGCACGCGTCGCCCGCAAGCTCGGCGTCGACACCGTCGTCGGCTTCACCGGGTCGTCGATCTGGCAGTACGTCGCGATGTTCCCGCCGGTGCCGGCCTCGGTGATCGAGGCCGGCTTCGAGGACTTCGCCGCACGCTGGAACCCGATCCTCGACGTGTTCGACGGCGAGGGTGTGCGCTTCGCGCACGAGGTGCATCCCAGCGAGATCGCCTACGACTACTGGAGCTCGGTGCGCGCGCTGGAGGCCGTCGACCACCGCGAGGCGTTCGGATTCAATTGGGACCCCTCGCACATGATGTGGCAGAACATCGATCCGGTGGGGTTCATCTGGGACTTCAAGGACCGCATCTATCACGTGGATTGCAAGGACACCCGGATGCGCCCGCAGAACGGCCGGGCCGGGGTGCTCGGCTCCCACCTGCCCTGGGGAGACCCTCGGCGCGGCTGGGACTTCGTCTCGACGGGGCACGGCGACGTGCCCTGGGAGGACGCCTTCCGCGCCCTGGACGCGATCGGATACGCCGGCCCCATCTCGATCGAGTGGGAGGATGCCGGCATGGACCGGCTGCACGGCGCCGCCGAGGCCGTGACGTACGTGCGGTCGCTGCTGTGGCCGGCACCTGCGGCGTCCTTCGACGCAGCCTTCAGCAACCAGTGAGGCTTCGTGCGGGCGCCGGCGATCCGACCGGCGCCCGCACGGCACTCACTGCCGGGGTCCGCCGTATAGCAGGTGCGGGCGGGTATCGCGCACGAACTTCTTCAACTCGGGCTGCCACGCCGCGATGATCTCCTCGGCGGACACGCCCGCCTCGAGCTGCTCCTGGAACCGGCCGGAGCCGGTCAGAAGCCCGATCCAGCGCCCGCCGTCGCCACGCCAGGAGAACTCGGGATAGATCCTGCGCGCCTCCACGAGCATGTGCGTGGCGACCTCGATGGCGTCGACCTTCTCCGCATCCATGATGTGCACCTGGACGCCCGCGCAGACCTCGCCGGCGTTCTTCGAGAACGTCGGTGTGAAGTACGCCTCGCGGAACTCCACTCCCGCGAGCTTCTTCGCGTTGAGCGCCTCAGCCCATCGGTGATCGAGATACGGCGCGCCGATCAGCTCGAACGGGCGAGTGGTTCCGCGCCCCTCCGACCAGTCCGTCGCCTCGACCAGGCCGGTGCCCGGGTACAGGACCGCCGTCTGCGGCGTCGGCATGTTCGGCGACGGCGGGATCCACCGGTCGGCCTGGTCCGGTCCGACCATCTCGCGCCGCCATCCCTTGACCTGCACGACCTGCAGATCGCTGAGCTTCTGCTGCCCCGCGCGCTCCATGAACGTCGCGTTGAAGAATCGCGCCAGCTCACCCACGGTCATGCCGTGCTGCTGCGAGATCTCCAGCAGCCCGACACCTGATGTGTACCCCTGCTGCAGCACGGGGCCGCGGGCGCGGCCGCCGAGCGGGTTCGGACGATCGAGAACCACGAAGCGCAGATCGCCGACCTGAGCCGCCGCCTGCATCGCGGTCCACATCGTCCAGATGTAGGTGTAGAAGCGCACGCCGACATCCCGGATGTCGAACACGATCGTGTCGACGCCGGCGGTCGTGAAGAACCCGGCCATCTTCGCCACGTTCGCACCGTAAGCGTCGTACACGGTCACGCCAGTGCGCGGGTCGGTGAACGTCTCCTCGGCCTCGCCGGCCTGCGCGGTGCCGCGGAAGCCATGCTCCGGACCGAACACCGCCGCGAGGCCGACGCCCTTCGCATGCATGTCATCGACGATGCTGGTGAAGTCGTGCAGCACGCCGGTGGGGTTGGTGATGACACCGACCTTGCGCCCGGCGAACATGCGCCAGCCGTCTGCAGCGGCGATGTCGGCGCCGGTGCGCAGGCTGCGGCCCCGACCACCGGATGCTGCGATCCCACCGCCCGCGAAGGCGGCGCCTCCGCTCGCGGCGACACCGGCGGCCGTGGCGGCGGCCACACCGGCCGCGCGGAAGACTCCTCTTCTGCTGATGCTCATGACCTCACCACCCCAGTCCGTGGCCGAAGGGGTAGAGGATCTCGCCCGAGTCATCGCCGGTGTAGATGTCGACCGGCAGCGCACCCTGCGGGGTGATCTCGCCGGTGATGACCTTGGCGAGCGACTGCAGCGCGGGGGTCGCGTACGAGTACGTCGCGATGAAGTTGTCGACCCCGGGCAGCTGGTTGATGTCGTACGGGTTGCGGACGCCGGCGACCACGAGGTGGGTGCTCGTGGCATTCAACGCCGCGACGAGGCCCTTCTGAGGGCTGGTGGCGGTGACGCCGTTGGTGAGCACGACGGTGACATCGCTCGCGGTCGCGGCGGCGGTCGCCTGCGCGATCGCGGCAGCGGACGGGGACGTGCCGGTGGGAAGTGCCGTCACCTCGGCGCCTCTGGCCGTCAGCTCGGCGGCCAGAGTGCGACCGGTGACCTCGCCGTAGCCCGTGACCAGCACCTTCTTGCCGTCCACCGCGACGGGGAGAGCCCCGGCATCGTTGCGGATCAGAGTGGTGGTCCGGTCGGTGATCTTCTCGGCGGCGCGGAGGTTCGACTTCTTGCCGACCGTCTTCATGACCTTGTCGACCGAGACGGTCGGGTGCTTGATCACGCCCTGGTGGTACTTCATCTTCAGGATCCGCTCGACGGACTCATCGATGCGCTCCTCGGTGAGCCGTCCGGAGTCGAGCGCCACGTCGATCGCCTCGTACGCCTCCTGCGGGTCTGCAGGCAGCAGCAGCTGGTCGACGCCGGCTTCCAGAGCGCGGACGGCGACCTCGCCGTCGCCGTACTCCTGGCGGACCGCCGCCATCTCGAGTCCGTCGGTGACGATGACGCCATCGAACCCGAGCGCCTCGCGCAGCTGACCGGTGATGATCTCGTGCGACAGGGTCGCGGGATCGCCGCTGTCATCGAGTGCCGGCACCACGATGTGGGCGGTCATGATCGAATCCACACCTGCCGCGATCGCCGCCTCGAACGGCGGCGCGTCGATCTGCTGCCATTCCTCGAGCGTGTGGGTGATCACCGGAAGACCGGTGTGCGAGTCGGTGGCCGTGTCGCCGTGCCCGGGGAAGTGCTTGGCCGTGGCGACGATTCCGGCATCCTTCTGGTAGCCCTTCACGGAAGCCGCGGTGAGCTCTGCGACGAGCGCCGGGTCGGACGAGAAGCTGCGCACGCCGATCACCGGGTTGTCGGGATTGACGTTCACGTCGGCGACGGGTGCGTTGTTCTGGTGGATGCCCATCGCCAGCAGCTCCTGGCCGGTGATGGCCGCGGCCTTGCGGGCGTCCTTCGCGCTGCGTCCGGCGCCCAGGGCCATGTTTCCCGGGAAGAGGGTGGCCGGCGAGGCGATGCGCGTCACCAGCCCCTGCTCCTGATCGGTGCTGACGAGCATCGGGATGCCGGCGCCCGCGTTCATCGCGGCATCCTGCAGGCCGTTGGAGAGGCTGGCGACCTGCGTCGGGTCGACGATGTTGTCGCGTGCCGAGAACAGGATGAACCCGCCGGGCTCGTACTCGGAGATGATGTCGGACGCCGTGGGCTGGCCGTACAGCGCGGTGTTGCGTGCGTCGGTCGTGTCGGCGTGGGGCCCGTAGGCGAAGAGGATGAACAGCTGGCCGATCTTCTGCTCCAGCGTCATCGACCGCATCGTCTTCTCGGCGTAGGCCTCGGCCTTGCGCTCGTGGCCTGGGGGCGTCTCCGCGGCGGATGCCGCCGCGGGGGCGAGTGCCGCGGTCAGCGACAGCGCCGCGGCGATGGCCAGGGCGCGATGGGTGGGTCTTCTCTGCATGACGTTCTCCTCATCGAGATTCGTCCCCAGCTTCGTCCCCAGACGTGCAGGTCAGCCTAGCAACGCCTCGCCCGTTCGGACAGGGTCTTAACTATCGCCCCGCGGTCAGCTCTCCCGCAGCCGGATCATCCGCTCGTGCCCGCTCTCGGAGAGCTCGGCGACGTCGTCACGCGAGCGCAGGAAGTCGTTGAACGAGCGGAAGCCGAGGGCCTTCTCGCTGAACGACGGATCCATCCGGCGCATCTGCGTCTTCACCGCCGAAGCGTGCAGCCATTCGTCAGCATCCGCCTTGTCGTGCCCGAGCCGCAGGGCGCGCTCCAGCAGCGAGGTCGCCTCGCCCTGCTCATCGTTCTTCGGCGCGGACTTCGCCCGACGGGTCTTCGCGACTTTCGGCTCCGCCTTCTCCTTGGCATCCTTGACGGGGACGGCAGCGGGCGCGGCCACGGTCTTGGGCGGGCGGATGACGCCGGGCAGTGAGTCGTACGACTCGAACTCGTCGCAGGCCGCGGCGAGCGACTTGGCGGTGGAGCCCGCCACTCCGACGCCGATCACGTAGCGGCCCAGACGCTTGCACCGCTGCGCCAGCGGCACGTAGTCGCTGTCGCCGGCGACGATCACGACGTGCGTGAGATCGGGCAGGCGGAACATGTCCTCGACGGCATCCACGGCGAGTCGGATGTCGGCGCCGTTCTTCGCGTACGCGGCAGCGGGGAACAGCTGCACCAGGTCGACCGCGCGGGCGACGAGCTGAGAGCGGTACTCGGCGTTCACGGGCGCGGACCAGTCGGCGTACGCGCGGGTGAGCACGAGGGTGCCGAACGACGATGCATAGTCGATGATCGCGCCGACCTCGATGACCGCCTGCTTCAGCCGCTCCGCCACCTCGGGGTCGTTCGGGTTCTCGGCGATGCGCTGACGATCCTTGCCGTAGGCGTTTCGGCCGTGCACCCGGTCGTACCAGGAGATGACGATGTTGTCGAAGTCGAGGTAGACGGCGACGCGTCCGGTCGTCTCGGCCATGTTCACTCCTCGCCCGGGTAGCTGACGCCGATCTGGCGTCGGATCTCATCGAGCGTGCCCATGATGGCGACGCTCTCCGCGATCGGCAGGGCGAGCGACTCCGGGTCACCGCCCGCCACGGCGCTCTCGGCAGCGAACGCCTGGTACTGCATGCCGCGCCCCTCGACGGCGGAGACATACTCTTCGAGGACGGTGCCGTCGGGCGCCACCACGCGGAACGAGGTGGGAGTGTACCAGACCCGGTCGATCTCGATCCGCGCCTCGGTGCCCACGATCACGGCAGCGTTGGCTCCGGCTGCGCGCGAGGACGACAGGCTCGTGGAGATCGCGCCGCCGGCGTGCGTCATCATCGTCGCGACCTCGGCGTCCGCGCCGGTCTCGATCAGCCGAGCCGTCGCCTGGATCGAGGTGGGCTCACCGAGCACGTCCCAGATGAACGAGATCGGGTAGATGCCGAGATCGAGCAGGGCACCGCCGCCGAGCTCGAGCGCGTTCAGGCGGTGGGCCGGATCTGTCGGCAGCTTCTGGGTGTGATCCGCCATGACCGCGCGGATCTCGCCGAGCGTTCCTGCCGCGATGATCTCGCGCAGGTGCACCATGTGCGGCAGGTAGCGGGTCCACATCGCCTCCATGACGATGAGTCCCTTCTCGGCAGCGAGCCGCTGCAGGTCCTCGGCCTCTGCGCGGTTGAGGGTGAACGCCTTCTCGACCAGTGCGTGCTTGCCGTTCTCCAGCGCGAGCCTGGCGTCCTGGTGATGCATCGGGTGCGGAGTGGCCACATAGATGATGTCGACCTCGGGGTCGGCGGCCAGCGCCTCGTAGGATCCGTGGGCGTGTGGGATGTCGAAGCGCGCGGCGAAGGCGTCGGCCGACGCCTGACTGCGTGAGCCCACCGCCACGAGATCAAGACCCGCGGTGCGGAGGTCGGATGCGAATGCGGCGGCGATGCCGCCCGTGGCGAGGATGCCCCAGCGAAGTCCGGTCATGTCTTCAGCGTAGTGGGGTGTCCCGACGCGGGGCAGGGCAGCGGCGCGCGCTCAGAGCAGCGTCAGCGCGTGGTCGAGATCCGCGATGAGGTCGGCCGGGTCCTCAAGACCGGCGGAGACGCGGACCGTGGTCAGCGAGATGCCGGCGGCGGCGCGCTGGTCGGCGGTCAGATGCCCGTGGGTCATGGATGCCGGGTGCGCGACGAGACTGCGGGCGTCGCCGATGTTCGCCACCAGGCGGAACACGCGCAGGGAATCCAGCACGGTGGCGACGCGGGTGAATGCCGTCTCGTCCTGCGGGCCGGCGAGGTCGAAGGAGAACACCGACGGCACCCCGTTGGGAAGGTAGCGCTTCGCGAGCTCGTGCCAGGGGTTGCCGGCGAGTCCGGGGTGGTGCACCGCGGCCACCGCAGGATGGTCGGAGAGGTGCTGGGCGATCCGCAGCGCGGTGGCACTCTGCCGTGCGACCCGCAGGTCGAGCGTCTCGATGCCCTGCAGGATCTGCCAGGCGTTGAAGGGCGAGATCGATGGGCCGAGGTCATGCACGTACTTCGATTTCACCAGTGCGGCGAAGGCGTGCCCCCGGCCGAATCGCTCCCACAGCACCAAGTCTCCGAAGCGTGTGTAAGGCTCGGTGAACTGCGGCCAGCGCGCGGCATCCGCACCGAAATCGAAGCTGCCCCGATCGACGACGACGCCGCCGAGCGAGCTGCCATGGCCGGAGAGGAACTTCGTGGCCGAGTGCACCACGAAGTCGGCGCCGTGCTCGCCTGGGCGGATCAGGTGCGGCGTGCCGACGGTGCTGTCGATCACGAGCGGCACACCCGCGTCGTGCGCGATGTCGGCAACGGCGCTGATGTCGAGCACCTGCGCGATCGGATTCGCGACGGTCTCGGCGAACACCACGCGGGTCCGCGGCGTGATCGCATCGCGCCAGGCGTCCAGGTCGTCCTGATCCACGAAGGTCACGGCGATGCCGAAGTCGTCGAGCGTCTCCTGCAGCAGATCGATCGTGCCGCCGTAGAGCTGGTGCGCCGCGACGATGTGCCCACCGCGGTGCGCGAGTGCGAGCAGCGTGACGGCGACGGCCGCCTGACCGGATGCCACGGCGACCGCGCTCACGCCGCCCTCGAGCTGCGCGATGCGCTCCTCGAGGATCTGCTGGGTCGGATTCGCGTTGCGGCTGTAGATGATTCCCGGCTTGCGCAGCGCGAACAGATCAGCGGCCTCCTGCAGGCTCGAGAACTCGTAGGCCGCCGTCTGGTGGATCGGCGGCACCGCGCCGACGGCGCCGGCGGCCTGATAGCCCGCCTGCACCTGCGCGGTCGCGAAGCCGGTCGCTGATCCGAGAGTCGTCATTTCTTCATCCTCGTCTGATGGCCCGCGCGAACGCGTTCATTGTGTCGAAACATGACCGTGCGTGACGGGCGGTGTCGTCCGATGACGTCATCGCTCGCGCCGCGGCATCCGACTTCTCTAGCGTGAACGGCATTCCACCCGTCAACGCACTCAGGAGGTCCCGCATGAACCGTCGCATCGTCCGCGCCACAGCCGTCGCACTGCCGTTCGTCATGATGGCAGGCCTTGCGGCGTGCTCGTCCTCACCAGCCCCAGCCGACGTGCCGACGTCCGGCGATCCCGTCACCGGCGGAACGCTGATCTACCTCGAACACCAGACGTACACGAACCTGTATCCGCCGCAGGCCGGCTTCTATCCGAACGGCGGCATCGTGGGCAACATCGCCGCCCGTCTCACCTGGCAGAACCCGAAGACGCTCGAGATCGAGCCGTGGGTGGCCACTGAGTGGGCAGTCAACGCCGACGCGACCGAGTACACCTTCGACCTGCGCGACGATGTGACCTTCTCCGACGGCACTCCGGTCGATGCCGAGGCGGTGAAGAAGAACTTCGACACCTACGGACTCGGCGACGCCGATCGCGGGCTCACCGTCTCGGAGGCCATCAACAACTACGCCGGCAGCGAAGTGGTCGACGTCGACACGGTCGTCTTCCGCTTCTCCGCACCGTCGCCCGGCTTCCTGCAGGCCACCTCGACGATCAACTCCGGGCTTCTCTCACCTGAGACTCTGGACGGCACCATCGAGGACTTCGGCGCAGGCAACGCCGAGGAGATCATCGGCTCCGGGCCGTTCACGATCACCGACGAGAAGCTGGGCACCGAGTTCACCTTCACCGCGCGCGACGACTACGACTGGGCGCCGGCCAGCGTCCCGAACCAGGGGCGGCCGTATCTCGACGCCGTGCACGTGCTCGTCACCCCGGAGGACTCGGTGCGCATCGGCTCGCTGCTCTCCGGTCAGGCGGACTACGTGCGCTACGTGCAGGCCTTCGATGAGGCCCGCGTCGAGCAGGCGGGCTTCACTCTGTACGCACCGGAGACCCGCGGCGTGAACAACTCGCTCGCGCTGCGGTTCACCAACCCGCTGCTGGCCGACATCAGGGTGCGCCAGGCGCTGGTCGCCGCCACCGATGCGCAGGAGGTCGCCGACACGCTGTTCACCGCGAACTACCCGGCAGCGACCTCGACGCTGTCGTCCGAGGCCACCGGGTACAAGGACGAGTCCGCTCACTACGCGCATGACGAGAAGAAGGCGGCGAAGCTGCTGGAGGAGGCAGGCTGGGAGCTCGGCTCCGACGGCATCCGCGAGAAGGACGGCGAGAAGCTGTCCCTCACCGTCTACGAGTCCAAGCCGCAGCCGCAGTCGAAGCAGACCCTCGAGCTGGTCGCCCAGCAGTGGAAGAGGATCGGCGTCGAACTGAACGTCAAGCCCGGGGACGCGGGCAGCTACGCGAGCGACATCCTCGACCCGCTGAAGGCCTCCGTCTCGCACGCCATGGTCGGCCGCGCCGATCTCGACGTGATCAAGAGCGAATACCACACCGAGAACCGCGACGTGCTGATCTCGGACGACGCCGAGCTCGACCGGCTGCTCGAGGTCGTGGCATCCGAGCCCGACGACGCTGCGCGCATCGCGGCCTCGCAGGCCGTGCAGGACTACCTCGCCGAGCAGGCGTACGTCGTCCCGCTGTTCGAGGAGCCGCAGGTGTACGGCGCCGCGTCCTACGTGCACGGGATCGACTTCGAATCGGTCGGCCGTCCATCGTTCGCAGGCGTGTGGCTGCAGGAGCACTGATGCCCTTCCTGCTTCGGCGGGCCGGACAGGCGGCGATCGTGCTGATCGCCGCCTTCACGGCCACGTTCTTCCTGCTGCAGCTGCTGCCGGGCGACGCGGTGCTGATCAAGTTCACCGACCCGAGTCTCGGGCTCAGCCAGGCGCAGATCGAAGACATCCGCGCCTCGTACGGCATCGACCTGCCCTGGTGGCAGCAGTACCTGCACGCGCTGGCCGGCTTCGCCGTCGGTGACTTCGGATACTCGACTCAGTTCGGCACGCCGGTGTCGGCCATGCTCGCCGAGGCGCTTCCGTCGACTCTGCTGCTGGCCTCGTTGGGCCTGATCGTCGCGCTGCTGCTGGCCGTCGCCATCGCCGCGACCTCGACCCTGGCCAGGTTCGGATGGCTGCGGGATGCCATCCGGCAGGCCCCCGCGCTGTTCGTCGCGGTCCCGGTGTTCTGGCTGGGCATCCTTCTCATCCAGGTCTTCTCGTTCGGTCTCGGCTGGGTGCCGGTGATCGGCGCCGACCCGATCAGCGCGCTGATCCTGCCGGTGCTGACGCTCGCGGTGCCGATCTCGGCGCCGCTCGCGCAGGTGCTGGTGCGCTCCATCGATCAGGTGCAGGCGGCGCCGTTCATCACCGTCGTGCGCGCCAAAGGAGCACCGCCCGCGTGGGTGCTGACGCGCTCGGTGGCCCGCAACGCCGCACTGCCGGCGCTGACCATCGCGGGCGTGCTCTTCGGAGAGCTGATCGGCGGTGCCGTCGTCACCGAGACGGTGTTCGGCCGCACCGGCATCGGTCGTCTCACCGAGCAGGCCGTCACCAACCAGGACATCCCGGTGCTGCAGGCCATCGTGCTGCTGTCTGCGCTCGGGTTCGTGATCGTCAGCTTCGCGGTCGATCTGATCACGCCGCTCATCGACCCGCGGCTCCGGACGCTCACACGACCTGCGTTGCGCGGGAAGTCCGTCCCTCCTGTAGTCGATTCGGTGGCTTCGACAGCCGCTCCCGAGAAGGAGGTGGTCGCATGACCGCGCCAGTGCTGTCCCCGACACCGGCTCCTGCCGAGGCGGATGCCGTGGTCGCCGCGCCCGCGGCATCCGACCCGGCCACGTCCGGCGCACGCACCCGCCGGGTGCGCCACCTGCCGTCCTGGACGCTGATCCTCGCGGTCGCCGTCATCTCGACGGTCGTGCTGTGGGCTTTCCTGCCCGGGGTGTTCGCGCCGGGCGACCCTCTCACGGGGGTGCCGGCGCAGAAGCTGCTGCCACCGAGCGGCGAGCACTGGTTCGGCACCGACATCCTCGGTCGCGACCTGTTCGGCCGCGTGGTGCACGGCGCCGTGCAGTCGCTGTCCGGCGCATTGATCGCCGTGACTGTCGGACTCGCACTCGGCAGCCTGATCGGCGTGCTCGCCGGTGCCGTCGGAGGCGTGCTCGACGATGTGCTGATGCGCGCCGTCGACGTGCTGCTGGCCATCCCTGGTCTGCTGCTGTCGCTGTCGGTGATCATCCTGCTCGGCTTCGGCACCGTCAACGCGGCGCTCGCCGTGGGACTGGGCAGCGTCGCTGTCTTCGCCCGGCTGATGCGCTCGGAGGTCGTCAGAGTGCGGCGCACCGATTACGTCGAGGCGGCGTTCGGCAGCGGAGCGACGTTCTTCGCCGTGCTGCGCCGGCACGTGCTGCCCAACTCGCTCACCCCGGTGCTCGCGCTGGCGGCCCTGCAGTTCGGCAGTGCGATCCTCGCGATCGCGACGCTCGGCTTCCTCGGCTACGGCGCGCCGCCGCCGACACCGGAATGGGGGCTGCTGATCGCCGAGGGACGAAACTACGTCGCGACCTCATGGTGGCTCACGGCCCTGCCCGGCCTGGTCGTCGTCGCGGTCGTGCTCAGCGCCAACCGGATCAGTCACAGCCTGGGACGGAGGGCATCATGAGCGTGCTCACGATCGAAGACCTGCGCATCTCATACGGTGCCGGCCGCACGTCCGGCGGTGCACGCCGCGACGTCGTGCACGGGATCTCGTTCGAGATCGGCGAGGGGGAGACGGTCGCGCTGGTCGGCGAATCCGGATCGGGCAAGTCCACCACCGCGCAGGCCGTGCTGGGGCTGCTGCCGCACGGTGGCAGGGTCGACGCCGGCCGGGTGCTTCTCGGCGACCTCGACATCTCGGGCTGGTCGGATCGGGCGATGCGTCCGATCCGCGGCGCGGAGATCGGCTTCGTGCCGCAGGACCCGGTCACCTCGCTCAACCCGGTGCGCACCATCGGCGCGCAGGTGGAGGAGATCTTCGCGCTGCACGGTCACCGAGACGCGAAAGCACGCCGCGCCCGCGTGGCCGATCTGCTCGAGCGGGTGGGGATCGACGATCCGGATCTCAGAGCGCGACAGCATCCGCACGAGCTGTCCGGCGGGATGCGGCAGCGCGTGCTCATCGCGATCGCCGTCGCCCTGCGCCCGCGTCTGCTGATCGCCGATGAGCCGACGAGCGCGCTGGATGCCACCGTGCAGCGACGCGTGCTCGACCTGATCGACGAGCTGCGGGCCGAGGAGGGCACCAGCGTGCTGCTGGTCACGCACGACCTCGGAGTCGCGGCCGACAGGGCGCAGCGCCTGGTCGTGCTGCAAGGCGGCAGCGTCGTCGAGCAGGGCGCAAGCGAAGCGGTGCTCGCATCTCCAGCCGACCGGTACACCAGGCAGCTGCTCGCCGACGCGCCGGCGTTCGCGACCGGCTTCCGCAGCCCCGAGGCGCCGACATTCCTGCGCGACGCCGCGGCCGCCGCGGCGGAGAACCCCTACGCGATCACGGCCGCGGGGCTCGTGAAGCAGTTCCGATCCGGCGGACGTGAGCCGTTCCGCGCCGTCGACGACGTGTCATTCCGGGTGCGGAAGGGCACCACGCATGCGCTGGTGGGGGAGTCGGGGTCCGGCAAGACGACGACCGCGCGACTGATCACCCGCTTCCAGCATCCGGATGCCGGGACCATCGCGATCGACGACACCGACGTCACCACGGCCTCGGGGCGGGAGCTGCGCGAACTGCGCCGGAGCATCCAGCTCGTCTATCAGAACCCGTTCGCGTCGCTCGATCCGCGTCAGCGGATCGAGGACATCATCGCCGAGCCGCTGACGAACTTCCGGATCGGCACGCGCGGCGAGCGGCGGGAGCGGGCGCACGCGCTGCTGGAACGGGTCACGCTGCCCGCGGACGTCGCACGGCGCACTCCCCGCGAGCTCTCCGGCGGGCAGCGACAGCGCGTGGCGATCGCCAGGGCGCTCGCCATCGATCCGGAGATCATCGTCTTCGACGAGGCGGTCTCGGCGCTGGATGTCACCGTCCAGGCGCGGATCCTGGAGCTGCTCGCGGCGCTGCAGGTCGAACTCGGCCTCACGTACCTGTTCATCTCGCACGACCTCGCCGTCGTCCGGGGGATCAGCCACACCGTCTCCGTGATGCGCAGGGGGCGCATCGTCGAAGACGGACTCACCCAGCGGATCTTCGAGGATCCGCAGCACGAATACACCAGGGAGCTGCTCGCCGCAGTTCCCGGCCGATCGGAGGTACCGGCATGACCGCAGCACCGACTCTCGCGTTCTTCACCCGTCTGCTCGATGACGCGACGCCCGCGCAGCGCTATGCGCACGCGCTGGAGCAGATCCAGCACTCCGAACGGCACGGCATCGGCCGCGCCTGGGTGGCGCAGCATCATTTCCGCGCCGCCGAGGGCGGGCTGCCGTCGCCGCTCGTCTTCCTCGCGCACGCCGCCGCGCGCACGTCGCGCATCCGCCTCGGCACGGGCATCATCACCCTGCCGCTGGAGGATCCGGTGCGCGTGGCCGAAGACGCCGTGGTCGCCGACCTGCTCTCCGGCGCACGGATCGACCTCGGCCTCGGCAGTGGCGGGACGCCGTCGTCGTTCCCGCCGTTCGGGCAGGATGTGCGCGACAAGGCGACCGCGTACGACAGCAAGCTCGCGGCCCTGCTGCGCGCGCTGGACGGCGGCGACGTCGGTGCCGGCAACGCGCTGTATCCGGATGCCAGGGGAGAGGGCTCCGCACCGGGGCTCGGCGAGCGCATCTGGCAGGCCACCTTCTCCGCACCGGGTGGCGAGCGCGCGGGGCGGCACGGGCACGGACTGCTGCTCTCGCGCACTCAGCCGCGCCGGGACCTCGATCCGTACGCCCCGCTGTCGGCGCTGCAGGACCCGATCATCGATGCCTACCTCGATGCGCTGCCGGCCGATGCCCAGCCGCGGATCACCGCGTCGCGCACGGTGTTCGTGGCGGATGATCGCGACGAGGCGCTGCGCTTCGCCGAGGTGGGCCTTCGCCGCGGCGCTGAGAGCCTGCGCCGACAGGGACAGCAGTTCCCCGACGACTCGCTGGAGGCGCTGATCACACTGACCGACACCCACCTCGGCACTCCCGAGCAGGTGGCTGAGTCGCTCGCCGCCGACCGCACGCTGCAGCGCGCCACCGAGATCGCGTTCCAGGTGCATTCGGTCGACGCGCCGCACGAGCACGTGCTGCGCTCGATCGAGCTGTTCGCCGGGCAGGTCGCGCCGGCCCTCGGCTGGGCGACGGCCGAAGCCGCTTCACTCACCGCAACCGAAGGGAAGATCGCATGACCGACGACATCGTCGACACCATCGCCGGGTCCTCGCCCGCGCTCGCGGCGCTGCGAGACCGGCGGCCACAGACCAGGGCTCAGCTGCAGGCGAGCTTCGACGCGCTGTTCGCGCCCGTCTCCACTGCCCATGTGGCCCAGGCCGAGCGCGAACTGATCGCGGCCTTCGCCACGCGGCTGACCGGAGCGGATCGGACCTCGTCCTTCTACGCGGAGCGCGCGCTCGCCGCAGACCCCGCGCGGGCGCGGCTCGTGATCGACGAAGCGGTGAGCGCGACGACCACCGGCCCGTTCGGCTCGTACATCGAGGTCGGACTGCAGGGCGAGAACGAGAACGGCTCGCGCTACACACCCAGCGCCGAGACAGTCGCGATCCTCGGGGCGCGCCTGGCCGCAGCCCTCGCGCACACGCACCTGCTGGTGTTCCGACCACGCGAGTCCGGGGCTGACGACCTCGAACGTCTGCTGCAGGCCGGCTGGGACGAGGACGGCATAGTGACGCTGTCGCAGCTCGTGTCGTTCCTGGCGTTCCAGCAGCGTGTGATCACGGGGCTGCGCGCGCTGGAGAATGCCGGTCTGGCGGCTGCAGACGAGGGACAGGAATCAGAAGATGAGGAGGACGCCGCATGAGCACCACGCTGGGAAGCACGCTGCCCGATGACCGACCGCACCCCGAGCGATTCACCCGCGCCGACGTCGGCTGGACCCCGCATCTGACCCCGCTGGCCGAGGAGGAGCTCAGCGACCGGCATCGTGACGGTCTGGTCGATGCCGGCCGGGCCAAGAGCGACTACTTCCGATTGCTGGCCCGTGACCCCGAGGTGCTGAAGGCGCGGACGCTCGTCGACAAGGACATCTTCTACAACACGGCCGAAGGGCTGCCCCGCGCGGACCGCGAGCTGTCGGCGACGGCGGCGTCGCGGCGCAACGGCTGCGTCTTCTGTGCGTCGGTGCACTCGCGGTTCGCCGCGCACTTCTCCAAGCGCGCGGACGACGTGGACCGGCTGCTCGACGAGGGCGTGACGACCGAGCTCGGCGAGCGCTGGGATGCCGTCGTGTCAGCATCCGTCGCCCTCACCGACACTCCGAGTGCCTTCGGCGAGACCGACATCGAACGCCTGCGCGCGGCGGGCCTCGACGATCTCGAGATCGCCGACGTCGTGCACGGCGCCGCGTTCTTCAACTGGGCGAACCGGCTGATGCTCTCGCTCGGCCGCGCCGTCGCCCCGGCCTGACGGCCGGAGGGTGCGCGGTCACGGCACCAGGATGATCTTGCCGTCGGCGGCGTGCTGCTCGATGAGCTCGTGAGCGCGCGCCGCCTCGGCGAGAGGAAGCTCCGGGCCGAGCTCGATCTGGAAATCACCCGCTTCGATGAGGTTGACGGTGAGCGCCACAGCCTCATCGCGCCACGCCTTCTCCTCTTCCGTCAGCGGGACGGGGCTGCCGCCGGAGAACGCACGGATGCCGAAGTCGGCGGCATCCGGTCCTCGCACGATCGTCGCGATGCGGTCGCGGTCCGCGACCAGTTCGAGGGAAGTCTGGATGGCCTCGTCGGTTCCCGCGCAATCCAGTGCCACGGTGACGCCTTCGGGCGCGGCCTCGCGCACCCGGCCGGTGAGCCCGTCGCCGTACGCGACCGGAATCGCGCCCAGTGAGCGCAGCTGCTCGAAGCGCTCCGGGCTGCCGGTGGCGACCACCTTCGCACCCCAGAGCACGGCGTACTGCACGGCGGCCTGCCCGACTGCGCCGGAGCCGGCGTGCACGAGCAGCGTGTCGCCCTGACCCACGCGCAGCGAGCGGAGGCACTGATAGGCCGTGCCGATCGGGATGCCCAAACCCGCGCCCTCCGCCGCCGTCACGCCGTCAGACAGGCGGGCGAGTCGGGAGACCGGAACGGCCAGCGCGGTGGCGTAGGTGCCGAGCACGTTGATGATGGCGACCCGGTCGCCGACGGCGAAGCCGGTCACTCCCTCGCCGAGCTCGGTGACCACACCCGCGCCGTCGAAGCCGACGCGCCGCGGTTCGACGATGGGCGGCGACGGGCGGGCGCCGCGGCGCAGCTTGGCATCCAGCGGGTTGACCCCGACGGCCTCGATGCGAACGACGACTTCGTCCGGACCCGGCGTCGGGTCGGGGATCTCCGCCAGGTGCAGGACGTCAGGTGTGCCGATTTCCGTGTAGACGATTGCGCGAGCCATGTGGCCCAGGCTAGCGCGGTGCCGTGACGCTAGGCGCAAGCGAGGTCGGGAAGCGTCAGACGTGGGGTGCGCCAGCTGATCCAGCCACGCAGCCGGGGAGCCAAAAGACGCTCACGAGGCCCTCAGAACCCGCATTTGGCTCCCCCCGGGCTGCCCATTCACCCGGAGGACGCGGCCAGCGCCTTCATGATGCGCTGTGGGGACACGGGCTGTGCGGTGCCGAGGCGCTGGGCGAACACGCTGATGCGGTACTCCTCGAGAAGCCAGCGCACCTCAACCATGTGCGCCGGCGCGTCGGATGCCAGGGGGATCGTGCCACCGGCATCCTCGAACGCCTTCGCCATCCGCTCGTACTCGGTCATCCGCGCGCGGTCCTTGCCGGGCTCGTTCGCGAGCGTCTTCAGACGCTCCAGCATCCCGTCCAGGTACCGGGGCAGATGAGCGAGCCGATCGACGCCGGTCGTCGAGATGAAGCCGGGCGCGATGAGTCCGGACAGCTGCGTGCGGATGTCGTTGAGCGGCCCGAGCAGAGCCAGGGAGTTCTGCGATTTGATGCCGCGCTCCACATCGCGGCTCTTGGTGAGGATGCGCGCGACCAGCGACACGCACGCGAACAGGCGGTCGACGAGAGCGGCGTTCACCGCATCCCGCACCCGCTGGAACTCCGCCTGGCTGCGAATCAGGCCCCCTGAGCCGCTCGAAGGCGGCACCTGCTCGTCGATCAGCGCGCGCACGACGGCGGCGCGCGCGTCCTCGATGAGCGCGGCCACGTTCGAATACGGGGATGCCGCCAGCGCCAGCTTCTCGGGTGCAGTCAGGTGGCTCTGCACGTACGAGGCGGGGGAGGGGACGTTCAGCAGCACCAGTCGGAGCACGCCGTCGCGGGTGGCTGCTGCTGCGGCATCCGCCGTCGCCTCCACTCGCAGCGAGACCGACTTTCCCCGGTCGACGATCGCAGGGTAGCCGCGGACGGTGCCGCCGGCGACCTTCGTGTCGAGCAGTTCGGGCAGGTCACCGAAGGTCCAGTCGGTGAGGTCGTCGCGCTCGATCGGAGCGCGGGCGGATGCTGTCGCCACGCTTTTCGTCTCGCTTCGCTCGCTCAACGACCGGTTGTCCGGGCGGCTCAGCGAGCGCGTCACGCTCTGTCGAGATCGATCCGCGAGCTTCTGCTGAAGCTCGGCAAGGGCTCGCGCGGAGCCGACCACGCGGCCGCGCTCGTCAACAGCGCGGAAGTTCATCTGCAGGTGGCCCGGCACTCGCTCGTCCTCGAAGTCCGCGGCGGTGACGGGCTGATTCGCCAGGGGCTGGATGAGCCGGGCGAGCGTCTCCTTGAGCGAGCGAGGCGGGACTCCCTCGTGTCGCTCCGGGGCGTCGGCGACGACCTCCGCGCCGAACTTCTCGGCCCAGTCGGCAGCAGGCACGACATGACGGCGGATCGCCTTCGGCAGGGCGCGCAGCAGCGCGGTGATCAGCTCTGCCCGCAGCCCGGGCACCTGCCAGTCGAACCCGGTGTCGCGGATCTGCTGCAGCAGCGCCAGCGGCACGACCACGCTCACACCATCGTCCTCGGCGCCCGGTTCGAAGCGGTAGGCGAGACCGAGAACCTGATCGGCCTGCGTCCAGCGGGTGGGGAACTCGCTCTGATCCGCCCGCCCGTCGTCTTCGATCAGGTCACTCTCGCGCATCACGAGCAGTTTCGGCGTGGATGCCAGTGCGTCGCGCCACCATTTCTCGAAGGAGCGCACATCGAAGACATCACGCGGGATGCGCTCGTCGTAGAACGCGAACACCGTCTCGTCGCCGGCGAGGATGTCGCGGCGCCGCTCGCGCTCCTCGAGCTTCTCGAGCCGGCGGCGCAGCTCGGCGTTCGATCGCCAGAACGCGCTGACCCGCTTGTCGATCCGTGACGGATCCCAGTCGCCCTCCACCAGTGCGTGGCGGATGAAGAGCTCCCTCGCACCCGCACGATCGATGCGCGCGAACTGCACGCGCCTGCGCGGAATGATCTCCACGCCGAACAGCGTCACCTTCTCGAACGCCACGGCGGCGCCGGCATCCTTCGACCAGTGCGGCTCGGTGACCTGTCGCTTGGCGAGGTCGCCCGCGAGCGACTCCGCCCACGCGGGGTCGATCGCGGCGACCGTGCGCGCGAAGGTGCGCGAGGTCTCGACGATCTCGGCGGCCATCACCGCCTGCGGCGACTTCTTGCGCAGACCGGAACCGGGGAAGATCGAGAATCGGATGCCACGAGCGCCGCGATACTCGGCAATGCGGCGGCCCTTGAAGCCCGACCCGGTCGTTGACCGAGCGGAGCGAGACGAAACGGACGCGGTGCGCTCATCGAGGATGCCGATCTGCGAGAGAAGCCCCGCCAGGATCGCCCGGTGGATGGCGTCCGGATCCGTCGCCCCCCGCTGGTGCTTCGGTGTCTTCACCAGCGTGCGCAGCTGGCGGTGCACATCGAACCACTCGCGCACGCGCACGTAGTTCAGGTGCTCACTGCGGCACATTCGCCGGAACGCGCTCGACCCGAGCTCACGCTGCTGCTCGCGCAGATGGTTCCACAGGTTCAGCAGGGTGAGGAAGTCGCTGGTCGGGTCGACGAAGCGCGCATGTGCGCGGTCGGCCGCATCCCGCACTGACTGCGGCGCCTCGGCGCTGGGGCGCTCTCGCACATCCTGAATCGAAAGCCCCGCGACGATCGGCATGACGTCTGCCGAGACCTGCGCGCCGGCGCGGGCGGCCTCCACCAGCATCCGGGCGAAGCGGGGGTCCATCGGCATCCGCGAGATCTCGCGGCCTACCTTCGTGAGCCGCGGTTCGGCGCCGCGGCCGACGGAGACCGCGCCGATCTCGGTGAGCAGGTCGAAGGCCGCCTTGATGCCGCGGGAGTCCGGGGGAGTGAGGAAGGGGAACGCCGAGATGTCGCCGAATCCGAGCGAGAGCATCTGCAGCACCACGGATGCCAGCGATGTGCGCAGCACCTCGGGCTCGGTGAACTCCGCTCTCTTCTCGAAGTCCTCTTCGCCGTACAGGCGGATGGCGATGCCGTCGCTGGTGCGGCCGGCGCGTCCGGCGCGCTGGTTGGCGGAGGCCTGCGACACCGCCTCGATCGGCAGGCGCTGCACCTTGGAGCGGGCGCTGTACCGCGAGATGCGCGCGGTGCCGGTGTCGATCACGTACTTGATGCCGGGAACGGTGAGGCTCGTCTCGGCGACGTTCGTGGCCAGGATGACCCGGCGGCGAACGCCGGCGACCTTGGACGGCTCGAACACGCGGTGCTGCTCGGCGGCGGAGAGCCGGCCGTAAAGCGGCAGCACCTCGACGGGCGCGGAAGTCGAGCGGTAGGCGCCTCGAACGGCCTCCGCGGCATCGCGGATCTCGGCCTCGCCGGGCAGGAACACCAGCACGTCGCCGGCCGGCTCGCGGTCGAGTTCGCGGAGAGCTGCGACGATCGCTGAGACCTCATCCTCCGGATCGCCCGCTTCGCCGCCAGAACTCAGGAGATCCGGGGCAGAACCGCGGCCGGCGGCCCCGACAGAGCCCTTCCCGGAGGAATTCTCCGGAGCTGTGGCGTCAACGACGAGCGGCCGGTACCGGATCTCCACGGGATACGTGCGGCCGGAGACCTCGATGATCGGCGCGGGTTCGCCGTCGGCATCCGCGAAGTGCTTCGCGAAGCTCTCCGGGTCGATCGTCGCCGAGGTGATGATCACCTTCAGATCCGGGCGCTCCGGCAGGATCCTCCGCAGATAGCCGAGCAGGAAGTCGACGTTGAGCGAGCGCTCGTGCGCCTCGTCGATGATGATCGTGTCGTACCGGCGCAGCAGCCGATCCCGGTGGATCTCGTTGAGCAGGATGCCGTCGGTCATCAGCGCGATGCGCGTGGCATCCGACACCTGGTCTGTGAAACGCACCTTGTAGCCGACGAGGTCGCCGAGTGAGGCGCCCAGCTCATCGGCCACGCGCTCGGCGATCGTGCGCGCGGCGAGTCGACGCGGCTGGGTGTGCGCGATCTTCTCGCGGCCGAGCTCGAGGCAGATCTTCGGCAGCTGCGTGGTCTTGCCGGACCCGGTCGCGCCGGCGACGATGACGACCTGGTTGTCGCGGATGGCGTCGGCGATCTCCTGACGCGCCGCACTGACGGGCAGCTCGGGTGGGTAGGTGATCACCGGCAAAGACATAGCCCTCCATCGTATGCCGAACAGGTGCCGCTCTAGGATCGGTTCATGACGTCCGACGACGCGCTCTCGGCCTGGTGGCGCATGTTCGGGCGCCCTCCGCGCGTGATGGGCCTGGACGTCGCACGTGCGTTCGCGATCGTGGGCATGATGGGCGCACACGCCGCGGGGATCGATGAGTCCTTCGCGCTCGCCGACCCGTCGAGCTGGGCCGGCATCGTGCACGGCTACCCCTCCCTGCTGTTCGCCCTGCTGGCAGGCTTCTCCGTTTCGCTGATGACGAGACTCGGTCAGGTCGCCGACGAGGACATCGCGGCGGTGCGGCTTCGGATGCTGGGCCGCGGCATCACGATCTTCGCGATCGGCGTGTTTCTCGAGTTGCTGAGTACACCGATCGCCATCATCCTGACCCTCTACGGTGTGCTGTACCTGGCGCTCATCCCGATGCTGCGCTGGCGCTCGTCGTGGCTCGTGCTGCTCGCAGTGGCGCTCGGCCTGCTCGGCCCTCTGCTGCTGGCCGTGCTCGCGCCGCTGCCCGAGGACACGCTGGGGCCGGTGCTGGAGTTCCTGTTGCGAGGGTCATACCCGATCACGGTGTGGCTGTTCTTCGCGCTCATCGGCATGGCACTGGCGCGGCTGCCGCTGCAGCGCGCGGTCACGGCGCTCTGGTTCACAGCCGCCGGCGCGGCGCTGCTGGTCTCCGCTCACGCGCTCGCCGCCCTGCCGACGGGGGATCGGATGCTGTCCGCGGCGGTCTTCGATCTCGAACCGCACTCGGGGTCGATGCTGGAGATCCTGGCAGCGCTCGGCATGGGATCGCTGGTGATCGGACTGTGCCTGCTGCTGGCGAGACCGCTGCGCTGGCCGCTGCTGCCGATCGCGGCTCTCGGCTCCATGCCGCTCAGCGCATACACGGCGCACGTCGTGTCGTACTTCGTGATGGCGGGGCCGGACGGGCGGCTCGCGTCGATGGACATCCTGCTCTTGTCGACGGTCATCCTGCTCGTGATGACCACCGCCTGGTCGATCCTGTGGCGGCGGGGTCCGCTGGAGACGCTGGCCGCGAGAGCCGGCGATGCCGTCGCGGTGCTCGCCAACCGCCGTTGACTCGCCGGCATCCGATCCGGCATGCCTGTCATGACAACCCCTTAGGCTGTAGATCATGACCAGCATCCCCACCCTCGAACTCAACGACGGACACACGATTCCCCAGCTCGGCTACGGCGTCTTCCTGGTGCCCGCCGATGACGCCGAGCGCGCGGTCAGCGACGCGCTCGAGGCCGGCTACCGCCACATCGACACCGCGGCGATCTACCAGAACGAAGAAGGCGTCGGAGCGGCGATCGCAAAGAGCGGCATCGCTCGCGATGAGCTGTACATCACCACGAAGCTGTGGAACGACCGTCACGACGGCGAAGAGCCTCACGCCGCCATCTCCGAGAGCCTTGAGAAGCTCGGCCTCGAGCAGGTCGACCTGTACCTCGTGCACTGGCCGACCCCTGCCAAGGACAACTATGTGCACGCGTTCGCGAAGCTCATCGAGCTGCGAGACGCCGGCCTGACCAAGAGCATCGGAGTCTCCAACCACCTCGTGGAGCACCTCGACCGCGTCGTCGCGGAGACCGGCGTCGTGCCGGCGGTGAACCAGATCGAGCTGCATCCCGCTTACCAGCAGCGTGCCGAGGTCGCCTGGGGTGCGGAGCGCGGAATGCGCACCGAGGCGTGGGGTCCGCTCGGCCAGGGCAAGTACGACCTGTTCGGTGCGGCGCCCGTCGCCGACGCGGCGGCCGCACACCAGAAGTCGCCCGCGCAGGTCGTGCTGCGCTGGCACCTGCAGAAGGACATCATCGTCTTCCCGAAGTCGGTGCGTCCCGAGCGCATGCGCGAGAACCTCGATGTCTTCGACTTCACGCTGTCGGATGCTGAGATCGCGGCCATCGACGGACTGGACCCCCTGGACGGCTCCGGCCGGGTCGGGACGCACCCGAACGAGTTCAACTGATCCATCGCCCATGACGCCCCGTGTCGCCTCAGGTGACGCGGGGCGTCGTGCTGAGTAGCGTCGAGGCATGACCGCCCCGTACCGTGTCGTCGCCGTGTCCGGCTCTCTGCATGAGCCCAGTCGCACGACCGCTCTGCTGCGCGCGCTGGCAGCCGCGGTCGCCGAGCGCGCGGATGCCGAGGTGCACCTGATCGAGCTGACGACGATCGGTCCCGCACTCGCCGGAGCGCTCCGACGAGAAGATCTGCCGCTCGCCGTCGAGGACGAACTGCGCGCCATCGAGGACGCTGACCTCCTGATCGTCGGCAGTCCCGTGTATCGGGCGTCGTTCACCGGACTATTCAAGCACCTGTTCGACTTCATCGGACAGTACGCGCTCGTCGGCACCCCCGTGCTGCTGGCGGCCACAGGCGGCGGGGAGCGACACGCCCTGATCATCGAGCACCAGCTGCGCCCGCTGTTCGCGTTCTTCCAGGCGCTCACCCTTCCGCTCGGCGTGTACGCGAGCGACACGGACTTCGACGGGCACGTGGTGAACTCGCCCGCGCTGCGGGACCGGATCGCCACCGCGGCCGATCGCGCGCTTCCGCTGGTCGGCTACGCGGCCCAGCGCGACCCGCGGGCGGTCGTCGCGTTCTGAGATCTGCTTCCGGGCGTCGGTGGGCGCAGGTAGCGTGATGACATGTCCAACCGGCTGGCTGAGACCCGCAGTCCGTATCTGCGCGCGCACGCCGAGAACCCCGTCGAATGGCATCCGTGGGGGCAGCCCGCCTTCGATGAGGCCGCGCGTCGCGATGTCCCGCTGCTGATCTCCATCGGCTACTCCACCTGCCACTGGTGCCACGTGATGGCGCGCGAGTCCTTCTCCGACGCCGCGACGGCGGAGCAGATCAACGACGGTTTCGTGCCCATCAAGATCGATCGAGAGGAGCATCCCGAGGTCGATGCGGCGTTCATGTCGGCGGCCTCGGCGTTCACGCAGAATCTCGGCTGGCCGCTCACGGTCTTCGCGACGCCCGAGGGCCGCACCTTCTACGCAGGCACCTACTTCCCGCCGACCGCGCGCGGCGGCCTGCCCTCGTTCCGAGAGGTGCTCATCGCCGTCAGCGAGGCGTGGACGCAGAGGCGCGGTGACGTGATCGCCTCGTCGGATGCCGTCGCCGGAGCACTGCGCGATGCAGCGGCCCGCACGACATCCGCTCTGCCGGACGCCACGGAACTGCGCGCGGCTTCGGCGCAGATCCTCGAGCGCGAAGACCGACTGTTCGGCGGATTCGGCGGTGCGCCGAAGTTCCCGGTGGCGACGACGCTGCGGTTTCTGCAGCATCCGATCGCGGCGGGGTCGGATGCTGTGTCTCGGGCGCTCACGGCGATGTCAGGGTCGGAGCTGCGCGACGTCGATGGCGGCTTCTTCCGCTATGCCACGCAGCGAGACTGGACAGTGCCGCACTACGAGCGGATGCTGACCGATAACGCGCAGCTTCTCGAGGTCGCGCTCGATGCCGGACGCGACGACATCGTCCGCGGCGTCGCGGAATTCCTGCTCGCGACACTGCGACGAGACGACGGCGGATTCGGCGCCGCGCAGGACTCCGAGTCGTGGATCGACGGCGAGCGCAGCGAGGGCGGCTACTACCGTCGCAGCGCCGCGGAGCGCGCGACGCTCGAGCCGCCGGCGGTCGACGGGAAGGTCCTCACCGGCTGGAACGGGCTCGCCATCGGCGCGCTCGCCCGGGCGGGTGCGCGGCTGGACGAGCAGGAGTGGGTGGATGCCGCGGCGGCGGCGGCATCCGATGTCCTCGCCATCAACCGAGGCCCGAGCGGAGAGCTCGTGCGCTCGTCGCTCGACGGGGTGGCGGCGGACGCCGTCGCCACCACGGCGGATCTCGGACTGCTCGCCGACGGGCTGTTCGCGCTCGCGCTGGCATCCGGTGACGCGTCATGGGCGACGCGCGCGCTCGAGGTTCTCGCCGCCGAGGCGGTTGGAGACCCTGTCCTGGCGGCGTATGGCATTCCGGCATCCGCCGACGAGAGCGACGGTGACCTGCCCTCTGGCACGGCGGCCCTGGCATCCGCGCATCTGTCCGCGTGGCGTCTCGGTGCCGGCGATGAGCATCGTGAGCGCGCTGAGGCCCTCGCATCCGGCCTGGTCTCCAGGGCGATCGGGCAGCCGTTCGCCTTCGGATCGCTGCTGCGGATCGCGGCGGGGCTGGCCGAGGCGCCGAGGCAGGTCATCGCCGTGGCATCCGATCGCCGCGGGCCGCTCGCGTCGGCCGCGCTCGCCGCCGACGCGGATGTGGTCGCCGCCGTCACTCCCGCGCAGGCGCAAGCCTTCGCTGCCGCCGGGTTCGAGCTCTTCGACGGCAAGGCTGCCGCCGACGGCGTCGCGTACGACTGCCGGGCGTTCGTGTGCCGGCTGCCGGTGTCGGATCCCGCCGCGGTGCAGCGCGCGCGAGGGGACGGATGATGACGAAGGTCGATCTCAAGAAGACGCTGGACCGATATCGAGCCAGACGGGGAGACTTCCGTGTGGTCGAGATTCCGGAGACGACCTATTTGATGATCGACGGACACGGTGATCCGAACACCTCTGCGCAGTACACGCAGTCACTCGAGGCGTTGTATCCGCTCGCCTACGCGCTGAAGTTCGCCAGTGCGCGCGAGCTGGGTCGTGATTACGTCGTCCCGCCGCTGGAGGGCCTGTGGTGGGCCGACGACATGGCGTCGTTCACGACGGCGCGCGACAAGTCCCGCTGGAACTGGACGTTGATGCTGATGGTTCCGGAGTGGATTCCGCAGGAGATCATCGACGCGGCGCGCGCGAAGGTCGCGGCGAAGAAAGAGCCGCCTGCGCGCCTGGGCGACGTGCGCGTCGAGGCGCTGACCGAAGGACTGTGCGTGCAGACGCTGCACATCGGATCGTTCGACGACGAAGCACCCGTGCTCGCACGCATGCACGACGAGTTCATCCCGGACGCCGGGCTGCGCATGTCGGGCACGCATCACGAGATCTACTTGAGTGACGTCCGTCGCGTGGCGCCGGAGAAGCTGCGCACCCTGCTGCGGCAACCAGTGGTGCGCGTCGGCTCCGCGGATCACGCGTCTTCCTAGTACCGTTACCTGACGGCGCCCACCGGTGCTGTCTTCGAGACGAGGAGAACGCATGTCGGTTGGTCTGCTGGCGGTCGTAGACGACATTCTCAGTGCCGCTCTGAAGGCGTCGTCGAAGGCGGCGGGCGTCGTGATCGACGATGCCGCGGTCACCCCGCAGTACGTGCAGGGGCTCACGCCCGCTCGCGAGCTGCCGGTTGTCGGCAAGATCGCGCTGGGCTCGATCGCGAACAAGTTCCTCATCATCATCCCGATCGCGCTCGTGCTCACGACATTCGCGCCATGGGTGCTGCCGTACCTGCTGATCGTCGGCGGTACATACCTCTGCTTCGAGGGCGCCGAGAAGGTGCTGGAGTGGTTCGGCTTCCACCACGGCCACGCCGACGAGAGCACCCGCGACGAGAACCGCCTGATCTGGGGTGCGATCCGCACCGACCTGATCCTCTCGACCGAGATCATGCTCATCTCGCTCGCCAGTCTCGACAAGGGCATGGAGCTGTGGCAGACGCTCGGGGTGCTCGCGGTCATCGCCTTGCTGATGACGGCCGTCGTCTACGGGGCCGTTGCGCTGCTGGTGAAGATCGACGATGTCGGCCTCAAGATGGCGAAGAATCCGGTGCGCCGTGTGCGGCACACCGGCACGCGCATCGTGCGTTCGATGCCGGCGGTGTTCCGCGTGATCAGTGTCATCGGCACGGTCGCGATGCTGTGGGTCGGCGGACATCTCTTCGTCGTCAACCTCGGCGAGGTCGGCCTGCACTGGCTGGCCGACCTGCTGCACGGCGTGGAAGATCTGCTCGCCGCGTTCGGCGGATTCGTGGTGTGGCTCGGCGGCACCGCGCTCTCGGCGGTCGTCGGCTTGATCGTCGGGTTGGCCATCGTCGGCGTCGTGCTCGGCATCGGTCGGATGCTGGGCAAGAAGCCGAACCTCGAAGAAGGCCACCGCATGCCGAAGGCCGAGGCCGGCGCACAGCACTGAGCCTTTCGCGTTCAGCGCTGGCTGCGCGGGTGCTGACGCGCCTGCCGCTCGTTGCCGCGGCGATAGTTGCCGGTCATGCGCGCCATCAGCAGCTGCGGGTCCTCGGTCTCGACGCGGCTGAGGAACTCAGACGCCTTCTCGCCGCGAAGTGTGGCAGCGCGGATGCCGCGGTGCAGGATCACGACGTCGCCGCCTCTGACGATGTGCTCGAAGCCGTTGGGTGCGGGCATGTGTCCATTATCGGCTCGAGGCCCTATGGGATCACGGCTCCCAGACAGCCCGCTCGCGTTCGGCGAACTCGCGAAACGTCGTCGCTGCGCGGCCGGTCAGCTTGCGCACCATCTGGTTGGGGAACGCCGAGATGTTCAGGCGCACGATCCGGTAGATCATCTTCTGCACAGCCAGGTAGTCAGCGGGCGCGCCCTGCACAGCCAGGCGGGCGAGGTAGTCGCGCTCGCTCGGTCGCGCGTATCGGATGTGGCGTCCGAGCACGCCGGACAGGATCCGCGCGATCTGCGCGTAGGTCAGCGACTGCTCGCCTGACAGCGTGTAGGCCATGCGCAGGTGTCCCGGAGAGGTGAAGACCGCTCCGGCGACCCGACCGATGTCCTCGGCATCGATGAACGCCGTGAACGAATGGCCCGCGGGCACGAAGATCTCGTCGTGCTCGCGGATCGCATCGGCGTACGTCGTCGACAGATTCTGCATGAAGAAGTTCGGTCGCAGGCTCGTGTAGGGAGCGTCGGTCTCGCGCAGGTACTGCTCAACCGCGTGATGAGGTGTGCCGCGGTTCGCCTGCACCCCCTGCAGCGAGAGGAAGACGATCTGGCGGATGCCGCGCCGGTTCGCGGCGTCGATGAGAGGCAAGAGGTGCGTGCGCACGTCGTCGATCGCGGGTGGTCGCATGAGGAACAGGCGATCACACCCTTCGAGTGCCGCGTCCATCTGTTCGGGGGGGCATGCCGAAATCGAAGATGCGAGGGTGCACGCCGGTGGCCACGCGCGTGGCATCCGCTTCACTTCGCACCGCTGCGATCACCGGAACGCCGTGATCGACGAGCGATCGGGCGACTGCGCCGCCGACGATGCCTGTTGCACCGGTCACGAAGACGGCGTCGCCAGTCATCATCGGTCTTCGCCGTCGGAAGTGGCGCGCAGCAGGCGTGCGAGCTCGCCGACCTCATCGTCGCTCAGCCCGTCGAACACGGGCATCATCCTCTCGACCGTGTCGGCTTCGAAGCGCGCGATCTGCTCGGCCGCGTCGTCGGTGAGGCGGAGCACTCGCGATCTCGCATCGTCGGGATGCCGTGCGGTTTCGACCAGACCGTCTGCCTTCAGTCCATCGACGAGTTGTGTCACCGCACCCGCCGTGAGACCAAGCCGCGACGCGACTCGACCAGGGGTGACCGGACCGGCGCCGTGCGCGAGCAGGAACAGGGTCTCCATCTGGGAGCTGCTGAGTGTTCGGCCTTCGAGCGGCGTGTGGCGTTGCGCAGCGATCGCGCGGCTCAGGCGGGTGACGGCTTCAAGCACCGCCGCGGCGTGCGCGGCGCGCGCCCCACCGGCCGCTCCGGTTGCGCTCGTCGCGTCGTGAGCATCGGCCATCATGCGCTGACGAAGGGCATCTCATGCACGAACTGCTTGTCGTTGACCTGGGTGAGGATGAAATCGGCCAGGTCGTCACGACTGATCTGCATGCCGGTTCCGACGCCGACCCAGCCCACGCGGTAGGCGCCCGAGCCAGGCGTGTCCAGCAGTCGCGGACCGCGGACGACCGTCCAGTCGAGTTCGCCGGCGCGCAGCACAGCGAGGTGACCCTCGGCATCGGCGAGCACGTGCCCGGCCATCGTCTTCAACAGCAGTCGCATGATCCGGTCGGCCGCCTTCGGCCGGTCTTGTCCCTCGGCGCGGAGGCCGCCACCGGAGAGCGTGACGAGGCGGCGCACACCGTGCGCCTGCATGGCCTTTGCGATGTTGCGCGTGCCGTCGGTCTGCAGCGTCTTCGGTGATCCCTTCACCTGGCCGAACAGGCTCAGCACGACGTCTGAGCCGGCGATGGTCGAGTCAACGGCTGCCGCGTCGAGCACGTCGCCGCGGATCACAGTGAGGCGGTGGTCGTTCGTCTGGAGTCTGTCGGGGTCTCGCACGAGTGCGCGAACGTCGTACCCGGCTGCAAGGGCGCGTTGCAGAACGCGGTGCCCGGTCTTGCCGGTGGCACCGAAGAGAGCGATGGTCGTCATAGGGATAGTTTAGCGGCTAAAACAAAATGGCTGGTGCTCTAGATCCAGCCCGGCAGCCAGTTGTGGATGAGCCAGAAGTCGTACGGCACGCTCATGCCGGTCCAGACCGGGTAGAAGAACGCCGAGACCAGAACCGTCACGACCAGGTAGACGGCCACGGTGCGCTGCCCGGCCTGGCGACGATGCAGCGGCTCATTCGCGCGTCCCGCAAGCTCGCGCAGCGCGACGGCGAGGGCGATCACGAGGAACGGCACCATCACCACCGTGTAGAACTGGAAGATCGTGCGGTTCGGCACCAGCAGCCACGGCACGTAGGTGGCCAGCAGGCCCACGAGCGGGTAGGTCACTGCGGGACCGACGGGGTTGCGTTCGATGAGTCCGCGGACGAACCGGTACAGCAGGTACACGCTCGCGGCCACTGCGCCGTACCAGATCAGCGGATTCGGCACCGACGAGATCACTGCGATGCAATGGTCGGTGCCGCATGGAGCCGGGTCATCCGAGACCCAGATCGCCGTCGGTCGCAGCAGCAGCGGCCACTGCCACGCCGCACTTGCATACGGGTGGGGGCTGGCGAGGCCGACGTGGAAGCTCAGCATCGACGCGTGATAGTCCCACAGCGCGATCAGCGGATTCGCGTGCGCTCCGCGGTCATAACCTCCGGCCGTCACCAGCCAGCCGGTCCACGAGGCCAGATAGGTGAGCAGCGCCGGCCCGACCATCAGAGCGAATGAGACCAGACCCTGCCGGAACACGGCATCCGTCGGCCACAGCAGGATGCCGGCGCGGCGCCGCGCCAGCGCATCCGTGATCACAGCGTAGAGCCCCAGCACGGCCATGGCGTACAGCCCCGACCACTTCACCGCCGACGCGGCGCCGAGAGCGATTCCAGCGGCGATCAGCCACGGACGCGCCCAGATCACCGGTCCCGTCATCCGCAGGCCGCCTTCGGTCGCCCCCGGGCCCTCGATCCGCGGCAGGGTGCGCTCCCGGTCCAGCAGCACGAACAGGGCGCCGAGAGTGATGAAGAAGGTCAGGATGCCATCGAGCAGTGCGATCCGGCTCATCACGATCGCCACGCCGTCGATAGCGAGCAGGCCTCCGGCGATCGTGGCGACCACGTGCGAGCGCGTCAGACGCAGTGCGATCAGATAGACCAACAGCACCGTGAGAGAGCCCAGCAGTGCGGTCGTCACCCGCCAGCCGAAGCTGGATCCCGGACCCATCAAGATCATGCCCAGTCCGATGATCCACTTGCCGAGCGGAGGGTGCACGACATACGAGCCCTCCGTCTGCAGGGCGGAGTCGTCACCGCCCGGCAGCTGCGTGTTCGCGTTCTCACCCCACGTGCCCTCGTACCCGAGGTTCCACAGCGACCAGGCGTCCTTGACGTAGTACGTCTCGTCGAACATGATCTCGTGCGGGTGCGAGAGGTTCACCAGGCGCAGCGCGGCCGCCAGCAGGGTGATCAGGGTAGGTGCCAGCCAAGCGAGCATCCGGGCTCTTACGGCGTCCGCCATCACGGCCGAGCTCAGCCGTTCCCACCTCGTTGCGCGCGTCTCGAGCGACGGCAGCAGCGAGCGGGGCGAGGTCACGTGATCAGCCTAGGCATTCGGGTCGGGATCAGTGTGACGGCGCCGCCTAAACTGGTCCGATGATCATCCTCGCGGCGACCCCGATCGGCAATCTGGGTGACGCGTCGCGGCGGCTGATCGAGGTGCTCGAGAACGCGGAGGTCGTCGCAGCGGAAGACACCCGCACCACTCAGCGGCTGCTGCAGGCCCTGCAGATCGAGAACCGTCCGCGGCTGATCGCCCTGCACGACCATAACGAGAAGCACAAGGCTGCCGAGCTGGCCGAGCTCGCCGAGCAGCAGGACGTCGTCGTCGTCAGCGACGCCGGGATGCCCGCCGTGAGCGATCCCGGCTACGGACTCGTCGCCGCAGCCGTCGAGCGGGGCGTCACCGTCACGGCGATCCCTGGGCCGAGCGCCGTGCTCATGGCGCTCGCCATCTCAGGAATGCCCACCGATCGCTTCACCTTCGAGGGCTTCCTGCCGCGCAAGCCGGGGGAGCGGAGGCAGACGCTTCGGACGCTGGCATCCGAGCCGCGCACCATGGTGTTCTTCGAATCGCCCGCACGGCTGGCATCCGCTCTCGCCGACATCGGCGCCGCCTTCGGCGCCGACCGTCGCATCGCCGTCTGCCGCGAGCTCACCAAGTTCTACGAAGAGGTGCGCCGTGGTACTGCTTCGGAGCTCGTGGAATGGGCCGAGCAGGGAGTGAAGGGCGAGATCGTCATCGTCGTCGAGGGGGCAGCCCCGGCTGCCGTGTCGGCAGAGGATGCCCTCGCGCAGGTGCAGGCGCTGGTGGCATCCGGAACCCGCCTCAAGGACGCCTGTGCCGAGGTCGCCGCCGCGACCGATCTCAGTTCGCGCGACCTCTACCAGTCCGCGCTCGCCGCCCGCTGAGATGCCCCACCCGGTTCGTCGACAGCACGACACCTCGCCGAGCGCATCGCTCATTGACGCGAACATCCGGTGCGGCGACATCATGTGCTCTCGACGGGGGAAGTCGCGTGAGTGACGGGAAGATCGCGGCGGAGTACGGGGCGCGGGCAGAGGAGTACATCGCGGCGGCGGGGTCGATCGAGCAGATGGCGGATGCGGATCGTGCGGTGATCGGCGAGTGGCGGCACGGCACGGCGGGGCGGCTGCTGGATGCCGGATGCGGGCCAGGGCACTGGACGCAGTTCCTGCATGACGGTGACTCACCCGGATCGCGTGACGTTCTCGGCATCGACCTGTCGGCCGAGTTCATCGCGCACGCGGGGTCTCAGTACCCGCAGCTGACGTTCGTGCGCGGATCTTTCGCCGAGCTGCCGCTGCCGGACGCGTCGCTCGGCGGTATCCTCGCCTGGTATTCGCTGATCCACACGCCTCCCGAGGACCTGCCCGCGGTCCTCGCCGAATTCGCTCGCGTGCTCGCGCCTGGTGGCAGCATCCTGGTGGGCTTCTTCGACGGCACCCCGCGGGAGCGGTTCAGCCATGCGGTCACGGCGGCCTACTACTGGACTCCGGATGCCCTCGCCGAGATCCTCGATGATGCGGGCTTCACGCCGACAGCATCCGAACAGCGCGCTCGCGTCGAGGGCGAGGTCAGCATCCGCCCGCACGCCTCTCTCACCGCCACCCGACGCTGACCAGGCGACCTCCGTCGTACGCTTCCCGCGGAGATGTACGCTTCCCGCGGACGAATCCCCGGAATCTATCCGCGCGAGGCGTACATTCCCGCGTGGGGTGTACGGAGCTCCGAGTGCGCACGCAGCACACCAGAGAGGGCGGGAGGACGTTCCCGGGAGCGAGCATCGGGAGGGGCCCGCGCAGCGGGAGGGACCCGCCTCTGCGAGCGCAGGGAACGTCCGGACGCCCGCCCCCGCACGTTGGTCATGCGGCCAAACCGCCTCACGTTCCCGCCTAGAATCGACAGCATGCCCGCAGGCGATTCCTTCTACATCACCACGCCCATCTACTACCCGTCCGATGTGCCGCACATCGGCCACGGGTACACGACGGTGGCTGTCGACACCCTCTCGCGCTGGCACCGCCAGGCGGGGGACGACACGTGGATGCTCACCGGAACCGATGAGCACGGTCAGAAGATGCTCCGCGCTGCTGCGGCGAACAACGTCACCCCGCAGGAGTGGGTCGACCGCCTCGTCGGCGAGAGCTGGTTCCCGCTGCTGAAGACGCTCGATGTCGCCAACGACGATTTCATCCGCACCACGCAGGAGCGGCACGAGAAGAACGTCCAGGTGTTCTTCCAGAAGCTGTACGACGCGGGCTACATCTACGCCGGCGAGTACGAGGCGCTGTACTGCGTGGGCTGCGAGGAGTTCAAGCCCGATTCCGAGATCGTCGACGGCACCGGTCCGTTCGAGGGGCTGAAGGTCTGCGCGATCCACTCGAAGCCGCTGGAGCTGCTGCAGGAGAAGAACTACTTCTTCAAGCTCAGCGAGTTCCAGGATCGCCTGCTCGAGCTGTACAAGACCGAGCCCGACTTCGTGCGCCCCGACTCGGCGCGCAACGAGGTCATCTCCTTCGTCAGCCAGGGGCTGAAGGACCTCTCCATCTCGCGCTCGACCTTCGACTGGGGCATCCCGCTGCCGTGGGACGAGTCGCATGTCATCTACGTGTGGGTCGACGCGCTGCTGAACTACGCGACCGCCGTCGGCTACGGCGAAGACCAGGAGAACTTCGACCGCCGCTGGCCCGCATACCACGTGGTCGGCAAGGACATCCTGCGCTTCCACGCGGTGATCTGGCCGGCGATGCTGATGGCCGCGGGCGTCGACGTGCCCAAGGGCGTCTTCGCGCACGGCTGGCTGCTGGTCGGCGGCGAGAAGATGTCGAAGTCGAAGCTCACCGGCATCGCTCCGACCGAGATCACCGACGTGTTCGGCTCGGACGCGTACCGCTACTACTTCCTGTCGGCGATCGCCTTCGGCCAGGACGGCTCGTTCTCGTGGGAGGACCTGTCGGCCCGCTACCAGGCCGAGCTCGCCAACGGCTTCGGAAACCTCGCCTCGCGCACCGTCGCGATGATCGAGAAGTACTTCGACGGCGTCGTTCCCGCCGCCGCCGAGTACACCGAGCGCGACCTTGAGATCCAGAAGATCGTTGCGGATGCCGCGACGGCGGCGGATGCTGCCATCGAGCAGTTCCGGATCGATGAGGCCATCGACGCGATCTGGAAGATCGTCGACGAGCTGAACCACTACATCACCGAGAACGAGCCGTGGGCTCTGGCGCGCGACGAGGAGCAGCGCGACCGTCTCGGCACCGTGCTGTACACCTGCGCGGAGGGCCTCCGCGCACTGGCCGTGCTGCTGTCGCCGGTGATGCCGCAGTCGACCGCGAAGCTGTGGGACGCCCTCGGCGTCGCCGCAGCGCTGGGTGACCTCCAGGCGCAGCCGATCCGCGAGGCCGGAGCCTGGGGTGCACTGCAGCCCGGCACGCAAGTCTCGACGCTCGCGCCGCTGTTCCCGCGGGTGGAGCAGACTGCCTGAGTGAGCCTTCCCGGTCGTTGAGCGACGAGCGCAGCGAGGAGACGAAACGCGTGACAGAGACCTACGTGCAGGCGCGTTCCGCCGACGGCCGCAAGGATCTGCGGTATCCGGTCGCCCCCGAGCGACTGGCGATCGCGGTCTACGACAATCACGCGCACCTCGAGATCACCGACGGTGTAGAACCGCTCACGCTGACGGAGCAGCTCGATCGCGCGGCGGAGGTCGGCATCGCCGGGGTCGTCCAGGCGTCGGGCGACATCGAGTCGTCCCGCTGGGCGGTGGATGCGGCAGCATCCGACTCCCGTGTGCTCGCGGCCGTCGCGATCCACCCCAACGATGCGCCGGCGTACGCGGCCGAGCGGCGCCTCGAAGAGGCGATCGCGGTGATCGACGAGCTCGCGGCGCACCCGCGCACCCGCGCGATCGGCGAGACCGGACTGGACTACTTCCGCACCGGAGAGCCGGGGCGCCCCGCACAGCACGAGTCGTTCGAGGCGCACATCGCGCTGGCGAAGAAGCACGGCATCGCCATGCAGATCCACGACCGCGACGCGCACGACGACGTCCTCGAGACGCTGACGCGCGTCGGCGCACCGGAGCGCACCGTGTTCCACTGCTTCTCGGGCGATGAGCAGATGGCGCGGATCGCGGCGGATGCCGGGTACTACCTGTCGTTCGCGGGCAACATCACCTTCAAGAACGCCCAGAACCTGCGCGATGCGCTCGCGGTCACGCCCCGCGATCGCATCCTCGTCGAGACGGATGCCCCGTTCCTCACTCCCGTGCCGCTGCGCGGCCGTCCCAACGCGCCCTACCTGGTGCCGATCACGGTGCGGTTCATGGCCGCCGAGCTCGGCATGGACGTGGACGAGCTGAGCGCGCAGCTCGCCGCCAACACACTGGCGGTCTACGGCTCGTTCGACTGAGCGCCCCCGTCTTCTGCGATGTCTTCTGCGATGACGGCGATCGATCCGGTCTCAGTGAGAGCGGGCTTCGCATTCACGATGTGCGAGATCGGACGCCACACCAGCAGCAGGGTGATCGCTGCGCCGACGAACGCGAACCACCACGGCGCGGTGAGCCCCCACACCTGCGCGATCACGCCGCCGAGGGCCTGACCGATCACCATCCCGCCGAACACGCCGACCATGTTGACCGAGGCGATGCGCCCCTGCAGCTGCGGCGGCACCAGGCGCTGACGCACCGTGGTCGAGATCGTGCCCCAGACGAACGCGTAGAAGCCGAAGACGAACATGATCACCAGCGCCACCCAGCCCGTCGTCGTGAGCGCGAACGCGAGGTGCATCGCCACCTCGAGCGACAGCGCGACCCGCATCAGCGACGCGAACGAGACGTGGCGCTCCAGCCACCCGAAGCAGAAGGTGGCGAGCAGGCCTCCCGCGGCGGATGCCGTCGTCAGCATGCCGAACCCGACCGCACCCATGTTCAGATGCTCGGTCGCGTACAGCACGAGGACGCCCCAGGGGGCCGCCCACGTGACGTTGAAGAGCAGGATGATCAGCACCAGCATCCGCACCGGCGGGTTGCGCCAGAGCCATCGGATCCCCTCGGCGATGTCGGTGTGCACAGCCGGCTTCGCCGCGGACTCCGCACGCGGCGGCACCGGCGTCGCGGCCATCCGCGAGACGAGCATGACGGCCAGCAGCACGCAGAGCACCTCGAGCAGGAACGGCCAGGCCGCGCCGGCCGCGAACAGGAACGCGCCCAGCGGGGGACCGGCGAACTGGTTGGCGACGAGGTAGCCGGCCTGCAGGCGCGCGTTTCCGATGCCGAGGTCGGCGGGCTTGACCAGCATCGGCAGCAGCGTGCTGGCGGCGGTGTCGACGAACACCTCGGCTGTGCCGTACAGGAACGCCACGGCGAGCACGATCCAGATGTTCGCTGTGCCGGTGATGAGGAAGACGCACAGCGCTGCGAGCACGACGGCGCGCGCGGCGTTGGCGAACATGACCAGTCTGCGGCGGTCGAAACGGTCCGCGATCGCACCGGCGTGCAGCCCGAACAGCAGCCACGGCAGGAACTGCAGCACAGCACCGGATGCCACCAGGATCGGTGACGAGGTCATCGACGCGATCAGCAGTGGCGCTGCTGCCAGGGCCACGCCGTCGCCGATGTTGCTGGTCCACGATGACGCCAGCAGCCAGCGGAAATCGCGGCCCATCCGGCGTGGTGCGATGAGCTCTCCGAGTGCGGTCACCCGGTCGATCTTAGGGTCAGGGTCCCACATGCGGAACAATGTGATCATGACCGTCTCACTGCTCGGCGCCACCGAGATCCGCCGACTCGCCGCCGAGCTCGACGTCACCCCCACCAAGAAGCTGGGGCAGAACTTCGTCGTCGACGCGAACACGGTGCGCAAGATCGTGCACGCGGCGGGCGTGCAGCCGGGGGAGCGAGTCGTCGAGATCGGCCCCGGGCTCGGCTCGCTCACCCTCGCCATTCTCGAGGCCGGGGCATCTGTCACCGCCGTCGAGATCGATCACCGCCTCGCCGAGAGGCTGCCGCAGACGGCCGCCGAGCGCGGCGTGGCCGATGGCGCGCTGACTGTGGTGGATGCCGACGCGATGCAGATCTCCGAGCTGCCGGGCGATCCGACCATCCTCGTCGCGAATCTGCCGTACAACGTCTCGGTGCCGGTGCTGCTGCACTTCCTCGAGACGTTCCCCACTCTGCAGCGCGGCGTCGTGATGGTGCAGGCCGAGGTCGCCGAGCGGCTGGCTGCGAAGCCCGGGTCGAAGATCTACGGCACACCGAGCGTCAAGGCCGCCTGGTACGGACCGTGGCAGCTGCGCGGCACGGTGTCGCGCCAGGTGTTCTGGCCGGTGCCGAACGTCGACAGCCTGCTGGTCGGCTTCGTCCGTGACGCAGAGCCGCGCGGCAGCGAGGACGAGCGCCGGCGCACGTTCCAGATCGTGGATGCTGCGTTCAACCAGCGCCGCAAGATGCTTCGGCAGGCGCTGTCGAGCATCTTCGGAGGCTCGGCCGCGGCATCCGCCGTGCTCGAATCCGCCGGCGTCGCACCGACAGCGCGCGGCGAGGACCTGACGGTCGACGATTACCACCGCATAGCCCTGGTCGCGCCCGCGCCCGCGTCGCCGGTGTCGCCCGATGCGGATACTCTGGCACCGTGACCGAACCTCGCTTTCAGCCCGCTGTCCCCGAGATCCACCGCCCGTACGTCGCGGCCGCAGATCGCTACCAGCGCTTCGAGTACCGCCAGGTCGGTTCATCGGGGCTGTATCTGCCGCCGATCTCGCTCGGTCTGTGGTGGAACTTCGGCGACAACATCCCGCTCGACAACCAGCGCACCCTGCTGCGCCACGCGTTCGACAGCGGCATCACGCACTTCGACCTGGCGAACAACTACGGCCCGCCCTACGGCTCGGCCGAGAAGAACTTCGGGCGCATCTTCGCCGAGGACTTCGCGCCGTACCGCGATGAGCTGATCATCTCGTCGAAGGCCGGATGGGACATGTGGCCCGGCCCGTACGGCGACCTCGGCAGCCGCAAGTACATCCTCGCCAGCGCCGAGCAGTCGCTCACGCGCATGGGCCTGGACTACGTCGACATCTTCTACTCGCACCGCGTGGACCCCGTGACCCCGGTCGAGGAGACCATCGGCGCGCTCGACACGCTCGTGCGTCAGGGCAAGGCACTGTACGTCGGCATCTCCTCTTACAGCGCCGAGCGCACCGAGGCCGCCCTGGCGGTCGCACGCGATCTGGGCACGCCGCTGGTGATCCACCAGCCGTCGTACTCGATCCTGAACCGCTGGGTCGAGGACGGCCTCACCGACGCGCTGCGCACGGAGGGCGTCGGAGCGATCGCGTTCACACCGCTCGCCCAGGGCCTGCTGACCGACAAGTACCTTGCCGACGGCACCGCCGAGCGTGCGCAGAAGCGCGGCTCGCTGCCGGACAAGCCCCTGTCGGAGGAGGGCCTTGCCGTGCTGCGCGGGCTGAACGACATCGCCGCGGAGCGCGGTCAGACGCTCGCGCAGATGGCATTGCAGTGGACGCTGCGCGACCCGGTCGTCGCCTCGGCACTGATCGGAGCCTCGCGTCCGGAGCAGCTCGATGAGAACATCGCCGCCGTGAACGGACCGGACTTCACCGATGAGGAGCTCACTGCGATCGACGCGCTTTCGCACGGCATCGACGTGAACCTGTGGGCCGTCTCGTCGGATCTCTGATCCGCACCTCCGAGAGTACGAGCACAGAGTATGAGCATGGCGCACAGATCGGATGCCGTGCACGTGCGCGCCCCCGGCAAGATCAACGTCTATCTGGGGGTCGGGTCGCAGCACGATGACGGCTACCACGCGCTGGCCACCGTGTTCCAGGCGGTCTCGCTGTACGAGGACGTCTACGCGCATCCCTCGAACGAGTTCACGCTGGAGGTCTACGGCGACGTGGACGTCGCGGATGTGCCGGTCGATGACCGCAACCTCGCCATGCGCGCAGCCAAGCTGCTCGCGCAGACGGCCGGCGTCACGGCCGGCGTGCACCTGGTGATCCGCAAGGGCGTGCCGGTCGCCGGGGGTATGGGCGGCGGATCCGCGGATGCCGCGGCGGCACTCGTGGCGTGCGACGCGCTCTGGGGCACCGAGCTGGGACCGCATCGGCTGCACGAGCTGGCCGCGCGACTGGGCGCCGATGTGCCGTTCGCGCTGCACGGCGGCACGGCGATCGGAGCCGGACGCGGTGATGAGCTGACCCCTGCGCTCGCCCGCGGACGATTCGACTGGGTGCTGGTCACCAGTGCGCAGGGACTGTCGACGCCCGAGATCTATGGACGTCTCGACGCGCTGCGCGCTCACGGCGAAGCGCTCGCGGATGACCCGCCGCTCTCCCTGGATGTCCCTGTTGCGGTGCTGCAGGCGCTGCGCGCGGGGGATGCCATGGCTCTGGCACCGGTGATGTTCAACGACCTCGAGCGGGCGGCCGTCGACGGTCGACCCGATCTCGAGCGTGCACTCGCCGACGGCCTGCGCTTCGGCGCCCTGGCCGGAATCGTCTCCGGCTCCGGTCCGACAGTCGCGCTGTTGTGCGCCGACTCGGAGATCGCCCGCACCGTGCAGCAGGAGCTGCAGGCGACCGGCCGCACGGCACTGCATGTGCACGGACCGGTGGCGGGTGCGCAGGTGCTGGGTTGAGCCGCGGGTGATCAGCCTGTGAGGATGGGGTGATGGCCGCAGCGAAGAACTGGCGCATGCGTCTCGCGCACGCGATCCACGTCGATGCGGCCTCACGTCCCGAGACGCAGGCGATCCTCTCCGTAGACGAGATGTACGCCCGCCGGGTGATCGAGCTGGCGATGCGGATCGCCGAGGCGCTCATCGCGGTCGGCGCCGCCGCGAACGAGGTCGCGCTCACGGTGACGCGGGTCACGGCTGCGCTGGGCATCCGGCCTGTGCACGTCGACATCACCTTCAACGCGATCGCTGTCTCGTATCACGGCGGTGAGTCCGATCTGCCGTTCACGCTGATCCGGGTCGTGCGGGCCCCCGTGCCTGACCACGCGAAGCTGCAGGAACTGCAGGCGCTGGTGGTGGAGATCGAGTCGGGGCTGGCGCTTGACGAGGCGCGCATCCGGTTCCACACCATCCGGCGAACGCCGTTCCGGTATCGTCCAGCCGTCATCGTCATCGCTCAGGGGCTGCTCGCCGCCGGCGTCTGTCTGCTCTACGGCGCGTCGTGGCTGACGACTCTGGTCGCGCTGCTGGCCGCGTGCGGTGCCGCGCTGGCGCAGCGATGGATGGCGCGGATGCATGTGCCGTTCTTCTTCTCACAGGCAGCCGGCGCCCTGGTGGTCACCGCGTTCGCCGCGGCGGCCAACGCTCTGCGGGCGAACGGCGTGCCGGCGTTCGAGGACGCGAGTCCCGGCATCATCGTCGCAGCGGGCATCGTGCTCATGCTCGCCGGGATGTCGGTGGTGGCCGCCGCCCAGGATGCGATCGACGGTTTCGCGCTGACCGCGGGCGGGCGCATCCTCGATCTCGCGCTGCTCACGCTCGGCGTCGTCATCGGCATCGTCGGCGGCGTGTCTCTGGCGCAGCGGCTCGGGGTCGGCATCCCGCTCTCGACGGATCCTCCCACGCTGGGGCCGGTGGCGATGCAGATCGCGGGGGTCGTGCTGATCGCCGTCACGGTCGCCGTCTGGAACGGAGCCGCGGGACGCACGATCCTGGTGTCCGCTCTGCTGGGCAGCATCGCCTGGGGCGGCTTCAGTGCCGCTGTCGCAGGCGGCATCGGCGTGCCCCTGGCCAGCGCCGTCGGCGCCCTGATCGCGAGCTTCATCGGGACGCTGGTCGCGCACCGGCTGCACGTGCCGTCGATCGCCGTGACCACCGCTGCGATCGTGCCGATGGTGCCGGGTTCGGTCGTCTACCGCGGGCTGCTGGGGATCGTCGAGGCTGAGGACGATGCGACCGGTCTCATCCTCGGCTTCGCTGACCTGTTCCAGGCCGGGGCGATCGGCCTCGCACTGGCATCCGGCGCTTCACTGGGGCTGTTCCTCGGCGCACCGGTGCGCGACACCCTGCAGAGTGTGGTGCGCCGACGCGGCCGCATCCGCTGACCGGTCGCCCGGTCACGCCCAGCGTCACGCTCAGCCCCACCGGATAGCCTGGGTAGGACATGGCACATCTGCTCGGGGCCGAAGGGCTCCACCTCGAATACCCCACGAAGATCGTCTTCGATTCCGTCACAGTCGGCATCGAGGAGGGTGATCGGATCGGCATCGTCGGACGCAACGGCGACGGCAAGTCCAGCCTGCTCGCGATGCTCGCCGGCCGCAAGGAGCCGGATGCCGGTCGCGTGACGGTCCGCGGCGGCACGACCATCGGCGTTCTCGATCAGGCCGACACCCTCGACGACACGCTGACGGTGGGCGGCGCCGTCGTCGGCGACACCCCGGAGCACGAGTGGGCGGGCGACGCGAAGATCCGCGACGTCATCGCCGGTCTCGTCGGCGACCTGCCGTGGGACGCCCCGGTGGCCTCCCTCAGCGGCGGGCAGCGCCGCCGCGTGTCGCTCGCGAAGCTGCTGGCCGGCGACTGGGACATCATCGCCCTGGACGAGCCCACCAACCACCTCGACGTCGAGGCGATCACGTGGCTGGCCGGCCACCTGAAGACCCGCTGGGCTCCCAGCGCCGGGGCACTGATGGTCGTCACCCACGACCGATGGTTCCTCGACGAGATCTGCACCGCCACCTGGGAGGTGCACGACCGGATCGTCGAGCCCTTCGAAGGCGGGTATGCGGCATACATCCTGCAGCGCGTCGAGCGCGATCGGATGGCCGCGGCCACTGAGGCGAAGCGGCAGAACCTCGCCCGCAAGGAGCTCGCATGGCTGCGCCGTGGTGCACCGGCGCGCACCAGCAAGCCGAAGTTCCGGATCGACGCCGCCAACGCGCTGATCGCCGACGTGCCCGAGATCCGCGACACCGTCTCACTGCAGTCCCTCGCCGTCGCGCGGCTCGGCAAGGACGTCGTGGACCTGCTGGATGCCGGCGTGACGTACCCCGCGGCGAGCTCAGGGCAGGCGCGTCACGTGCTCAAGGACGTCGAGTGGCGCATCGCGCCGGGGGAGCGCACAGGCATCCTCGGTGTCAACGGCGCCGGAAAGTCGACGCTGCTCGGCCTCGTCGCCGGTACCGTCGAGCCCACGAGCGGGCGGGTCAAACGCGGCAAGACCGTGCAGGTGCGCACCCTCACCCAGCGCATCGACGAGCTCGAGAAGCACTGGAAGGATCCGGTGCGCACGGTCATCAACGGCCTGCGCACCTCGTACACGTTCGGTGCGGGGTCCAAGGCGCAGGACCTCACGCCGGGGCAGCTCCTCGAACGGCTCGGCTTCACCTCCGCGCAGCTTTCCACGCCGGTGAAGGATCTCTCCGGCGGTCAGCAGCGGCGCCTGCAGCTGCTGCTGGTGCTGCTCGATCAGCCGAACGTGCTCATCCTCGATGAGCCCACCAACGACGTGGACACCGACATGCTCGCCGCGATCGAGGATCTTCTCGACTCGTGGCCGGGCACGCTGCTCGTCGTCAGCCACGACCGGTACTTCCTCGAGCGGGTCACCGATCAGCAGTACGCCGTCATGCCGGGGCCGGACGGCGTGGGCCGGCTGCGCCACCTGCCCGGCGGCATCGACGAGTACCTGCGACTGCGCGCGGCCTCCCCGGTCGTTGAGCGAGCGAAGCGAGACGAAACGGGCTCACAGACCGGACCTACGCTCTCCGGAGCCGAACTCCGAGCGGCACAGAAAGAGCTCGCGGCGCTGGAGCGCAAGATGCAGAAGCTGAACGAGAAGATCGACAAGGCGAAGCATGCGCTCGCCGAGCACGATCAGTCCGACTACGCCGCTCTCGGCGAGAAGATGCAGGCGATTCAGGCTCAGCAGGATGAGGTCGAAGAGCTCGAGCTGCGCTGGTTCGAGCTGACCGAGCAGATCGGCTGACGCGGGTGTCCGCGATTCGCCCCCGATGAAGCGCACCAACGGCCAAGAGCATCGGGGGCGAACACTACTGGCGCAGGCTTCGCTGTGACGTAATGTGACGTGCCGATTACGGCGGGCGCGCGGACGGAACGTACGGTTTCTGAGTCCCCACGAGAGGAAGCACCCGAAATGTCCCGCCGCATCACCACCATCGCAGCCGCAGCAGCAGCGGCCGCGCTCATCGCGTCCCTCGCCGGATGCGCGTCGTCTCCCGCCGCCGACGGCGGTGACAGCGCACCGTCCGGTGGCGAGACCGTCCGCATCGGCGTCGTCGGCAAGAGCGATCCCCAGTGGCCCGCGTTCGTCGAGGCCGCAGCCGCAGAGGGCATCGAGGTCGAACTGGTCGATTTCGGCTCCTACGAGCAGCCGAACCCGGCGCTCACTGAGGGCGAGCTCGATCTGAACCAGTTCCAGCACATCGTGTACCTGGCCGGCTACAACGTCGCCTCGGGCGAGGACCTCACGCCGATCGGCTCGACCGGCATCTACCCGCTCGGCTTGTACTCGCAGAAGGTCGACGACGTCAAGGACATCAAGAAGGGCGAGAAGGTCGCCGTTCCGGACGACGCCTCGAACCAGGCGCGCGCCCTGCTCGTGCTGCAGTCCGCCGGGCTCATCGAGCTCACCAGCGGTGGCACGATCTTCTCCGACCTGGCCGACATCGACAAGGACAAGTCCAAGGTCGAGGTCATCGCGCTCGAGGCCGCGCTGATCCCGAACTCGCTGCCCGACGTCGCTGCGGCCATCATCAACAACGACTTCGTCACGCAGGCGGGACTGAAGTTCGAGGATGCCATCGCCCAGGACGACCCGAGCGATGCGAACGCCCTGCCGTACGTGAACATCTTCGCCGCCCGCGCCGAGGACAAGGACGACGAGACGTACCTGAAGCTCGTCGAGATCTTCCAGACCGACGAGGCGGTTCAGGCAGGTCTGCTCGAGGCATCCGGCAACACCATCGTCCCGCTGCAGACACCGGTCGCCGATCTCGAGGAGTCGCTGGCCAAGGTCGAGAAGGACACCGAGGCACAGGGCTGACATCCATGGCCATCGTGAGTCTGGTCGACGTCACGAAGACCTACCCGGCCGCGGTCAAGGGCGCACAGCCCGTGACCGCGGTCGACGGCGTGACGCTCGACATCGAGCAGGGTGAGATCTTCGGCATCATCGGCTACTCCGGCGCTGGCAAGTCGACGCTCGTGCGGCTGATCAACGCGCTGGAGCCCACCACCAGTGGCACGATCCATGTCGACGGCGTCGACATCACCGCGCTGAGCGAGCGCGAGCTGCGTCGGGTGCGCGGCGGCATCGGCATGATCTTCCAGCAGTTCAACCTGTTCTCATCGAAGACCGTGAAGGCGAACATCGCCTACCCGCTGAAGCTCGCCGGCTGGTCGAAGAGCGACATCGACGAGCGAGTCGACGAACTGCTGCGCTTCGTCGGGCTCGCCGACAAGGCGAAGGCCCACCCCGAACAGCTCTCCGGAGGGCAGAAGCAGCGCGTCGGCATCGCACGCGCGCTTGCCACGAGGCCCGCGATCTTGCTGGCCGATGAGGCGACCAGTGCTCTGGATCCGCAGACGACGCACGAAGTGCTCGCGTTGCTCAAGCGCGTCAACGACGAGCAGGGCGTCACGATCGTCGTCATCACGCATGAGATGGATGTCATCCAGTCCATCGCCACCAAGGTCGCCGTCATGGAGAACGGTCGCGTGATCGAACAGGGTGACGTGTTCGAAGTCTTCTCCGACCCACAGAACCCGGCCTCCCAGCGCTTCGTGGGAACCGTCGTCAAGGGCATCCCATCGCCCGCCGAGAGCGCGTCGCTGCGCGCGCGCCACGAGGGGCGCCTGGTGACGTTCTCGTTCCGTGACGGCGATTCCTCTCAGGCGCAGGTGTTCGTCGACCTCGCGGAAGCGGGCCTCGGCTTCGAGCTCGTCTACGGCGGCATCAACGACATCCGCGGTCGCGCGTTCGGTCACCTCACCCTGGCGATCAGGGGATCGGATGCCACGGTCGACGCGACCCTGGAGAAGATCCGCGAACATGCGACGGTCACCGAAATCACCGCGGAAGGGGCCGCCTGATGGATCGCCTCAACGAACTGTGGCCCGAGTTCTGGGATGCTGCGCTCGAGACGCTCTACATGACGACGTACGCGCTCGTCCTGGCCGGCATCCTCGGCACGCTGATCGGCATCGGCCTGTACGTCACCCGTCCCGGTGGGCTGATGCAGAACCGGCTGCTCAACGGCATCCTCGAGCTGCTGGTGAACTTCTTCCGACCGATCCCGTTCGTCATCTTCATCGCTGTGCTGCAGCCGGTGACCCGTGCCGTGATCGGCATCGGCATCGGCACCACCGCGGGAGCCTTCGCCATCGGCATCGCGGCGGCCTTCGCGATCGGCCGCATCGTCGAGCAGCACCTCGTCTCGGTCTCGCCCGGTGTCGTCGAGGCGGCTCGGTCGATGGGCGCGGGGCCGTGGCGCATCCTGTTCACCGTCGCGATTCCCGAATCGCTCGGCCCGCTGATCCTCGGCTACACCTTCATCGTCGTGGCGCTGATCGACATGACCGCCATGGCAGGGCTCATCGGCGGCGGAGGTCTCGGTGCGTTCGCGCAGATCTACGGCTTCCGCAAGTTCGAACCGGTTGTGATGTGGGCGGCGATCGTCCTGATCGTCGTGTTCGTGCATCTCGTGCAGCTGCTGGGCACGAAGCTGGCCCGCGTGATCATGCGCCGGTGACGCTCAGGTGCTCGTCGCGGGGAGCCAGATGTCTGCCTCAGCCGCTGAGAACCGGCATTCGGCTCCCCGTCAGCGACGAAACGACCCGAACAACCCCAGATCCCCGTTCGGAACACGCACAGCCGGAGCCCGTAATCTGACCGGGGCGCGCAGATGCGCGCCCGCTGGAGCGAGGAGGCCGGATGCCGCCCGTGGTCGATGTGGTGATCGTCGCGCTCGTGATCGCGGCACTGCTGGCCGGGTTGCGCATGGGCGTGTTCGCCGTGCTCGGGATGCTGTGCGGGCTGGTGGCCGGAGGCCTGGCTGCCACGTGGGTGCTGCCGTGGGTGTCGGGGATGACGGCGGCCGGTGACTGGCATGCTCTCAGTGTTGTCGGCAGCGCAATCGTGCTGCTGGCGGCGGGTGCGAGTCTCGGATCGGGCATCGGGGCGATGCTGCGTTCAGGGGCCGACCGGCTGAGGCTGCGCGTGATCGAGCGCGCTCTCGGCGGAGCACTCGGTCTGGTGGCCGGCGCGATGACGCTCGCCCTCACCGGCGCGGCACTGGCCACGGCCGGAATCCCTGTCGTCTCGGCATCCGTCGCCTCCTCCCAGGTGCTGCGCGACATTGACCGGCACACGCCCCCGATGCTGGCCGAGACCATGGCGCGGCTGCACGCGGCCGTGCTCGGCGACACCACACTGCCGACGATCGATGGACTGCTCGACGAGGGCGACCTGGCGATCGCGCCCGACCCGGGCCGAATCGACGTCGACGATCCCGCGCTCGCCGCAACCGCATCGTCAGTCGCGCGGATCTCTGGCGTCGCGCCCGCCTGCGCCACGATGCCCAGCGGTTCGGGTTTCGTCGCCGGTGTCGACCTCATCGTGACCAACGCCCATGTCGTCGCCGGCGTCGATGTGCCGGTGGTGGAACTGCCGGGCGAGCCGGCGCGTGACGGACACGTGGTCTACTTCGACCCTGTCGACGACATCGCCGTGATCGCCGCTGATGTCGCGGCGTCGCCGCTGCCGCTCGCCGACGCGCTGGGCCCCGGAGACGAGGCCGTCGTGCAGGGATACCCGTACGGCGGTCCGTTCCGCACGGTGCCTGCCGGCGTCATCGCCGCGGGCAGCATCCCGATCGACGACATCTACGGCACCGGCACCACCGAGCGTTCGGTCTACACCCTGGGCGCCGAGGTGCATCCCGGCAACTCCGGCGGCCCGCTGCTGACCACGGCGGGGGAGGCCGCCGGGGTGGTCTTCGCCCGCGGCGAGACGAACAAGGACGTCGGGTATGCCATGACCAACGCTGAGCTGCTGCCCGTGCTCGCCACGCTCGACGAGGCGAGCGAGCCGGTTCCGACCGGGGCCTGCCTGCGCTGAGACCGGCAGTCTCGTCAGCCGCCGTGGGCGCCTGGCGCCTCTTGCAGTGTCCGCGCGGTGACGAACTCGCGCGGTGCACCGCTGAGCGGATCGATGAAGCGCAGTTCGCGGGCGAGCAGCTGCAGCGGCCTGCCGAAGTCGTCGGGCACCTCGGGCAGCAGCTCGGGGTAGAAGCCGTCGTTGAGGATGCCTGCGCCGAGAGCCGCGAGGTGCACGCGCAGTTGGTGCATCTTGCCGCTGTGTGGCCTGAGCATGGTGTGCAGCACGCGCTCGTCGGCATCGATCAGCTCGATCAAGGTCTCGGAGTTCGGCTCGCGCTCGGCATCCACTCGCACGCACACGCTGCTGCGCGCCTTCTCGATGTGGTTGCGGTAGACGATCGGGAACGGCTGTCCGGCAAGCGCAGGAGATGCAGCATCCCAGCCTTCCGGGAGCGCCGAGACGGCCTCGTAGACCTTCTCGACCTCTCGATCCTGGAAGAGCAGCTGGTAGGCGCCGCGCGTCTCGGGCCGCGTCGAGAACATCAGCAGCCCTGCCGTCGCGCGGTCGAGGCGATGGATCGGGGTGAGCTCGGGGATGCCGAGGAGGTTCCGCAGCCGCACCAGCGCGGAGTTCTGCAGGTACTTGCCGCCGGGGGTCGTCGGCAGGAAGTGCGGCTTGTCGGCGACGACCAGGTCGCGGTCCTGGTGCAGCACCTCGACCTCGAACGGGATCTCGCGCTCCACGGGCGGGTCGCGGTAGTACCAGACGAACTCGTGGGCGCCCAGCGGCGTCTCGCGGGTGAGCGCGGTGCCGTCCCTCGCGACGATCTCACCGCGGTCGAACCGCCTCAGCAGCCGCTCCGGATCGAGGTGGAAGAATCGCTCGGCCATGTACGCCCCGACCGTCGGCCATTCACCGCTCATCGGCAGGTGCAGCCTGGTCGCGCCGACGCCGTCTCGCACGGGCAGGGGCGATGCCATCGCCATCAGGAGCCGCCGCCCGAATCGAGGAGCGTCACGAGTCGAAACTCAGACTGAGCTTGCGCAGCAGCCCGGCGAGTCGTTCGCGGTCGGCGCGGGGGAGGGCGCGCAGCAGCTCGGCCTCGGCATCCACCAGACGGGTGATAGCGGCATCCACCCGCACCTTCCCGTCGTCGGTGAGGATGACCAGGATGCTGCGGCCGTCGACCGGGTCCGCCTCGCGGCGCACGAATCGGCGACCCACGAGCCGGTCGATCCGGTTGGTCATGGTGCCGCTGGAGACGAGCGTCTGCTGCAGCAGCTGCTTCGGGCTCAGCTGGAACGGAGAGCCCGCGCGCCGCAGCGCCGAGAGCACGTCCCACTCCCACGGCTCGATGTCGCTGCGGTGGAACACCTCGCGGCGGGCCCGGTCGAGGTGGCGCGAGAGGCGATCCATCCGCGAGAGCACTTCGAGCGGCGAGAAGTCCAGGTCGGGTCGCTGGGTGTTCCAGGCGCCGACGATGCGATCGACCTCATCCACCTCGCTCATCCCTCCATTATCGCCCGCAGGGGACGCTCGCCCGGACGTGGCAGACTTGTCACGCGGCCGAATGCGCTCAGACCTGCTGAGGCCGTGGTCCGCCGTAGTGTAATGGCAGCACGACAGCCTTTGGAGCTGTTAGGTCCAGGTTCGAGTCCTGGCGGCGGAGCATGTCGCAGAATCCACTCGCCATCATCGTCCTCGCCGCGGGCCAGGGCACCCGCATGAAGTCCCGGCTGCCGAAGGTGCTGCATGAGATCGGCGGTCGACCGCTGGTCGGACACGTGCTCACCACCGCCCATGCTCTCGGAGCCGACCACGTTGAGGTCGTCGTGCGCCACGAGCGGGACAAGGTCGTCGCAGCCCTGGCCGATCAGTACCCGGATGCCGTGATCGTCGACCAGGACGAGATCCCCGGAACCGGCCGTGCCGTGCAGGTCGCCCTCGACGCGCTGCCCGCAGACTTCGACGGCGACGTGCTGGTGCTCTCCGGCGACGTGCCGCTGCTGGAGACCGACACCCTCGAGGCGCTGATCGCCGGGCACCGCGCGGCCTCCGCCGCGGCCACGCTGCTCAGCGCCCACCTCGACGACCCCACCGGCTACGGACGCGTGATCCGCGGTGCGGACGGCGTCGTCGAGCGCATCGTCGAGCAGAAGGACGCCAGCGCCGACGAGGCGGCGATCACCGAGATCAACGCCGGCGTCTACGTGTTCCGCGCGCCGACGCTTCGCACCTACCTCGCGAAGGTCGATCAGGACAACGCCCAGGGCGAGATGTACCTCACCGACGTGATCGGGCTGCTGCGCGGCGCCGCCGAGACCGTCGCCGCCGAGATCACCCGTGACGTGGCATCGACCTTCGGCATCAACGACCGCGCCCAGCTCGCCGAGGCCGGCCGCGTGCTCAATCAGCGCATCGTGCGCCACTGGCAGCGCGAGGGCGTGACGATCATCGACCCCGCCACCACCTGGATCGACGACGACGCGAAGCTCGCGCCCGACGTGACCATCCTGCCGAACACGCAGATCCTGCGCGCCACGGTGATCGCCGCCGGCGCCACCATCGGCCCCGACACGACGCTGGTCGACTGCGAGGTCGGCGAGGACGCCGTCGTGCGCCGCACTGATGCCAACCTGGCCGTCATCGGCCGAGGCGCCACCGTCGGCCCGTTCTCGTTCCTGCGCCCCGGCACCGTCCTCGGCGCGGGCGGCAAGATCGGCGCGTACGTCGAGACGAAGAACGCGCAGATCGGCGAGGGCAGCAAGGTCCCGCACCTGTCGTACGTGGGGGATGCCACCATCGGACGCGGCGTCAACCTCGGCGCCAGCACGATCACAGCGAACTACGACGATGTGAACAAGCACCGCACCGAGATCGGCGACGAGGTGCACACCGGCTCGCACACCGTGCTCGTCGCTCCCGTTAAGCTGGGAGCCGGTGCGAAGACCGGTGCAGGCGCCGTCGTCCGCAAGGACGTCCCCGCAGGCGCCCTGGCCATGAGCGTCGCCCCCCAGCGGAACATCGTCGGGTGGGTCGAGAAGAACAGAGCAGGCACGGGCGCGGCCGACGCGGCTGCCCGGGAACGATCAGCGGAATAGGCGGAGTTCGCATGGGGCACAAGAAGAAGAAGAAGGTCGCGCTGGATCGTGAGAACGGGGTCGCCCCCGGCCTGATCGCGAAGACCAAGAAGCGCCTCGTCGTCGCCGGCGGACGCTCGCACCCAGAGCTGACCGCCGCGGTCGCCGCGGCGCTCGGGCAGGAGGTGGCTCCGGTCGAGCACCGCACCTTCGCATCCGGTGAGATCTACGCCCGCTTCGAGGTCTCGATCCGCGGCTGCGACCTCTTCATCGTGCAGTCGTTCGGTGAGCCGGTGAACGAGTGGCTCATGGAGACGCTGATCATGCTGGACGCCGCCAAGCGCGCCTCCGCGAAGCGAGTCACCGTCGTCGCGCCGTACTACCCGTACTCCCGGCAGGACAAGAAGGGCCGCGGTCGCGAGCCGATCTCGGCCCGACTGGTCGCCGACATGCTGAAGATCGCCGGCGCGGACCGCGTCATGAGCGTCGACCTGCACGCCGCGCAGATCCAGGGCTTCTTCGACGGCCCCGTCGACCACCTGTTCGCCAAGCCCGTGCTGCTCGAGCACTTCGAGAGCACGCTGACCGCCGAAGACCGCGAGACGCTCACCATCGTCTCGCCGGACATGGGTCGCGTCCGCGTCGCGGACACCTGGTCCGACAGCCTGGGAGCACCCTTGGCGATCATTCACAAGCGCCGCGACCCGAAGGTCGCCAACCAGGTCTCGGTGCATGAGATCGTCGGCGCCGTGGACGGTCGCACCTGCCTGCTCGTCGACGACATGATCGACACCGGCGGCACGATCGTGAAGGCCGCGCAGGCGCTAAAGGCGAACGGCGCCCGCAAGGTGATCGTCGCCGCTACCCACGCGATCTTCAGCGACCCGGCATCCGAGCGTCTGCAGGACGCATCGATCGATCAGGTCGTGATCACCGATACCGTCCCGCTGACCGAGTCGCGTCGCTGGGACGGGCTCACGATCCTGCCGATCGCACCGCTGCTGGCGACGGCGATCAAGCAGGTCTTCGAGGACGGCTCGGTCACGAGCATGTTCGGCGGCGACGCCTGAGAACCGCTCATAGCCGCATACCGGATGCTGTGAGCATGAACGCCCACCCCGCTGCTCGGACCGGATCCGCTCTGCTCGGCGTCGCCGGAGCCCTGCTTCTCGCCGGATGCTCCGGCTCGGCGGGTGTCGACAAGGCCGATCCGAATCCGACCGAGACGGACGCGACCGCCCCGTACGCGGATGGCACCTACACCGCAGACGGCTCGTATCAGACCCCCGAGACGGTTGAGACGATCTCGGTGACCCTCACGCTGAAGGACGACATCGTCACAGATGTCGAGATCGTCGGCGATCCGATCGCACCGGAGTCGACCCGCTACCAGGGGCAGTTCATCTCGGGCATCGACGAGCACGTCGTCGGCAAGAGCCTCGACGAGCTCGACGTCGATCGCGTGGCCGGCTCCTCGCTGACCAGCGGAGGCTTCGATCAGGCCGTCGTGCGGATCAAGGATGAGGCCACGCTCGCTGAGGCCGCCGATTAGCAGCCGGACGTCGTGAGCTCGGGACTTTCCTCATGATCTGGCGCTTCGACGCGATCGGCACGCGCTGGGAGATCGAGACCGAGTCGGCGCTGCCCGAGCGACACCACGACGCAGTGGGGGACGTGGTCGCGCGCTTCGACGCCGCCTGGTCGAGGTTCCGTGCGGACTCGGTCGTCTCGTCGCTGCGCGACGGCGGCACGGCGGATGCCCCGGCCGATGCCGTCCTGATGCTGGAGACGTACCGTGAGCTCAGCCAGGCTACGAGCGGCGCGGTGAACCCGCTGGTCGGCGCCGCGCTGGAATCGCTCGGCTACGACCCCGCGTACACCCTCTCGGCGGGGCCGGCCCAGAGTTCACCGGTCCGGGTATCACCCGCGGAGGCCTCACCGGCCCAGGTCTCGCCGGCGGAGTGGGAGCGGATGCTGACGTGGAGCGCAACGACGCTCAGCCTCACTGGTCGCGCCGTGATCGATGTCGGAGCGCTCGGCAAGGGGCGCCTGGCCGACCTCGTCGCAGCGCAGCTGGCGGATGTGCCCGGACGCGTGATCGTCGATGCCGGCGGAGATCTGCGCGTGAGCGGCGGAACAGCGCGCGTCGCGCTGGAACACCCGTACGATCCGGCATCCGCCATCGGAGTCGTGGCGGTGACCGATCGCGCGCTGTGCGCCTCGGCCATCAACCGACGTGCCTGGGGCGACGGCCTGCACCACGTGCTGGACGCGCGCACGGGACATCCGGTGCGCACCTGGGCGGCGACGTGGGCACTCGCGTCGGACGCGATGCACGCGGACGCCGCCGCCACTGCGCTGTTCTTCGACGGGGGCGCCGAACTCGCCGCCCGCTGGGGTGTCGACTGGGTGCGGATGACCACCGACGGGCGCGTGGAGCGCTCGGCCGGGTTCGCCGGGGAGCTGTTCACCGCCTGACGAAATGGGCGTCTCACGCCCGACGCACCGAGAATACGGAAGAGTAGTAGCGTGATCACCACTTTCACGGCCCTGCGGCAGCGCGTGCTCGCCGTGCTCGGAGCCCTGTCGATGTACCGGCTCGTGTTCTTCGCCCTGGTCGCCCTGGCGGTGATCGCGGTCGTACTGTCCTTCACCGGGCTCATCGGCCCGACGGCCGCCGAGATCCTCGCATCCTTCGCCGTGCTGGGCGCTGTCGTCTCCGCCGTCGACGCACTCGCCCAGAGGCTGCTGCGTCTGCCGTGGCGCATCGAGTCCTCGCTGGTGACCGCCCTCATCCTCTTGTTCGTGATGGCCCCGTCACTCACCGTCCAGGGGCTGGCCGGCAACGCCGTCGCCGGTGCACTCGCCGCCGCGTCGAAGTACCTGATCGCGTGGCGAGGACGTCACATCCTGAACCCGGCCGCATTCGGCGCGGCCGTCGTCACGGTGCTCGGGCTCGGCTCGTTCTCGTCCTGGTGGGTCGGCACGCCCGCACTGACGCTGCCGGTGGCACTGCTCGGGCTGATCGTGCTGTGGCGCACCGAGAAGGTGCGGATCGTCCTGGTATTCCTGCTCGTCGCGGTCGGGGTCTCGGTGGTGCGCCAGGCGGTGCAGGCCGAGGCGGCCGGTCTCGCGTTCACCGTGTCGGATGCCGCAGCGCTCGCCATCACGCAGAGCCCGTACCTCTTCCTCGGTGCGTTCATGCTGTCCGAGCCTCTGACGATGCCGCCGCGCCGCTGGCAGCAGTTCAGCGTCGCCGCACTGGTGGGCGTGCTGGCCGGATGGCCGATCATCATCGGCGGCGCTTTCACTCTGGGTCAGGAGCGTGCGCTGCTGATCGGCAACCTGCTGGCGTTCGCCTTCGCGGTGCGCGGTTCGGCGCGACTGATCCTCACGAAGCGCGAGTTCGTGACACCCACCGCGCAGGAGCTCACCTTCCGCACGCGCGGGCGGCTGTCGTTCGTGGCCGGACAGTACCTCGAGCTGGAGGTGCCGCACCGCAATCCGGACGCCCGTGGCACGCGGCGCGAGTTCAGCATCGTCTCCGCTCCCGCCGACCTTCCGACGCTGCGCCTGGCATACAAGGACGGCGATCAGAAGCATCCGTCCAGCTACAAGCGCGCGCTCAAGGCCGCGGAGCCCGGCGCCGTTCTCGGTGTCACCGGGACCTGGGGTGACTTCGTGCTGCCGCGCGGCACCGCGCCGGTGCTGATGGTCGCCGCCGGCATCGGAGTGACGCCGTTCGTCTCGCAGCTGCGCCAGCTGCAGGCCACTGGCGTCGACCGTGACGTGGTGCTGATCTATGTGGCATCCGAGTCCGCCGAGCTGGCCTTCCGCGCCGAGCTCGAGGCGACGGGCGCGCGCACCGTCGTGTTCGTCCGCGACCGGCCCGCCGATCTGCCGGCGCACTGGAGCTGGGCGCAGGGCGTGCGGCTGGATGCCGAGGGCCTCGAGAGGGTCGTTCCCGACATCGCGCTGCGCCACGCGTTCATCTCGGGTCCGCCGCGGCTGATCGCAGATCTGGCACCTGCGCTGCAGAAGGCGCGCGGCCTCACCACGGACGCCTTCGCCGGCTATTGAGCGGGCTGCTGCGCCGTCTGACGGGGAGGATTGGCCGGGCCCGCGGGCAGGTGCACCGTGAACGTGGTGTCGCCGGGCTCGCTCGTGACCGAGATCCTGCCGCCGTGGCCCTCGACGATCGCCTTCGCGATGGCGAGACCGAGGCCGGTTCCGCCGGACTGTCGAGCGCGTGAGACATCGCCGCGGGCGAAACGGGCGAACAGCTCGTCGCGCATCTGGGGGTCGATACCCGGGCCGTCGTCGTGCACGCGCAGCTCGGCGCCCCCTTCGACGGGAGCCACGGTGAGCGTGATCGTCGTGCCGGCGGGCGTGTGCGTGCGCGCGTTGGCGAGCAGGTTGGCCAGCACCTGGTGGAGTCGGCCGGTGTCGCCGGGCACCGTCACCGGCTCTCCGGGGGCCTCCAGCTCCCAGACATGATCGGCGCCGGTCGGCTGCGCGTCGGCGAGAGCCTCGACGGCGAGCTGGGAGAGATCGACGGTGCCGTGTACGAGCTCGGTGCCCTCATCCAGCCGCGCGAGCAGCAGCAGATCCTCGACGAGCCTGGTCATCCGCAGCGACTGCGCCTGGATGCGCTCCAGCGCGGAGGTGGTGTGCTGCAGCGCCTCGTCGCCGTGCCCCTGACCGAGTGCCCGCAGCGACAGCTCGGAGTAGCCGCGGATGGATGCCAGGGGGGTGCGCAGCTCATGACTGGCATCCGCCACGAAGCGGCGCATCTGGTCCTCGTTGCGCTGCCGGGCGGCGAGCGACGAGTCGACATGGTCGAGCAGCGTGTTCAACGCGACCCCGACCCGGCCGACCTCGGTGCGCGGGTCGGCCTCGTAGTCGGGCACGCGCTCGGTGATCGTCACCTCGCCGCGGTCGAGGGGCTGGCTCGCCACGCGGGTCGCGGTGGCCGCGACCGCGCGCAGCGGGCGAAGGCTCATGCTGATCGTCAGCGCCGTGGTGAGTGCCAGCAGGATGAGGCCGCCGAGCGTCGCCAGCGCGATCGTGGTGAACAGCGATGTCATCGTGTGCTGCACCTCGGCGCGCGAGAGGCCGGTGATCACGACGACGCCGTTGCGCGTCTGGTCGACGGTGACGCGGTACGAGCCGAAGTCGGGCACCGTCACGGTCGCGTTGCGAGAGTTCTGCAGCGCCGACGTCAGGATCAGCATGTCCTGCGCGGTCAGCGGCGTGGACTGATCCGGCGTGACGATCGAACCCGATGGCGCGGTGCCCGGCGGCACCACCATCACAAGAAGACTGTTGCCCTGGACGTGCTGGCCTTCCATGACGTAGTCGACGGTGAGCGTCTGCCCGTGCATAGCCGCAGTCTGGGCTCGTTCGGTCACGAGCGGAACCGTCTGGGAGGCCGCGCCGTCGACCTGCTCCTGCAGACGGACCTCGAGGGTGTTGCCGAGCGTCGCACTGGTGATGATCGCGACGATCACCAGGATGAGGGAGACGAACCCGATCACCGCGGCCATCAGCCGGGCCTGCAGGCTCAGCGGAGGCGCGAGCATGACTGTGCCTACTGCGGTGCCTTGATCATGTAGCCGACACCGCGCACGGTGTGCAGCAGGGGAGTGCGGCCGGCGTCGATCTTCTTGCGCAGGTAAGAGATGTACAGCTCGACGACCGAGGACTTGCCGCCGAAGTCGTAGCTCCACACCCGGTCGAGGATCTGCGCTTTCGACAGCACGCGGCGCTCGTTGCGCATCAGGAAGCGCAGCAGCTCGAACTCCGTCGCGGTCAATTCGATCTCGTCGTCGCCGCGGAGCACCTCGTGGCTGTCCTCGTTGAGCGAGAGGTCCGCGACCCGCAGGATCGCCTGCTCGTGCTCGGTGCGGCTCTGGCCTGAGCGGCGGATCACGGCGCGAAGGCGCGCGATCACCTCTTCGAGGCTGAACGGCTTGGTCACGTAGTCGTCGCCGCCGGCGGTGAGCCCGGCGATGCGGTCGGCGACCGCATCCTTCGCCGTAAGGAACACGACGGGGACGAGATTGCCCGATTCGCGAAGACGGCGCAGCACGCTCATCCCGTCGAGGTCGGGCATCATCACGTCCAGCACCAGGGCGTCCGGTTCGAACTCGCGCGCGACCGTCAGCGCCTCCAGGCCGGATGCCGCGGTGCGCACCTCCCAGCCCTCCATGCGGAGGGCCATCGCGAGCAGATCGGTGAGCATCGGCTCATCGTCCACCGCGAGGATGCGCAGAGGTTCGCCGTCAGCGCGGCGCAGTTCCGGATGCTCGGTGCTCATGCATCCATTCTGACGAACTTGCTATGCGAAATCTATGGAAGCCGCTGGAGGCTCACTGAGAACTCGTTATGCGTTCACTTCGACTCGCTGCGCTCGCTCAGTACGAGCAGCAGGCTCAGGGATCCGTTGGTTCTAGGTCAGTGGGTGTCTTCGGCTTCGATTTCGGTGCGGTCGCCGGACCAGAGGGTGTGGAAGGTGCCTGGTTTGTCGACCCGGCGGTAGGTGTGGGCGCCGAAGAAGTCGCGTTGGCCTTGGACGAGGGCGGCGGGGAGGCGGTCGGCGCGGATGCCGTCGTAGTAGGACAGGGAGGAGGAGAAGGCGGGGGCGGGGATGCCGGATTGTGCGGCGGCGATGACCACGCGCCGCCAGGCGGCCTGTCCGCGAGTGAGGGCCTCGGCGAAGTACGGGGCGGCCAGCAGCACGGGCAGGTCGGGGGTGGTGGTGTAGGCGTCGGCGATGCGGTTGAGGAACTGGGCGCGGATGATGCACCCGCCGCGCCAGATCTTGCTGACGGCGGCGAGGTCGATGTCCCAGTCGTACTCGACAGCGCCGGCGCGGATCTCGTCGAAGCCCTGGCTGTAGGCGACGATCTTCGACGCGTACAGGGCCAGGCGGACGTCCTCGATGAACGCGTCGACCTCCTCGGCCGGGACGGTGAACGCGTCCTGCGGGCCGGGCAGGTGTGCGGCGGCGGTGCGCTGTTCGGGGTGGGAGGACAGTGAGCGGGCGAAGGTGGCTTCCGCGATCCCGGAGACCGGCACCCCGAGTGCCAGGGCGGTCTGCACGGTCCATGCTCCGGTGCCCTTCGCGCCGGCCTGGTCCACGATCACATCCACCAAAGGCTGTCCGGTTTCCGCATCGACCTGGCGGAGGACCTCGGCGGTGATCTCGATCAGGTACGACTCCAGCTCGCCTGTGTTCCAGTCGGCGAAGATGTCCGCGATCTGTGCGGGGGTTTTGCCGGTGCCGCGACGGATCAGGTCGTACGCCTCGGCGATCAGCTGCATGTCGGCGTACTCGATGCCGTTGTGCACCATCTTCACGAAGTGCCCGGCACCGTCCGCGCCGATGTGCGTCACACACGCCTCGCCCTCCGCGACCGCCGCGATCGACGTCAGGATCGGACCCAGCGTCACCCACGACTCCGCCGATCCGCCCGGCATGATCGAGGGCCCGAGCAGGGCGCCCTCCTCACCGCCGGAGATCCCCGCGCCGACGAAGTTGATGCCCGTCTCGCGCACCGCCTTCTCCCGACGGATCGTGTCCGGGAAGTACGCGTTGCCGCCGTCGACGATGATGTCACCCGGCTCGAAAACCCGCACCAGCTCATCGATGACCGCATCCGTGGGGCCACCGGCCTTGACCATGATGATCGCCGTGCGCGGCTTCTGCAGCGACGCGGCGAACTCCTCATACGAGAACGCCGGCACGAACCCCGCCTCGGGGTGCGCCGCCACCAGCTCATCCGTCTTCGTCCGCGACCGGTTCAGCACGGCCACCGTATTGCCCTCACGAGAGGCGAGGTTGCGAGCGAGATTCGAACCCATCACGGCCAGGCCGACGACTCCGATGTTGGCAGATGCTACGGACACAGAAGAACTCCTCGAGGGCAGCGTGCGGGACGTGTTCAGCGTACCGTCACGCGCCGAGCGCTCCGCTCATGTGACGCATTCAGTCCTTGCGGTAACCCGAGCGGCCCATCGCGTACAGGGCGCCGATGGTGCTGACGATGGCGCCGAGCGTCATTGCGCCGATCAGCCAGAGGATCGCGTGGGAGAGGAAGGCGGCATCAAGCATGGCAACAGCATATCGACGTTTCGGGTACGATGGAGGAGTTCCTCGGCGAGGGATGCTTCGCGCGTGCGCAGGCATCCGTGATCGACGCGGTGACGTGAGCCCGGTGTCATGTGGACTTCAACGGTCAGATGATCGCGGCTTCGCCTCCTCGCGTCCGCAGCCGAGGCGCGAGCCCCCACGACCACCGCGCGGCCCATCCCGCGCGTCTGAAGGAGAACCACTCATGTCCGACGACAACAAGGTCCACGCCGACCTCCGCACCAACTTCGGCAAGGGCTTCGCCCGCCGTCTGCGCGCAGAGGGCAAGATCCCCGCAGTGGTCTACGGCCACGGCACCGAGCCGGTGCACGTCGCACTGCCCGGCCACCAGGTCTCGCTGATCATCCGCCGCGCCAACGCGCTGCTTGAGCTCGACATCGAGGGCAAGTCGCAGCTCACGCTGGTGAAGGACGTCCAGAAGGACCCCGTGCGCCAGATCATCGAGCACATCGACCTGCTCGTCGTGAAGAAGGGCGAGAAGGTCACCGTCGAGGTCCCGATCGTCGTCACCGGTGAGTCCTTCTCGGGCACCATCGTGACCGTCGACCTCGCGACGATCAAGCTCGAGGTCGAGGCCACGCACATCCCGCAGCACGTCGAGGTCAGCGTCGAGGGTCTCGAAGAGGGCGCTCACATCACCGCCGGCGACGTGACGCTCCCCAAGGGCGCCACGCTGCTCGACGAGCCGGACGTCCTGCTCGTCGCGGTCTCGATCCCGGCCGCTGAGGTCGCCGAGGAGAACGAAGAGGCCGCAGCCGAGCCCGCACCGGTTGAGGCAGCGGAGGCCGCCGCGGAGTGATCCGCCGATGATGTCGGCGAAGGGGACGCGAGCTGATCGCGTCCCCTTCGTCATATCCGGCCCGCGCCTGCGGGCGTCCCTGAGAGGATCAGAGCATGGCATCGACCTGGCTCATCGTCGGCCTCGGCAACCCGGGGCCCCGATATGCGCCCACCCGGCACAACATCGGGCAGATGGTGCTGGACGAGCTCGCCGACCGGCGCGGTGAGCGCTTTCGCGAGCACAAGGCCGGCGCCAGGGTCGTCGAGACGTGGCTGCGTCCCGGTGGCGAGAAGCTCGTGCTCGCGAAGCCGAACTCGTTCATGAACGTCTCCGGCGCTCCGGTGGCCGCGCTGGCGCGCTTCTACTCCGTGCCGGCCGAGAACGTCGTCGTCGTCCACGACGAGCTGGACATCCCGTTCGACAGCATCCGGATGAAAGCGGGCGGCGGGCACGGCGGCCACAACGGCGTCCGCGACATCGCGCGCGCCCTCGGCACCGCCGACTTCCTGCGCGTGCGGGCCGGCATCGGGCGTCCTCCGGGGCGTCAGGATCCGGCCGACTGGGTGCTCGCGCCGTTCGGATCGGTCGAGCAGAAGTCCTTGCCCATGTTCCTCTCCGACGCGGCCGACGCGGTCGAGCAGCTCGTGGACGAGGGACTGGTCGCGGCGCAGCAGAAGCACCACTCGCGCGGCTGACGCGCGACTTCGGCTACAGGGAAGCGGCTCCGACAGCCGCGCCGATGCCCAGCATCAGCGTGATCGCGATCACGAACAGCACGGGCCCCAGCGCTGCGAGCACGATCGCCGTGATTCCCGCACCGCGCCCCTGTCGCTTGGCGACGGACATGATGCCGAGCACGAGGGCGAGCACGCCGAGCACCGTTCCGGTCCAGAACGTGATCTCGGCCCAGAGCACCTGCATGCGGGCGGGCGAGAGCATGGCCAGGTCGTCGTTGAACGACGAGGTGACGTCGATCTCGGTCGTGGGCAGCAGGGCGCCGATCTGGTACGCGAAGACGCCTCCGACCACGGGCACGACGATCGCCGCGACGAGCGCGAGGATCAGCGAGATCGCGCCGAGCGCGCGTGATCGGGGCAGATCCGCCTGCGGCGTCTGATAGGCCGGCACCTGATAGCCGACCGGTACCTGATACCCGCCGGCCGGAGCCTGGTAGCCGCCCACGGGCACACCGTAGCTCCCGTTCGGAGCGGCGGGCGGCGGTGGGGGAGGTGGTGTCTGATCAGTCATCTCGCGTTCCCTTCACCGCTCGCGTCAGACGCGACGCAGCAGTCCCACCTTGTCGTAGACGTCCGCGAGCGTGGCATCCGCCACGGCATCCGCCTTCGCCGCGTTGCCGGCGAGGATGCGATCGAGCTCGGCAGGATCGGCCAGCAGCTCGTTGGCGCGCTCGCGCACGGGGCCGAACTCGTGCACCACGACCTCCGCGAGACCCTTCTTGAAATCGCCGTAGCCCCGCCCGGCGTACTCGTCCTCGATGGAGCCGACCTGCCTGCCGGTGAGGGCCGCGTAGATGGTCAGCAGGTTCGATACCCCTGGCTTGCTCTCGCGATCGAAGCGCACCGAGCCCTCGGTGTCGGTCACCGCGCGCATGATCTTCTTCGCGGACTTCGCCGGGTCATCCAGCAGCCACAGCACTCCCGCGTCGCTCTCAGCCGACTTCGACATCTTCGACGTCGGGTTCTGCAGGTCGTAGATGCGTGCGGTCTCTTTCTGGATGACCGGCATCGGCACGGTGAACGTCTTCCCGAAACGGCTGTTGAAGCGCTCGGCGAGGTCGCGGGTGAGCTCGACGTGCTGCTTCTGGTCGTCACCGACCGGCACGAGCTCGCTCTGATACAGCAGGATGTCCGCAGCCATCAGCACCGGATAGGTGAACAGCCCGACAGAGGTGGAGTCCTGACCGTATCGCTGCGATTTGTCCTTGAACTGCGTCATGCGGCCGGCCTCGCCGAAGCCGGTGATCGTGCTGAGGATCCAGGCGAGCTCGGCGTGCGCGCGCACGTGCGACTGCACGTACAGTGTCGACTTCGACGGCTCGATGCCCGCCGCGATGTACTGCGCCGCCGTGCGACGGGTCTTCTCGCGCAGTTCGGCGGGCTGCTGGGGCACGGTGATCGCATGCAGGTCGACGACCGAGAAGAAGGCGTCGTACGAGCCCTGCATCTCACGCCACTGCAGGAGCGCCCCGATGTAGTTGCCGGCCTGAAGCGAGTCGGCGGAGGGCTGCATTCCTGAGTAGAGGCGTGGTTTCGTCACGGAGTCAATCCTATGGTCAGTGCGTGCGCTCGACTGGTCAGGTGCGGCCGACTCGTCAGTACGTGTAGTCGACGATGACGGGAGCGTGATCACTCCAGCGCTCGGCGTAGGTGGCCGCTCGCGCGATCGTGTAGCCGGTGGCGCGTGCCGCCAGCGGAGGGGTCGCGAGGTGGTAGTCGATGCGCCATCCGCTGTCGTTGTCGAAGGCCTTGCCGCGCATCGACCACCACGTGTACGGGCCATCGATCTCGCCGTGGTGCACCCGACCCACGTCGACCCAGCCCATCCCGGGACCGGTCGTGCCGTCCACACCCGTGACGTGCTCGCCGGCGGCGCCGAGGAACCTGTCGAAGTAGGCGCGCTCGCGCGGCAGGAAGCCCGCCTTGGTGCGGTTGCCGCGCCAGTTCTTGATGTCGAGTTCGCGGTGACCGACGTTGAGGTCTCCGGTCACGAGCGCCAGGGCGCCGTCGGCGCCGAGCTCACCCATGCGGATCGTCATCGCGTCGAGGAAGCGCCATTTCTCGTCCTGTTTGGGCGTATCCGCCTCGCCGGAGTGCACGTACGCGCTGACCACGGTCAGCGGTTCGCCACCGAGAGAGAAATCGGCTTCGATCCAGCGCCCCGCCGAGTCGAAGTCATCGTCGCCGAACACCGTGCGCGACGCCACCGCGGGCTCCCGGCTGACGATCGCCACTCCCGAGCGTCCTTTTGCGGTCGCCTTGTCGTGCACGATGGACCAGCCGGGGAACGCCGCGGCGAGGTGCTCATCGTCTCCGCGCACCTCCTGCACTGTCAGGATGTCGACATCGGCGGCGTCCAGCCAGGCGTGCATGCCGTTGCGGACGGCCGCCCTGATCCCGTTGACATTGACTGAAGCGATACGCAGATGGGGCATTCCTCCAGCCTAACGACCGGCACGGACACCGCCGCGCCTGCCCTTGACCGGCGCCGGGGGCTTGGCATCCTCGACCTGCTTCAGCTCGTCCCGCGCATCGCGCACGGCGCGGTCCGCGGCCCAGCGCCGGTACCACGGCGACGTCACCTGCTCGTCGATGGCGGTCCGCAGCCGCACCCGTGCCGCCAGCAGCAGCGCCTCGTGCTCGGCCGCCAGCCGCTCGGCCTCGGTCTGCGGAATCAGCTGCACGTCGTGATCGGATGCTGCCACGGCGATCCAGGACGCCGCCACGAGCAGGACGATGCCGATCAGCCGATACCACAGCAGCAGAACGATGAACACGGTGAACGTCACCAGCAGCGGGTTCGAGGGGGAGTAGCTGAGGAACAGACCGAACGCGAGCTGCAGCACGGTCGTCGCACCGGCTCCGAGGAACGCGCCGGGGAGTATGCGGCGCCACGTCAGGCTGGTGCCTGTCAGAAAGCGGAACAATCCGGCCAGCAGCGCCGTGTTCACGGCATACAGGATGACGACGGTCACCGCTCGGACGGTGAATCCGAACAGCGCCGAGGACTCGCTCATGCCGATGAGCTCGAACACCAGACTGAGCGCCCAGGTACCGACGGTGCCGAGCGCGGTGCCGAGCACGAGACCTGCGCCGAAGACGATGGCGGCCAGCAGATCCAGGGACTTGAGCATCACGTAGTTGCGCCGGTCCGGCGCGATGCCGAACACGCCCCGCACCGCGCGCCGGGCGAACGAGATCGCGCCGATGGCGGTCCAGATCAAGGCTCCGAGCGCGATGACACCCGTGATCGTCAGCGCGCTGCTGGTGTTGCTGGTGATCTGCAGCACCTGCTCGCGGGTGGCGATCCCGGTCTCGCCGATGAGGCCTGGGATGTAGTCGTTGATGACATTGATCAGAGCCTGCACGGCGGCTTCATCGTTGCCCAGCCAGACGCCGGCAACCGCGAACACCACGTACACGGCGGCGAATGTCGCGAACAGCGTCTGATAGCTGACGCCCGCCGCCAGCAGGAACCCCTCGTGCTGCAGGAAGTTGCGCCACACCCGGACGGGGAACAGCGCGAGGGTCCTTCGGGTCAGCTTCGTGGCGCGCTCGATGGGCACATCGAAGCGCCCCCGCAGGCTCTCCTGCGTCGCCTCCCACCGTGCCCGAAGATGCTGCTCCTCGCGAGCGGCCCGGGCGGCCAGACCGCGCTTCTCACGCGCGCTGGCTCCCGGCGTCCGCTGCTGCTCGGAATCGGTCACGACCCCAGAGTAGCGAGTGGGTCAGCTTCGTCCGCGGAGGACAGCCTGCTTGACCTCGGCGATGGCCTTGGTGACCTCGATGCCGCGCGGGCACGCCTCGGTGCAGTTGAAGGTCGTGCGGCAGCGCCACACGCCCTCCTTGTCGTTCAGGATGTCCAGGCGGACGTCGCCCGCGTCGTCGCGCGAGTCGAAGATGAAGCGGTGCGCGTTGACGATCGCGGCCGGACCGAAGTACTGGCCGTCGGTCCAGAAGATCGGGCACGACGAGGTGCACGCGGCGCACAGGATGCACTTGGTGGTGTCGTCGAAGATCGCGCGATCGGTGATCGACTGCACGCGCTCCTTGCCCTTCTCGGGTGTGGAGTTCGCGATGAGGAAGGGCTGCACCTCGCGGTAGGAGGCGAAGAACGGCTCCATGTCGACGATGAGGTCCTTCTCCAGCGGCAGGCCCTTGATCGCCTCGACGTAGATCGGCTTCGAGATGTCGAGGTCCTTGATCAGCGTCTTGCAGGCGAGGCGGTTGCGGCCGTTGATGCGCATGGCGTCCGACCCGCAGATGCCGTGCGCGCAGGAGCGGCGGAAGCTCAGCGAGCCGTCGACCTCCCACTTGATCTTGTGCAGCGCGTCGAGCACGCGGTCGGTGGCGTAGAGCTCCACGTCGTAGTCGACCCAGCGCGGCTCCGCGTCGACCTCGGGGTCGAAGCGGCGGATGTTGAAGGTGACCAGGAAGGACTGCACGGCCGCTTCTTCTGCGACGTTCTGAGTTGATGCCTCGGCGACGGCGTTCGACATGTCAGTACTTCCTCTCCATCGGCTGGTAATTGGTGATGACCACCGGTTTCCAGTCGAGCTTGATGTGGTCGGCCGGCGTCGATGAGTGCGGGTCGCCCGTCAGGTAGGCCATGGTGTGCTTCATGTAGTTCTCGTCGTCGCGCTTGGGGAAGTCGTCGCGCATGTGACCGCCACGGCTCTCCTTGCGGTTCTGCGCCGCGTAGACGACGACCTCGGCGATGTCGAGCAGGAAGCCCAGCTCGACCGCTTCGAGGAGGTCGGTGTTGAAGCGCTTGCCCTTGTCGTCCACGTGGACGTTCCGGTAGCGCTCGCGCAGCTCCTTGATGACGCCGAGCACGTGCTCGAGCGACTCGTGGGTGCGGAACACCTGCGCGCCCTTGTCCATCTCGTCCTGCAGCTTCTTGCGCAGCACCGCGATGCGCTCGGTGCCCTTGTTCTCGCGCAGGCCCTCGATCATGTCCTTGACGAATGTGGCCGGGTTCTCGGGCAGCGGCACGAAGTCCGCGGTCTTGGAGTACTCCACGGCGTTGCGTCCTGCGCGCTTGCCGAACACGTTGATGTCGAGCAGTGAGTTGGTGCCGAGACGGTTGGAGCCGTGCACCGACACACAGGCGCACTCGCCGGCGGCGTAGAGTCCGGGCACCACCGTGGTGTTGTCGGCCAGCACCTCGGCGTCGTTGTTCGTGGGGATGCCGCCCATCGCGTAGTGCGCGGTCGGCATCACCGGGACGGGCTCGACGACGGGATCGACGCCCAGGTAGGTGCGGGCGAACTCGGTGATGTCCGGCAGCTTGGTCTCGAGGACCTCGGCGCCCAGATGCGTGCAGTCCAGGTAGACGTAGTCCTTGTGCGGGCCGGCGCCGCGGCCTTCCGCGACCTCCTGCACCATGCTGCGTGCCACGATGTCGCGGGGCGCGAGGTCCTTGATGGTGGGGGCGTAGCGCTCCATGAACCGCTCGCCGGAGGCGTTGCGGAGTATCGCGCCTTCGCCTCGGGCTCCCTCCGTGAGCAGGATGCCGAGACCGGCCAGACCCGTCGGGTGGAACTGGAAGAACTCAAGGTCCTCGAGCGGCAGGCCCTTGCGCCAGACGATGCCGACGCCGTCGCCGGTGAGGGTGTGGGCGTTCGAGGTGGTCTTGAAGATCTTGCCGAAGCCGCCGGTCGCGAAGATCACGGCCTTGGAGTGGAACACGTGCAGCTCGCCGGTGGCGAGGTCGTATGCCACGACGCCCGCGATCTGCGTGGCGCCGGCGGCGTCCTTCACCGTGATCAGGTCGAGCACGTAGAACTCGTTGAAGAAGTTGATGCCGAGCTTGACGCAGTTCTGGAACAGCGTCTGCAGGATCATGTGACCGGTGCGGTCGGCGGCGTAGCAGGCGCGGCGCACGGGGGACTTGCCGTGCTCGGCGGTGTGTCCGCCGAAGCGGCGCTGGTCGATCTTGCCGTCCGGGGTGCGGTTGAACGGCAGGCCCATGTTCTCAAGGTCGATGACGGCGTCGATCGCCTCCTTGGCGAGGATCTCGGCGGCGTCCTGGTCGACGAGGTAGTCACCGCCCTTGACCGTGTCGTAGGTGTGCCATTCCCAGTTGTCGTCCTCGACGTTCGCCAGGGCCGCGGCCATGCCGCCCTGCGCCGCACCGGTGTGCGAGCGCGTCGGGTACAGCTTCGAGATCACCGCGGTCTTCGCACCGGGCCCGGCCTCGATCGCGGCGCGCATGCCCGCGCCGCCGGCGCCGACGATGACGACGTCGAACTGGTGGTAGTGCACGCCGTCGCGGACGACGGAATCATGGGTCTGGGTAGTCACTTGTCGTTGCTCTCTTGTCAGTTCGGGAAGACGCCCTGGGCGGCGCAGACCTCTTCGAGCGTGCTGCCCTCGGTGAGACCGAGGCAGGGGTCGAAGGTGAAGACGACCAGGGTGCCGAGGATGATGAGCAGGGCCGCCGCCAGGCCGACCGCCCACACGAGTGTCTTGCGGGCCTTCTCATGGGTGACGTAGTCGTTCACGATGGTGCGCATGCCGTTGGCGCCGTGGATCAGCGCGAGCCAGAGCATCAGCACGTCCCACCACTGCCAGAACGGGTTGGCGAACTTGCCCGCCACGAAGCCGAAGTCCAGTGCGTGGATGCCGTCGCCGAGCATCAGGTTCACGAACAGGTGGCCGAAGATCAGCACCACGAGGATGACGCCGGAGCCGCGCATGAACAGCCAGCCCCACTTCTCGAGGTTGACACCGCGACGGCGGCGAGCGACAGGAGCTGCAGTCTGGGTGGACATCAGTGACCCCCTCCGAATCCGGCGAACGCGAGTGCGAGGTGGCGCGGCACGAAGCCCGCCATGATCACGGCCCACACCCCGATCACGATCCAGAAGAGCTGACGCTGGAACCGCGCGCCCTTGGACCAGAAGTCGACCAGGATGATGCGCAGGCCGTTCATCGCGTGGAAGGCGATGCCTGCGACCAGCACCACTTCGCCGAACGCCATGACCGGGTTCTTGTAGGTGCCGATGACCGCGTCGTACGCCTCCGGCGAGACGCGGATGAGCGCCGTGTCGAGCACATGCACCAGAAGGAAGAAGAAGATCGCGACGCCGGTGATGCGGTGCAGCACCCACGACCACATCCCTTCGCGGCCCCGATACAGTGTGCCGCGCGGAGACTTCGACGTGGTCTCCGAAATCGACGGTGTCAAGCGCGTGCTCGTGGACACGTCGTCCTCCCTGATCGATGAGATGTCGGGGGCGTGCCACAGGGCATGCCCGGCCTCCTCCATCCTATTCCTGTCAGAACGCTGGGTGCGACGAAGGCGACCCTTAGCGCGTCGCGGTCTCGACTGCGGCGGCCGGATAGGTTGGACGCATGGGCAGAATCGATGACTTCTACGCGGTGATCCCCGCGGGCGGAATCGGCAGCCGGCTGTGGCCGCTGTCACGCGCCGACGCGCCGAAGTTCCTCCACGACCTCACCGGGTCGGGGCACTCGCTGCTGCGCGACACGTGGGATCGCCTGGTGCCGCTGGCCGGCGAGGAGCGCATCGCCGTGGTCACCGGTCGCGCGCATCGCGCCGCCGTGGAGGGCCAGCTTCCGGGCATTCCCGATGAGAACGTCTTCCTCGAATCCGAGCCGCGGGAGTCCGCCGCGGCCATCGGGCTGGCGGCGGCGATCCTGCACCGCCGGGACCCGAACGTGATCATCGGATCTTTCAGCGCCGATCACGTGATCCGCGGAACCCAGGTCTTCGAGTGGGCCGTGCAGCAGGCCGTCCAGGTCGCTCGCGAAGGGTTCATCGTCACGATCGGCATCCCGCCGACTGAGCCGTCCGTCGGGTTCGGGTACATCAAGCGGGCCGAGGAGATCGTCGTCGACGGCGCACCGGAGGCGACGCTGGTGGAGCGCTTCGTCGAGAAGCCGGATCTCGATACCGCCAAGGTGTACGCGGCGGATCGGGACTACCTGTGGAACGCGGGCATGTTCATCGCCAAGGCGGGAGTCCTGCTGGACGAGCTCGCGGCGAACGAGCCGGAGCTGCACGCAGGGCTCCTCGAGCTCGCCGAGGCGTGGGACGACCGCGACCGCAGAGGGCCCGCGGTCGACCGCATCTGGCCGGGGCTGAAGAAGGTCGCCATCGACTACGCCGTCGCCGAGCCCGCCGCCGAGCGCGGACGTCTCGCGGTGATCCCCGGGCACTTCGACTGGGATGACGTCGGCGATTTCGCATCCCTCACCAAGCTCATCACCCACGGCCGCAAGAACGACCTCGCGGTGCTCGGGCCGAAGGCGCGAGTGCTGTCGGACGCCGCCAGCGGCATCCTGGTGAGTCAGACCTCCCGCGTGATCAGCCTGGTCGGCGTGCGCGACATCGTCGTCGTCGACACGGACGACGCCCTGCTGGTGACGACCGTCGAGCACGCCCAGCGGGTGAAGGGCGTCGTAGAATCCCTCAAGCTCACCGGCCGAGGGGACGTGCTGTAGCGCGTCGTGCATTGCAGGTTTGTAACCTTTCGCCAGCACGTCCGGGCTGATGGTGCGCAGAGCGCGTAACAGTAGGTAATCTCGATCGACCCGCGATGTCCGCGGGACCGTTCAGGGAGGCATGAGTGTCCATCTCCATCACCAAGAAGCTGCTCGGCGCGACCCTCGCCGCCGGCGTCGTCCTCAGCCTGGCCGCGTGTGGTCAGGCGCCCACCGACAAGCCCGCGGGCGGCGGAGGAGAGGAAGCACTCGACTTCCTGCCCTGCATCGTCTCCGACATGGGCGGCTTCGACGACAAGTCGTTCAACCAGCTCTCGTTCGAAGGCGCGAAGAAGGCCGCTGACGAGCTCGGTGTCGAGCTCAAGGACGTGCAGTCCAACGCCGAGACCGAGTACGGCCCCAACATGACCAACCTCGTCAGCGAGGGCTGCAACGCCATCGTGGCCGTCGGCTTCGCGCTGTCGGCAGCGACCGTCGAGGCGGCCGGCGCCAACGAGGACATCGACTTCATCCTCGTCGACGACGCCGCCGACAACGACTTCGACGGCACGAAGGACGCCGAGAACATCAAGCCCCTGCTGTACGACACCGCACAGGCCGCGTTCCTCGCGGGCTACCTGTCGGCCGGCTACTCGAAGACCGGCAAGGTCGGCACCTACGGCGGCATGGAGTTCCCGACCGTGACGATCTTCATGGACGGCTTCCTGCAGGGCGTGAACCACTACAACGAGGTCAAGGGCACCGACGTCCAGGTCATCGGCTGGGACGGCAAGACCGGCTCGTTCACCGGTGGCTTCGAGGCCAACCCGGACGCCAAGCAGGTCGCAGTCAACATCCTGAACCAGGGCGTCGACGTCATCCTCCCGGTCGGCGGTCCGATCTACCAGTCGGCTCAGCAGGCCATCAAGGAGTCCGGCAAGGACATCGCCCTGATCGGCGCCGACGCCGACCTGTTCGTCACCGATCCGAGCACCGCTGACGTCGTGCTGACCTCGGTGCTGAAGGCCATGGACCTCTCGACCTACCAGGCCGTGCTCTCCAGCGGCAAGGGCGAGTTCGACGCCGAGGCATACATCGGAACGCTCGAGAACGAGGGCGTCGGCATCGCCGACCTGCACAACTTCGCCGACAAGGTCGATGCCGAGCTGCAGGATGAGGTCACTCAGCTGCGCCAGGACATCATCGACGGCACGGTCGAGGTCACCTCGTACCTCAACAACTGATGCATTGGGATCGGGGAGGTCGGCTCGCGCCGGCCTCCCCGATTCTGCCTGTGAATAGGATCAGAATATGAAGCTTGAACTGCGCGGCATCACGAAGAGGTTCGGCGCGCTGACAGCGAACGACCACATCGACCTGACGGTCGAGGCAGGGGAGATCCACTGCCTGCTCGGCGAGAACGGCGCCGGGAAGTCGACGCTGATGAATGTGCTCTACGGTCTGTACCAGGCCGATGAGGGGGAGATCCTCCTCGATGATGTCGAGCAGCACTTCGCCGGTCCCGGCGATGCGATGGCTGCCGGCATCGGCATGGTGCACCAGCACTTCATGCTCATCCCCGTCTTCACGGTCGCCGAGAACGTCATGCTCGGTCACGAGCAGACCGGCTTCGGCGGTCGGCTCGACATCGCGGCAGCTCGCGCGCAGGTGCGTGAGATCTCCGACCGGTTCGGCTTCCACGTCGACCCGGATGCCCTCGTAGAGGACCTCCCGGTCGGGGTTCAGCAGCGGGTGGAGATCATCAAGGCACTCTCCCGCGAGGCGAAGGTGCTCGTCTTCGACGAGCCGACCGCGGTGCTCACCCCTCAGGAGACCGACGAGCTGATGGCGACGATGCGTCGGCTCAAGGAGCAGGGCACCTCGATCGTGTTCATCACGCACAAGCTGCGGGAGGTGCGCGAAGTCGCCGATCGCATCACCGTCATCCGCCTCGGCAAGGTGGTCGGCGAGGCCCAGCCGACGGCATCCAACTCCGAGCTCGCCAACCTGATGGTCGGCCGCGCTGTCGAGCTCACGGTCGCCAAGGACGCCCCCGAGCTGCGCGAGAACGGCCTGGTCGTCTCGGACCTCACCGTGGCTGACGAGTTCGGCACAGTGACCGTCGACGGCGCGTCCTTCGAGGTGCGCGGTGGCGAAGTGCTGGCCATCGCCGGAGTGCAGGGCAACGGGCAGACCGAGCTCACCGAGGCGATCATCGGCCTGCAGGGCGATGTGCGAGGCAGCATCCGCCTCGACGGGCAGGAGCTCGTCGGACGCACCGTGCGGCGCATTCTCGACGCCGGCGTCGGCTTCGTGCCGGAGGACCGCAGCGTCGACGGCCTGGTCAAGGAGTTCTCGATCTCCGAGAATCTGATGCTCGATCGCTCGTACGGCGCGCCGTTCGTCGTCATGGGCGCCGTGCAGCGCGGGCTGCTGGAGCGCTTCGCGCACGACAAGATCGAGGAGTTCGACATCCGCACGCAGGGGCCGACGCAGTCGGCCGGCCGCCTGTCCGGCGGCAACCAGCAGAAGGTGGTGCTGGCTCGTGAGCTCAGCCGGGACCTGTCGCTGCTCGTCGCTGCGCAGCCGACGCGCGGCGTCGACGTCGGCTCGATCGAGTTCATCCACAAGCGCATCATCGAGACGAGGGATGCCGGTGTCCCCGTGATCCTGGTCTCCACCGAGTTGGACGAGGTATCCGCACTCGCCGATCGCATCCTTGTGATGTACCGCGGCCGGATCGTCGGGATCGTGCCCGGCGACACCTCGCGCGAGACGCTCGGCCTGATGATGGCCGGCATGAGCGAGTCCGCGGCCTCCGCCGAGAGCACAGCCGACCGGACCTCTTCCGCCGACCAGAACGGAGAGATCGCATTGGATGCACTGAGCGACCGGAGGGAGACGAAGTGAGCACCACGCAGACGCCGGGCCCACTCGCCGAACCCGAGACCAAGATCGCACCGTCGCGCTGGCAGGTGACCCTGCAGGCGATCGTGCACGGCAACGGCATCATCTCGCTGCTGGCAGTGCTCATCGCCGTCGTCGTCGGCTCGATCATGATCGCCGCGACCGACGAGGATGTCCAGGCCGCCGCCGGATACTTCTTCGCGCAGCCGATGGACACGTTCGTCGCCATCTGGGAATCGGTCTCGGGAGCCTATGCGGCACTGTTCCGCGGCGCGATCTACAACTACAACGCCGACACCTTCGCCGCCGGCATCCGCCCGCTCACCGAGACCCTGAAGTTCGCGACCCCGCTGATCGCGGCCGGTCTCGGCGTCGGCCTGGCCTTCCGCGCCGGCCTGTTCAACATCGGTGGCCAGGGCCAGATGCTGATGGCCGCGGCGGCCGCCGGCTACGTGGCCACCGCGATGGACCTGCCGATCGTGCTGCACCTGGTCGCCGCCGTCGTCGCCGGCATGATCGCCGCAGCGCTGTGGGGCGGGATCGCCGGCTACCTCAAGGCGCGCACCGGCGCGCACGAGGTGATCACGACGATCATGCTCAACCACATCGCGTTCTATCTGCTCGCGTGGATGCTCGCCACCCAGGGCCTGCTGCAGGCGCCCGGCTCGAGCAACCCGAAGACGGCACCCATGCCCGAGTCCGCGCAGCTGCCGCTCATCCTCGGCCCCGGGTACAAGCTGCACGCCGGCTTCCTGCTCGCGCTGATCGCGGTCGCGTTCACGTGGTGGCTGCTGGAGCGCTCGGCGCTCGGCTTCCGCTTCCGCGCGGTCGGCGAGAACCCCGCGGCCGCACGCGTGGCGGGCATCGACGTGGGCCGGATGTACTTCGTCGTCATGCTCATCGCCGGTGCCCTCGTCGGCATCGCCGGTGTCAGCCAGGTGCTCGGCACCGAGGTCAGCGGCTTCAGCGGCGGCATCGACGCCGGCATCGGCTTCGATGCGATCACCGTCGCCCTGCTCGGGCGCTCTTCGCCTCTGGGCATCCTCGGCGCCGGCCTGCTGTTCGGCGCTTTCAAGACCGGTGGCTTCACGATGCAGTCCTCGCAGGGGATCCCGGTCGAGATCATCCTCGTCGTGCAGTCGCTGATCGTGCTGTTCATCGCCGCGCCGCCGCTGGTGCGGGCCATGTTCGGTCTGCCGCAGCCCGGACGGCCCTCCCGGCGCAGCAGACGCGCCTCCGCGAAGCGCCGCACCGAGCCCGTCGAAGAGAAGGAGGTGTCGGCATGACCGTCACGGCCCCCCTGACCGACGCCCCGATCGAGGAGCCCCGTCGCGTCGCCGTCGTCTCGTGGAAGACCCCGGTGATCTTCGGCCTGTTCACGGTGCTGTTCGCCCTGCTGCCGCTGCTGGCGCCGCGCGACGGCGTGACGACGTTCCGCCTCGCCGAGGAGCGGGCCGCGATCCCTGTGCCCGACGTGGTGCTGCCGGCCACGGCGACCGCGTGGGTCGCCGTGCTGCTGCTCGCAGTGTGCACTGTCCTCGCTGCGCTCGCGGTTATGCGTCACCGCAAGATCTCGCTGTGGCTGATCGTGGCGTACGTCGCGGTGCTGCTGATCGGGTTCCTCGCCTGGGCGGCGGCGGGTCAGACCCTGCCGATGATCGGCCTTCTGGCCGGTGCGCTCGCACTGGCGACCCCGCTGATCTACGGCGCACTCGGCGGTGTGATCGGCGAGCGCGCCGGTGTCGTCAACATCGCCATCGAGGCGCAGCTGCTGGCCGGCGCCTTCACGGCGGCGGTCGCGGCATCGCTCGCGGGCACGCCGTGGGCGGGTCTGATCGCCGCGATGGTCGCGGGCATGCTCGTGGCGCTGGTGCTCGGCGTCTTCACGATCACGTACTACGTCAACCAGATCATCGTCGGCGTGGTGCTGAACGTCCTGGTGGTCGGTCTCACCACGTTCCTGTTCCGTCAGGTGCTCGCCCCCAACACCGAGGCGCTGAACAGCCCGGACACCTTCACGGTGCTGCCCATCCCGGTGCTCGGCGAGATCCCCGTGATCGGGCCGATCCTGTTCCAGCAGTCCTTCATCGTCTACCTGATGTACGCGGTCGTCGCGATCGTCGCCTACTCGCTGTACCGCACCCGCTGGGGGCTGCGTCTTCGCGCAGTCGGCGAGCACCCGCAGGCGGCGGACACCGTCGGGATCAAGGTGGCGGCGACCCGCTACCGGGCGATCATCCTCGCCGGAGCCGTCGCGGGCATGGGCGGAGCGTTCTACACGCTGGTCTCGGTGCCGCGCTTCAACCAGGAGATGACGGCTGGCGCCGGCTTCATCGCCCTCGCGGCGGTGATCTTCGGAAAGTGGGATCCGATCCGCGCGACCCTGGCCGCGCTGCTGTTCGGCTTCGCCACGAACCTGCAGGGTGTGCTCAGCGTCATCGGATCGCCGGTGCCCAGCCAGTTCATGCTCATGCTGCCGTACGTCGTGACCATCTTCGCCGTGGCGGGTCTGGTCGGACGCTCGCGGCCGCCGGCCGCCGACGGCGAGCCGTACATCAAGTCATAGGAGAGACACGCAGATGACCGACATCGACTGGGACGAGCTGCGACAGGTCGCGATCGATGCGATGGGCAGGGCCTATGCGCCGTACTCGCGATACAAGGTGGGAGCGGCCGCTCTCGTCGGCGACGGTCGCATCGTCGCCGGATGCAACGTCGAGAACGCCTCCTACGGGGTGACCCTGTGTGCGGAGTGCGCCCTGATCGGCGACCTGCACATGTCCGGCGGCGGACAGCTCGTGGCGTTCGTGTGCGTGAACGGGGAGGGAACGACGATCATGCCGTGCGGCCGCTGCCGTCAGCTTCTCTCTGAGCACGCGATGCCGGGGATGCTGCTGGAGACCGTCTCCGGCATCCGCACGATCGACGAGGTGCTGCCGGACCGCTTCGGTCCCGCCGACCTGGAGGATGTCCGATGACCGGTGCGCAGACGAAGGGCGAGCCGTTCGACGCGATCGACGTCATCCGCGCCAAGCGCGAAGGCGGCACCGTCCCCGAGCCCGAGCTGCGCTGGATGGTCGACGCCTACACCCGCGGATACGTGTCAGACGCGCAGATGGCCTCTTTCGCGATGGCGATCTTCCAGCGAGGGATGGAGCGCGACGAGATCCGCGTGCTCACCGACGCGATGATCGCCTCCGGGGAGCGGATGAGCTTCGCCGACCTCGGCAAGCGCACGGTCGACAAGCACTCCACCGGCGGTGTCGGAGACAAGATCACCCTTCCGCTGGCGCCGCTGGTCGCCGTGTTCGGCGTCGCCGTGCCGCAGTTGAGCGGACGCGGGCTCGGCCACACCGGTGGCACGCTAGACAAGCTCGAGTCGATTCCCGGGTGGCGTGCGGCGCTGTCGAACGAGGAGATGTTCGCGCAGATGCAGGGCGATGTGGGCGCGGTGATCTGCGCGGCCGGCTCCGGCCTCGCTCCTGCGGACAAGAAGCTCTACGCGCTGCGCGATGTCACCGGAACGGTCGAGGCGATCCCGCTGATCGCCTCGAGCATCATGTCGAAGAAGATCGCCGAGGGCACCGACGCGCTGGTGCTCGATGTGAAGTTCGGAAGCGGCGCCTTCATGCAGGACATCGATCGTGCGCGCGAGCTCGCCCGCACGATGGTCGCGCTCGGAACTGACTCCGGGGTGGCGACCACGGCGCTTCTGACCGACATGAACACTCCACTGGGACTCGCGATCGGCAACGCGAACGAGGTGCGCGAGTCCGTCGAGGTGCTCGCCGGCGGCGGTCCCGCCGACGTCCGCGAGCTGACCGTGGCGCTGGCCCGCGAGATGCTCGCGTTGGCAGGGCTTCCGGATGCCGACGTCGAGGCCGCCCTCGACGACGGCCGTGCGATGGACCGCTGGAACGCGATGATCCGCGCGCAGGACGGCGATCCGGGTGCCGCGCTGCCGACGCCGCGGGAGACGCATGTCGTCACCGCAGAGCGCGACGGCGTCGTCACCCGCATGGATGCGCTGCCGTTCGGGATCGCAGCCTGGCGTCTGGGCGCGGGACGTGCGCGTGCGGAAGATCCCGTGATCCACGCGGCCGGCATCGACCTCGCCGTCAAGCCCGGCGACCGGGTGACCGCGGGACAGCCGCTGTTCACCCTGTCGGGAGACGATGAGAGCCGCTTCTCCCGCGCGCTGGACGCGCTCGGCGGCGCATACGAGATCGGCGATGCCGCACCGGCGGCGCAGTCGATCGTGCGCGAGCGCATCACCGCAGAGGAGGGCGCGCGATGACGATCGATCAGCACGGAGACATCAAGGTCCAGGGCTTGTCGCTGCGCGCCCTGCCGAAGATCTCGCTGCACGACCACCTCGACGGCGGCGTGCGCCCCGCGACGATCCTCGAGCTGGCCGCCGAGATCGGCGTGCCGGCGCCCGCGGGGGATGCAAGGGGCATGCGGCGCTGGTTCGCCGAGCAGTGCGGCTCCGGCTCGCTCACCGAGTACCTGAAGACGTTCGACCTGGTCACCGCGGTGATGCAGAGCGAGCAGGCGCTCACCCGCGTCGCCCGCGAGTTCGTCACCGACCTGGCGAAGGACGGCGTCATCTACGGCGAGGTGCGCTGGGCACCCGAGCAGCACGTCGCCGGCGGGCTCTCGCTCGCCCAGGCCGTCGATGCCGTCCAGCGCGGCATCGAGGAGGGCGAGGATGAGGCGGATGCCGCAGGCCACAGCATCCGCGTCGGTCAGATCCTGTCAGCGATGCGCCACAACGACCGCGCGCGCGAGGTCGCCGAGGTCGCGATCGCGTTCCGCGAGCGCGGCGTCGTCGGCTTCGACATCGCCGGGCCCGAGGACGGCTTCCCCGCCTCTCAGCACCGCGACGCATTCGACTACCTCGCCTCGGAGTTCTTCCCGGTGACTGTGCACGCCGGCGAGGCGGCCGGGCCGAGCTCGATCCGCTCCGCGCTGATCGACGGGCGCGCCCTGCGTCTCGGGCACGGGGTGCGCATCGCCGAGGATCTGCAGATCATCGAGCGCGAGGGCGACGAGGTGCACGTGCAGTTCGGCGACCTCGCCCGCTGGGTGCGCGACCGGGAGATCCCGCTCGAGCTGTCGCCGTCGTCGAATCTGCAGACCGGCGCCATCGCGGCGTGGGGCGACGAACTCGCCGATCATCCGTTCGACCTGCTGTATCAGCTGGGCTTCGCCGTGACGGTGAACACGGACAACCGCACGATGAGCGCAACCTCGCTCACGCGCGAGCTCGCGCTGCTGGTGGACGCGTTCGACTACAACCTGGACGACCTGGAGGCATTCCAGTTCAATGCGGCGTCCGCGGCGTTCCTTCCCGTGGAGGAGCGCGAGGAGATCGTCGAGATCATCGCCGAGGGCTTCGAGCGCTGAGTCACACCCCCGCCGGGAACCGACCGACGAGCTGCGCGTCCGCTTCGCGCGCTCGGTCGGCGTCGTCCCAGGCTATCGGCGTGCGACGCCGGGGTGGGTGCGCAGGTACTCCTCGAACGCCTGACGACTGGTCAGCCGGGGAACGTACCCGAATCGCTCTTTCAGCAGCGTGTTCTCCAGCACCGGGCGGTATCGCAGGAACCGCACCTTCTCCGGACCGTGCTCGGTCAGGCGCAGCGCGCGTCCGATCCGCAGGGCGCCGCCGAGCAGCCAGGCGGGGATCGTCAGCATCCGCTTGCCCAATCGCTCGGCGATCTCGGGGACGGTCATGCGTCCGTCGCCCGCGACGTTGAAGATCCCTTCCGGCCCGTCAGTCGCGGCGCGCACCATGGCGCCTGCCACATCGTCGACCCAGACGAACACGAACGGCGAGTCGGAGCCCGCGACTCGCAGCAGGCGCGGCGCATCCCAGAGCGCGGTGATCTGGTTCTGCACCGTCGGACCCAGGATCGTCCCGATGCGGAAGACGACCTGCTCCAGCTCCGGATGCTCGTTGCGAGCGCGGGCGAGCATCTCCTCGACCAGCCGCTTGTGCTTCGAATACGGGAACTCGTCGCTGCCGCGCGCCGGATGGTCCTCGGTGAGCCATAGCGGACTGTCCGCGTGATACCCGTACGCGGCGCCGGAGCTGGAGACGACGATGCGCCGCACACCGGCCGTGATGCAGGCGTCGAGCACATGCCGGGTGCCGTCGACGTCGACCCGGTACTCCAGGTCGACGTCGCGGCCGGGGTTGACGATCGCCGCGAGATGCACGACGGTGTCGATGCGGTGCTCGGCGAGAACCGGAGCGAGGGCCTCGCCATCGGTCACGTCGAAGCGCGCCGAGATCACGCCGGGCACGTCCGAGTCGCGCAGGTCGCCGCTGAGGACGACCTCGACCGACGGATGCCCGCAGAGCAGCCGGGTCACGTGGGAGCCGAGGAACCCGGCGCCGCCGGTCACCAGCACGCGCGTCATCGGGTGGTCTCCGGCGCGGCATCCGATGAGGGACCCGCCGGTGCGTCGGTGGCGACGGCGTGCCTGCTGGCATCGCCCTGCGCCGACCCGGTGCGCCTTCGCGTGTGCCGTGCCCAGAGTCCTGCGACGATGAGGCCGGCGATGATGTCCCACACGCCCCACCAGCCGGCGACGACGGCCATGCCGCCGAGCCCGCCGAAGAACGCGAAGATGAGGCCGAGACCCAGCCCGGCGTTGCGGATGCCGACCTCGAAGGTCATGGCCTTGCGCTCGCGCGTGCCGAGACCGCCCAGCACGGCTGTTCCGTAGCCGATGCCCAGTGCGACGGCGTCATGCACGGCGACCACGACCAGCACCGCGCCGATGACGCTGATGAACACGGCCCAGTTCCCGGCCAGCGCGCCGACGATGAAGCCCACCAGCGCGATCAGGCTGAACCAGCGCACGAACGGCTGCACGCGCTGCGCGAAGCCGGGTCTCCAGGCGCGCAGCGCCAGGCCGGCGGCGAACGGCAGGCCGATGATCAGCACGATCTCCAGCAGCATCTGCCACGGGTTCAGTGACACCGCGTGCAGCAGCTCGCGTCCGGTGGGGTGCAGCGATCCCCAGAATGCGATGCTCATCGGCATGGCGACGATGTAGAGCAGGTTGCCGACCGCCGTCATCGACACCGACAGGGCGACGTTGCCGCCGGAGCGGTGCGTCAGCACCTGCGAGATGTTTCCTGGTGGGCAGCATGCGACGACGATCATGCCCAGCGCCATCGACGCGGTCACCGGCAGGATCAGGGTCAGGCCGAACGTGACGGCGGGCAGCACCAGCAGCTGCGCGAGGATCGCGATCGCGAAGGGCTTCGGGTGCCGCGCCACCACCTTGAAGTCGGCGGGCCTGGTGTCGAGCGCGATGCCGAACATGATCAGCCCGAGGACGACGTTGAGGATCATCAGCGTGCCGGGGGTGAAGTTCAGCACCAGTTCGTCGAAGTCCATCACGCCTCCAGGCTGCGGGTCGCGGTGCGCACGGCTGAGCGGTACGCATCCTTGTTGACGTAGTAGGCCATGCGATCCAGGCCGAGATACCGATACCCGCCGGTGGTGTCCGGCCACGGGCGTCCGGTGACACGGGCTCGGAACGCGGCCGCAGCGGCAGGGGAGTGCTCGAGTGACGAGAGGTACGCGGCCAGCAGCTCGGCCTGCTCGTAGCGTCCCTGCCAGCCGATGCCGGACGCCTCGATCATGCCCATCACGTAAAGGCCGTTGAACGATGGCGGGAACATGTTGAGGAACAGCCGCGGCGATGCGTTCTGCCAGTGCAGGTGCCCGCGATCGACGAACGGGTAGTCGAGCGTGTACCCGGTGGCCAGCAGGATCAGGTCGTACTCGGCGGAGGAACCGTCCTTGAAATGCACCGTGTCGCCGTCGAAGCGGGCGATGTCGGCCCGGATGCGAAGGTCGCCCTGGCCGAGGTGGTTCAGGATCAGCGTGTTCACGATCGGGTGCGACTCGTAGATGCGGTAATCCGGCTTGGGGAAGCCGAACCGCACCGGGTCGCCGGTGAACGCCCTCAGCACCCGGGTGTCGATCGCCTGTTTCAGCTTCGCCGGAAGCGGCTTGCCCTGGTTGAGAGTGTCGCTCGGCCTGCCGAACAGGTAGCGCGGCACGAAGTAGTAGCCCCGGCGCACGCTCATGTCGACGGATGCCGCGTGATGGACGGCATCGACGGCGATGTCGCAGCCCGAGTTGCCGGCGCCGATGATGAGCACCCGCTTGCCGGCCAGCTGGCCCGGGCGCTTGTACTGGCTGGTGTGCATGATCTCACCGCTGAACTCCCCGGGGAACCGCGGGATGTTCGGCTCGGCCAGGGTGCCGTTCGCGAGCACGACGCCGTCGAAGTGGCGCGGCTCGCGGGCGTCGGCGTACAGCATCCATCCGTCATCGGGCCCGCCGGCGGGCTCGAGGCGCGTCACCTTCGCGTCGAAATGGAACAGCTCGCGCAGATCGAACTCGTCGGCGTAGGCGTCGAAGTAGCTCTTCAGCACTCGGTGACCCGGGTAATCGGCATCCGTGTCCATCGGGAATTCGGCGAACTCGGTGGTGGTGCGCGACGAGATCAGATGCGCCGATTCGTACATGGTGCTGCGCGGATTGTCGATGTCCCACAGCCCGCCGACATCGGAGGATGCCTCGTAGCCGGTGACCTGGATGCCGCGCCTGCTCAGGGCGCGTGCGGCGGCAAGGCCTGAGGGGCCCGCGCCGATGACGGCGTAGTTCTTCATTTCACTCCTGCACGACATCGTGCATTGCAGACGGCCCCCCGGGGTCACTCGATCTTAACCGACGGCAGCAGGTGCCGAAGACCCGCGCTCAGCCGAGCAGCGCGAGCACGGCGCGCACCAGCACGACCAGCGTGCCCGCCCAGGCGCAGAGGAGCATGACCCGGCGGGCGAGCGCCGGCGAGACGCGCCGCGCGGCGAACATGCCGATGATCATCCCGCCGGCCGTGCATGCGGCGAGCAGCGCGATCTCCGGCACCGGGGTGGACGGCAGCCCCCGCAGCGCCACCGCGATCGCGCCGTAGCCGAGGAAGATGATCTGCGCGCTCGCGGCGAACCGGCGCTGCGGCCAGTCGTCCCCGAGCGCGAAGGAGGCCAGCGCGGGGCCGGACAGCCCACTGGAGGCGTGCATGAATCCGGCCAGCGCCCCGGCGCCGATCGCGCCGGACCGGCCGCGGACGTGCCGGGCGATCGGACCGAGCCGCTGAGCGCTCAGGGCGAGCACGCCCATCCCGCCGATCAGCAGCAGAAGTGCGGCCTCCGGCAGCAGCACCGAGGTGAGGGCGCCGAGGGGAGCCGCGACGAGTCCGGCGCCGAGCAGCCACAGCGTGCGGCGCCAGTCGACGTCGCGCCACGCTCCAGGCACGGCGAACAGCGACGCGATCACGGCGAGGAACACGGCGACCGTGACACCTTCCACCGGTCCGTAGACGAGTACGACGGGTCCGATCAGCACCAGTACGAAGGCGAGGCCGGTCACGCGCTGGATGACCGCGGCGATCACAGTCGCCGCGGCGGTGAGCACCAGCATCCGTCAGCGACCTCTTTCAGGCCCGCGGGTCGGACCGTCCTCGCACGAGCCTAGGCGATTGTCACCTCTGCGACGCGCTGGACGAACGCGTCCCGCACGGCGGGGAAGAGCGGATGCCCGTCATCGAGACCGGTCACCTCGGATGCCAGTGCGGTGGCGTCAGAGGTGCGCAGCAGCCGCTGCAGCTCGACGGACTGGTCATCCTCCGGGTGATCGAACTCGAGCGCCGCGGCCACTGCGCGCATCAGCGCATCGGTGGGCAGACCGCGCTCGGCGGCCTCGGCCGCCGGACCGATGAAGCGGTCGTGGCGTGAGAGCTTGCGCAGCGGCTGCCGCCCGACCCGCCACACCGTGTCAGGCAGCGCGGGATTCGCGAAGCGCCGCAGGATCGTCGCACGGTACTCGGCGAGCTCTGCCTGATCCAGTCCGTGCTTGTCCGCGAGCAGGGCAGAGGTCTCCTCCAGGGCCGCGGCGACCGCGGCGGCGATCGTCTCGTCGGCCAGGGCGTCGGAGATGCTCTCGATGCCGGCCTGCGCACCGAGGTACGCCGTGGTGGCGTGCCCGGTGTTCACCGTGAAGAGCTTGCGCTCGATGTACGGCGTCAGATCGTCCACGAAGTGCGCCCCCGGGATGTGCGGTGGGGCGTCTCCGAACGCACCGCGCTCGATCGCCCACTCGTAGAACGGCTCGACCGTGACGTCGACACCGCCGTCGGCGGGCTGACCGGGCACGATCCGATCCACGGCGGTGTCGGCGAACACCGCCCGCCCGGCGAGGGCCCCCCAGTCCTCGCCGGCGCGTGCGATGATCTCCTGCCGCAGCAGATCTGTGGCGCCGATCGCGTTCTCGCAGGCCATGACCTGCAGCGGCGGCGCCGCATCCGATCGACGGCGCAGCGCGTCGACGATCGGGGGTGCGACGAAGCGCAGGATGCCCGCGCCCACCGCCGTGGTCACGACCTCCGCATCCGCGATCTCCGCGACGAGCGCCTCGGGCTGCTCGGCGCTGTTGATGGCGCGGAAGCCGGTGACCACGGTGTCCACGCCGCCGTCGCCCACTTCGTGCACCGTGTAGCTGTCCGCCGCGTTTATCGCGTCGACGAGCGGGGCGGCGACGTCTGAGAACACCAGTTCGTAGCCGCCCTGATGCAGCAGCAGACCGACGAAGCCGCGTCCGATGTTCCCGGCGCCGAAGTGGACGGCTTTCATGCCTCGTTCACCGCCGACAGCATGGCGTACAGCTCCTCGGGCGTTGCGGCGGCGTTGAGCCTTGCCACGTCCGCCTCATCCGAGAACAGCTCGGCGATCTGAGCGAGGATCTGCAGGTGGTCGCCGTCCTTTCCGGCGATTCCGATGACGAACGTGGCGCGGTCGCCGTCCCAGTCGACGCCGCCGTCGTAGCGCACGACGCTGAGAGCCGAGCCGAGCACCGCGTCCTTGGCGTCGTTGGTGCCGTGCGGGATGGCCAGGCCGTTGCCCATGAAGGTCGAGACCGTGCTCTCCCGCTCGCGCATAGCCTGCAGATAGTCCGGCGTCACGGCGCCGGCGGCGACCAGCGCATCGGCCGCCTCCTTCAGCGCCTCGTCACGTGTCGCGGAGCCCGCGTGGATGCGGACCCGGTCGGCGGTGAGCACGGCCGAGCCCGCGGGTGCTGCGGCGACAGGTGCTGCGGCGACGGGTGCTGCGGCAGCCGCGGGATCAGCGGCCGCCTGCGGCTCCGCCACGACGGCATCCTGCTCCCGGACCAGCTGCACGACGTCGTCGTACTTCGGCGAGTTCATGAAGTTGTCCACCGAGACGTGCATCGAACCGGGCGATTTCGCCTGTGCGCGATCCGTCAGCTGCTGCTGCGTGATCACCAGATCGGCCGTGCCGTCGAGGTTCGCGATGGCGGCATTGGTTACCGTGATGCCCGAGACGCCGGCCTGCTTGATCTTGTTGCGCAGCACGCTCGCGCCCATCGCCGACGAGCCCATGCCTGCGTCGCAGGCGAACACGATCGATTCGATGCGGCGAGTGGCCACGGCTGTGCCTGCGCTCGAGGCCGACGCGCTGGCTGCGAGGTTCGACAATGTGCTGGAGGACTTGCCCTTGTTCGCCTCGGTCTGTGCGATGGCGGCGCCGAACGAATCGGCCTCGGCCTCCAGATCGCGGCGGCGCGAGGCGCGCAGGATCACGGCGGTGATCAGGAACGTCACCGTGGCGGCGATGATCACCGACAGGTAGACCACCAGCAGATTGCCGACGCCGGAGCCGATGGCCGCGGCGGTGACGGCGATGATGCTGCCGGGGGCCGCGGGGAACCCGAGTCCGCCCCCGAGCAGCATGTTGGTCGTCACCCCGGCTGCGCCACCCGCGATCAGCGCGAGGATCGTGGCCGGCTTGCTGAGCGCGTACGGGAAGTAGATCTCGTGGATGCCGCCGAAGAACTGAATGATCGCAGCACCGGGGGCTGAGGCCTTGGCTGCGCCGACGCCGAAGAACGTGAACGCCATCAGCAGTCCGAGTCCGGGGCCGGGGTTCGCCTCGATGAGGAACAGGATCGACTTGCCGGTCTCGGCGGCCTGCTCGATGCCGAGCGGCGTGAACACGCCGTGGTTGATGGCGTTGTTCAGGAACAGCACCTTCGCAGGCTCGACGATGATCGAAACCAGCGGAAGCAGCTGCACCGACACCAGCCAGCCGACGGCACCGCCGAGGATTGCGCTGATGCCGAGCATGAGCGGGCCGAATGCGAAGAATCCGACGATCGCCAGGATCATGCCGAGGATGCCGGCCGAGAAGTTGTTCACCAGCATCTCGAAGCCCGGCCTGATCTTTCCGTCCCACATGCGGTCCATCTGCTTGGTGATCCACGCGGCGATGGGGCCCATGATCATCGCGCCGAGGAACATCGGGATGTTCGTGCCGACGATGACGCCCATGGTGGCGATGGTGGCGACCACGCCGCCGCGCTCGGCGTAGACCATCCGTCCGGCGGTGTTGGCGATCAGCAGCGGCAGCAGGTAGGTGATCATCGGCCCGACGAGGCCGACGTAGGCGGCGTAGTTCCCGCCGTCGCCCTCGCTGAGCGCGGTCATGGCGCCGGGCCAGTTGATCACGGCGGCGTCACCGCCGCCGCCGATGATCTCGGCGACGGGCGCCCAGTGCCAGCGGAACGGGCTGTCGGCACCGAAGAAGCCGGCCGGGATGAAGAGCATCGTGATGAAGCCCCAGGCGATGAACGCCGCGATGTTCGGCATGATCATGCCGGACAGGAACGTGCCGAAGCGCTGCACGGCGACGCGTGCTCCTCCGGGCCTTGTCGGTGACGTCGTCGTCATGATGTGTCTCTCTCTGGTCAGATGTTGCGGTGTTCGGGTGGTGGTGATGCAGGTCTTCGGGGCGTCGCGTCCGCGTTCAGGACCCGGCCGCGGCGCGAGCGGCGTCGCGGGCGCCGTCGGCGTCGTCGGCGGCGAGAGCCGCCTGGGCGATGCGCCGCGCGTCGTCGAGGCTGTGTGCGGTCAGGGAGCGCCGCACGTCGCCCAGGGCGGCCGGCGCCATCGAGAGGCTCGTCGCGCCGAGTCCGACCAGCACGACGGCCAGCAGCGGGTCCGCGGCAGCCTCGCCGCAGATTCCGACGGGCTTGCCCAGGCGGGCGCCGGCGTCGCCGACCTCCCGCACCAGGCGCAGCACAGCCGGATGCCACGGGTCCTGGAACGACGCCACCGAGCCCAGCAGCCGGTCCGCTGCCATCGTGTACTGCGTGAGGTCGTTCGTGCCGATCGACGCGAAGTCGGCGTGCGCGAGCACGCGATCGGCCAGCAGGGCGCTGGCCGGGACCTCGACCATGACTCCGGCGGTCTTCAGCCCGTACTCCTTCGCCAGCGCGGTGAAGTACGCGGTCTCCTCGACGGTGGTGACCATCGGGGCCATCACCCAGAGGTCGGCCGCTGTCTTGGCATCCGCCTCGGCGAGCGCGGTCAGCTGCTCGCGCAGGATGTCTTCGCTGGCGCGCAGCGCGCGAAGCCCGCGCAGACCGAGCGCGGGGTTCTCCTCGTGCGCATCGTTGAGGAAGGCCAGCGGCTTGTCGGCGCCGGCATCCAGCAGGCGCACCACGACCTTCTTGCCCTCGAAGGCCTGCAGCAGCTCGATGTACGAGGCGCGCTGCTGCTCGATCGTCGGCGCCTGAGATGCCGACAGGAAGAGGAACTCGGTGCGGAACAGTCCGACGCCCTCCGCGCCGCGGGCGACGGCGTCGGCTGCGTCGGACGGCTTTCCGAGGTTGGCGAGCAGCAGGATGGGGGTTCCGTCGGCGAGCGCGCCGGGTGCGGCCGGCACATCATCCTCGGCGGCGCGCGCGGCGAGCCGCTCTTCGACCGCGGCGATCTCCGCCTCGGTGGGAGCGTCGTTCACCGTGCCCGCGGCGGCGTCGACGATCACCGACTGTCCGTCGGAGAGACTGGCGGCGCCTGTGGCGCCGACGATGGCGACGATGCCCTTCTCCCTGGCGAGGATCGCGGTGTGCGAGGTCGGTCCGCCGTCGGTGGTGATCAGCGCGAGCACCTGCTCGAGATTCAGCAGCGCCGTGTCGGCGGGCGCGAGATCGCGCGCGACGAGGACGAACGGATGCCCCGGGTCGGGCACACCGGGTGCCGGCACGCCGCGGAGGTGCGCGAGCACGCGCTGGGCGATGTCGTCGAGATCGGCGGCGCGCTCGCCGAGGTAGCCGCCGACGGCCTCCAGCGTGGCACGGAAGCCGGCGAACGCGTCGTGCACAGCCCACTCGGCGGTGCTGCCCTGATCGATCCTGGTGTCGATCTCGTCCTGCAGGGTCGGGTCCTCGGCGATCATCGCCTGAGCCTCGAGCACCTCCTGGGCGGCGCCGCCGACGGCATCCGCACGCTGCTGCAGCTCGGCGGCGACGGCGGCGACGGCCTCCCGGGCGCGTGTGCGCTCATCCTCGACGCTCAGCGTGCTCGGCTGCTCCTGAGGAGCGGGCATCGCCTCGGCCATGCGCACGACCGGTCCGGTCGCCACGCCCTGACCGATGCCGACACCGCGCAGCACGCTCATGCGCCCTCATCGTGGTCGGTGGTGAGCAGCTCGGTGAGGCTGTCGAGCACCTGCTCGGCGCTGTCGCCGTCGGCGGTGATCACGACGTGGTCGCCGAAGTCGATGCCGAGCGAGATGACGCTGAGGATGCTGGCCGCGTTGACGGCCTTTCCGGAATCCTTCGCAATGGTCACCGGGATGCCGGCGTCTTTCGCCGCCTGCGCGAACAGCTTCGCGGGGCGGGCGTGCAGCCCGTGCGAGGAGCCGACCCGAACGGTTCTGGAGACGGTCATGGTGCTTCCTTCCGGTCGTGCGGCGCGGCCATCGCGTCGCGGACGAGACGCAGCGTGCGGCTGCCGTCGAGATCGCTGAAGGCGTCGTCGGGGAGGGTGACGACGCGCGAGCGGCCGCTGAGAGCCGAGCGGATGTCATCGGCATGATCGGCCAGGTGCGGCCCGACGAGGACCATGTCGACGCCTGCCGCCGACAGCGCGGTCCGCTCCGTGCCGGCCTCGGTGGACCACGGCAGGCCCGCCCCGGTCGCCGCGCGCGCCAGGCGCTGGGCGACGAACGTGCTCGACGCACCCGCGCCGCACACCACCAGGATTCGCATCTGCCTGCCCCTTCCTCTCTCTCAGTGTGCCCAGGACGTTCAGCGTTCTTCCAGCAAGCTTCCTTCCGCCCCCGCGGAACATCGGTTTCCGCCCGCCCGGGCGCCGCGACTGGCATCATGGAGGCGCACGCGTCGTCAGCGAGGAAGGCGGAGGATGTCACGCCAGCGACAGGACCAGCTCCTCGCGCTTCTGCTGCGTCAGGATTCCTGGTCCACGGCCGCGAACCTGGCCGACCAGCTGGGGGTGACCCCGCGCAGCATCCGCACGTACGTCGCCGCGCTCAACGCACGGGTGGCCGGCGGCGATGCCGTCGAATCCGGCTCCGCGGGCTACCGCGCCGGCGCGCACGCCCACGACGCGGTCGGCACCGGCGAGCATGCGCACACTCCTCGCGCCCGCCTGCACAGGATCCTGCGCGCGCTCGTCGACGACTCGGACGGCATCGACGTGTACGACACCGCACTCGCCCTGCAGGTGAGCGAGACGACCCTGGAGAACGACCTCGTGCGCGTGCGAGCGCTGCTGGACGGCACCGCGGTGCGTCTCGAGCGCGAACGCGACGTGGTGCGGCTCAGCGGCGACGAGCAGTCGCTGCGGCGCCTGCTGAGCAGACTTGCACAGGACGAGATGGATGCCGGTCCGCTGCGCGCCGACGCTCTGCAGCGCGCCCTGGCGCCCGAGGCGGTTCCCGCAAGGGCCGTGGGGCCGTTCAAGAGCGCGCTGGTGGGCGAACTCGGCGCGCTCGGATACTACGTGAACGAGCTCGCGATCAGCGATGTGCTGCTGCACATCACGATCGCCGCCGAGCGCGTCGCGGGCGGACGCGCGCTGGAGGGCCGCTCGAGCACGGACGACGACGCCGTCGCGGGGGTCGGCTCGGCGATCGCGCGACTGGCGGAGCAGCACTTCGGCGTCACGCTCGGCGACGGCGATCGCGAGCATCTGGCGAACCTCGTGCTCACCAGGGTGGTCACCCCGGGCGACGGCGCCCGTGAGCGGGCGCCGCGCAGCACCGACCCGCAGGTGGTGCGCGCTGTGCGCGCCGAGATCGAGCAGGCCGCGCACGACTACCAGGTCGACCTCGTCGACGACGCGTTCGCGCTGCGCCTCGCGCTGCACGTGCAGAACCTGCTGCACCGCTCGCGCGAGCAGGCGTGGACGCGCAATCCGCTCACCCGCTCGCTGAAGTCCTCGTACCCGATGATCTTCGAGGTCGCCGTCTCGATCGCCAGCGGACTGCACGACCGGCTCGGCGTGCCGCTGCAGGAGGACGAGATCGCGTACATCGCCATGCACGTCGGCGGGCGACTCGAGCGCAGCAGGGCGGCGGATGCCATCCTCACGGCCACCATCGTCTGCCCCGGCTATCAGGAGCTGCAGGAGCTGCTGCGCTCCAGCGTCGACCAATCGCTGGGGCGACTCATCGAGGTCGTGCGGGTCGTGACGAGCGTCGATCCGGACTGGAGCGAGCTCGACACCGACCTGGTGCTCAGCACGATCCCGCTGGCCGGCGCGGACGACCGCATCGTCCGCATCCAGCCCTTCCTGGGCGAGGCGGACGTGGAGCGCGTGCAGCAGGCCGCCGCCAGAATCCGCCGCGCGCGCCGGCTGCGCCGACTGCGCGCGGAGCTGCAGCGCTACTTCTCCGCCGATGCCTACCTCGCGCCGCTGCCGGACATCGGCGAGGAGCAGATCATCCGGCGCCTGGGCGGGATGCTGACGGCATCCGGTCTCATCGATGAGGACTACATCGAGAACACCATCGCGCGCGAGCACATGTCGTCGACCGCGTTCACCGATGCGCTCGCGGTGCCGCACGCGCTGCAGATGAGCGCGCAGCGCACCGCGATCGCGATCGGCATGGCCGATGGATCCGTCGCCTGGGGGAGCGGACGCGTGCAGGTCGTCGCGCTCGCCGCCTTCAGCGACAGCGACCGCGACGCCTTCCAGACGGTGTTCGAGCAGCTCGTCGAAGTGTTCAGCGAGCGCGACAGCGTGCAGCGCATCATGCGCCGCTCAGCGGACTTCGAATCGTTCCTGGACGAGCTGGTGGCGGTGATCGACGGCTGACCGGGCCCCCGATCCGGCGGGTGACCGGGCGTGGCTAGGCCGGCGCGAGCACGGCCGAGAGCTTGTCCAGCAGCGTTGCCGCGTCAGGCGAGTCGGCGACCTCGAGGGTCACCTCCTCGCCAGTGGCGATCCCGAGATCCATCACGGCGAGCACACTGGAGAGGTCCACCGTGTCGCCGCCGCTGGTCGAGAGCTTCACGACGGCGCCGTGCGCCTCGGCCAGCCTCACCAGCTCCGCGACGGGACGGGCATGGACGCCGTTGTGCACGGCGACCGTGACCCGCCGGCGCAGCGTGCTCATCGTCGCTCCGCGAGCAGCTCCCGCACGGCGAGCTCGATCTCGGTCACCGCGGCGGCGGCCTCGGTGGGCGAATCCGCCCGTGCGTCTATGTACACCTTCAGCTTCGGCTCAGTGCCGCTCGGGCGCACGATCACGCGTGAGCCGTCGGCGAGCCGGTAGCGAAGCACATCACCGGCGGGGGCCCCTGCAGCGGCCGCGGCGAGATCTTCGCCCGCGGCGACGGAACGGGCGCCGAAGGACGCCGGATGCTGCGCGCGCAGCGACGCCATCACCTTCGCGATCACAGCCAGATCATCCACCCGGATCGAGACCTGTCCGCTGGCGAAGTGGCCTATCCGGTCACCGAGCTCGTCGAGCAGTCCGGAGATGGTGGTGCCGCGCACGCGGGCATCCGCGGCGAGTCCCAGCATCGCGATCGCTGCCGAGATGCCGTCCTTGTCGCGGACGGTGCCGGGGTTGACCAGGTAGCCCAGGGCTTCCTCATAGCCGAACACCATGTCGGGTGCGCGGGAGATCCACTTGAAGCCGGTGAGCGTCTCGTGGAATGCCATCCCATGCGCCGCGGCGATAGCGCCGAGGCCGGGGGATGAGACCAGCGAGCAGGCGAGCGACGAACTGCCGGCAGTGCCCGCCTGCACGGCGGCCTGCGCTGCGCGAAGACCGAGCAGCAGCCCGACCTGATTTCCGGTCAGGCGACGCCAGCCGCCCTCCACGGCGGCATCCGGCACCGCGACCGCCAGCCGGTCCGCGTCGGGGTCGTTGGCGATGATGAACTCGGCGTCGACGTCGCGGGCGCGGGCGAACGCGAGGTCCATGGCGCCCGGTTCCTCGGGATTCGGGAACGACACGGTCCGGAACGTTGCGTCAGGGTCGCGCTGCTCGTCGACGACGCGCGGCGCGGGGTATCCGGCCGACTTCAGAACGCGCGAGAACGTCTCCCATCCGACGCCGTGCATCGCGGTGTACACCCAGCGCATCTCCTGCACGCCGAACGGCGCGGGGGAGACCGCGGCGGTCGCGGCGATGTACGCCTCCACCACGTCCTCTCCCGCCGTCTCGTAGGCGTCCGAGCGGGGCAGGGCGCTGATGTCACCGGCATCCGCCACGCGTGCGATGTGCGCGGCGATCTCGGCATCCGTCGGAGAGACGATCTGAGCGCCGCCGTCGGCGCCGCCGAGGTACACCTTGTAGCCGTTGTCATCCGGCGGGTTGTGACTCGCGGTGACCATCACGCCGGCATCCGCTCCGAGGTGACGGACGGCGAAGGCGAGCACCGGAGTCGGCAGCAGGCGGGGAAGCAGGATGGCCCGCAGACCCGCGCCGGCGAACAGCTCGGCGGAGTCCTGAGCGAACCGCTGAGAGTTGCGGCGGCCGTCGTACCCGACCACCACCGTCGGGCGCTCGCCCGCGGCGCGCTCGCGCAGGAAGGCGGCGAAGCCGGCGGCGGCCTGCGCGACGAGCACGCGGTTCATCCGGTTGCTGCCGGGCCCGAGCGCGCCGCGAAGCCCGGCGGTGCCGAACGCGAGGCGGGTGCGGAACCGGTCGTCGAGATCGGCGAGCGCCGCGGCATCGCCGCCGGCAGCGCGCGTGATGATGCCGGCGAGCTCGTCGCGGGTGAAGGCATCCGGATCCTGGCGTAGCCAGGCGCGGGCCTGGGCGAGCAGCTCGTTCACAGCGCCTCGCTCGTTCACAGCGCCTCGATCACTCGGGCCAGCAGCGCCGAGATCACCGGCTCGGCCTCGCGGCCCGCCTCGATGACCTCCGCGTGGCTGAGCGGCGTCTGCTGGATCCCGGCAGCCAGATTCGTGATGAGCGAGAATCCGAGGATCTCCATACCCGCCTCGCGGGCGGCGATCGCCTCCAGTGCGGTGGACATCCCGACGATGTCGCCGCCGATGCGCTTCGCCATCTGCACCTCGGCCGGCGTCTCGTAGTGCGGCCCGCGGAACTGGGTGTAGACGCCCTCGTCGAGCGAGGGGTCGATGGAGCGGGCGAGCTCGCGCAGGCGCCTCGAGTACAGATCGGTGAGGTCGACGAAGGTGGCGCCCTCCAGCGGCGAGTCCGCGGTGAGGTTGATGTGGTCGCTGATCAGCACGGGCTGGCCGGGCTTCCACGTCTCGCGGATGCCGCCGGCGCCGTTGGTGAGCACCATGATCGCAGCTCCCGTGGCGGCCGCGGTGCGCACGCTGTGCACCACCCGGCGCACGCCGTGCGACTCGTAGTAGTGGGTGCGGGCGCCGATGACGAGCACGTTCTTGCCGTCGGGGGTGCGGATGCTGCGCAGCGTGCCGACGTGGCCCTCCAGCGCCGGCTTCGAGAACCCGGTGACCTCGGTGGCGGAGACGGTGGCGACGGTCTCGCCGATGATCTCGGCGGCCTTGCCCCACCCGGATCCCAGGGTCAGGGCGATGTCGTGGCGGTCGACCCCGGTGAGGCGCGCGATGTCGTCGGCGGCCCTGGCAGCGATGGCGAACGGATCGGCGTTCGGGTCGTCCAGGGGATTCATGGCGGATTCAGGCATGACTCCACTCTAGGAAGGTGGCGGCTCGGGAGCCAGGATTGCGGAAGAATGGAGACCATGTCTCAGACTTCCTTCGCGAACAGGCAGAGTGTGGCGGTCCTCGGTGGCGGCCCGGGCGGGTACGAAGCCGCGCTCGCCGCCGCGCAGCTCGGTGCCGATGTCACTCTCGTCGAACGCGTCGGCGTCGGCGGCTCGGCCGTGCTCACCGACGTCGTGCCCTCGAAGAGCCTGATCGCGACGTCGGATGCCGCGGTCGCCATCGCCGAGGCATCCGATCTCGGCGTGCAGTTCTACGCCAAGGGCGCCCACGGCAAGCCGCTCAAGCCCGAGATCGCGATCAACCTCGCCGCCGTCAACAAGCGGCTGCTTGCGCTGGCGGGTCAGCAGTCCGAGGACATGCGGGCGACACTGCTCGAAGCCGGTGTGCGCATCCTCTCCGGTCACGGCCGTCTGGAGGGCCCGAACGCGATCGTCGTGTCGACCGGCCCCGGCGGAACGGATTTCGACCGCGTCGAGGCCGACACCGTCGTGGTCTCGGTCGGCGCCTCGCCGCGCGAGCTCGACTCGGCCAAGCCGGACGGGGATCGCATCCTCACCTGGACGCAGCTATACGACATGAAGGCGCTCCCCGAGCACCTGATCGTGGTCGGCTCGGGCGTCACGGGCGCGGAGTTCGCCTCGGCCTACATGAACCTCGGCGCCAAGGTCACGCTGGTCTCCAGCCGCGACCAGGTGCTCCCCGGCGAGGACGTCGACGCCGCGCACGTGCTCGAGAAGGTGTTCAAGCGCGGCGGCATGCAGGTGCTGTCCAAGGCCCGCGCCGAGAAGGTGGAGCGCAGCGACGACGGCGTGCTGGTCACTCTCTCCGACGGTCGCACCGTCGAGGGCAGCCATTGCCTGATGGCGGTCGGCTCCATCCCGAACACGACCGGCATCGGACTCGAGGAGGCGGGCGTCGAGCTCGACGACTCCGGGCACGTGCGGGTCAACCGCGTGGCGCGAACGTCCGTCCCCAACGTGTACGCCGTCGGAGACTGCACGAACTTCTTCCCGCTGGCATCCGTCGCCTCGATGCAGGGACGCACCGCGGTCTTCCACGCGCTGGGTGACATCGTGATCCCGCTGGAGCACCGCAAGATCACCGCGAACATCTTCACCGCACCCGAGATCGCCACCGTCGGATACTCCGAGCGCGACATCGAGAACGGGCACGCCGAGGGCATCGCCTACAAGCTGCCGCTGGCAGCCAACCCGCGCGCGAAGATGATGGGCATCAAGGACGGCTTCGTGAAGATCATCGCCCGCCGGGGATCCGGCACGGTGATCGGCGGCGTGATCGTCGCGCCCAGGGCATCCGAGCTCATCTACCCGCTGGCGATGGCCGTCGAGCGCCGGCTGAACGTCGACCAGGTGTCCCGCGTGTTCGCGGCTTACCCGTCGCTGACCTCGAGCATCACCGACGCGAGCCGCGCGATGCACGCCGTGAACATCTCCTGACCCCGGCCCGGACCCGGGTCAGGCACTGCCACGAGCGTCAGCTGATCGTCAGCAGCTGGTGACCGGCCGACACCGTCGCGCCGGCATCCGCGCTGATGTTGCCGATGACGCCGTCCTTGTGGGCGTGCAGCGGCTGCTCCATCTTCATGGCCTCGAGCACGACGACCAGGTCGCCCTTGACGACGTGCTGACCGTCCTCGACGGCGACCTTGACGACGGTCGCCTGCATGGGCGACTTCATCGCGTCGCCCGCGGCGCCGGAGTTCGCGGTCGTGGCGTGGCTGCGCCGTGACGGCGGGACGGCCGCGGGGCGACCGGCGGTGCCGGCGACCGGAGCGGTCACGCGGTCGGGCAGGCTCACCTCGAGCCGCTTGCCGGCGACCTCGACGACGACCGTATGCCGGCTGGGTGCAGCGGCGGGATCTTCGAGCTCGCCGTCCCACGCGGGGATCTCGTTGACGAACTCGGTCTCGATCCAGCGGGTGAACACGCCGAACTCGCCGTTCTCGGCGACGAAAGCGGGCTCGCGGACGACCTGACGGTGGAACGGCAGGACCGTGGGCAGTCCGAGCACCTCGAACTCATCGAGTGCCCGGCGCGAGCGCTCCAGCGCCTCGGCGCGATTGCGGCCGGTCACGATGATCTTCGCCAGCAGCGAGTCGAAGGCACCCGAGACGGCGTCACCGGCGGTCACACCGGAGTCGAGACGGATGCCGGGACCGCCGAAGGTCTTGAAGACGCTGATGGGACCGGGCTGCGGCAGGAAGCCGCGACCCGGGTCCTCGCCGTTGATGCGGAACTCGAACGAATGGCCCTGCGGCGACGGGTCCTCGTAGTCGAGGGTGCCGCCCGCGGCGATGCGGAACTGCTCGCGCACCAGGTCGATGCCGGTGACCTCCTCGGAGACCGGGTGCTCCACCTGCAGGCGGGTGTTCACCTCGAGGAAGGACACGGTGCCATCGGCGCCGATCAGGAACTCGCAGGTGCCGGCTCCGACGTAGCCGACCTCCTTGAGGATGGCCTTCGACGCGGAGTAGAGCTGAGCGTTCTGCTCGTCGGTGAGGAACGGCGCGGGCGCCTCTTCGACGAGCTTCTGGTGGCGGCGCTGCAGCGAGCAGTCACGGGTCGAGATGACGACGACGTTGCCCTCGGCATCCGCCAGGCACTGCGTCTCGACGTGACGCGGCTTGTCGAGGTACTTCTCGACGAAGCACTCGCCGCGGCCGAACGCCGCGACGGCCTCACGGGTCGCCGACTCGAACATCTCGGCGACCTCGTCGAGCTCACGGGCGACCTTCAGGCCGCGACCGCCGCCGCCGTATGCGGCCTTGATGGCGATCGGCAGGCCGAACTCCTTCGCGAACGCGACGACATCGTCGGCGCTCTCGACGGGGCCAGGGGTGCCGGGAGCAAGAGGGGCGCCGACCTTCTCGGCCACGTGACGCGCGGTCACCTTGTCACCGAGCGCCTCGATGGCCTCGGGCGACGGGCCGATCCAGATCATCCCCGCGTTCGTCACGGCACGGGCGAACTCCGCGTTCTCGGCGAGGAAGCCGTAGCCGGGATGCACGGCATCCGCACCGGCACGGCGGGCGATCGAGAGGATCTTGTCGATCTGCAGGTAGGTCTCGGCGCTGGTGGACCCGTCGAGGGCATAGGCCTCGTCGGCGAGTCGCGCGTGCATCGCATCGCGGTCCTGGTCGGCGTACACGGCGACGGACGAGATCCCGGAGTCACGGGCGGCACGGATGATGCGTACGGCGATCTCGCCGCGGTTGGCGATGAGCACCTTGGCGATGTGAGGCATGGGTTTCAGCCTAGCGACTGCTGACCCGTTCCTTTTGACGACTCCCCACAAGAAACCGGAGAATTCATCGTGGATGAGTCACTGTGCGGTTCGTGGCGTCCACAGGTCGGTCCAGGTGACGCCGAGCTCGGCGATGAGGCGGCGCAGCGTCGACAGCGACATGCCGACCACCGTGGACGGGTCGCCGTCGACGCGGGTGATGAACGCGCCGCCGAGGCTGTCGACGGTGAACGCGCCGGCCACGTGCAGCGGTTCGCCGCTCGCGATGTACGCATCGAGTTCGGCATTCGTCACGTCATCGGCGAAGGTCACGGATGCCTGCGCGACCGCTACCGCCTCGACCAGCTCGGCGCCGGGCCGCACACGGAAGACGGAGTGCCCGGAGTGCAGGACACCGGTCGCGCCGCGCATGCCCTGCCAGCGCTCCCGCGCGGCTTCGGGAGTGTAGGGCTTGCCGTAGACCCGGCCGTCCATGGCGAACATCGAGTCGCCGCCGATCACGACGCCGTCGAACGCCGGATGCTCGGAGGGCAGCCTGCGCGCGACATCCGCCGCCTTCGCACGCGCCAGCAGCAGCACCAGCTCGTCGGGGGCGAGGTCGTCGCCGCGCTCGGTCGCGGCGGCCGCGGCGACGGCGTCCTCATCCACCTCGGGCGACATGATCAGTGGCTCGATGCCCGCCTGCCGCAGCAGCATCAGTCGGGCGGGGGAGGTGGATGCCAGGCACACGCGCATCCCTCCACGGTAGCCGCTGTGGGATCCTGGGATGATGACATTCGCGGCATCCGAGCTCGAGCTCGACATCACCGGCATCGCTCACGGCGGCACGTTCATCGCTCGCCACGAGGGGCGCGTGGTCTTCGTGCCGGATGCCATTCCGGGCGAGCTGGTGCGGGCGCGGATCTCCGACGCGTCGAAATCCAGCTTCTGGCGCGCCGAGACTCTCGAGGTGCTCGACGCCTCGCCCCACCGCCGTGATCATGTCTGGGCAGAGGCCGACGTCTCGCGCGCACCGGAGGACCGCGTGGGCGGCGCCGATCTCGGGCACATCGCGCTGGATCATCAGCGGGTGCTCAAGCACCAGGTGCTGCAGGAGGCGCTCGACAAGTTCGCCGGTGCCGGGATCGGCGCCCCGGCCGTCGAGGCTGTCGACCGGGCCGACGGCACAGGACAGGCCGACGGCACAGGACAGGCCGACGGCACAGGACAGGCTGACGGCACCAGGTGGCGCACGCGCGTGTCGCTGCACGTCGACGACGCCGGGCGCGTGGGACCGTTCGCCGCGCGCAGCCATCGCGTGATCGACGTCTCATCCCTGCCGCTGGCGCGCCCCGCGATCGAGGAGGCCGCGTTCGCGCTGCGTTCGCAGAAACCCGGCCGGGTCGACCTCGTCGAACCGGGCGATGGCCGGGTTCGGGTGCTGCCCCGTCCGGAGGGAGCACGCCGCGGCAAGTCCGAGACGATCGTCGAGACGGTGGGCGGGCGCCGCTTCCGCGTCGAGGCCGGCGGCTTCTGGCAGGTGCACCCGCGTGCGGCAGAGACACTGCACGAGGCGGTCGGAGAGGCACTCGACGGGCGCGTGGACGCGAATGCCACGCACTTCGACCTCTATGGCGGGGTCGGCCTGTTCGCCGCCACGCTCGGCGAGCAGGGTGCAACCGACATCGTGACCGTCGAGTCGGATCGACGCGCGACCGAGCACGCCCTCGAGAACCTCGCCGCCTTCGACGCGCAGGCGGTCACCGCACGGGTCGATCGGTTCCTCACGGCGCTGCCCGACGGCACGCGTGCCGGCGCCGTCGTGCTCGACCCGCCGCGCGCTGGCGCGGGCCGCGGGGTCGTCGAGTCGATCCACGGCCTCGACCCGGACGCCGTCGTCTACGTCGCCTGCGATCCCGTCGCCCTGGCCAGGGATCTGGGGACGTTCCGGGAGCTCGGGTGGGATGTGACCTCCCTTCGCGCCTTCGACCTGTTCCCGCACTCGCATCACTTCGAAGCCGTCGCCCTGCTGACCAGGTGACCCGGCATTCGACCGGGGAGCGCACTCGCTAGGCTGGCGGAATGAGTACCGTCGCACTGATCGACGACCACGAGTCGGTTCGCTTGGGCCTGGAGGCGGCGTGCATGCGCGACGGCGAGCAGCAGGTGGTCTTCTCCGGCGGAACGGTGAAGGAGTACCTGGCCTGGCGCGAGGCCTCCGAGTCACGCCCGGTTGACGTGGTCGTCCTGGACCTGACCCTGGGGGACGGCACGACCGTCACCGAGAACGTCGCCACGCTCGTGGCGGACGGGGCGAGCGTCGTGATCCACAGTGTGGCCGACCGCCCGGCATCCGTCCGCGAGGCTCTCGTGGCCGGCGCCGCGGGCGTCGTCAGCAAGTCCTCCGCGCTGGACGACGTGCTGGACGCGATCCGCACCGTCGCCCGAGGCGAGGCGCTGAACAACGTCGAATGGGCGAGCGCCGTCGACGGCGACCGTGAGTTCGCCGACGCGCAGCTGTCGGCCCGCGAGCGCGAGGTGCTGCGCCTGTATGCGGCAGGACTCCCGCTGAAGGCGGTAGCCGAGCGGCTCGGTGTGGCGTACTCCACGGCGAAGGAGAACATCACGCGCATCCGCGTGAAGTACGTCGAGGTCGGTCGCCCCGCTCCGACGAAGGTCGACCTGCTGCGCCGTGCGATGGAGGACGGCATCGTGGCCCCCGACGGGGTGTCGAGTGTCACCTGACACCCGCAGCATCCGCGAGGCGTGGCTCAGCATCCCGTCGCCCGGACAGGTCGGGGCGGGTCTCGAGCGCTTCACCGGCCAGCGGATGGAGCGCATCCTCGCGACCGTCGCCGCGATCGGCTCGACCGCCCTCGGGGCGCAGGCGCTGCTGGCGGCAGTGACCGGGATCAGCGCGGTGGATGCCGCGCGGGTCGGCATGATGGTGCTGGTCTTCGGACCCCTGCTCTGGATGATCATCGCCTGCGCCACGGCACGGCTGATAAAGCCCGCCTGCGGAACCTTCGCTGTCGTGTACGTGGTGGCGCTGCTGCTGTGGCCGGTGGTGGTCGACCCGCTCTCGCGCGCGCCGTCGAGTCAGCCGTGGATCTTCTTCCTCGTCAACATCGCCGTCATCGCCGCGATGCTCGCTTTCAAGATCCGCCTGCAGATCGTGTGGGCGCTGGGCCTGCCCTTCGTCTACGGATACGTCCGTCTGGTGGAGGGCGACTTCCTGCGCGACTTCTGGATCACCACCGCGTTCGACGTGTCGTTCACGCTGATCCTCGGCATGGTGATCATCTCGCTGGGCTGGATGTTCCGTCAGGTGGCGGCCGGAGTCGACGAGGCACGCGCCCGGGCGGTGGAGACGTACGCGGCGGCCGCCGCGGCGTCTGCGGCGGAGGAGGAGCGGGTGGCGATGTCGGCGCTGATGCACGACAGCGTGCTCGCGGCGCTGATCGCCGCGGAGCGCGCGCGCACCGAGCGTGAGCGGGATCTGGCGGTGGCGATGTCGCGCGAGGCGCTGACCCGCCTGGCGAACACCGAGGCGTCCATCGCGCAGGAGGGCAGCGACGAGCCGGTCAGCCGCCCGCAGATCGTCGCCGAGCTGCGCCGCACGCTGTCCGAGCAGGGACTGGATGCCGTCGTCGAGGAGCGCGGAGTGGCGGCGGATGTACCAGGGAAGGTGGCGCGCGCGATGGTGCTGGCGGCCAGGCAGGCGATCGGCAATGCCCTCGCGCATGCCGGCGGCCGGGGACTGCACGTCATCGCCGACTCGGCGACTGCGGACGAGCTGACCCTGACGATCCTCGATGCGGGGCCAGGTTTCGATCCGGATGCCATCGGCGAGGATCGACTCGGCATCCGAGCGTCGATCGTGGCGCGGATGGCAGCAGTGGCGGGGACATCGGAGATCCGGACGGATGCGGACGGCACCGCGGTGGTGCTGGGCTGGAGGGCGACGTGAGGCGCACAGTTCGCAGCATCACGACCGCTCTGGCGCTCGGCTTCGCGATCTACTTCGCGGCGCGTGCGATCTGGTGGACCGTGCACCCGTCCGCGCCGCTGCTCATGGTCACGGCGATCGCGCTGTATCTGGCCGCGACGCTGACCGCGGTGCTCGCGGGGGCGGCGAGCAGCATCCGGATGCCCGTGGAGCCGGCCATCCTCGCTCTCGCGACCAGCGTGCTCGTGCCGAGTCTGGTGAGTCTGTCGCTGCCGCCTGCTGTGCGCGGCGCGCCGTTCGCGACCTGGTACATCGGCGCCGTCGGGCTACTCGCAGTGGTGTGCATCGTGCGTCGCAGAACGCTGTACGGCTGGGCGATGCTCGCGCTGCTCACCGTGTCGGCCTCGGTCTATATGGGCGTGGGGGATGCCTTCACGCTGGGACTGGTCGGCTCGATCACCTGGGTGCTGGTCGCCCAGCTGCTGGTGCTCTTCTGGGACCGTGCCGTGCACGACACCGAGCGTCTGGCAGACATCCAGCGCGCTGTGTCGGCGTGGAACGCCACGCAGCTGGTGCGTCAGCGAGAGCGTCGGGTGCGGGCGCAGCGCGCACTCGCCGTCGCGGGCCCCATCCTCACGCGGACAGTGGCCTCGCGGGGCGAGCTGACCGAGCAGGAGAGGGACGACGCTCGGCTCGCCGAGGGAACACTGCGCGACGAGCTGCGCGGTGCGAGCCTCCTCAACGACGCGGTTCGCCAGGCGATAGCGGATGCCAGGCGCCGCGGAACGAGAGTGACGGTGTTCGACGAGGGTGGACTGGAAGGGCTAGCTGAGGCGCGTATCGCCGAGATCCGCGACGAGCTCGCCGGCGTGGTGGAATCGGCGCGGTCGAACCGTGTGATCATCCGCGCCGGGCGGGACGACGTCGTCGCGGTCACCGTGGTCGGCCGTGCGGCCGGCGGCGCCAACGACGATGATGCCGTCGATCTCTGGCGAGAGATCCGCCGCTCGGCCCAGTGAGGCACGCTCGTCACATCTCCGGGTGCGGCATGCCCGGTGGGCTGCTCTGTGCGGCATGCCCGGTGGGCGTCCTTTGAGGAAGAGAGTGGGCGAGGGGCGGCGAAGCCGCCCGCCCCTCGCCAGGTGCGGAACAGCTACCCGAAAACTGTCCGCAGGGGGGCGGTGCTGCGTCTGTCTACCCTGGGACAGAGCAGCCGCCTAACGCGAAGCGTCCCTATAAGTCTGTCGAGCGCAAAGACCTGTGTCTGTAGGTATTTCGGGGGACAAAAAGAGCCGATTTCGGGTCGAAAGAGGCTTTTAGAGGGCGAAATGCATGGAATGCGACTTCGGTCGGTAAATCGACGACGCAATCAGTGCGGCAATTCAACCGGAATATCGGCCCCAGGGAATGTCGCGGCGCAGCGGCTGGCGGAGTCCGCGCTGGGTGCGCTGCCACGCAGAGATGTGCGGCTGCTCCGCGACGGCCTCGCCGGCCTCATGCGCGTATGCATCGCTCACGACCGCGATCAGTGCCGCCAGCTCCTCCTCAGTGGGGTTGCCGCGCACGATCTCGATCGTGGAGGCGTGCTCCTCGGCGGCGCTGCTCGGTTCGTTCGCCGGAGGGGTGCTCGACATGCTCACAGCGGGATGTTCCCGTGCTTCTTGGGCGGCAGGTCGGCGCGCTTGCCACGCAGAGAGCGCAGTGCCTTGGCTATCGCCACACGGGTGCTCGCGGGCTCGATGACCCCGTCGATCTCACCGCGCTCGGCGGCGAGGAACGGAGAGGTCACGCTGTAGGTGTACTCGTTGGCGAGGCGGGTGCGCACGGCGGCGACGTCCTCGCCGGCCTCGGAAGCGCGCTTGATCTCGTTGCGGTACAGGATGTTGACGGCGCCCTGGCCGCCCATGACGGCGATCTCGGCGGTGGGCCAGGCGAGGTTCACGTCTGCGCCGAGCTGCTTGGAGCCCATCACGATGTACGCGCCGCCGTACGCCTTGCGCAGGATCACCGTGACCAGCGGCACGGTGGCCTCGGCGTACGCGTAGATGAGCTTCGCGCCGCGGCGGATGACGCCGGTCCATTCCTGGTCGGTGCCGGGCAGGTAGCCGGGCACGTCGACGAGGGTCACGATCGGGATCGAGAAGGAGTCGCAGAAGCGGACGAAGCGACTGGCCTTCTCGCCTGCTTCGATGTTCAGCGTTCCGGCCATCTGCGAGGGCTGGTTGGCGATGATGCCCACCGAGCGCCCTTCGACGCGACCGAAACCGATGACGATGTTCGGGGCGAACAGCGGCTGCACCTCGAGGAACTCGCCCTCGTCGACGACGTGCTCGATGACGGTGTGGATGTCATAGGGCTGGTTGGGCGAGTCGGGGATGATCGTGTTGAGCACGTGATCGGCATCCGTCGTCTCGAACTCGAACGCCGAGTCGTACGACGGCACCTCTGCCATGTTGTTGTCGGGCAGGTAGCTGAGCAGTGTGCGCGCATAGTCGAGCGCGTCGTCCTCGTCTTCGGCGAGGTAGTGCGCCACGCCGGAGCGGGTGTTGTGCGTGTAGGCGCCACCGAGCTCCTCCATGCCGACGTCCTCGCCGGTGACGGTCTTGATGACGTCGGGGCCGGTGACGAACATCTGGCTGGTCTTGTCGACCATGATGACGAAGTCGGTGAGCGCGGGACCATAGACGGCGCCGCCGGCGGCCGGTCCCATGATGATCGAGATCTGCGGGATGACGCCGGAGGAGCGGGTGTTGTGCCGGAAGATCTCGCCGTACTTGCTGAGTGCGAGCACGCCCTCCTGGATGCGCGCGCCGCCGGAGTCGAGGATGCCGATGATGGGCATGCCGCCCTGCAGCGCGTACTGCATGATCTTGATGATCTTGTCGCCGGCGACCTCGCCGAGCGAGCCGCCGAACGTGGTGAAGTCCTGCGAGTACACGGCGACGGTGCGGCCGTGGATCGTGGCGATGCCGGTGACGACCGAGTCGCCGTAGGGTCGGTTGCGATCCATGCCGAAGGAGGTCGTGCGGTGGCGCACGTACTCGTCGAACTCGACGAAGCTGCCGTTGTCGACGAGCAGCTCGATGCGCTCGCGCGCCGTCATCTTGCCCTTGGCGTGTTGCTTCTGCTGGGCGATCTTCTCCGGCTCGACGACCGCCTCGCTGAATCGAGAGCGGAGGTCCGCGATCTTGGCGGCCGTGGTCGAGAGGTCTGGCGTTTCCGTCACGGATTCCACACTAGCGCCGGGGCTTGCTTCGCCGTTGGACGCTCGGCACAACGAGGGCCCGGTTCCTTTGGTGGTTCTCTTCGTCGGGTGCGATGTCCGCTCGCGCGGCTGTCACACCACGAACCGCCATACGTACTCCAGGCCGTCGGCCTGCCGGAACCACGCGACGGTCACCACCACCTCGTCAGGGTCGGAAGCGCACAGACACAGCTCCATCGTCTCGGCCGGCAGCACCTGCCCCCACAGGTCGACGACCTTCTGATCGTCGACGTCGTCGCGGAAGACGCGTACGAAATCGACGGGCTCACGGCCCGCGTTCATGACCACGGGATGCTGCCTGTCTCGGCGCGAGATCACCCAAGGCACGCAGTAGGCGACGGGCGGAGGCGGCTGAGCGGGGTCGATGGGATGCAGCATCCCGTCACGCTAAGAACGACCTCCGACGCCGCGAGCTTCCGCGCCGAGGATCCTGCGGAACCTGTGGAGAAGTCGGCTCACTGCCCGTCTGTGGAGGACGACTCCGCAGCATCCGACTCGCGCCGCGGCTTGCGAAGCTTCGCGCCAACTCCGCGCCCCGCAGCACTCACCCCGCGACCTGCAGCGCCCAGACCGCGTCCGACGCTCCCGGCGATCCCGACGACGCCTCCGCCGAGGTAGCGGGCGCCCGACAGCATCCGCCGCTCCAGCTTCTCCGAGCCGGGGACCGGCTCGAGTTCCGCCGGCATCAGCGCCGGCGCCGTGCCGAATGCGCGGCGCGAGGTGGTGAGAACGCGGCGCCCGAGGATGTGGTTGCCCGCCCCGCCGATGACGGCGCCGATGCCGAACGGCAGCGCCTTGCCGATGAACGACGCACCGCCGCTGGCGGCGAACTGCCGGATGAACGCCGACTTCAATCGGTCGACCAGCGGCCCCACGGCGGCGCGCGGCATCGATTTCGTCACCAGTTCGCCCCAGTACGCGGAACGCGACCCGCCCTTGCCGGCGACCTGCCGGGTCAGTTGAGAGACGAGATCGACGCCCTCCTTGCCGAGCATCAGCGTCATGACGAGGGCGCGGGCGCGATCCGGGTTCTCGATCGCGATGCCGTGCACCTCTGCGACCGACTGGGCGAACAGCGCCGTCGACTCCATGAACCCGATCGTCTCGACTCCGGAGAGCGCGAGCGTCACGCCGGTGCCGATACCGGGCACGACGGCCGTCGCGCCCACGGCCGCGCCGCCGGTGGTCACCGCGGCGAGATAGCGGGTCTCGAGGATCCGCACGATCTGGTCGGGCGTCGCGTTCGGATTGCGCAGTCGGATGCTGCGGATGTGCGCGACCACGAGCGGACGCTGCACGGCCATCACGCGGTCGATTCCGCGAACCGTGAGCGGGTGCTCCTTCGAGCCGACGGGCGGTATCGCACTGTCCCACGGGGCGCCGTCGGGCAGGGAGTGGATCTTGTGGACCTTGTCGGGCATGCGGCGATCCTACGCACAGCATCCGCAAGAACGCCGCAAGCCGCCTCCCGGAGGAGACGGCTTGCGGCGCAGAGTGGAATCATACGAACAGGTTCGCGCGCTCCAGATCTTCGGCGAAGTCGACCTCGACCGCGTACAGGTCGGAGACGTCCATCGGCTCGAGCAGCAGGCCGTCCTCAGCGATCGCCAACTCGAGACCGCGCTCGAAGTAGTCCTGGTCGTCGACGCGCTGCAGCTGGCGCATGAACGCCTTCTTGTCAGCCGACGAGATGTAGTTGATGCCGACGGCCTCGCCGAGCCCGCCCTTGACCGTCTTCGACAGCTCCTTGATGAAGCCCTCAGCCGTGACGGTGTACTTGACCTCTTCGTCGCTGACCTTCGAGGTGTTGACGGTCACGAACGACTGGTCGCGCTCGATGAACTCGATGGCGCGGCCAAGGATGCGCGGGTCGAAGACCACATCGCCGTTCATCCACAGCACGCCGCCCTTGCCGGTCACGGTCAGTGCGCGCAGCAGGCTCTTGGACGTGTTCGTCACGTCGTAGCGCTCGTTGTGCACGTACTTGGCGGAGGGGAAGGCCTCGATGATCGTCTCTGCGCGGTAGCCGACGACAGCCGTGATGCGGGCGTCGCTGCCGAACGCTGCGCGGATGTTGTCGTGCTGCTGGCGCATGATGGTGCGGCCGTCGCTGAGCTCGGTCAGCGGCTTGGGCAGGGCGCGACCGAGGCGCGAGCCCATTCCTGCGGCCAGGATGACGGTCTGAAGAGTCACGATTTCTCCTAATAAAGAACTGTGTTCACTGTCGATTCATCGACGGGACACCTCTTCGTGCCTTGGCAATGCTACTGATTTCACCTGGGAGGCCACGGGGCGTTGCGGATGACGTTGCTGTTTCGTGATCGATTGCACACGAGTTTGCCAGACTCGCGCGCAGTGCATCATAGTGACTCGAACCGTCATCAACTCGGGTGCGTTGTCGGGGCCGCTTGGTACCGTAGTAGGCGTGACAGCTGCCCCCGAGTTCGAGGACGATCGCTCCGCCAGGTCCGAGGTCGAGACGGTGGATGCTGTGCAGGCACCTGAAGCGGTGGAGAAGCCCGCGGATGCGAAGACCGACCGGACGCCCGGGCGCACCACGGCAGCCAAGAAGCCGACTGCTGCGAAGAAGCCAGCCGCTGCCAGGAAGCCGGCCGCGAAGACCGCGCCGGTGACGAAGAAGACGGCCGCCGCGAAGAAGAGCACCACGGAGAGCGCTGCCGACTCCGCGGCGCGGACAGCGGCGGCGAAGAAGGCCGCGTCCACCACGGCGGCGGCGAAGTCGTCTGCTGCCAGGACCGCCGCAGCGACGACCGCCGCGAAGACGGCGGCGGCGAAGAAGGCTGCGTCGGAAGCAGCGGCTGTCAAGGCCGCTGCCAAGGCGGACACCGAGAATGCGGCGGCGGCGAAGGCGGCGGCTGCGAAGACGTCCGCCGAGAAGGCAGCCGCAGCCAAGCCCGCGGCCAAGAAGCCGGCCGAGAAGAAGCCGACGACCGCAGTCAAGAAGACGACCGCTGCCAAGACGACGACCGCCGCCAAGACGACGGCCGCTACCAAGACGACGGCCGCTACCAAGACGACGGCCGCTACCAAGACGACGGCCGCTGCCAAGAAGACGACAACTGCCAAGAAGACCACGACTGCGACGACGGCGAAGAAGACGCCCGCAGTGAAGAGCGCAGACACGAGCACGGATGCCAAGATCGCATCCGCTGCGCACGAGAAGCCCGCCGCGCGCAAGCCCGCGGCGAAGAAGACCCGCGCCGCGGCAGCCGCAGCACCGGTCGCGATGCCGATCGTGACGACGGATGCCGTCATGGACCTGACGGAGGCGCCGGCGCGACGACTGGTCGCAGCGTCGCACAGTGCACCGGATGCGACCGAAGCGCGCCCTCCGCGGAAGGCGGCGGTCGCCGACGCCCCGCCGGTCGTCGAATTCGTCCCCGTGGTCACTGAGCTCGCACCTGCGGTCACCGCAGAGGCAGCCGCGCCGAGCGCCGCAGAGGCAGCGGCATCGGTGGCCGAAGCGGAGCCCGTGACCGACGAGGCACCTGCGATCGACGAGGCGCCTGCGGCCGACGAGGCACCTGCGATCGACGAGGCGCCTGCTGCCGACGAGGCGCCGGTGGCCGAAGCGGAGCCCACGACCGACGAGGCGACCGCTGGGGACGCCGAATCCGTGACGGATGCGCCGGTTGACGTGCCAGCGGACGCTGTGGTCGGTGCTCCCGCTCCTGCCGAGGCGATCCGCATCCGCGGTCTCGTCAAGCGGTTCGGCGACACGCTCGCCGTCGACGGGATCGACCTGACGGTGCCCGCGGGGTCCTTCTACGGACTCGTCGGACCCAACGGCGCCGGCAAGACCACCACCCTCTCGATCATCTCGGGCCTGCTGCGTCCTGACGCCGGGACCGTCCAGATCAGCGGCATCGATCAGCGAGCGAAGCCGTTGGAAGCCAAGCGCGTGATGGGGGTGCTGCCCGACAGGCTGCGCACGTTCGACCGTCTCACCGGACGTCAGCTGCTGTTCTACTACGGGCAGCTGCGCGGTCTGAAGCGCCCCGTCATCGAGAGCCGCACCGCGGATCTCGCCCGCGCATTCGACCTGAACGAGGCACTCAGCCGCGTCGTGTCGGACTACTCCGCGGGTATGACGAAGAAGCTCATGCTCGCCGGCGCGCTCATCCACTCTCCGCGGGTGCTGGTGCTCGATGAGCCGTTCGAAGCCGTGGATCCGGTGTCGTCGGGCGTGATCCTCGACATCCTCCGCGCCTACGTCTCGCACGGCGGCACGGTGATCCTCTCCAGCCACGGCATGGACCTGGTCGAGCGGGTCTGCTCGCGCGTCGCCGTGATCGTCGGCGGCGAGGTGCTCGCCGAAGGCACGATCGATGAGGTTCGAGCGGGACGCAGTCTCACGCAGCGCTTTGTCGAGCTCTCCGGATCGGGCGGCGAAGTGGAGGGACTGGAGTGGTTGCACACGTTCTCCGACTGAGGCTCGCGCTGCTCGTCGGCGCGACGCGCGGAGAGCACGGAGTGCGCCGGGTGCTGGCACTGCTGGCATCCATCGCCATCACCGTCGCGGTCTGCATCGCGATCATCGGCCTGGGCAGCGCGCCTTTGCCCACCGCTCACACGGTGCTCGTACTGGGCGCAGCGGCGACGTTCTTGGCATTCTTCCTCGCGCCCATGCTCACGGGCTCGCCGGATCAGCTGGATCCGCGCCGGTTCGCACCTTTCGCGGTCGACGTCAGGCAGCTGCCGTGGATCCTCGCGCTGGCGTCGCTGATCAGCGTCCCGAGCCTCGCACTCATCGCGGTCACGACCTGCCTGGTCTTCGTCGCGATCAGCGCCGGAGCGCCGACCGCACTGGCCGTGCTCGCCGGAGTCGTCGGAGTGCTCTCCACGGCACTGGCGGCGCGGATCGGCATGGCGATCAGCGCGATCCTGCTGCCCGAGCGCCGCTCGCGCGAGCTCACCGTGCTGATCACGATCCCCGTCCTGGTGATCGCCTTCCCCGTGGCTGCGTACTTCGCCTCGCTCCGGTGGGACGGCAACGTGCCCGGCGCTGTGGACGTCGCCACGAACGTGGTCGGATTCTCGCCGCTCGCGGCACCGCACGCCCTGCTTTTCCACCTCGCCGCAGGCGAACAGCGCGAGGCTCTGGCGAGCGGATCGATCGCGCTGGCATCCTTCCTCGCGCTGCTCGGTCTGTGGGCGTACCTCGTGCACCGGCTCTCGACCGTCACCGAGCGGCCGTACGCGACGCGCGAGCGGTCCGGCCTCGGCTGGTTCGGCACGCTGCCGGCCAACGCCTTCGGCGCGGTTGCCGCGCGCAGTCTGGTGTACTGGCTGCGCGATCGCCGCTACATCGTGAACCTCCTCGTCGTGCCGATCGCCGGTGTGCTCACTGTCTTCCCGCTGATCGTGGCCGGGGTTCCGGTGTGGATCGCGGCGCTGGTGCCGGTGCCGCTGATGGCGCTGTTCTTCGGCTGGCTGCCGCACAACGACGTCGCATACGACTCGACCGCGCTGTGGATCCACATCGCCAGCGGAGTGCGCGGGCTCCCCGACCGGCTCGGACGCCTCGTGCCGGTGCTGCTGGTGTCGATCCCGCTGCTGGCGATCGCCGTCTCCGTGACCCTGGCATTCATCGCCCAATGGAGCCTGCTGCTGCCGCTGATCGGTGTGGCCGCGGTGCTGCTGCTGAGCGCACTCGGCATGTCGAGCATCGCCTCAGTCGTCTTCCCATACGCGGTGTCGCGACCGGGAGACAGCCCCTTCCAGCAGCCGCAGCGCTCGTCGTCGCACGGATCGTTCGGCGCGGCCGGCACCTTCATCGGCGCGCTGCTGTTCAGCGCACCGACGATGTGGCAGTTCGGTCTGACCATCGTCGAGGGCGATCAGCATGCGCCCGCGACCTTCTGGCTCGGGGTCATCACTGGTGTCCTGGTGCTCTTCGGAGGCGCGGCCATCGGCGGTGCGATCTTCGAGCGCAGCGGTGAGCGGCTGATGGAGTTCGTCGAGACGACCTGAGCCGCCGGTGCGAACCGCGGCTAGAATCGCGTCATGAGTACTCCGCTGGACAGCCCCGATCAGGGTGGCGTGGCAACACTTGATCGCGAACTCGAAGAGCTCCTCCGTGAGGAGAATCTCGAGCCCGGCGACCATGAGCGCTTCTCGCATTATGTGAAGAAGGACAAGATCCTCGAGTCGGCGATCACCGGGAAGCCGGTCCGCGCGCTCTGCGGCAAGAAGTGGACGCCGGGGCGCGACCCGGAGAAGTTCCCGATCTGCCCCACGTGCAAAGAGATCTACGAGAGCATGGTCCGCTGACCGTCAGTCGGCATCAACAAACAGAGTCGGGATCGCCGGGTCCGACTTGCTGAGCGCCAGAGCGCGCACCGGCAGCTCCTCGCGCACATTGAGGTGATGATCGCGAGCGGATGCTGTTCCGGCGGCTCCTTCATGCGCGGAGTCGATCTCGCCGTTGTCGACGAGCACGACCTGAAGCGCGCGGGCATCCGGATGCTCGGCCGCGCTGTCGACCCGCTCGAACCCGTCTGCCACCGAGATGGTCTCGGCCACGGCGACGCCGTCGCGCAGCGTGCGGAAGGCCGCTTTGCGCCCGCCCTTCGAACTCTTGTCCGCGGATGCTTTCGCCACCGACACCCATGAATCCGTCGGGTCCTGTCGAGCGACGAGCTTGTACACCATGCCCGCGGTCGGATAGCCGGAGCCGGTGACGACCGACGTGCCCACCCCGTAGAAGTCCACCGGCGAGGCGGCGAGGGCAGCGATGGCGTATTCGTCGAGATCGCTGGTGACGGTGATCTTCGTCTCCGTGGCACCGAGCTCATCGAGCTGGGCGCGCACGGCGGCGGCGACCAGCGGCAGATCGCCCGAGTCCAGTCGCACCCCACCCAGACCGGTGCCTGCGACGCGAACCGCGGTATCGACGCCGTTTCGGATGTCGTAGGTGTCGACCAGCAGCGTGGTCTCGACACCGAGGCTCTCGACCTGCGAGCGGAACGCTGCCTCCTCGCTGTCGTGCAGCAGGGTCCAGGAGTGCGCGGCAGTGCCCATGGTCGGGATGCCCCATGTCCGGCCCGCCTCGAGATTGCTCGTGGCGCCGAATCCGGCGATGTAGGCGGCGCGGGCGGCGGCGACGGCGGACTGCTCCGCCGCGCGGCGCGAACCCATCTCGGCCAGCGGGCGCTCACCCGCGGCGATGCTCATCCGGGACGCCGCCGTCGCGACGGCGGAATCGTGATTCAGCACACTCAGCGCCAGGGTCTCGAGCACGACGGCATCCGCGAACGTGCCCTCGACGGTGAGGATCGGCGACCCGGGGAAGTACAGCTCGCCCTCGCGGTAGCCGCGGATCGTGCCGGTGAAGCGATAGTCCTCCAGATAGCGCAGCGCGGTGGCATCCACCACGTCGTGATCGCGCAGGTACCTCAGCTCGTCATCGCCGAAGCGGAACTCGCGCAGCAGCGACAGCAGGCGCCCCGTGCCGGCCACGACGCCGAAGCGGCGTCCGCCGGAGAGGCGGCGGGAGAACAGCTCGAAGATGCTCGGACGCTCGGCCGTGCCATCGCGCAGCGACGCCGCGAGCATGGTCAGTTCGTACCGGTCGGTGAGGAACGCGGAGCTCATCGGGCCAGTGTATCCAGCGCGTGAATCGGGAATACTGATGATCGGGCCGTGACAGTCGCCCGCGAAGACATCCACTGGCGAAGAGGCGAGCATGACCGAGGACGACCGACTGGAACGACTCGTCAACGGCGTGCTCTGGCCGGGGTTTCTCGGCGATGTCCTGCCTGCCTGGCTGGCGGCCGCACTGACCGACGGACTCGCCGGTGTCGTGTACTTCGCACAGAACCTCGACGGTGACACGGCCGCACTCAGCGCCGAGATCCACCGCACCGCGCCCCACGCGCTGATCGGCATCGACGAGGAGGGCGGCAGCGTCACGCGGATCGAGACGACCACGGGCTCGACCGTCCCCGGAGCCGCGCAGCTCGGCGCCCTCGACGACCTGGACGCCACCAGGGCGACCGCATACGAGATCGGCCGACGCGTGGACCGCATCGGTGCGGACGTCGTCATCGGGCCGGTCGCCGACGTCAACACCGATCCGCGCAACCCGGTGATCGGGGTGCGCGCCTTCGGCTCGGACACCGCGCTCGTGTCGCGTCACGTCGCAGCCTACGTGCAGGGGCTGCAGGATGCCGGTGTCGCCGGCTGTGCGAAGCACTATCCGGGCCACGGCGACACGCACACCGACTCCCATCACGACCTGCCCCGGCTGGCGCTCAGCCAGGACGAGATCGAGGCCGTGCACCTTCCGCCCTTCGCAGCGGCGGCGGATGCCGGGGTGCGCGCCATCATGACCGCCCACATCACCGCACCGCACTGGGGCCATGAACCCGTCACCCTGAACGGGAAGGCCCTGGGTGAGCTGCGCGAGTCCGGCTTCGAAGGCGTCATCATCACCGATGCGCTCGACATGGCGGCCATTCGCGAGACGGTCGGCATCGGGGGCGGAGCGGTGCAGGCGCTCGCCGCGGGCGCCGACCTGCTGTGCATCGGCAATCCGACCAACCCTGGAGCCGCGATGCTGGCCGACCAGGACGAGCGGGACTACCTCGCCGCCCGGGATGCGATCGTCGCGGCGGTCCGCAGCGGCGCCCTGCCGCGCGAGCGCGTCCAGGACGCAGCGGCGCGGGTGGCGTCGATGGCGGATGCCGTGCGCTCGCGCACGCCCGCAGCCGACGTCCCCTTCGATGCGGACAGCATCGCCGACCGGGCGCTGCATGTCGACGGCCACCTAGAGGCGTTCACCGACGGCCCGACCAGGGTCATCGACCTGCGTCGTCCGTCGAGCCTCGCGGTCGACAGCTCCGCCTCGCACGTTGCGCTCGCACTCGCCGCGGGCGGGGAGATCGTGCGCCTCGACGCTGCCGCGACGAGTCATGGCGAAGCCTCGGATGCCCATATCAGCGCCCTCGAAATCGACGCGCTTGCAGCCGAGCTGACTGCAGCCGACGTGGCCGCATCCGAGCCGACGCAGACGGTGATCCTCGTCGACCGCATCGAGGAGGGCGCCCCTCAGAGAGCGCTGCTCGATGGCATCCGCACCACGTTGCCGCACGCCGTCGTCGTGAACGTGGGCCTGGCAGCCGAGATCGACGGCCCGGCCATCACCGTCTCCGCGGCGAGCCTGCTCGCCGCACGCGCCGCGCGGCGCACCCTGCTGAACCCGCCCGCTCCCGACAGGAAGAAGAGCTGACATGGCCGACCGTGAAGAGCTGCGCTCCACCCTCGGAACCCTCTCGACCGAAGGCGTCGACCCACACTTCGCCGACCTCGACCTGCTGGGCACGGCCGACCAGGTCGCGCTGATGGCGCAGCAGGGCGTGGTCGCCGCTCAGGCCGTCGCCGGTGAGGCCGCGAGCATCGCGCGTGCGGTCGACGGGATCGTGGCGCGATTGCACCGCGGCGGCCGGCTGGTCTACATCGGCGCCGGCACGGCCGGGCGGATGGGCGTGCTCGACGCGAGTGAGATCCCGCCGACGTTCGGAACGGATCCGTCACTGGTCACCGGCCTGATTGCCGGCGGCGAGTACGCGTTGCGCGGCGCCATCGAGAACGCCGAGGACGACGACGCGGCGGGGGAGCAGGCCGGACGCGAGCTCGGCCCGGATGACGCGATCGTCGGCATCTCGGCATCCGGGCGCACCCCGTATGTCGCCGGCGCGCTCCGCGCCGCCCGGGAACGGGGCGCGTTCACGGTGAGCCTGGCATGCAACCGCGACGCCGAGATCTCGGCCGGAGTCGACGTCGCCATCGAGGTGGTCGTCGGCCCCGAGGTCGTCGCCGGATCGACCCGGCTGAAGGCGGGAACGGCGCAGAAGCTCGTACTGAACACCCTGTCGACCCTGGCGATGGTGCAGTCGGGCAAGGTGTTCGGCAACCTCATGGTCGATGTGCAGTCCACGAACGAGAAGCTGCGCGCCCGCGCCGAGCGCACTGTCATGCATGCCACCGCGTGCAGCGCCGATGAGGCGGCCGCTGCACTTGCCGCGGCCGGCGGCTCGGTGAAGACCGCGATCGCGATCGTGCTCACCGGAGCAGATGCCGACACGGTCGCTCGCGCGCTGGAAGCCACCGGCGGCAACCTGCGCGCGGCTCTCGCTGCTGCCCGCGACCAGGGCGGCGCCGACTAGGCTTGATCATCATGAACGACGCGCCCATCGGCATCTTCGACTCCGGAGTCGGCGGGCTCACGGTCGCCAGAGCCATTCGCGCTCAGCTGCCGCAGGAATCGCTCGTCTACATCGGCGACACGGCCCACTCGCCGTACGGGCCCAAGCCCATCGCGGATGTGCGGCGCTACAGTCTCGAGGTGCTCGACACCCTCGTCGATCAGGGCGTGAAGATGCTCGTGATCGCGTGCAACACGGCATCCGCCGCCATGCTGCGCGACGCGCGCGAGCGCTACGACGTGCCGGTCGTCGAGGTCATCGGCCCTGCCGTGCGCCGCGCGGTCTCGACGACCCGCAACGGCCGCGTCGGCGTGATCGGCACGGTCGGGACCATCGGCTCGCGCGCCTATCAGGACATGCTCGAGGTGAATGAGCGACTCGAGGTGTTCACCGCCGCGTGCCCGAGGTTCGTGGAGTTCGTCGAGGCGGGCATCACGGGCACACCCGAGGTGCTCGCGACGGCCGAGGGGTACCTTGCGCCGCTGCGCGACGCGGGCGTCGACACGCTCGTGCTCGGATGCACGCACTATCCCTTTCTGCGCGGAGCGATCAGCTACGTGATGGGGGACGGAGTCTCGCTCGTCTCCAGCGATGACGAGACGGCGGCGGACGTGTACCGGCAGCTCATGCGCCGCGACCTGCTCGCGCCTGCGGATGCCATCGCCAGGTACACCTATGAGGCGACCGGTCAGTCCGCCGACGACTTCACCCTGCTCGCCAACCGGCTGATGGGGCGCGAGGTCCGAGACGTGCAGCTCGTGCAGACCGGCGTCATCACCCTGCCGGATCTCTCCGACGCAGACCAGATCTGAACCCCTTCGAGAGGACACCATGACCGACATCGTCCGCGCCGACGGCCGCAGCGCCGATCAGCTCCGCGAGATCACCATCGAACGCGGCTGGTCCGCGCATGCCGAGGGATCGGCGCTGATCAGCTTCGGCGGCACGAAGGTGCTGTGCACCGCGTCTTTCACGAACGGCGTGCCCCGCTGGCTGACCGGCAAGGGCAAGGGGTGGGTCACCGCCGAGTACGCGATGCTGCCGCGGGCGACCAACTCGCGCAACGACCGCGAGAGCGTGAAGGGCCGCATCGGCGGCCGAACCCACGAGATCTCGCGCCTGATCGGGCGCGCGCTGCGCGCCGTCGTCGACACCAAGGCGCTGGGCGAGAACACCATCGTCATCGACTGCGATGTTCTGCAGGCGGACGGCGGCACCCGCACCGCGGCGATCACCGGCGCCTACGTCGCGCTCGCCGACGCGATCGAGTGGGGACGCGACAAGAAGTTCATCGGCAGGAACTCCACTCCGCTGCTCGACACGGTCGCCGCCGTCTCGGTCGGCATCATCGACGGCGAGCCCATGCTCGATCTGGCATATGTGGAGGATGTGCGCGCCGAGACCGATATGAACATCGTCGTCACCGGCCGCGGCCTCTTCGTCGAGGTGCAGGGCACCGCGGAGGGCGCGCCGTTCGACAAGCGCGAGCTTGACGCGCTGACCGATCTCGGGCTCAGCGGCTGCGCGGCGCTGAAGGAGCATCAGCTCGCGGCGCTGTCGCAGAGCCGCTCGACAGGGACCCGGGTCTGATGAAGGTCGTCCTCGCCACCCACAACCCGCACAAGGTCGCCGAGTTCCAGCAGATCGTCGCCGCCACCCGCCCGGATCTCGAGGTCGTGGGCTATGACGGACCGGAGCCGGTCGAGGACGGCGTGACCTTCGCTGTCAACGCGCTGATCAAGGCGCGCGCAGCGTCCGCGCACACCGGTCTGGCCGCTGTCGCGGACGATTCCGGCATCTGCGTCGACGTGCTGGGCGGGTCCCCCGGAGTGTTCTCCGCATACTGGGCCGGGCAGAAGAAGGACGCGAGCGCGAACCTCGAGCTGCTGCTCGACCAGCTGCGCGACATCGCCGACCCGCACCGCGCGGCACAGTTCCGCTCCACGATCGCCCTGGTCACCGCAGAAGGCGCCGAGCACGTGGTCGAGGGCGTGTGGCCGGGGCGTCTCGCGCATGCGGCATCCGGGGCGGGCGGCTTCGGCTACGACCCGATCTTCATCCCGGACGGCCAGGATCCGGCATCCGAGCGCACTGTCGGTGAGTTCTCGGATGCCGAGAAGCAGTCGCAGTCGCACCGTGCGCGCGCGTTCACCGCACTCGTGCCACTGCTCGAAGCGCTCTAGCCCGCGCGCGCGTCGGGCTCGTCCGTGGTCGCTGCGGCCCGCTTCTGACGCCGCAAGCGCAGCAGGCGGGCCACGATGAACCACAGCACCAGCAGCGCGATGACGGCGAGCACGGCCTTCGAGAGCACGCCGCTCCACTGCGCGAGCACCGGCTCGATCGCCGGGCCGAAGGCGAAGCCGAGGCCGATCCACACGCCGTTCCAGATGCCCGATCCGAGCAGCGTGTATGCGGTGAACTTCCACAGGGGCATCCGCTCGATACCCGCCGGGATCGAGATGAACGAGCGCACCAGCGGCACGCACCGCCCCACCAGCACCGCGACGCCGCCCCAGCGCTGGAAGAACGTCTCGGCTTTGTCGAAGTCCTCCGTCTCCATCAGCGGGATCGCGCCGACCAGGCGACGCGTGCGATCGCGACCGAGCGCTGCCCCCAGGGCGTACCAGATCCACGCGCCGATCAGCGCGCCGGCGGTCGCGGCGATCCACGCCCACCAGAAGCTCATCTTCCCGGCGTAGGCGAGGAAGCCCGCGCCGGGCAGGACCGCCTCGGACGGGATCGGCGGGATGAAGGTCTCGAGCAGCACGGCGACGCCGACCCCGATCTCACCGAGCGTCTGCATGAGTGAGAGCACCCAGCCGATGAATCCTTCGTACTCGGCATCGGCGGCGCTGAGCGCCACGAGCGCACTCGAGATCATCTGCGTCGTCCTCCTGTCTCCGCGACGCAGGTGCGTCCTTCTCATCGTGCCACGTGCCCCGCGTGGCGACCTGGGCAAGCTCTGGGATGCGCGCCTCGCAGCTGCAGGAGCTGTTGAGAACCGTTACCGTTCCCGACAGTCGCGCGGAGCGCGCCCCCGCCGCGGTTCCGGCCTAGCCTGGAGGCATGCACGATCATGCCCCCGTCCCCGGCGGAATCCGTGGCGCCGGAAACCGGCGTCTGCTGGCGATCTCGCTCGGCATCACGGTGACGATCATGGTCGTGCAGGTCGTCGGCGCGATCCTGTCGGGATCCCTTGCGCTGCTCGCGGATGCCGCGCACATGTTCACCGACTCCTCAGCTCTGGTGATCGCCCTCATCGCGAGCGCCGTCGCCGCGCGCCCCGCGGATGACCGGCGCACGTTCGGCTATCAGCGCGCCGAAGTCTTCGGCGCGCTGATCAACGCGATCATCCTGATCGTGCTCATGGCGGTGGTCGCCGTGCAGGGGGTGCAGCGTCTGATCGAGCCGGGCGAGGTCGAGGTCGCCGGACCCCTGATGCTCGTCGTCGCCGTGATCGGCATGCTCGCCAACGCGATCTCGATGTGGCTGCTCAGCGCCGCGCAGAAGACGAGCATCAACGTCCGCGGCGCCTACCTCGAGGTGATGGGCGATCTGATCGGCTCGGCGATGGTGATCATCGCCGCCGTGGTGATCGTCACGACTGGCTGGATGCCGGCGGATGCCATCGCGTCGCTGCTGATCGCCGTGATGATCCTGCCGCGGGCGCTGTCGTTGCTGCGCGAGGTGTTCTCGGTGCTGTCGGAGTCGGCGCCGAAGGGGATGGCGGTCAGTGAGATCCGCACGCACCTGAAGATGTACGACGGCGTCGTCGACGTGCACGACGTGCACATCTGGCAGCTCACCCGCGGAGCGCCGGTGTTCACGGCGCACGTGCGGGTCGACCCGCAGCTGCTCGTCGACGGCCGCACCGCTGACCTGCTGCAGGACCTGCAGGGATGCCTGGCGGACCATTTCGACGTGGATCACTCCACGTTCCAGCTGGAGCCCGCCGGCCACGAGGAGTGCGAGGCGAGGCACTCCTGATATGGCGCCCTCCCCGGGCAGCGGACGCAGTCAGTCTTCGACGGTGATCTCCGAGACGCTCTTGTCGGGCCGGAGTCCGCGCCAGCGGGAGTGGCGGAGGATGCCACCGGGTGACCAGTTCGCGAACTCGACCTCGCCGACCAGCTCCGCCCTGACCCACAGCGCATCGCCGCTGTCTGCGGTCGGCACGCCGTCCAGCGGAGGCTTCTTCACGCGCAGTGGCTGCAGCTGGCGGTCGAGGTCGCGCAGCATCCGATCCGTGAATCCGGTGCCGACGCGTCCGACGTAACGCAACCCGCCGCCGCCGTCGGGGACGGCGAGCAGCAGTGAGCCGATGGAGCCTGTGCGTCCGCCCTGGCCAGGACGGATGCCGACGATCACGACCTCTTGGGTGCGGGTGTGCTTCAGTTTCAGCCAGGATGACGAACGCGCGCCCGGGCGGTACGTCGACATCGGATCCTTGGCGACGATGCCCTCCAGGCCCTGCGCACTGCTCATCTCGAGCGCATCCTCCAGGTCGTCGAAGACGGGCGGCACCTGCACGGGGGCGTCGAGGTCGGATGCCAGCTGCTCGAGCAGCTCGCGGCGCTGCCGCAGCGGCACGCCCGTGAGATCGTGTCCGTTCAGGCGCAGCAGATCGAAGAGCATGTACACGACCGGGGTGCGCACGACCTCCCGCTCGATCTCGCGGGCGCGGGTGAGGTGCATCCGATTCTGCAGGCGTGCGAAGCTCGGCCGGCCATGCGCGTCGAACGCGACGATCTCGCCGTCGACGACCGCCTCGGAGGCGGGCAGGTGAGGCGCGCCGTCGGAGGTGAGCTCCGGGTAGCGGGCGGTGATCTCTGCTCCGCTGCGCGCCCGAAGCGTGAAGCGGCCGTCACCGGCATCCGATGCCTGCCATGTGCCGATGGCTCGGATGCCGTCCCACTTGATCTCCGCCCATGCGGGGGACCCGAGCGCGCGAGCGCGGCCGGGTGTTCCCGGCTCCGAGAGCATCGGCGCGAGCTGCGCCGCCGGCGGTGCCGTATCCGGTGCCGACAGCGGGGAGTGGGCCTTCGCCGCGACCTTCGCGGGCGCGGAGGGGCGCTGCCCGGCGTCCTTCATGCGGTGCAGCAGCCACTGCGACTTCTCACCGTCGCCCTCGGTGCGGATGAGTGCCAGGCGCGCCGCGCCGATCCGGCCGCCGATCTGCCCGGTGAACGTGCCGATCACCTCGTCGTCGCGCCACTTTTCCAGCTCCACGGTCCCGGTGTCCCACACCGTCATGGAACCAGCACCGTATTCGCCGCGCGGGATCTCGCCCTCGAACGTGAGGTACTCCAGCGGGTGCGGTTCGGTCATCACCGCGAGATGGTTGCGGTCGGCGGACTCCGGGATGCCCTTGGGAACAGCCCAGCTGATCAGCACACCGTCGCGTTCGATCCTCAGATCGTAGTGCAGGCGACTGGCATGGTGCTCCTGCACGACGAAGCGCGTGAGGCTGGATCCCGAGACGGATGCCGTCCGCGGCATGGGCTCCGGCGTCTTCGCCGCATCGCGCTTCGCGAGGTAGGACGACAGAGCGGGCGACGGGGGAGCGAGCGGCGCCAGGGGGTCGATTCCGGCATCCGTCCGCTCGAGCACCTCGTGGAACTCGAGGTGACGCAGCTCGGGATCGTCGAGCTCGTCCCAGGTGCGCGGCGTGGCGACCCACGGTCGGGCGCGGCCTCGCAGCGAGTACGGCGCGATCGTCGTCTTGGAGCCGTTGTTCTGGCTCCAGTCGATGAACACCTTCCTGTTCCGCGCCGACTTCGCCATCACATGCGTGGCGAGGTCGGGATGATCGGCCTCGATCAGGCGGGCCAGCTCCTTCGCCACGCTGGATACGTCGTCGCTGGACTGCAGCCCCGTTCCGTCGTCCGCGGTGGGCAGCCGCGCGTACAGGTGGATGCCCTTGCTGCCGCTGGTGACCGGCAGGGGATCCAGACCCATGCCCGTGAGGATGCCCCGGGCGATGCGGGCGACCTCGGCGCACTCGGCGAGTCCGACACCGGGGCCCGGATCGAGGTCGAGCACGAGCCGATCGGGAAAGCCGCGACCGCCCGACGCAGTGAACCGCCACTGCGGCACATGCAGTTCGAGTGCGGCGACCTGCGCGAACCACGCCAGCGTCGCCACATCGTCGGCGAGCGGATAGTTCTTCGGGCCGTCCGAGTGCTCGATCGGCAACCGGCGCACCCAGTCGGGTGCGCCCTGCTCGAGCTGCTTGGTGAAGAACCCCGCCTCCGGGGCATCCGCCGTGCCGACGCCCTCGACCCACCGCTTGCGCGTGACCGGGCGCCCCCGCAGGTGCGGCAGCATCAGCGGGGCGATGCGCGAGTAGTAGGCGATCGTCTCGCCCTTGGTGGTGCCCGTCTCGGGGTAGACGACCTTGTCGAGGTTGGTGACGCGCAGGCGACGGCCGTCGACCAGTACGGTCTGCCCTGCCTGCCCGCTCCTGCCCACCTGCCCTGGGGACGCCATGTGGTCAGGGTAGCGGTCGTCCGGGTCGAAATTGCAAGCCCTATGCGTGACGGGTGTGACTGGTGTTCACTGGGGGCATGAGAAGCATCTGGAAGGGCGCATTGACCTTCGGGCTCGTGAACGTGCCCGTGAAGGTGTACTCGGCGACCGAGGACCACGACGTGCCGCTGCATCAGGTCCATGATGAGGACGGCGGGCGCATCCGCTACCAGCGCACCTGCGAGGTGTGCGGCAAGACCGTCGCCTATGCCGACATCGATCGGGCCTATGTGGAAGACGGCCAGACGATCGTGCTGACGAAGGACGACCTGGCCGCCCTTCCGGCCGAGAAGAGCCGCGAGATCGACGTCGTCGAGTTCGTGCCGCGCGAGCAGGTCGACCTGCTGACGCTCGATCGGGCGTACTACCTCGAGCCGGACTCGAAGTCACCCAAGGCGTACGTGCTGCTGCGCAAGACGCTCGAGCAGACCGACCGCACGGCGATCGTGCGGTTCACGCTTCGGCAGAAGACCCGTCTGGCGGCGCTCCGCGTGCGCGGCGACGTGCTGGTGCTGCAGACCCTGCTGTGGGCGGACGAAGTGCGCGAGGCGTCCTTCCCTGCGCTCGATGAGGACGTGAAGATCAGCAAGAAGGAGCTGGAGCTGTCAGCGTCCCTTGTCGACAGCTACTCCAGCGACTTCGAGCCCGAGTCGTTCGTGGACGAGTACCAGAAGGAGCTGCGCACGCTCATCGACGCGAAGATCGAGGCGGGCGAGGGCTTCGAAGTGTCCGATGCCTTCGGCGACGAAGCCGCCGAGAAGAAGGGCGGCGAGGTCATCGACCTCATGGAGGCGCTCCGCGCCAGCGTGGAGAAGTCGAAGGCGGGGCGCAAGAAGCCGAAGCAGGACAAGCCGGAGCGCGAGAAGGATGCCGGGTAGCCTGCGGTCAGCGCTTGCCGTCGCCGTCCAGGTCGGGTGAGCGCTCGAACACCGTGCTCTCGAGCGTGAGCTGCTCGGCTTCGACCGCGTCCGTGACGACGTCCTTCCCGGCCGCGGCGGCTTTGCGCGCCTTGCGCCGTTCGGCGAAGTAGTGCCAGGCCGTCACGATGATGGTGCCGGCGACTGCGACGAGCAGGATGAGGTCGATGTAGTCGACGACGAACTCGGAGACCCACGGGATGAACGCGATGAGGTAGCCGAACATGGTCAGCCCGAATCCCCACAGCAGCGCGCCGATGAGGTTGTACAGCGAGTAGCGCTTCCACGGCATGTGTCCGACGCCGGCGGCGACCGGCGCGAAGGTCCGCACGATCGGCACGAAGCGGGCCAGGATGATGGTGATGCCGCCGAACCGCTCGAAGAACGCGTTCGTGCGCTCGACGTTCGCGCGGCTGAACAGGCCGGACTCCTTCCGCTCGAACACCGCCGGTCCGCCCTTGTGGCCGATCAGGTATCCGACCTCGCCGCCGATGAATGCGGCCAGCGCGATCAAGAGGGAGACGGCCCAGATGTTCACGCCGAAGATGTCGTTCGTGTGCGTGAGCAGACCCGAGATGATCAGCAGGGTGTCACCGGGCAGGAGAAACCCCACCAGCAGACCGGTCTCGGCGAACACGATGAAGCAGACGACGAGCAGCGCCCACGGACCCGCCGCCTCGATGATGACGGCAGGGTCGAGCCAGTCCGGGAGGATTCCCGTCGGAACCTGCGGTGCGGAAGGGAGCAAAGGGGGATCCCGTCGTTCGATCTAGGCGGAGTGCCGGGGGAGGTGAGCCCATCCGAGCTCGGTGTGCCTGGTGATGATGGCTGTGCGGAAGGTGGGACTTGAACCCACACACTCGAAAGCACAGGAACCTAAATCCTGCGTGTCTACCAATTCCACCACTCCCGCGCGCGACCAAGTCTACTGTCGCGCGAGCATTCGGTTTCCGTCTATCTGCTGTCAATCCGCGCCCGTCCGACCGGGTTGTGGATAACTTCTGCAACGGCTCGGCGCATTCTGCCAGGATGCCCGGGTGAGCCATCCGTCCCTTGTCGTCGCCGAGCGGGTGCGGCGCCGCCTGCGTCTGGAGAACACGGATCCGTCGTCGCAGCCGGACCAGGCGCGGCGCATCGCGCAGACCGAGGTCCGTCGTCACAACGACCTCGCGCTGCAGCGCGGTGAGACGATGATCGATGATGAGGTGGCGCTGGTGCGCGACGTGCTGGCATCCGTCTCCGGCTTCGGCGCGCTGCAGCCTCTGCTCGACGACGATTCGATCGAGGAGATCTGGCTCAACGGACCCGACCGCGTGTTCGTCGCGCGCGGCGGCGCGACGGAGCGCCTCGACCTGCAGCTGACCGATGCCATCGTGCGCGACCTCGTCGAGCGGATGCTGCAGTCGACCGGCCGGCGGGTGGACGTCAGCCAGCCGTTCGTCGATGCATCGCTGCCCGACGGCTCGCGACTGCACGTCGCGATCGCCGATGTGGTCCGCGGATCGTGGGCCGTGAACATCCGCAAGTTCCTCCCGCAGCACCGCACCCTCGACTCGCTGGTCGCGCAGGGAGCCGTCCCGCCGCACATCGCCGAGCTGCTTCATCGTGCCGTGCTCGACGGCAGCAGCATCATCATCTCCGGCGCGACCCACGCCGGGAAGACGACCCTGCTGGGTGCGCTGCTCGCATCGGCCGCGGACCGGCAGCGCATCATCACGGTGGAGGAGACGTTCGAGCTCGCAGTGGAGGGGCCGGACGTGGTCGCCCTGCAGGGCAGGCAGGCCAGCCTGGAGGGCACGGGTGAGATCACCCTGCGCCGGCTCGTCAAGGAGGCGCTGCGGATGCGCCCCGACCGGCTGGTCGTCGGCGAGGTGCGCGACGCCGAAGCGCTGGATCTCGTGCTGGCGCTGAACACGGGTGTGCCCGGCGCCGGGACGGTGCACGCGAACTCCGCGGACGAAGCGCTGGAGAAGCTCGCTCTGCTGCCGCTGCTCGCCGGACGCAACATCGACCGCACGTTCATAGCACCCGCGCTCGCCTCATCGATCTCCTACGTGGTGCACTGCCGCCGCGAGGCGGACGGCAGCAGGCGTGTCACCGAGGTCATCGCGCCCACCGGCGAAGTGTCCGAGGGACGGATCCTGAGCCGGTCGGTGTACCGGGCGGAGGATGCATGACCCTGCTCATCGGCGCACTTCTCGGAGCGGGGCTGCTGCTCTGCGCCTCGCCGTGGCTGTGGCCGCCCAGGGAGCGGGCCGTGAAGGCACCGAGCCGCGGGCGGCTGCGCCGGCTGCTGGATGAATCGGGTCATGCCCGGACCTCGACCCGCACGCTCGTCGTCGTGATGATCGCTCTTTCGGTGGTGGCGGCCTCGCTGGTGCTGCTGTTGACGACGCTGCCGGTGCTCGCGGTGCTGGCCGCGCTCGCCGCGGCCATGGCGCCGGTGCTGTTCCTCCGAGGTCGCAGGCTGCGGCTGCGCAAGGCACGCCGCCAGCTGTGGCCGGACGTCTGCGACCTGCTGGTCGCCGCCATCCGGGTCGGGCTGTCGCTTCCGGATGCCGTCGCGAGCCTCGCCGAGTCGGCGCCGCCGGCGGTGCGCCCCGCGTTCGCGGTGTTCGCGCGGGATCTGCGTGCCACCGGTCGCTTCGAAAGCAGCCTCGACCGTCTCAAGGACACGCTGGCCGATCCGATCGCCGACCGGATCGCGGAGACGCTGAGGATGGCCCGGCAGGTTGGAGGCACCGAGCTGACCGGAGTGCTGCGGGCGCTGTCGGCATCGGTGCGGGCGGATGCCGCGCTGCGCGGCGAGGTCGAGGCGCGACAGTCGTGGATCCGTGGAGCGGCGGTGCTCGGCGCCGTGGCGCCGTGGGTGATCCTGGGTCTGCTGTCGATGCGTCCCGAGGGCCGCGAGGCGTACGCGAGTCCCGAGGGCGTGATCGTGATCGTCGTCGGCGCCGCCGTCTCCGTGGTCGCGTACCGGGTGATGCTGCGCATCGGCCGCCTGCCCGAGCCGGCGCGGTGGTTCGGATGATGACGGAGTGGTTCGGATGAGCGCGGAGTGGTTCGGATGATGACGGATCTCGCCCTCGCTGTGCTCCTGGGCGGTGCGTTCGCCCTCGGGCTGCTGGGCGTGCTCTCCGCTCTGCCGCGATGGGGTGCGTTGTCGCTGGAGCGGCGGATCGGCCCGTATGTGCGAGACGTCGTGCCCGATGAGCTGCTGCCCACAGGCGTCCTGCCCACGGTCGGCGCGATGCCGGTGCACGGGAAGCGGGCTTGGAGCCGGCTCCGCGCGTGGTTCGAGCGCATGCTCGGCGGCGGGGACGCACTGCGGCTGCGCCTGGCGCAGGCGGGCAGCTTGCAGACGCCGGCCGGCTTCCGCGGCCGTCAGCTCGCGTGGGGTGTGGCGGGTCTGGTCGCGGGTGCTCTCGTGGTCGTCGCGATCGCCGTCGCCGGCCGGATGTCCGCGCCTGCCGTTCTGCTTCCGCCGCTCACCGCGGCAGGCGCCGCCCTCGCGTACGACATGCAGCTGACCGGACGGGCGAAGGCGCGTCGAGCGCGTCTGGCCGATGAGCTGCCGACGACTCTCGAGTTCCTGGCGCTGTGCCTGTCGGCGGGGGAGTCGCTGCTGGATGCCCTGCGGCGCGTGTCGAGCATCGGCACCGGTGAGCTCACGGACGAGTTGAGGCAGACCGTGCTCGCCGTGCACACCGGATCGCCCCTGGCGGACGCCCTCGGTGAGACCGCGACTCGACTTCAGCTGCCCGGGCTGACGCGAGCCGTCGACCAGATCATCGCCGCACTCGAGCACGGCGCGCCGCTCGCGGCGGTACTGCACTCCCAGGCGGCGGATGCCAGGGAGGAGGCCAAGCGGGTGCTGATCGAGCAGGCAGGGCAGAAGGAGATCCTGATGCTGCTGCCGCTGGTCTTCCTGATCCTTCCGCTATCTGTCCTGTTCGCGATCTATCCGGGGCTGTTCATCCTTCGGCTCGGTCTCGGCTGAGCCCGTCCCGACCACTTCGAAAAGCAAGGAGTTCACAGATGTCGACTATCGGAAAATGGTTCGCTGCAGGCCGCAGACTGGCCGAGGACGAGCGCGGCGACGTGCCCGGCTGGGCTGATATCGCAACACACGCATTACACGTTGACAGTCGCGTATAACGCTCCTGCCCGTGTCCCGGCCCCACACCCTGGCCGATCCCGTCACCGTGGAGAACATGAACCACGTAGACGATGAACTCCTCGAAGGCCTCAAGGCCATCCGCAATATGGCGAACCTGCCACTACCTCGCGTGGGCGAGCTTCACCGCCGTCTGATCGTCGCCAGGTCATCAGCCGACCGTCAGAAGATCATCCGCGATGCGGCCATGGAGTCGCAGAGGAATGCGTACCGTACCCGCGCCGAGCTTGACCGGATGTACGGGGAGAGGCGCTACTACGAACAGAGGGCAGGAAACGGCCCTGAGAAGCCCTCTGCGGCCCCTACAGGCTCCCGCAGGTACACGGAGAGGCATCCGGAACCAAAGCCCGTTACAACTCGCTACGTGACGCCCACGAAATCGGCACCGATCCAAGCGGATGCACCGAAGGTTGAGAAGGTTCCTGAGGTTATTCCAGTCGGGGAGAAGAAGAATCTCAACCATGGCACGACAACAGGCTACAAAGATGGATGCCGCTGTGATCCATGCCGGGAAGCCAAGCGGGTGAGCAGAAATCCGAAGGGTACCCGCCGACCGAATGGCGAACCGGCTCCGCACGGGACCACGACAAACTATCAGCGCGGGTGCCGTTGCCAGGAATGCCGGAAGGCCGTAGCAGATTACGCGCGGTGGAAGCGAAATCAAGAAAATGGATGAGGGCCACACCCTCGCAAAATCGGATAGCATCACTACATATCCCCTCTGCGAACGGCGGAACCAAGCAGGGGGATTTTTTCTGCCCGCGTGATGTTTACACACATATAACCAACTTGGGCGTGTCGCGGAATAGTCGGCGCGGCTTTGTGGTTATCCTACATATACCGCCGTTCATATCTGGCTAGTCCCCGTGAACCTGCGCGCCAAGTATCTAACGTAACCGTGAAGTGAGTTGAGATTCAATTCTCCTCCCGTGGTCTCCTTGGCCTCTTCCACGCAAACCAGCAGGCTCCCCGACATAGCAACCAGTCACGAACGGGGCGTGACTTCCGGATAAACCATGAACCGGACATGGGAAACCATCTGTGGCTTTTCTCCAAGGCCTTGGTGTCACAGGTGCCGATACATCGCGCTTCTCTTCTCTGAGGGCGCTACTTGTGTTGGATCGACTCGGTAGTGATGTTTGAAGAAGTCCGAGGGCCTTTTGGGGTAGGGGAGTTTCAGAAACCTAGAAACTATCCAAGCTCAAAACCCTAGGTCAGAAGAAGAAAATGAACAGATACATCGTTGTGACCAATCCCGCTGTGGTTGAGAAGGTCACGCGAGGGATAGCACCCTTGATGCTCATCAGTGATGGAGAGACATTCGAAGTTACAAGCTGGGTACTCACAGACGAAGAAGTACTTTTCGAGCTGACTCTCATTTCGTGAAATAGCACCCGGAAATTCTTCTCAAATAGTTCCCACTTACGGCCCCATAGTGGGAAGAAACGCGCGATAGTAGATATGTACGGATCAGGAAATCGAGGCTTGGTTCGGACACTCCTTAGGGATATAGGGCGGGAGGATGGCTACATTTCGTCTAGGTCGTGTAGTCATCCTCCTCTAGGAAACACTGGGAACAATCCACCATGGGACGCAAGAGTATTATTCTGAATCATCCTCAGAAGCCGCGTATTGACGCGATGCTAGATGATGGCGTGCCCTATGAGCGCATCGCACGAGAAATGGGACTCGCGCTCTCGACCGTGGGAAGATACGCACTTCTCAGAAGAGGCGAGCTAGCCAAGCTCCTAGACGATGTTCCCGGCGTGGTCACCGTCCTGAATCGCCTACTTGAGACCGCAGACCACGCCCGAGACATTCGCCGCATCACTAGAGTCACCGGCTCCCCGGTAGCACAGGCCAGGGCCATCAAGTCAGAGCTTGAGGTACTGGGGAAGCTCATCACTGATCTACAAATCACAGACACGACGATTACCGAAGTGATGGCACAGACAGAAGCTCTTGTGACAGCCATCCGAGCATTCGGGCGTGAGTACCCGAGTTCGGCAGAAGACCTTATCCAGACCATGGAGCGCACACCGGGTGCGGAACAACTAGCTATCGCGCTACGTCGCGGGAACAGGAAACTACAGTGACAACCAAGACGCCTGAGACAGTAACAATTACCGTCCTGACAAGTGGCCTGACGATCCCCGGCCCCTCTAACCCGGCATCATATTTCCACACTGAGGGCAGGACCGCCCTTCGCGGTGAGGTTGTGGAGGTTGAGCGATCCGAGACAGTGAATCGTCTTGGTGAGTCATGGCTGGACCTTGACGATGAAGCACAGATTGCACGCTGGGGAGTTGTCCGATTCCGCATCGGGGATCACGTTGAAGCCGAAGGCATCAAGTACCTAGGGGACGACGATGAGCGTATTACCTTCCGCAGACGCGAGCGCGAGGTTCAAGAGGCACGCAAGATCACGGATGCCGCTGAGCGTAGGGACGAACTCAACAGAATCTATGCACTGTATGGGCGTGGGGATAGCGGACAGCGCTCGACGGGCTACAGCGGGCAGAGTTCGGTAGCCCACACGGATATGCCCTACTGATGGCAACGCCGCGTCAGAGAGCGGACCTGATCCGATTGGAAGCCCTGTTGCAGGAAGCCTTCTCCATGATCGATCAGAGGTATTGGGCCACGCGCGACATGCGCGCGAGCTACGAACAGGTTTTGAAGCACATCCGCATGTGGATTGCTTGGGAAGAAGATGAAAATGACTGATCCACTAACCGGCCCTTCGCGTGACATGCTCCTGGCGATCATCGCGGAGTCCGAGCGTAACCAGCGTGAGAACGAATATGCGCGTACCGAGCAGACGTACACGCCGAAGGCATGGACACCTGAAGAGGAAGCCGCTCTCATGGACAAGTTGCACGGCACGGATGCCGAGAGGCTAGACCGGCTGATTGCCGAGCACAACGAACAACAGCGGAGACGCTGAGTAAAACTTCCTCCCCGACTTAATGGCTTTCGGCGGGGAGGAACCCCTACCGTGTCGCAGGTATGCCCGACGCGGCACGATGCCCTCCTGCATCCTCTTCATTTCATCTAGCGGGAGGGCATCGCTGTGTCTCAAGTGGCATAACAGGTGAGACAGTCCCGGATCAGTGAGATTCCGTCTCAAGGTGTCGTGCAAACTCAACACTTGAGACATGTCTCAGCTATTGAGTCTCATAGTTAGAGCGTGATACGCTTCCACTATGAGCACAGCAGAGAGCACCTGGGGTTACCGTCGCGTGTCCAGCGTTCAGCAGAGCTACGCCCGTCAGACCGAAGCACTGCACAAAGCGCTTCTTGAGGCGGGGGTGCCTGAGTCCGAGCTTGAGAACCGGATCATGGAGGACAAGATCACGGGGAAGCACATGGATCGCCCCGGGTTCAAGGAACTCCTTCGTGTGGTGCGAAAGGGCGATGTGATCTATGTCTCTTCGCTCGACCGGCTGGGCCGCACTACTCTGCACATCCTCGAAACCATCGAGCAACTGACCGCCAAGGGCGTCACGGTCAAGAGCCTGAAGCCGGGGGAGCAGTTCGAAGGCATCACGGGCAAGCTCATCATGACGATCATGGCGGCTATCGCAGAGTGGGAGCGGGAGAACATCAATGAGCGTGCCGCTGATGGGCGTGCCGCTCGTGCCGCAAAGGGTGACAGGAAGCCCCGACCCAAGACGGCTCTCAAGCCCGAGACTGTGGCCGCTGTAAAGGCTCTGCGCGCTCAGGGCATGGTCATCGGCAAGATCGCCGCGAATCAGGGGATCAGTCGCGCGAGCGTGTACAGGGCACTGGACGCTTGAGCTTGGCCGTAGTGCCCATACTTGGGGGCGTACTACCCATATTTGGCATCTTGTGTGCCAGATTTGGCACTACCGTAGGTCCGATTGACGTACGCTAGATGCTGTAAAGGTTCATAGCTCCTCCCAGGGGCCATCCGAAGCTGCAACTTCAGACGGCCCCCAGCGCGGGTGGAGCAACCACGCCAGTCAGCCAGGACTGGCGAACTGTCCCCGGTCAGACAGGACCGGGACTGTTTCTCAAGAGATAGCTCCGGGTTCATAACGCCCGGGGCTTTCTCTGTGTCCGATTCTAATGCGGAACAACGACACATCGACGGGGGTAGGCGACTGCGGGGCGTGCCTGTGGATAACTCGATGGGTCGCATTTGGGCACATATGGACCCATTGGGGCACACTCACTACCGCTGGGTGCCGCTGAGTGACGCTTAACCGACATTGTAACGATTTGGTAACGGAACTACATTGGTGTAGTTATCCACAGGCAACCGCTTTGTGCAATGCGCTTGAAGTAGTAGCGCGTCTACGCTGTCGGCATGATCCTTCCGCCCATCGATCCCGACATCCCCACATCGGACGATGATGATTTCGACGGCATGAATCCAAGGTGCCCGTCCTGCCTCTCGACTATGCAACCCAAGGTGACAGCATCGGGGGAACGCTGGGAGTGCCCTAGCTGTGGGGCTGTGCGCCTGTAATCAACTCCGTGGGGTTTAGCTCGATACGATCCGCCCCACGCCCGCCCCGCTTGATCCGGGGACGATACAGAGCCTTAATCATGTCCCGCTTCTTCTCCATGGGGAACTCGCGGAAGACATCAGCGAATCGCTGAGCCCACTCCATGGCACCCGCGTACGTCGGCTCGATCTTGCCCGCCTGAGCTTGGTCTAGAAGCTCTCCCAGTGCGCCGCCCTCAGCCCTCTGAGCGGCCAGAGTATCCCGCTGAGCCACTAGGGCCGCACGCTCGGTTTCCAGCACCTTCAGACGGGCGTCAGCCTTCTTATGCAGGTTCTTCCGCTTGGGATCGAAGATGATTTCCGTAGCAAGGTCGCTTGCTTCCGCGTTGTCGGCAAGCTCAGCATTCAGGGCGGCGAGCTTGGTGCTCAGTGCGTCCGCGTCAGGTGCCCGCAGTGTGCCCTTGAGAAGCTGTAGAACAAGATCATCCATGACGCGCCCGTTAGCTATGTCCACCTTGATCGACGTGTGCTTGTTGTCCGGGTCTGACAGCCGGTTCCGGCACATGTAGAAGTAATAGACGTTGCGCGGACCTCCCTTGCGCTGGGAGTAGGACACCGATCCGTAGCAACGCTCTCCACACGCGCACTCGATGATTCCGGAGAGCAGGTAGGTGGCCTTTGGTCCCGGCTTCTGAGGCTGGGAAGTCTTGAGGTTCGCGAGGTAGGCAGTCAGAGACTCCCACTCTTCGCGGGTGACAATCGGCTCAATCCGCGATACCGGCATCTCTACGCCCTTGGCTACCAGGATGCCCGCGTTCCTGGGCCGGATCAGGGTCTGACGTACGGTACTGGCAACCCAGACGCCGGGTACTTTCTTCTTCTCGGTAGGCCGGGTGCGATCTACTCTTTCGGTGCCCGTTACGGCAGTAGCGTATCCGGCTTCCGTCCACTCTCTGGCAAGTCCCCACATGGATGCTGTGCCGTCCAGCACGCGCCGGTAGGCATCCCGGATAACCCCAGCTTCAGACTCGCGTACAGGCACGTACACGGCCCCGTGCGCCTTCTCATCGTCTGAGAGTGTCCAGCCGAGTTCATCGGCCTTCTCAGGCGTCAGGGTGGCCCTTCCCGACTCCCAACCGAACGGGCGTAGCCCCTTGGCCGGTAGACCCTTCGCGGCGTCAGATGCGATCTTGGCCGACACTCTCAAGGAAGTATTCGCGGACTCAGCACGGGCCTGTTCGCTGACCATGATGATGAGAAGACGACTGTTCTGTACAGTCGAATCAAGGTTGTCTTTGTAGAAAACTAGACGCCCGTCCGCATCCTCGATCTTGTCCAGCACCAAGCCGACCTGACCGGCCCCGCGACGTGAGAGCCGATCCAACTTCCAGACGGCGAGAGTTCGAACCTCACCCTTGGTGATAGCCAAGATCGCGTTGTCGAAGTTCTCGCGTACTACGCCCTTCTGGTAGCCCGACTTCCCGGCATCCGACCACACACTACGGACGGTCAGACCCTCAGCCTTGGCCCACGCCCTCAAATCCTTCTCCTGACGGTCAAGGGAGTCCTTGCCGTCGCGGTCTACGCTCAGCCTCAGGTAGAGGTCTACAAGCTGGCTCGGATCGGTCATGCGTCTAATACTATGTTCGGCTGGGTTCTCGTGACACTCATGACGGCTGCACTCGTCGTCGTGATCTGGGCTGTGGCCGGTCCGGCGCTGGTCGACCTGTTCGAGCAGGCGCTCGCCCGCGTCTCGGGAATCTGACACCGGAGCGCACATGCGTGCACGGCCCGTGTTCAGTGACGAGCGAGGTTCGAGCCCCGTCGAGTTCGTGCTCGTCGGAGCCCTGCTGACCGCGCTCACGCTCGCCGTGCTGCAGATCGCCCTGGCCGTCTACGTTCGCAATGTCGTGCACGATGCGGCTGTAGAGGGCGCCCACTATGCGGCGCTCGCCGACACGACGCCGGGTGACGGCGTCATGCGGACGCAGCAGGTGATCAGCCGCGCGATCGGCTCCGACTACGCGGGGGACGTCGCGATCGGCCAGGACAGCAGCCTCGGGCATCCGAGCGTCGTCGTGCGGGTGCGCACGACGCTGCCGGTGCTCGGGCTGATCGGCATTCCGCAGGCTCTGGAGGTGTCAGCACGTGCGCCCGTCGAATCGCTCGGTGAGGAATGAGCGCCGCCCTCTGCTGCATGACGAGTCGGGCTCGGCGGCTCTCGAGTTCATCGTGGTCGGCGTGCTGCTGCTGGTCCCACTGGTGTACCTCATCATCACCCTCGGCGCCGTGCAGGAGCAGACGCTGGGCGCCGAGGCCGCCGCGCGGCACACCGCTCGCGTCATCGGTCAGGCTCAGGATGCCGAGACCGCGGCCACCCGAGGCGATGCCGTGCTGGCCGGCGTCGTCCGCGAGTACGGCATGGACGCGGATGCCGTCGAGGTGGGCATCTCGTGCCGGCCCGCCGGCTCGCAGTGTCCGGCTGCCGGGGCCACGGTCATCGTGACCGTGCGCACCAGCGTCTCGCTGCCGTTCATGCCGCCGCTGTTCGGCCTGGACCGGATCGCCGCGATTCCCGTCGAGGCGCAGTCGGCGCAGAAGGTCTCCCGCCTGTGGGGGAGCGAATGATCCTCCCCGCGCGGCTGCGCGCGCTCGCGCGGGACGATGACGGCAGCATCCTCCCGCTGATCCTGGGCTACGCGCTGCTGGCGATCGCGGTCGTCCTCACCTGTGTCTGCGCGACGGACCTGCACATCGCGCAGAAGCGCCTCGACTCACTCGCCGACGCGGCGGCGCTCGCCGGCTCCGACGGGTTCGTGCTGCAGATCGACGGCGAGAGCGTGCGAGCCGAGCTGACGGACGGGGGAGTGCACGAGCAGGCGGACGCCGTCATCTCAGCCGTCGCACAGGACGCGCAGCTCGTCTCGGCGAGCACCCCGGACGGCGTGTCGGCCCGTGTCACGGTGACTGCCGCATGGCATCCGCCTCTGCTGTCGCCGTTCGTCCCCGACGGGGTGCGCCTTGAGGCCATCGGCACCAGTCGCACGGCGCTGCGCTGAGGCCGAAGCTCACTCAGGGCTGCGGGGGAGGTACCGGGGAGTCCAGCGGGCGAAGCCCGCGGCGCCGATCAGGGCGATCGCTCCCATCGCCCCGGTCGCGATCGACAGCGACGCCGCCGCGGCGATGCCGGCGACGATCAGCGGGGCGGCAGCGCCACCGGCATCCGTCAGCGTGCGCCAGGAGCCGAGGAAGGTCGCCGGCTCGCGCTCGGGGGCGAGGTCGGCGCCGAAGGTCAGCAGGATGCCGCTGGAGAGACCGTTGCCGACGCCGAGCACGGCCGCCATCAGCGCGAACCACATCGTCGCCTCATCCATGTCGTGGGTGAGTGAGAGCGCGATGAACGCCGCACCCATCAGCAGCAGCGCTGGAACGGCCGCCCAGATCCGTCCGAAGCGGTCCATCACCTGCCCGCTCGCGTAGAACAGAGCGAAATCGATGGCGCCGGTCACTCCGACCACCAGGGCGATCGTCGTGGCATCCAGACCCAGCGAGACACCCCACAGCGGCAGGATCACCTGCCGAGCCGACCGCACGGCCGAGAGCGAGGCGGCGGCGGTGCCCAGACGCAGCAGCACGGCGCGGTACGCCCACATCGTCTGGAACACGCCGCGCTGGTCGAGGGTGGGGATGGAACCGGTGACGACCTCGCCGGAGTCCTCGGCGACCGCGGCGCCGGTCGGCTTCAGCAGCACCGGGTTGCTCTTCTCGGGATCGGGCCCGAACAGCACCAGCGGCACGATGACCGCGGCGCAGGCCAGCAGCACCCAGATGCTCGACATCTCGGTGCCGGTGAGCTGGATCAGTCCCGCCGCGACGAACGGGCCGACGAAGACTCCGAAGCGGAAACTGCCGCCCAGCAGCGACAGCGCACGCGCTCGGAAGCGCGGAGGCACTCGAGTGGTCATGAAGGCGTGCCGGGCCAGCCCGAACGCGGCGGCGCAGAAGCCGAGCAGGAAGACCGCCGCCGCGAACAGCACCAGAGTAGGCGCCAGGAGCATCCCGGCACCGGCGAGCAGTGAGGCGGTGCCGGCGAACACCATGGTGAACCGCTCGCCGATCTTCGCGACCAGCCAGCCCGCGGGGATGTTGCCGCACAGCTGCCCGATGACGAGAGCGGATGCCACGAGCGCGGCCATCGAGACGTCGGCGCCCAGACCGGTGGCGATCACAGGGATCAGCGGGATGACGGCTCCCTCGCCGAGTGCGAACAGCACGGTCGGCGCGTAGACCATCGGGCCGAACTGCTTCAGGACACTCGCCGCGCTCTCTCTCACACGTTCACGCTAGCCTGCCCCGCGCGGTAGGCTGAACTGCCATGTTCGAACTCGATCTCTCCGCCGACATCCAGGCCCTGCGACACACCTTCGGCGACATCCGCGAGGTCGTGGACGTCACCGCACTGCGCGAGGACATAGCGCGACTGAGCGAGGAAGCCGGAGCACCAGATCTCTGGGACGACCCCGAGCAGGCGCAGAAGGTCACCAGCGCGCTGAGCCACAAGCAGGCCGACCTCAAGCGCGTCACCGAGGTCGAGCAGCGCCTCGACGACCTCGAGGTGCTCATCGACCTCGCCAACGAGATGCAGGACGAGGACTCGGCCGAAGAAGCGCGCCGTGAGCTTGCGGCGCTCGCCGAGACCATCAACCAGCTCGAGGTGCAGACCCTTCTGGACGGGGAGTACGACGACCGCAACGCGATCATCACGATCCGCTCCGGCGCCGGCGGCGACGACGCCACCGACTTCGCCGAGATGCTGATGCGCATGTACCTGCGCTGGGCCGAGCAGCACGGCTATCCGGTCAAGGTGATGGACACCTCCTATGCCGAAGGCGCGGGCATCAAGTCCGCGACTTTCGAGATAACCGCTCCCTACGCGTTCGGAACGCTCTCCGTCGAGGCCGGCACGCATCGGCTCGCGCGGATCAGCCCATTCGGCTCCGCCGACAAGCGCCAGACGTCGTTCGCCGCTGTCGAGGTCATCCCGCTGATGGAAGAGGCCACCGAGGTCGACATCCCCGAGAACGACATCCGCGTCGACGTCTTCCGCTCCTCCGGTCCCGGCGGTCAGTCGGTCAACACCACCGACTCGGCTGTGCGACTGACCCACCTTCCGACCGGCATCGTCGTGTCGATGCAGAACGAGAAGTCGCAGATCCAGAACCGCGCCGCCGCCATGCGCGTGCTGCAGACGCGCCTGCTGCTGCTGCAGAAGGAAGAGGAAGCGGCGAAGAAGAAGGAGCTCGCGGGAAACATCACCGCCAGCTGGGGCGACCAGATGCGCTCGTACTTCCTCTACGGTCAGCAGCTGGTCAAGGACCTGCGCACGGGCCACGAGTCCGGCAACCCGGCCAACGTGTTCGACGGCGATCTCGACGACTTCATCTCGGCGGGCATCCGCTGGCGAAAGCGCAAGGAAGAGGACTGATCCTCGGACGCTCGTCCCCTGACACGAGAGCGGCACCGCAACACGACAGAGCGGCCCTGGATTCCTCCAGGGCCGCTCTGTCGTGCATCCACCAGGTCAGGGCATCAGGCAGGTCGTCATGCCGTCGGCGAACTTCTCGGTGAACTCGCCGGCCGCCTCCGCGTCGGTGAACGTCTCGTCGCCGGAGGCGATCACCCAGAGGGTGTCGTCGGGGATGTCGGAGTCGACGAAGTAGTTCGCGTAGCACATGATCTGCTCGTCGCTGAGGTCGCCCGACGCACCGGTGGCCGCGATGATCTCGTCGAGACCGGCGGCGACCTCGTCGGCGGAGGGCCGTCCCTCGCCCGAGACGCCGCTGTCGCCTTCGTCGGTCGAAGGGTCGTCTGACTCCTGTGGTGCCGCGCTCTCGGAGTCGGAGAACGGCGGCGCGGACGACAGCTCGTCGATGCTGGACTCGAAGACGGCGAGGGCGGTGATCGTGATGATGACCGTGCCGATGATGCCGCCGACGATCGAGAGGATCAGGCCGGTGATCGAGGGCCACTTCGCCGTGTTCTTCTGGAAGATCGCGATGATCGACACGACGAACGCCGCGAACAGCACGACCGCGCCGAAGATGAACGTGACGGGGATGCATGCGAGAATCGTGCCGAGCACCGCCAGGCCGAGGCCGACGAAGCCGAGCACCGGGGTCTTCTTCGGGCCGACGGAATCAGCGGCCGTGTAGGGCGCGCCGTACGGCTGACCGGCGCCGGGCACCTGGTAGGCGCCGGGGTATGACGCCGTGGCGTTCACATCGGCGTAGCCGGGTGCTGCCGGCGGGGCGTAGCCGGGTGCCGTGTAGTCCGACGGCGGGTACGCCTGGGTCGGGTTCTCAACAGGGGTGAGATGCGCGTACGACGGCATGGACTGGATGTCCTCGCGCAGCGCCGTGGCGTCCGGGTCGAAGTCGCCGCCGGCCACAGCCGCGTCGGCCGGCGCGTCGGTTGGAACTTCGCCCGGTGCGTCCGTCGGCACTTCGGCCGGCGCGTCGACCGGAACCTGCGTCTCGGCATCCGGCGCGAAGTTGTCGGTCCACTGCTGACCGTCCCACCAGCGCTGTCGCCCTGAGCCGTCGTCGTACCATCCCGCAGGAGTGCTCATGGCACCCTCCTCAAGTCTTTCTCTCGTCACGCGGTGCAGCCGCGCGTCCCCCTCGTCGGCGTCGAAAATGCGCCCCTATGTGTATATCAGTCGGGGGCGCTCCGCGCGCCTGTGATCACGGTCGGCACGGTGCGGTGGGAGTGTCGCTCGTCGCCGAACGGCGGGGCGCGCCTAGGCTCGAAAAGCCATGATCCGGTTCGAGAATGTCACCAAACGCTACCGCGGCACGAAACGCCCCGCGCTCTCCGATGTCGACTTCAACGTCGACGCGGGCGAGTTCGTGTTCCTCGTCGGAGCTTCAGGCTCCGGCAAGTCCACGTGCCTGCGACTGATCCTCCGCGAGACGGTCCCGACCACAGGCCGGGTGGCCGTGCTCGGTCGCGACCTGCGCTCGCTCGCCAACCGCAAGGTGCCCTACTTCCGGCGCCACATCGGCTCGGTGTTCCAGGACTTCCGCCTCCTGCCGTCGAAGACGGTCGCGCAGAACGTCGCCTTCTCGCTGCAGGTCATCGGGTCCTCGCGCGGGTTCATTCAGCAGGCCGTCCCCGAGGCGCTCGCGCTGGTCGGTCTCGACGGCAAGGCGAAGCGGATGCCGCATGAGCTCTCCGGTGGAGAGCAGCAGCGCGTCGCGATCGCGCGCGCCATCGTGAACCGCCCCAAGGTGCTGCTCGCCGATGAGCCCACCGGAAACCTCGACCCCGCCACCTCGGTCGGCATCATGCAGCTGCTCGCGCGCATCAACGCCGGCGGGACGACGGTGGTCATGGCCACCCACGAGGCAGCCTTCGTCGACCAGATGCAGCGCCGAGTGATCGAGCTGCAGAACGGCGAGATGGTGCGCGACGAACTCGGCGGCGGCTACGGCGACACCTCCAGCATCCCGAGGCTGCAGCCCGAGAGCGTGCCGGGGGCCGCGGCAGCCGCGGCGCTCACCGCCGTCAAGGAGGCGCAGCGCGAGACCCTGAGCGCTCCGGCGCAGCAGCAGCCGGTCGCGCGTGAAGCAACCGCACGGCCAGAACGCCCCGCACAGCCCGAACCGGCCGCTCAGGCCGTGCCCGCGGCAGCCAAAGCCGCGCAGCCCGAGCCGGCGCCGGCCCAGGAGATCCCGACGCCGCCGGAGGAGAAGCCGGCGGCGACCGTAGGACCCCGCACGAACCCGATCATCATCCCCGAGGTCGACGTCGCCGAACTCGGAATGGCCGATCGCCTCGGCCTCTCCGACACCGACGACGAGGAAGTGGGACCGACCTCATGAACTTCTCACTCATCGTCGGAGAGGCCCTGATCGGCCTTCGCCGCAACATCTCCATGGTGATCTCGGTGGTGCTGGTCACCTTCGTCTCCCTCACCTTCGTCGGTGCCGCGATCCTGATGCAGACCCAGATCAGCACCATGCGCGCGTACTGGGGTGAGCAGGCCGAGGTCACGATCTACATGTGCTCTCCGCTGTCCACCTCGGCGAACTGCGTCAACGGCGCAGCGACGTCGGAACAGGTCCAGAAGATCGACGACGACCTCTCCGGCGATGCGCTGGCACCGCTGATCAGCAAGGTCGTCTACGAAGACAAGGAAGCCACCTTCCAGCTCTGGATCGACCGATTCGGCGAGGAGCAGGCGAACGCGTTCGGCGTCGAGAACATGGGCGAGGTCTTCCGCGTCACGCTGAAGAACCCGCAGCAGTCCGACGTGATCAGCGAGGCGTTCTCCGGCGTGGCCGGCGTCGACGACGTGCAGGATCAGCGTCAGCTGCTCGACCCGCTCTTCTCCGCGCTGACGGTCGCGACCTACATCGCCGTCGGCGTCGCAGCACTCATGCTCATCGCCGCCGTGCTGCTGATCGGCACGACGATCCGGCTGTCGGCATACGCCCGGCGCAAGGAGATCGCGATCATGCGCCTGGTCGGAGCATCGAACAGGTCCATTCAGCTTCCGTTCGTGCTCGAGGGCGTCTTCGCCGCATTCCTCGGCTCGGTGTTCGCCAGCGCGGCCGTCCTCGTCGGCGTGCACTTCGGCGTCGAGGGATACCTCGCCGAGCGGGTGCCGTTCATGCGCCCGCTGGTCGGGATGTCGGATGCCGTGTTCGTCGTTCCGGTGCTCATCGCCATCGGCATCCTGCTCGCCGCTCTGTCGGCCGGCTTCGCGATCCGGCGCTGGCTGCGCGCATAGTCGTCGTATACTGATGGGCTGTCCATCGTCAGGAGAAGAACATGCCCAGGGAACGCGGTGAGAAGGTCGTCGCGACCAACCGTCGCGCGCGTCACGACTACAACCTCGAGAAGTCGTATGAAGCCGGACTCGTGCTCACCGGCACCGAGGTGAAGTCGCTGCGCCAGGGGCGCGCCAATCTGAGCGATGGCTACGCGTTCATCAAGGGCGGCGAGGCTTTCCTCGACTCGGTGCACATCCCCGAGTACTCCCAGGGGCACTGGACCAACCACTCCGCGAAGCGCATCCGCAAGCTGCTGCTGCACCGCGACGAGATCCACAAACTCGAGCACGCCGTCTCGGCGGGAGGCTACACGCTCGTCCCGCTGCGGCTGTACTTCTCGGACGGACGCGCCAAGGTCGAGATCGCCCTGGCGAAGGGAAAGCGGGAGTTCGACAAGCGCCAGACGCTTCGCGAGCGACAGGACACCCGCGAGGCCGAGCGCGCCATGCGCACCCGCAACCGCATGGGGGAGTGATCACAGCTTCGGTGTGAATCCGAACACCCGGCCGAGGAAGCGCAGTTCGGTCTCCAGCGAGGAGATGATCGTCTCGGCCGCGCGGAACCCGTGCCCCTCGCCCTCGTACAGCACGTACTCGTGCGGCACGCCGCGCGCGGCCAGCGCATCGCGGATCGCCTCCGACTGCGACGGCGGCACCACGCGATCCTCGCTGCCCTGCTCCAGCAGCACCGGCACGTCGATCCGATCGACGTGCGACAGCGGAGAGCGCTCGATGTACACGGCCTCCGCCTCGGGCAGCGGGCCCACGAGGCCGTCGAGGTAGCGCGCCTCGAAGTCGTGGGTCTCGGCAGCCAGCATCCGAAGATCCGCCACGCCGTAGCGTGAGATCCCCGCGCCGAACGTGCCGCCGCGCACCAGGGCGCTGAGGACCGTCCAGCCGCCGGCGGACCCGCCTCGGATCGCGATGCGGTCAGGGTCCGCGAGCCCGGCGTCCGCCATCCCGCGCGCGGCGGCGATGACGTCGTCCACGTCGACGACGCCCCACGCGCCGTTCAGACGCTCGCGGTAGGCGCGACCGTATCCCGTCGAGCCGCCGTAGTTGACGTCGAGTACGCCGATTCCGCGGCTGGTCCAGTACGCGTAGGCGGTGGATGCCGCACCGGAGACGTGCGCCGTCGGACCGCCGTGCACCATCACGACGTATGGTGGCAGCTCGCCGTCGGCGGGCACGGCATCGGGGTTCGTCGGGCGGTAGTCGAACGCGTGCACGGGGCCGTGCGGCCCGTCGAACGTGACGGCGCGGGCACGGGGGATCCATGCGGCATCCGCCGGCTCGCCACCCGTGACGGTCGTGATGGTGCCGGCGTCGACGTCGACGCACCACAGCCCGGATCCCACCTGCGAGCCCGCGCCGGAGATCAGCACACGCGCACCCTGCGCGTCGTCGATGCTCGCGCCGGCGGTGATCGGCAGGGTCAGCAGCTCGACCTCTCCGTCAGTCCCGATCAGGACGATCTCGTCGACGCCGTTGGTGCGCACGGCGACGATGCGCCCGTCATCCAGCGGCTGGTACCAGCGATTGCCGAGTACCCACAGTCCGCCGCCGGTGTCCGCGTCGGCGGGGGCGATCGGCTCGGTTTCCCCGCCCGGGTTCACGCGTTGAAGGTTCCACCGATCCGTCGGGTCGTCGAGATACAGCAGCGCGTCGTCGGCCACCCACTCCGGCTGCAGAGCGGCACGCGTCGGGATGAGGGTGATCTCGTCGCCGTCCACGGGCGCGATGTGCAGCAGAGCCTGCTCCCACGGCATCCGGATGCCGCTCCACTGCACCCACGCGACGCGCTTCCCGTCGGGGGAGAGCGCGGGATGGGCGACGAACCCGCCGGTCGAGATGACCGTGTGCACGGCCGACTCGCTCTCGGCGCCGGAGCCGTCGACGGGGATCTCCACGATCGCGCGCAGATGCTGCTCTCGACGCAGGTCCTCGCGGACCGCCAGCAGTCTGCCCTGCTGCAGTCGCAGGCCGCCGAACGCCGGACCGGGTGCGGTCAGCGGCTTCGGCTGCTCGCCCCGTGGCATCCGGTACACGCGCTGGTCGGCGCCGCTGACGAAGAACAGCGTGCCGTCGTCGGACGCCGTCCACGATCCGCCGCCGTACTCGTGCACCCTGGAGCGCGCGTTCCACGGCTCGGGGAGGATCTCGTCGCCAGACGAGCTGCGCACCGTGATCCGACCGCCCTGAGACGGGACGGACTCGCCCCACCAGATCTCGTCGCCGACGAAGCGGGCGCCGTCGATGCGCGGCGATGCCTGGGCGATGTGCGCGGCCGCGAACGGCGAGGGCCATGAACCGAACGAGGAGGTCATGCATCGACCCTATCCAGCTGCTCCGGCTCGCACGGTGTCACACGGCGTCACAGAGTATGCGTGGCCGCGCACCGCTGACCTAGCGTTCTGAACACGCACCGCAGCACGCGGATGCACCGACCGGCACGACGCGAGGAGGGCACCATGACACGCACACCGTTCTCCTTCGAGCTGTACCCGCCGCGCACCGCCGCGACCTCGCAGGCGCTGCACGAGACGATCGACCATCTCGCCGCCGCCGGACCCGACTTCCTCTCGGTCACATACGGCGCCGGCGGATCGACCGGAGGGCGCTCGCTCGATGTGTTGCGATACATCCGGGCGCACACCGACGCCGAGCCGCTCGCCCACCTGACCTGCGTCGGGAACACCTACGCGGGGGCCGCGCGGCTGATCCGGGAGTTCCTGGATGCGGGTGTGCTGAGCTTCCTCGCGCTGCGCGGCGATCCCCCCGCCGGCCACGACGACGGCGAGCCGTTCCTCGGCGATCTGGAGAGCTCGGCGCAGCTGGTGCAGCTCATCGACCGGGTGCAGGCCGAGCGCGCGCCGTACGAGGAGTCACCGGTTCCCGGCAACCCCGGCGCGATTCGGGTCGCGCCGCGCCGCAGGGTGAACATCGCGGTGGCGGCCTTCCCGAACGGACACCCGCGCTCGGCGTACAGCAGCCAGCACGTCGACGCGCTGCTGGCAAAGCAGGCGGCAGGCGCCACCCTCGCGATCACGCAGCTGTTCTTCCATCCCGACCACTACCTGGCCTTCGTCGAGCGGGCCAGGCGCGCCGGGGTGACGATACCGATCCTCCCAGGCATCATGCCGATCACCTCGCCGGCCCGCCTCACGCGCGTGCTCGAGCTGACCGGCGAGGAGCTTCCCGGCGAGCTCGCCATCGAGCTCGAGGTGGAGCCGACCGCGGAGGGCCGGCGACAGATCGGCGTCCGATGGGCATCCGATCTCGTCCGCGCCGTCGTCGACGGCGGCGCTCCCGGCGTGCACCTGTACGCCTTCAACCAGCACGAGACCGTGCTGGACGTCCTGCGCTCGTCTGGCGTGATCCCCGAGCACCAGCTCTCCTCCACACAGAACTAAGGAAACTCATGACCGCTTTCCCCGCCGGAACGATCCTCGGCTACCCACGCATCGGCCGCCGCCGCGAGCTGAAGAAGGCCGTCGAGTCCTTCTGGGCCGGTCGCACCGACCAGGCCGAGCTGGAGCGCACCGCCGCCGACCTGCGTGCGGCGACGAGGGCGCGCCTGGCCGAGCTCGGCCTGGGACGCGAGGACTCCGCCATTCCGGAGTCGTTCTCGTTCTACGACCAGGTGCTGGATGCGGCGGTCACGGTCGGTGCGATCCCGACCCGCTTCGAGGACCTGCGGGATGCTGACGGCACGATCGGGCTGCCCGCCTACTTCACCATCGCCCGAGGTGAGGGAGATCGTGCCGCGAGCGAGATGACCAAGTGGTTCGACTCCAACTACCACTACCTGGTGCCCGAGATCGGCCCCGAGACGACCTTCTCGCTGTCGAACGACAGTCTCGTGCAGCAGGTGCTCGAGTCCGTGGCCGGGGGCTACCGCACCCGTCCGGTCATCGTCGGGCCCGTCACGCTGCTGGCGCTGGCGAAGGCGTCGGATGCCGCACCTGAGGGCTTCGACCCGCTGAGCCGACTGGAGGACGTCCTCCCGGTGTACGTCGAGCTGCTCGCGCAGCTGAAGGCAGCCGGCGCCGACTGGCTGCAGCTGGACGAGCCCGCTCTGGTCAGCGAGTCCCTGCCTGCAGACGCAAAGACCCTCGCTGATGCCGCCGCGCGCGCCCTCGCGGTGCTCGGCGCTGCGACCGACCGTCCGTCGCTGTTCGTCGCCGCTCCCTACGCGAGCCTCGGCGACACCCTCGAGGTCCTCGCCGCGGCACCCGTCGAGGCGATCGGCATAGACCTGGTCCGCGGTGCGGTCCCCGCTGCGCTCCCCGCGCTCGACGGCAAGACGCTGGTCGGCGGCGTCGTCGACGGACACAACATCTGGCGCGGCGACCTCGCCGGCGCCTTCGACAAGCTCGACGCGCTGCGCGCGCTCGGTGCATCCTCGGTCAGCGCCTCCACCTCGACCTCGCTGCTGCACGTGCCGCACGATGTGGCGGAGGAGACGCTGCTGGATGACCGACTGGTGTCGTGGCTCGCCTTCGCCGACCAGAAGGTCGACCAGATCGTCACCCTGGCGACCGGCCTGATCGAAGGCCCTGCCGCGATCTCCGCTCAGCTGCAGGCGGCATCGGCCGCCCTCGCCGATCGGCACGACGCCCCCGGCGTCCGCGACGGCGCCGTGCGGGCGCGAGAGCTCGCCGATTCCGATTTCTCGCGCGCCACCTACGAGGAGCGCGAGAGCGCGCAGCAGGCCCTGAACCTGCCGGCGCTCCCGCTGACCACGATCGGATCGTTCCCGCAGACCGGCGACATCCGGCGTGCGCGGGCGCAGTTCGTCCGCGGTGAGCTGCCCGCTGAGGACTACGAGGCGTTCCTGAAGCGCGAGATCGACCAGGTCGTCTCGCTGCAGGAGGATCTCGGACTCGACGTGCTGGTCCACGGCGAGCCGGAGCGCAACGACATGGTGCAGTACTTCGCTGAGAACCTCGACGGCTTCGCCGTCACGCAGCACGGCTGGGTGCAGTCCTACGGCTCGCGCGCCACGCGTCCGTCGATCCTGTGGGGCGATGTCTCCAGGCCGGCGCCGATCACGGTGTCCTGGGCCGGATACGCCCAGTCGCTGAGCGCCAAGCCCGTCAAGGGGATGCTGACCGGTCCGGTCACGATCCTGGCCTGGTCGTTCGTCCGCGACGACCAGCCGCTGGGGGAGACCGCGAACCAGGTCGCCCTGGCGCTGCGCGACGAGATCGCCGACCTGCAGGATGCCGGCATCGGCATCATCCAGGTCGACGAGCCGGCGTTGCGTGAGCTGCTGCCGCTGAAGCAGGCCGACCAGGCCGACTACCTCGACTGGTCGGTGGGCTCGTTCCGTCTGGCCACGGGCGGTGCGGCGGCTGCGACCCAGATCCACACGCACCTCTGCTACTCGGAGTTCGGTGTCGTCATCGACGCGATCCGCGCACTGGACGCGGACGTCACCTCGATCGAGGCTGCGCGCAGTCGCATGGCAGTCGTCGCCGACATCGCGCACCACGGCTTCGACCACGGCATCGGCCCCGGCGTCTACGACATCCACTCGCCCCGCGTGCCGAGCGTCGAAGAGGTCGAGGCGCTGCTGCGCCGCGCGGTCGACGAGCTGCCGCTGCGACAGCTGTGGGTCAACCCGGACTGCGGTCTGAAGACCCGCGGCTACGACGAGACCGTCGCCTCGCTGCGCAACATCGTCGAGGCCACGCGCCGGGTCCGCGAGGACGTGTCGGTCGCGGTCTGACGACCTGAATGCGGCTCCTCCGGAGCCCTGAAACCAGACGCCCCGTCGGGCCTGAGCTCGTCTCAGGTCCGACGGGGCGTCTGATCGTGTGCTCAGACGGCGCGCAGCACCGCCACGACCTTGCCGAGCACGACGGCCTCGTCGCCGAGGATCGGCTCGAAGGCGGAGTTGCGGGGGAGCAGCCAGGTGTGGCCATCGCGGCGGCGGAAGGTCTTCACCGTGGCCTCGCCGTCGATCATGGCCGCGACGATCTCGCCGTTCTCGGCATCGTTCTGGGTGCGCACCACGACCCAGTCGCCGTCGCAGATCGCCGCGTCGATCATCGACTCGCCTGACACCTTCAGCATGAACAGGTCGCCCTTGCCGACGAGCTGACGCGGCAGCGGGAAGATCTCCTCCACCTGCTGGTCTGCGGTGATCGGCACGCCGGCGGCGATCTGGCCGACCAGGGGGACGAGGGCGGCGTCGCCGACGGCCGGCGCGCTGTCGGCGGGATTCTCGGTGCCGGATCCCGGGAGGTCGATGAGCACCTCCATCGCGCGGGTCTTCCCGGGGTCGCGCCGAAGGTAGCCGCTCAGTTCGAGCTGCCCGAGCTGGTGCGTGACGCTGGAGAGCGATTTCAGCCCCACGGCGTCGCCGATCTCGCGCATGCTGGGCGGATAGCCGTAGCGGGCGATCGAGGTCTGGATCACCTCGAGGATGGCCATCTGCTTGGCGCTCAGGCTCTTGCGCCGACGGGTGCGCGGAGCGTCAGGCTCGCGCATCTCGGATGCGGCGGCTTCGGATGCGGGGACGGAGTTGTCGCTCATCGGTGCTCCTTCGTGCCTTCCTGCCGGTGCGGGATCCACGTCATCGCGGGCATCCGGTTCGAATGTCGGTGGCCCATGGTGGGCTGTCTCTGTCGAAACCGTATCCGAGTTGGCGTGGAAAACGGAAGATCTGTTCGAGCGTGTCGAGCATTTCTCGGACGGGGTTTCGAATAATTCTTGACAGATGTTCGATATCGAAGATAGATTCGGAACGTAGCTTCGCATCCGGCATCCCCGGCCGGATGCCGGATGCGAAAGCTGCACCACTTCCGCCGGGGACCGGCGGTGAGAGCAGAGGAGCACAACATGAGCACCGTCAGCATCCAGGCGCCGATTACCCGGCCCGCTCGCATGACCGTTCAGGCCGCTGCAGCCTCGCCGCTTTCGGCGCCGTCGACGCGGCTGCGGCTGACCGTGCGCGGCCGCCGCGTGCTGGCGACGCTCGCAGCTCTTCCCCTCGCCGTCGGCATCGCGGCCTCGGCTCTCGCCGGCGGCGCCGCCCTCGCATCCGGCGATCAGGCCGCCGCGGCCGCGTTCGACTCGGTGACGGTGCTTCCCGGTGACACGCTGTGGTCGATCGCAGCCGAGGCCGCACCCGGCACGGATCCCCGTGTGGTCATCGAGGACATCAAGCGGTTGAACAATCTGACCTCGGGTGCGATCCAGGTCGGCGCCGCGATCTCCATCCCCACCGAATACTCCCGCTGACTCACCACGTGGCGTTCGGCGCAGCGGCTCGTCGGCCGTCATCCGGCGACCCCTGATGCCCGGGCGCTCTACGATGGGAAGGGTGATCTCCCTCGACGAGCTGCCCCTCCGCGATGACCTTCGCGGGCTCACTCCGTACGGCGCGCCGCAGGCCCCGCTGCCGGTCGCTTTGAACGTGAACGAGAACACCCATCCGCTGCCCGATGAGGTGGCCAGCGACATCGTCGACGACATCGCGCTTGCCCTGCGCGATGTCAACCGGTACCCCGACCGCGAGTTCACCACGCTTCGGGAGGGATTCGCGGACTACCTCGGGCACGGTCTCACCCCCGACCAGATCTGGGCGGGCAACGGCTCCAACGAGGTGCTGCAGCAGATCATGCAGGCCTTCGCCGGTCCTGGTCGCACCGTGTTCGGCTTCGCTCCGACCTACTCGATGTACCCGTTGATCGCGCAGGGCACCGGCGCGCGCTGGGTCGCCGGCACGCGCGAGGACGACTACTCCGTCACGCCCGAGAACGCGGCGGCGCAGGTCGCGGCGGCAGACCCGGACGTGGTGCTGCTGTGCGCGCCCAACAACCCGACCGGCACACCGCTGGGCCTCGACGTGATCGAAGCGGTCTACGAGGCGACCCGAGGAATCGTCGTCGTAGACGAGGCGTACTTCGAGTTCGCCCCGCACGACGCGCTCTCCGCTCTGACTCTGCTGCACTCGCGTCCGCGCCTTGCCGTCTCGCGCACCATGAGCAAGGCGTTCGCCTTCGCCGGAGCGCGGGTCGGGTACCTCGCCGCGGACCCGGTGTTCATCGATGCACTGCGTCTGGTGCGCCTGCCGTACCACCTCAGCGCGCTCACGCAAGCGGCCGCGATCGCGGCATTGCGCAACTCCGAGACGATGCTGCGGATGGTCGACGAGATCGTCGAGCAGCGTGATCGGATATCCGCGACGCTGGAGGCGCTCGGCTACACACCGCACGAATCGTGGTCGAACTTCGTGCTGTTCGGGGGCGTCAAGGACCCGAAGGCGCTGTGGCAGGCGCTGTACGACCGCGGTGTGCTGATCCGCGACGTCGGCATCCCCGGCCACCTTCGCGTGTCGGCGGGCACCGAAGTCGAGACCACCGCATTCCTGGAAGCACTCGCGTCGATAGGATCACCCTCATGAGCGACCTCGGCCCCGACATGGGCACCGCACCGCAGCACCGCACGGCGAAACGCACCCGCAGCACCTCCGAGTCCACCGTCGAGGTCGAGATCGACCTCGACGGCACGGGCCGCAGCGACATCGACACCTCGGTGCCGTTCTTCGACCACATGCTGACGGCCTTCGCGAAGCACTCGCTCACCGACCTCACCGTCCGGGCGAACGGCGACACCCACATCGACGCTCACCACACCGTCGAGGACATCTCGATCGTGCTCGGCCAGGCGATCAGGGACGCGCTCGGCGACAAGGCCGGCATCTCCCGGTACGGTGACGCTCTCGTGCCGCTGGACGAGGCGCTGGCACAAGCGGTGGTCGACGTCTCCGGGCGCCCGTTCCTCGTGCACGACGGCGAGCCGGCCGGTTTCGAGTTCCACCTCATCGGCGGGCACTTCACCGGCTCGCTCGTCCGCCACGTGTTCGAGGCCATCACCCTGAACGCGGGGCTGACCGTGCACGTGCGCGTGCTCGGCGGCCGTGATCCCCACCACATCGCCGAGGCGGAGTTCAAGGCGTTCGCCAGGGCCTTCCGCCAGGCGAAGTCCATCGATCCCCTCGTGGACGGCGTTCCCTCTACGAAGGGTGCTCTGTGAGCGGGCCCCGCGTCGCCGTCTTCGACTACGAATCCGGCAACGTCCACTCGGCGGTCAAGGCGCTGGCGGCCGCCGGCGCCGACGTCGAACTGACCCGCGACCGCGATCGCGCCCTCGAGGCCGACGGACTGCTCGTTCCGGGCGTCGGCGCGTTCGCCGCCGTGCGCGACGCACTGCTCGCCCACGGCGGTGACGAGATCATCGATCGTCGCCTGGCAGGTGGCCGCCCAGTGCTCGGCATCTGCGTCGGCATGCAGGTCATGTTCGAGCACGGCGTGGAGCGCGGGCAGGACACCGAAGGTCTGGGGGAGTGGCCGGGAGTCGTCACCGAGCTGGATGCCCCGGTGCTGCCGCACATGGGCTGGAACACCGTCGAGCCGGGCGAGGGATCGGTGCTGTTCCGCGGCATCGAGCAGGAGCGCTTCTATTTCGTGCACTCTTTCGCGGCCAAGACCTGGGAACTCGACGTCATCCCGCCCTTCCCGCGGCCCGCCGTCACCTGGGCCACCCACGGCGAGCGGTTCATCGCCGCCGTCGAGAACGGTCCCCTTTCGGCGACGCAGTTCCACCCCGAGAAGTCCGGCGATGCCGGCACCCGACTCCTGCGCAACTGGGTGGAGTCCCTCTGACATCGCAACAGGGTTTGAGGACTGCGCCACCGCGGGCTACTCTCAACTCTCGTGCCCGCTGGGACACCCATCGCCCCTTCACCGCCATCACCTTTCGCCAGCCCCTGCCCCTTGACAAGGACGACATGAACGATTTCGCACAGTCACCCGCTCTGATCCTGCTGCCTGCCGTGGACGTCGCGGGCGGAAAGGCGGTGCGCCTGACCCAGGGCGAGGCCGGCACTGAGACGAACTACGGCGATCCCGTCGACGCGGCGGGCGAGTTCGTCGACGCCGGCGCCCAGTGGATCCACCTCGTCGACCTGGACGCGGCCTTCGGCCGCGGCAGCAACGCGCCCATCCTGCGCAAGGTCATCAAGCAGTACCGCGGTGTGAACGTCGAGCTCTCCGGCGGCATCCGCGACGACGCCAGCCTCGAGGCGGCGCTCGAATCCGGTGCTGCGCGCATCAACCTCGGCACCGCCGCGCTCGAGAACCCCGAGTGGGCCGCCGACGTGATCAGCCGCTATGGCGAGGCCGTGGCCGTCGGCCTCGACGTGCGTGGCACCACGCTCGCCGCACGGGGCTGGACGAAGGAGGGTGGCGACATCTGGGAGGTGCTGGAGCGGCTCGAAGAGGCCGGCTGCAGCCGCTACGTCGTCACGGACGTCACCAAGGACGGCACGCTGCGCGGCCCGAACCTCGACCTCCTGCGGGAGATCACCTCGCGCACGCCGAAGCCCGTGATCGCCTCGGGCGGCGTCTCCAACCTGGATGACATCGCCGCGCTTCGCGAACTCGTGCCGCTCGGCGTGGAGGGCGCGATCGTCGGCAAGGCGCTCTACGCCGGACAGTTCACGCTGGCCGAGGCGCTGGATGTCGCGGGGGACTGACGACATCGACGAGCGCGGCGGGACATCTCACGGGAACACCGCGGACTCCGCCGGAGTGCCGTGGGAGGGACGCAGCTTCGAATCCAACCCGCACGCCGCAGACGACGGCTCGGCTGATCCGGCACTGCTTGCAGCCCTGCTGCGCTTCCGCGCTGGCGAGGGCACCCAGAGCGAGGTCGTCGACGCATTCCGCAGCGCCCGCGTGCTGGTTCCGCTGGTCGCAGAGAAGGGCGATGAAGGCATCGGGCCCACAGGCCTGGCGGTCGACAAGACCCAGGAGCTGTCCATCGTGACGGTCGCGGCTCCCGACGGACGTCGCGTGCAGCCGGTGTTCTCGTCGGTCGACACGATGCGACGATGGGATGCCACGGCGCGGCCGATCCCCGTCGAGGCGATCCGCGTCGCCCTGTCGGCATCCAGCGAGCAGACCGATCTCATCGTGCTCGATCCGGCATCCGACACCGAGTTCGTGCTGCGCCGTCCCGCCGTCTGGGCGATCGCGCAGGCTCAGCCGTGGGATCCGAGCTTCCTCTCGCCGGAGGTCTTCGCCGCCCTGCAGCAGAGCGTCGCGCACGAGATGGCCGTGATCGACGTGTCGGTCGCCGCCGGCGATCCGGATGCCCGGATGCACGGCCCCGAGCTGATCGTCACACTGGAGCTGGTGGATGGGCTCGAGCGCGACACGCTCGATGCGGTCCTCGCCCGCCTCGCTCAGCGCTGGGCGGCAGATGACCGCATGGCCGTGCTGGTCGACTCGCTGACGGTGAAGCTGACCCGCTCCAACGACTGAGCGGCTTCGTCAGTGGCTCAGTTGACCGGACCCGTCCACTTCTCGCCGGGGCCCTTGCCGATGGCATCCGGGATCGGGGATGCTTCTCGGAACGCGAGCTGAAGCGAGCGCAGACCATCGCGCAGGGGACCTGCGTGCGCGCTGCTGATCTCCGGAGCCCCCGCCGTGATGAGTCCGGCGAGGGCGTTGATGAGCTTGCGGGCCTCATCGAGGTCGAGCTGGCTCTCAGGCGCGTCCGCCAGACCGAGCTTGACGGCCGCCGCGCTCATCAGGTGCACGGCGGTCGTGGTGATCACCTCGACCGCCGGAACATCGGCGATGTCGCGGCTGGCCGCGTTCGCCGCCTCCTCCTGCTGGGCCCAGGTCTCGGGGCGGTGGTCGTGGGGCTCGGCGGGAATCGTCACTTCGGGTTGCTTTCTGGTAGACTTCTGCGGGCTCCGGAGCGTCATGCTCCGGTACGAAAAGAGGATTGATTTCCCACCCGCGCTTGCCGTTCCAGGCTACCGGGTCTTGTGCTCCGCCGGTCTCGCACCGGCAGGCCGGCATGCATGTCGGCGAACAGGGCACAGAGCCGGCTTCTGAGATGCCGGTGGGTGGGGAGAACTCCGATTTCGCTCGAGATGCCGACAGCATCCCGATGGCCGAAACCCCCACGTAGAAGGAGCTCCGCATCAGCGATCCCCGTACCAATGAGCGCATCCGCGTCCCCGAGGTCCGCCTCGTCGGCCCCGCGGGTGAGCAGATCGGCGTTGTCCGCATCGAGGCAGCGCTGCGTCTGGCCCAGGAGGCCGATCTCGATCTCGTCGAGGTGGCCCCCAACTCCAAGCCGCCCGTGGTCAAGATCATGGATTACGGCAAGTTCAAGTACGAGGCCGCGCAGAAGGCGAAGGAAGCACGCCGCAATCAGGCGAACACCATCCTCAAGGAGGTCCGCTTCCGCCTGAAGATCGAGGCTCACGACTACACGACCAAGCTCAAGCGCGCCGAGGGCTTCCTGAAGTCCGGTGACAAGGTCAAGGCCATGATCCTGTTCCGCGGTCGCGAGCAGTCGCGTCCCGAGCAGGGCGTTCGTCTGCTGCGCAAGTTCGCCGAGGATGTCGCCGAGTTCGGCGTCGTCGAGTCGAACCCGACGATCGACGGTCGCAACATGGTCATGGTCGTCGCGCCGGTCAAGAACAAGTCCGAGGCCAAGGCCGAGCAGAACGCCGTCCGCGCGGCGAGCAAGCAGGCCGCCCGCGACGCCAAGTCCGGCTCGAACGCAGCCGACGAGTCCGCGGAGTAATCCGCCCACAGTCTCCCGCTTCCGAGCGGGTACCCACCGTCGCCCGCCAGGGCGCCACACGAAGGAAGAGAAGATGCCGAAGCAGAAGACCCACTCGGGTGCGAAGAAGCGCTTCAAGATCACTGGCAGCGGAAAGCTGAAGAAGCAGCAGGCCGGTATGCGCCACAACCTCGAGCACAAGTCGAGCCGTCGCACCCGTCGCCTGAACCAGGACCAGGTCCTCTCGAAGGCCGACACCAAGGTCGCGAACAAGCTTCTCGGTCGCGGCTGAGCGCCCGAGCGTACGGATAGGAATACACGAAAATGGCAAGAGTCAAGCGCGCAGTCAACGCGCACAAGAAGCGTCGCGTCATCCTTGAGCGCGCCTCGGGTTACCGTGGCCAGCGCTCGCGTCTGTACCGCAAGGCGAAGGAGCAGGTCACCCACTCGCTCGTCTACGCGTACCGCGACCGTCGCAAGCGCAAGGGCGACTTCCGTCGTCTGTGGATCCAGCGCATCAACGCCGCTGCCCGCCAGAACGGCATCACGTACAACCGCTTCATGCAGGGACTCGGCCTCGCCGGCGTCCAGGTCGACCGCCGCATGCTCGCAGAGCTCGCGGTGACCGACGCCGGGGCGTTCGCGTCGCTCGTCGATACCGCGAAGAACGCTCTGCCCTCGGACGTCAACGCTCCGAAGTCGGCAGCCTGATCCTCTGATCGCACAACGGGCGTCTCCCTCCGGGGAGGCGCCCGTTTCGCGTTCAGGGCGACGGCAGGCCGCGCCGATAGACTGGACGTGTGCTGGAGAATCCTCGCTCGCCCCGCGTCCGTGCCGTCGCCAAGCTGTCCAAGCGCAGCGCTCGAGTCGAGACCGGACTGTTCCTGCTCGAGGGGCCCCAGGCGGTCAGGGAAGCGCTTCGCTACCTCCCCGAGGCCATCGTCGACCTGTTCGCGACGCCGACCAGCTGGGAGAAGCACGCAGACATCCGCGAGTTCGCCGCCGCCGCGCAGGTCGACGTCGAGTACGTCACCGAGGATGTCCTCGCCTCGATGGCCGACACCGTCACCCCGCAGGGGCTCGTGGCCGTCGCACGGCAGACGCCGACGTCGGTGAAGGACATCTTCGCGGCATCCCCGAGGCTCATCGCGATCTGCGAAGAGGTGCGCGACCCCGGCAATCTCGGCACGATCATCCGCGCCGCGGATGCATCGGGAGCGGATGCCATCGTGCTGACCGGTCGCACGGTCGACCCCTACAACCCCAAGGTGGTGCGCTCGACCACCGGGTCGCTGTTCCACCTGCCCATCTCGGTGGGCGGCGATCTGAACGACGTGATCACCAGGGCGCACACCGCGGGTCTGCAGGTGCTCGCCGCCGACGTGAAGGGCGACGACCTGCTGGCCGCCCGCGCCGCGGGCGTTCTCGACCGCCCCACGGCGTGGCTGTTCGGCAACGAGGCGCGCGGTCTCGAGTCGGATGCCCTCGCTCAGGCCGACCAGGCGCTGAAGCTCCCGATCTTCGGGCGCGCCGAGTCGCTGAACCTCGCCACGGCGGCCAGCGTCTGCCTGTACGAGAGTGCCTTCTCGCAGCGAGCGAGCGACTGATTAGCCACGCGGCATCGGTCACGAATCGGTAAATCCCTTGGCGCGTTCACGTGCCGCGGGCCTGCCGCCCCTAAAGTTGTCGACATGGCAGAGAGCACAGACGCCCTCGTGGTGGTCGAGAACGTCCAGAAGCACTACGGCGAATTCCAGGCCCTGAAGGACATCGACCTCACAGTGAAGAAGGGCGAGGTCGTGGTCGTCATCGGGCCCTCCGGCTCCGGCAAGTCCACGCTCTGCCGCACGATCAACCGCCTCGAGACCATCACCAGCGGTGAGATCCGCATCGACGGCAAGGTGCTCCCCGCAGAGGGCAAGGAGCTCGCGCACCTGCGCGCCGACGTCGGCATGGTGTTCCAGTCGTTCAACCTGTTCGCCCACCTGACGATCCTCGAGAACGTCACTCTCGGGCCGATCAAGGTCCGCGGGCTCAAGAAGGCGGATGCCGAGAAGGAGGCGATGGCGCTGCTCGAGCGCGTCGGCGTCGGCCAGCAGGCATCCAAGCTGCCGGCACAGCTCTCCGGCGGGCAGCAGCAGCGCGTCGCCATCGCGCGCGCTCTTGCCATGCGGCCGAAGGTCATGCTCTTCGACGAGCCGACCAGCGCGCTCGACCCCGAGATGATCAACGAGGTGCTCGACGTCATGGTCGGCCTCGCGAAGGAGGGCATGACGATGATCGTCGTGACCCACGAGATGGGCTTCGCCCGCAAGGCCGCCAACCGCGTGGTCTTCATGGCTGACGGACAGATCGTCGAAGAGGCGTCGCCCGAGGAGTTCTTCACGAACCCGAAGAGCAACCGCGCCAAGGACTTCCTCTCGAAGCTCCTCACCCACTGACCGTCCTTCCACTGACCCTTTGCCAACTCCCAACCACTAGGAGACCGAAATGCGACGTACACGCACTCTTGCAGGCCTCGGCATCGCGACCGTGGCGCTGTTCGCACTGACTGCCTGCAACAGCGGCAGCCCTTCCAACCCCGGCGGGGACGGCGGTGACGCCGGCGGCGGCGACGCGCTGTTCGAGGTGGCGACCGACGTCACCCTCGAGGGGAGCCCCACCTTCGACGCCATGTCGGAGCGCGGTGGTCCGATCATCGGCGTCAAGGAGGACCAGCCCAACCTCGGCTACCTCGACGTCACCACCGGTGAGCGCAGCGGCTTCGACATCGAGATCGCACGCTGGATCGCAGCCTCGCTCGGCTTCGAGGAGAGCGACATCACCTACGAGCCGATCGCCTCCGCCAACCGCGAGCAGGCGCTCGTCAACGGCGACATCGACTACTACGTCGGCACCTACTCGATCACCGACTCCCGCAAGGAGCAGATCGACTTCGCCGGTCCGTACTTCGTCACCGGTCAGGGCTTCCTCGTCGGCGCAGACAGCGAGATGACCGAGGTCAGCGACGTCTCCGACTTCAACGGCATGACCGTCTGCTCGGCGACCGGCTCCACGCCGATCCAGAACATCAAGGACAACTACCCCGAGATCAAGACGCAGGAGTACGACATCTACTCCCAGTGCGTCGAGGACCTGCTCAGCGGAAAGGTCGACGCGGTCACCACCGACGCGGCGATCCTGATCGGCTACGCCGCGCAGAACCCCGACGAGCTGAAGGTTCTCGACGGTCTGTTCACCGAGGAGCGCTACGGCGTCGGCATCCCGAAGGGCGACACCGCGCTGCTCGAGCACATCAACACGCTGTTCACCGACGGTGGCGACACCTGGCAGGCGATCTTCGACGCGACGCTCGGCCAGTCCGGCATCGAGGTCGACCAGCCGGCCGTCGACCCGGTCGGATGATCTGAACCGGTGGGGACCCGCAGATGCGGGTCCCCACCGTCCCGGTCACGACGACCACGGCATACAGAAGGAGGGCGTGTGGACGCCATCTACGGCAACCTTGACCTCTGGGGCGAGGGCATCACGTACACCCTGCTGGTGTTCTTCGGCGGCGGGATCATCGCGCTGGTGCTCGGCACCATCGTCGGCGCGATGCGGGTATCGCCCGTCCCGGTCGCGCGCGCAGTGGGCACGCTCTACGTCACGCTGGTGCGCAACACCCCGCTGACGCTCGTCTTCTTCTTCTTCGTGTTCGGTTACAGCGCGCTCGCGCTGCCGACGCTCTCCAACACGATGCTGGGCATCCTCGCGATCGGCATCTACACCGCGACCTACGTCGCCGAGACCCTTCGCGCGGGAATCAACACGGTGCCCGTCGGGCAGGCCGAGGCGGCCCGAGCCATCGGGCTCCCCTTCGGTCAGGTGATGACCCTCGTGGTCCTGCCGCAGGCGTTCCGATCGGTCGTGCCGCCCATGATGAGCGTGTTCATCGCCCTGCTGAAGAACACCACAGTCGCTGCCGGCTTCTCGATCGCCGTGCTTCCGCAGCTGCAGTCGACGATCTCCAACTCGCACACCCGTACGGGCAGCCCGATGGAGGTTCTGCTCTGGGTGGCCCTCATCTTCGTCGCACTGGTCATGCTGCTCACCTGGCTGCAGCGAACGCTCGAGAACCGATGGAGGATCGCCCGATGACTTCCGTCCTCTTCGACGTGCCGGGGCCGCGCGCCCGACGTCGCAACACGATCCTCGCCGTGGTGACCATCGCAGTGGTCATCGCCATAGTGGCCTTCCTCGTGTGGCGACTGACGCTCACGAACCAGTTCAGCGCCGCGAAGTGGAGCGTCTTCACCTACAGCGCGGTCTGGGCCTCGATCGGCGAGATGCTGCTGAACACGCTGCGTGCGTTCGCGCTGGCCGCTGTCCTCAGCCTGGCCCTCGGATTCATCCTCGCCATCGGACGCCTTTCCGATCACAAGTGGGTGCGGGTGCCCGTCACCGTGATCACCGAGCTGTTCCGCGCGATCCCCGTGCTGGTCCTGATGATGATCCTCTACTACGGTCTGCCCACCCTCGGAGTGAAGGTGGATCCGTACTGGGCGGTCGTCCTGGCGCTGATGGCGTACAACGGCTCGGTGCTGGCAGAGGCGCTGCGCGCCGGAATCGAATCGCTGCCCCGAGGTCAGAGCGAGGCCGGCTACGCGATCGGTCTGCGCAAGAGCGGCGTGATGATGCTGATCCTGCTGCCGCAGGCCGTGCGCGCGATGCTGCCGGTGATCGTCGCGCAGCTGGTCGTCGTCATGAAGGACACGGCGCTCGGGTTCATCATCACCTATCAGGAGCTGCTGTACTACGCGAAGCTCCTGAGCTCGCAGCCGGGGCGTCCGATCCTGCAGTCGGCGCTCGTCATCGGCGGCATCTACATCGTGATGTGTCTGATCCTGTCGGGCATCGCCAAGTGGCTCGAGATCCGCACCCGACGATCGCCGAAGGACGCGGTGCTGCTCGCCGAGGCCGAGGCGCTGATGCACGAGGGCACCAACACCGAGCTCATCGCTGCCCAGAAGGGCGCGGGCAAGTTCGACAGCACCAGCACAGGCTGACTGCAGAGGTCTCCGGCACGTGAATTGTGGCGCGAGCCGCGCCGGTAGACTCATGTCTCGTGTCTGAGTCTCCCGAAATCACCCCCGAAGCGGTCGAGGCCGCCGTCGGCGCCGCTCTCGCGGCCATCGACGCCGCTGCCGACAGCGCACAACTGAAGCAGGCCCGTAGCGAGCACGTCGCAGACGGATCCCCGCTGGCCGTGCTGAACGCCTCGATGCGACAGGTCGCGCCCGAGCACAAGGCCTCGTTCGGCAAGCTGATCGGGCAGGGCCGAGGGCGCGTCGCACAGGCGCTGGCCGCGAAGGAGACCGAGATCGCGGCGGCCGAGACCGCCGCGCGTCTGGAGGCCGAGCGGGTCGACATCACCGCGCTCGCCTCGCGTTCGCGTGTCGGCGCCCGGCATCCGCTCGCGCTCATGCAGGAGCAGATCTCCGACATCTTCGTCGGGATGGGATGGGAGATCGCGGAGGGACCCGAGCTCGAGCACGAGTGGTTCAACTTCGACGCACTGAACTTCGACGTCGACCACCCCGCCCGGCAGGAGCAGGACACCTTCTACGTCGACCCGACCTCGCGTCATCTCGTGATGCGCACGCACACCAGCCCGGTGCAGGTGCGCTCCATGCTCGAGCGCGACGTGCCGATCTACGTGCTGTGCCCCGGGCGGGTCTACCGCACCGACGAGTTCGACGCCACGCACCTGCCCGTCTTCACCCAGTTCGAGGGACTGGTCGTCGACAAGGGCATCACGATGGCGCACCTCAAGGGCACGCTCGATCACGTCGCCCGCCAGATGTTCGGACCCGAGGCGAAGACCCGGTTCCGCACAAACTACTTCCCGTTCACCGAGCCGAGCGCCGAACTCGACCTGTGGCACCCCACCTTCAAGGGCGGCGCACGATGGATCGAGTGGGGCGGCTGCGGCATGGTCAACCCCAACGTGCTGCGAGCGGCGGGGATCGACCCCGAGGTGTACAGCGGGTTCGCCTTCGGAATGGGCGTCGAGCGCGCCCTGATGTTCCGCAGCGATGTGAAGGACATGCGCGATATGGCCGAGGGCGATGTGCGCTTCAGCGAGCAGTTCGGGATGGTGGTGTGATGCGCATTCCGCTTTCCTGGCTGCGTGAGTACGTCGATGTGGCAGCGGACGCCGCGCCGGAGGACGTCCTGGCGTCGTTCCTCTCGGTCGGCTTCGAAGAAGAGGACGTGCACCGCATCGAGATCAGCGGTCCTGTCGTCGTCGGCCGCGTGCTCGAGATCGTTCCGGAGCCGCAGAAGAACGGCAAGACCATCAACTGGTGCCAGGTCGATGTCGGAGAGGCGAACGGCGGCATCCGCGGCATCGTCTGCGGCGCGCACAACTTCGCCGTAGACGACAAGGTCGTCGTGACGCTGCCCGGCGCCGTGCTGCCCGGCCCGTTCCCGATCGCCGCGCGCAAGACCTACGGTCACGTCTCCGACGGCATGATCGCCTCGGCCCGCGAGCTGGGCCTCGGCGACGAGCACGACGGCATCATCGTGCTCTCGACTCTGGGTCTCGACCCCGAGGTCGGGGCGGATGCCATCGAGCTGCTTCACCTGAATGACGCGGCGGTCGAGATCAACGTCACGCCGGACCGCGGGTACGCCTTCTCGCTTCGAGGCGTCGCCCGTGAGTACGCGCACGCCACCGGCGCGACGTTCCGCGACCCCGCCGACCGTGACTTCGCTGAGCTGCAGCCGGGGTCCGGCTTCGCGATCAGCGTCGATGACCGGAACCCGATCCGCGGTGCAGCCGGCGCGACTGAGTTCGTCGCCCGCGTCGTGCGCGGGGTCGACCCATCACGTCCGACGCCGCCGTGGATGGTCGCGCGCCTGGCTCTCGCCGGCATGCGCTCACTCGGCATCCTGATCGACATCACCAACTACGTCATGCTCGAGCTCGGCAACCCGGTCCACGGCTACGACCTCGACAAGCTCACCGGCGGCATCGTCGTGCGCCGCGCGGCCGAGGGCGAGCGGATGACGACGCTCGACGGACAGGACCGCGCGCTGCACGTCGAGGATCTGCTCATCACCGACGGTTCGGGCCCGATCGGCCTCGCCGGCGTCATGGGCGGCGGCACCACCGAGATGAGCGAGACCACTCGCAACGTGCTCATCGAGGCTGCGACCTTCGACCCTGTGACGATCGCGCGGACCGCGCGTCGGCACAAGCTGCCCAGCGAGGCGTCCAAGCGCTTCGAGCGGGGCGTGGATCCGCTGATCCCGTTCGTCGCGGCCCGCCGTGTCGCCGACCTGATGGTCGAGCTCGCCGGCGGCAGCCTGACCGACGAGGGCGGCGCGCTGTATGCCGAGGTCGAGATCGCCGGCATCGACCTGCCCCGCGGATTCACCGAGGGCGTCATCGGCGTCGATTACACCGATGAGGAGATCGTCGGCGCGCTTGAGATGATCGGCGCCGAGGTCACGGTCGCCGAAACCGGCGCGGAGACGGATTCGGACGGCGGATGGTTCATCATCCCTCCGAGCTGGCGCCCCGACCTCACCGACAAGTGGACACTCGTCGAAGAGATCGCGCGCATCCACGGTCTCGACCGCATCCCCTCCGTGCTGCCGACCCCGCCGTCCGGACGCGGGTACACCGCGCTGCAGCAGGGCCGCAAACGCGTCGCGGATGCCCTCGCGGCGGCAGGCCTGGTCGAGACGCCGTCGTTCCCGTTCACGAACGAGGAGCAGAACGACCTGCACGGCTCCGCATCCGGAGAGCACATGCCCAGCATCCGCCTGGTCAACCCGCTGGACGGACAGGCGCCGTTCCTGCGTCGCTCGCTGCTGCCGGGTCTGGTGCAGACCGCGCACCGCAACATCTCGCGCGGACTTGTCGACCTCGGCATCTTCGAGACCGGAACGGTCTTCACTCCCGAGGCCGGTGTCGCCTATGGCACCGACTTCATCCCGCCGCTGGGCGAGCGCCCGGATGACGAGACGCTGGCAGCGCTTAACGCGGCGATCCCGCCGCAGCCGCGCCATGTCGCAGCGCTTCTGGCCGGCAACATCACTCCGCGCCAGCCCGGTCGATCTGCCGAGCACGTCGACCTCGCAGACGCTCTCGACGCCGTGAAGGTGATCGGCGTCGCCGCCGGCGTCGACATCGACGTCGCGCAGACGCAGCGCGCAGCGCTGCACCCGGGTCGCGCAGGTGTGCTCAGCGTGCACGGCGAGCAGATCGGGTACGTCGGAGAGCTGCACCCGCAGATCTCGGCGGATGCCGACCTGCCCGGTCGCGTCGTCGTGCTCGAGCTCGACCTCGACCGCCTGCTGACGCTGGCGGGGGAGCGCGTCGTCGCCGAATCGCTGTCGACCTTCCCCGCGGCCACGCAGGACGTCTCGCTCGTCGTAGACCTCGGGGTTCCGGCATCCGAGGTGCGCGCGGCGCTGATCGAGGGCGCTGGAGCGCTGCTCGAATCCGCGCGCCTGGTGGACGACTACCGCGGCGAGGGCCTCGGCGAGGGCCAGAAGAGCCTCAGTTATGCGCTCCGCTTCCGGGCATCCGATCGCACCCTCACCGCCGCCGAGGCCACCGAGGCGAAGCTCGCCGGCGTCGCGCTTGCGACCGAGCGGTTCGGCGCCAGCATCCGCGACTGATTCTGCGACGTCATGAGAGCGGGCCGCTAGGCTCGCTCTCATGACGGACGCCGCGTGGCTGAGATCCCTTCCCAGTCTCACCGGTGATGCGCCCGCCCTCGATCTGCGTGCCCTGCCCGCCGGCCCGGCGGCGCTGTTCGGCGAGTGGCTGTCGGATGCCGTCGAGCGCGGCGTCCCCGAGCCGCACGCCATGACGCTTGCGACGGTCGATGCCGACGGCATGCCGGATGCCCGCACGCTGATTCTCAAGGAGGCTGGGGAGCGCGGCTGGGCGTTCGCGGGCCACCGCGACTCCGCGAAGGGACGCCAGCTGGAGCAGAACCCCGTGGCGGCGCTGAGCTTCTGGTGGCAGCCGCTGCTGCGCGCCGTGCGCGTGCGAGGACGCGTCGTACCGGCATCCGAAGCCGAGAGCGCCGCCGATCTCGCCGCGCGCTCGGCCTCGGCGCGTGCCGGCATCACGCCGGGGGAGTGGATGCTGTGGCGCGTCGTCCCCGAGCGCGTCGAGTTCTGGCAGGGCCGGATCGATAGGAACCACGTGCGGATCGTGTACGTTCCCGGTGAGCACGGCTGGAATCGACACGTGCTGCGTGCGGAGGCCGCGGCCGACGAGGAGGAGAGCAGATGAGCGACTACCAGGTGACGCGGATCGGCGCCCCGGAGCGGTGGCGCGAGTTTCACGGCGGGTTCGACGAGGCGCGCTCGCGCGACGGCAGACGGGTCGTCGACCACGAACTGACGATGCAGTACATCGGCATGACGGCGAATGCCCTGGTGCCCGGTGAAGAGGCCGGCTACTGGCATGTGCACGAGAAGATCGAAGAGCTGTACGTCTTCCTCGCCGGGGCCGGCCAGATGGGGCTGGACGACGATGTCGTCGACGTCGAGGCCGGTACCGTCGTGCGTGTCGGACCGGGGGTCTGGCGCACGTGGCGTGCGCTCCCGGACAGTGCAGGGGAGCTGCGCTGGCTGTGCATCCGCGCGGGCGGCGAGCAGCTGCCGCATATGCCCGACGACGGACGGCGCGGCCCCGACCGACCGATGCCGTGGTGAGCGCCGGCGCCCATCCGCTCTGAGCGGAATCGCTTGCGCGCTGCGCCCGTTGCCGGTGGCATGGACGCATGACTCAGGTGCTCGTGCTCGGCGGAACAGGCTGGCTCTCGGGACGGATCGCACGGCGGTGGCGGAATGCGGATGCCGAGGTGACATGCCTCGGGCGCGGCGAGCGTCCGGCACCGGAGGGAACGCTGCTGCTGCGCGGCGACCGTGATGACGCGGATGTCTTCGACGACCTGCGGCGCCGGGAGTGGGATGAGATCGTCGACGTCTCCTCCCGCGCGGACCACGTGCGCTCCGCGGTCGAGGCGCTGGGTTCGGTCGCCGCGCGGTGGACATACATCTCGTCGGTGTCGGTGTACTCCGACGACACAGCCGTCGGTGCCGACGAATCCGCACCCAGGTATGCACCCGCCCAGCCCGGTGACGACTACGACTACGGACCGCAGAAGGTCGCCGCGGAGGATGCGGTGCGAACTCTGGGCGATCGCGCGGGGATCGTCAGGCCGGGGCTCATCGTCGGCGCAGGCGATGTCAGCGATCGCTTCGGCTACTGGGCCGCGGCGTTCGCGCGTGCCGGTTCCGAGGCCGTGCTGCTCCCGCCGACCGAGGGGCGCAGCGTGCAGGTGATCGACGTCGAGGACGTCGCGGCGTTCGCACTCGTCGCCCCGGCGGGCCGGGCGGTCAATGCGGTCGGCGACCAGCATCCGCTCGGCGAGGTGCTGCACCGCATCCGCTCCGCAGCCGGCCACACCGGCGAGCTGGTGCACGCGACCGATGACCGGCTGCTCGCGCAGGGCGTCAACCACTGGATGGGAGAGCACTCGCTGCCGCTGTGGCTGCCCGACGACATGCCGGGCTTCATGACGCACAGCAACGCGGCCTATCTGGCGGCGGGCGGCACGCTGCGACCGCTGGAGGACACGATCGCGGACGTGCTCGCGGACGAGCGCGCACGCGGTCTGGACCGGGAGCGTCGCTCGGGGCTCAGCCGAGCGGAGGAGCTCGCCCTGCTGTCGTGATCGACGCCGATTTGCGGATGCCGAACATCGAGCGCTACTGTCGCGTCATGCCTTCGGTCGCACTCGTTCCCGCTCAGCGGTTCCTGAGCGCTGAGCCCGTGCGCCGACGCCGCAGCGGCCGCCGATTCTAGGCGACCCGCGCCCCCTTCGGCACGCTCAGGGACAGATCCCATCGGTGAGCTGCACGAGGTCGGATCCGGAGTCGCCGCCCCGGCCCAGGCCCGTCATCGGGCGCACACCGACCGTTAAGGTAGAAGCATGACGTATTCCGTCGCCGTCTCCGGCGCATCCGGCTATGCGGGGGGCGAGATCCTGCGGCTTCTCGCAGCCCATCCCGACATCGAGATCCGCACCGTGACCGCGCACTCGAGCGCCGGCCAGCCGCTCTCGGCGCACCAGCCGCACCTGCGCTCGCTCGCTCACCTGGAGCTGCAGCCCACCACCCCGGAGATCCTCGCCGGTCACGACATCGTGTTCCTGGCGCTGCCGCACGGGCAGTCGGGACAGTACACGGATGCCCTCGACGACACTCCTCTGGTGATCGACGCCGGGGCTGATCATCGTCTGACCTCCCAGGACGCGTGGGACGCGTTCTACGGCGGGTCCTTCCACGAGCCGTGGACATACGGTGTGCCCGAGCTGCTCGTCGGCGACGGGCGGAAGCAGCGCGAGAACCTTCGGGATGCACGACGCGTCGCCGCCCCCGGGTGCAACGCGTCGACGGTCAGCCTGAGCCTCGTCCCCGGCGTCGCCGCCGGTGTCATCGATCCATCCGACATCGTCAGCGTGCTCGCGGTCGGGCCATCCGGCGCGGGGAAGAGCCTGAAGACGCACCTGCTCGGCAGCGAGATCCTCGGCACCGCCAACCCGTACGCGGTCGGCGGCACGCACCGGCACATCCCGGAGATCCAGCAGGCCCTGATCGACGCCTCGGGCACTTCGACAGGTTCGGGCGCCCAGAAGGTCGGCATCTCCTTCACTCCTGTGATCGTGCCGATGGCGCGGGGAATCCTGGCCACTTCGACCGCTCGCATCGCCGAAGGCGTCACCGACGCTGAGATCCGCGATGCGTGGCAGAGCGCGTACGGCGACGAGACCTTCGTGCAGCTGCTGCCGGAGGGCTCTTTTCCGCGGACCGCCGACGTGCTCGGCGCCAACACCGCGCTGATGGGACTCGCCATCGACCGGGCGGCGGGCCGGGTCACGGTCGTCACCGCCGTCGACAACCTCGTCAAGGGCACCGCCGGCGCTGCCATCCAGTCCATGAACCTCGCGCTCGGCCTTCCCGAGGACCGTGCGCTCACCATGAACGGAGTAGCGCCGTGAGCGTCACCGCACCCCAGGGCTTCGAGGCGGCGGGCGTCGCCGTCGGCCTCAAATCCACCGGCAAGCCCGACGTCGCCGTGGTCGTCAACCGCGGCCCGCGCAAGATCGGCGCCGCCGTGTTCACCACGAACCGGGCGAAGGCCAACCCCGTCATCTGGTCGCAGCAGGTGATCGCCGATCGTGTCGTCGAGGCGATCGTGCTGAACTCCGGCGGGGCGAACTGCTTCACCGGACCGTTCGGATTCCAGACCAGCCACCTCACCGCCGAGAAGGCGGCCGAGCTGCTGGAGGTCAGCGCGGGCGACGTGCTGGTGTGCTCCACCGGTCTGATCGGGATCGGCGATGAGGTGTTCCGCGGCAAGGTGCTCGTCGGTGTCGAGCAGGGCATCGACGAGCTCAGCGCCGTCGGAGGCGCCGCCGCCGCGGAGGCGATCATGACGACCGACACCGTGGCGAAGACCGCCGAGATCAGCCGCGACGGCTGGACCATCGGCGGGATGGCCAAGGGTGCCGGGATGCTCGCACCCGGTCTGGCGACGATGCTGGTTGTGCTCACCACCGACGCGGACCTCGAGGCAGCCGAGGCGGATGCCGCGCTTCGCCGCGCCACGGGCGTCACCTTCGACCGGCTCGACTCGGACGGATGCATGTCGACCAACGACCAGGTCACCTTACTGGCCAGCGGCGCGACGGGCATCCGACCCGATCTCGACGACTTCACCTCCGCGCTCACCGCCCTCTGCCGCGAGCTCGCCGAGAAGCTGCAGCAGGACGCCGAGGGCGCCAGTCACGACATCACCATCGAGGTCACCGGCGCCGCGTCGGAGGAGGAGGCTGTCGAGGTCGGCCGATCCGTCGCCCGCAACAACCTCTTCAAGGCGGCGATCTTCGGAAACGACCCCAACTGGGGCCGCGTGCTCGCCGCGATCGGCACGACGACGGCGCAGTTCGATCCGTACGATGTCGACGTGTCGATGAACGGGGTGCGCGTGTGCAGCCAGGGCGGGCCCGACCGTCCGCGCGAGGAGGTCGACCTCACCCCGCGAGCCACCCTGCTCGAGATCGACCTGAAGGTCGGCGAGGCGACCGCGACCATCCTCACCAACGACCTGACCCACGACTACGTGCACGAGAACAGCGCCTACGCCTCATGACAGACATCCAGGACACCGCCCCCGAGGAAGCCGCCTACAAGGCCGCCACCCTCATCGAATCCCTGCCGTGGCTGAAGCGCTTCCGCGATCAGATCGTCGTCGTCAAATACGGCGGCAATGCGATGGTCAGCGATGAGCTGCAGGAGGCGTTCGCGCAGGACATCGCCTACCTGCGCTACGTGGGCGTGCAGCCCGTCGTCGTGCACGGCGGCGGCCCGCAGATCTCCAGCATGCTGGACCGCCTGGCGATCCCGAGCGAGTTCAAGGGCGGATACCGCGTCACCTCCACCGAGGCGATCAGCGTCGTGCGGATGGTGCTGACCGGACAGATCAACCCCACCCTGGTGGCGAAGATCAACTCCCACGGGCCCATCGCGACCGGTCTCAGCGGTGAGGACGCCGGACTCTTCGGCGGACGCCGCCGCGGCATCGTCGTCGATGGCGAAGAAGTCGATCTCGGCCGCGTCGGCGACGTCGTGCAGGTCGATCCGACGCCGGTCATCGATCACCTCGCCGCGGGCCGGATCCCGGTGGTCTCCTCGATCGCGCCCGATCTCGATCACCCGGGCCAGTCGCTGAACGTGAACGCGGATGCCGCGGCATCCGCCCTCGCGACCGCGCTCGGCGCACGCAAGCTCGTCATCCTCACGGACGTCCCTGGCCTGTACGCCGACTGGCCGAACCGCGACTCGCTGGTCTCACACATCACCTCAGCAGACCTCACCCGCCTGCTGCCGTCGCTCGAGTCGGGCATGATCCCGAAGATGCGCGCCTGCCTGGACGCGGTCGAGGGCGGGGTGGACGCCGCGGCCATCATCGACGGACGGGTGCCGCACTCGGTGCTCGTCGAGCTCTTCACCAGCAAGGGAATCGGAACGGAAGTGGTCTCATGATGCGGCGCACTGAGCGAGCGGAGGGAGACGAAGTGACCTGGAACGACGACGCGTCACGCGACCTGATGAGCCTCGGTGGACGACTCGCGCTGCTCACACGCGGCGAGGGCTCGTGGGTGTGGGATGCCGACGGGAACCGCTACCTGGACTTCCTCGGCGGGATCGCGGTGAACTGCCTCGGTCACGCGCACCCGGTGTTCGTCGAGGCCGTCGCATCGCAGGCGGCCACCCTCTCGCACGTCTCCAACTACTTCGCCACACCTGGGCAGCTGGAGATCGCGGCCCGGCTCAAGCGCCTCGCCGGTACCGGCGAGCAGGGCCGCGTGTACCTGGCGAACTCGGGCACCGAGGCCAACGAGACGGCGATCAAGCTCGCCCGTCTGCATGGCGGCAAGACGGGACGCACGAAGATCCTGGTCATGGAGGGCGCCTTCCACGGCCGCACCATGGGCGCGCTGTCACTCACCCCGAAGGCCCTGTACCGCGACCCGTTCCTGCCTGCCGTCCCCGACGTGGTGACCGTCGAGCACTCCCTGGACAGCCTGGAGGCCGCGTTCGCGGACGGTGACGTCGCCGCGATCATGATCGAGCCCATTCAGGGCGAGGCCGGCGTCGTCGAACTGCCCGACGGCTTCCTCGCCCGCGCCCGTGCGCTCGCCGACAGGCATGACGCGCTGCTGATCCTCGACGAGGTGCAGACGGGCTCCGGTCGCACCGGGGAGTGGTTCGCCTTCCAGCGCGAGGGCGTGATCCCGGATGCCGTGACGCTCGCCAAGAGCATCGGGGCCGGGTTCCCGCTGGGCGCGCTGATCACCTTCGGCAGCGCCAGCGACCTGTTCTATCCCGGAACCCACAACTCCACGTTCGGCGGCAACCCGCTTGCCAGCGCCGTCGCGAACGCGGTGCTCGGTTTCATCGAAGACGAGCATTTGCTCGACAACGTCAACGCCCGTGGCGCCGAGCTGCGCACCGGCGTCGCCGAGCTGCCCCTGGTCACCGCCACAACCGGCGCGGGCCTGCTCATCGGCATCCGACTCTCCGCCCCCGTCGCGGCAGAGGTGCGCGCCGAAGCGCACGAGCGCGGCCTGATCATCAACGCGCCGACGGCGGATGTCATCCGCATCGCTCCCGCCTACACCATCGGCGACGCGGAGGTGCACGAGTTCCTCGAGCGATTCGGTGAAGCGCTCGCCGCCGTCGCAGTACCCGCCCCTACTTCGGAGATCCCCGCATGCGCTGCACTGAGCGAAAGAATGGAGACGAAGTGACACGCCACCTGCTTCGCGACGACGACCTGACCCCTGCAGAGCAGGCCGAGATCCTCGACCTCGCTCTGGAGCTGAAGAAGGACCGCTGGGCGAACAAGGCGCTCGAAGGTCCGCAGACCGTCGCCGTCATCTTCGACAAGTCCTCCACCCGCACCCGTGTCTCGTTCGCGGTCGGCATAGCCGATCTCGGCGGCTCGCCGCTGATCATCTCCACCGCGAACAGCCAGCTCGGCGGCAAGGAGACGCCGTCGGATACCGCTCGCGTGCTGGAGCGGCAGGTCGCGGCGATCGTCTGGCGCACCTACGCGCAGTCCGGACTCGAGGAGATGGCCCGCGGCACGCGCGTCCCTGTCGTCAATGCGCTCTCGGACGACTTCCACCCGTGCCAGCTGCTCGCCGATCTGCTGACGATCCGCGAGCACAAGGGCGAGCTGGCAGGTCTCACGCTGACGTTCTTCGGTGACGGTCGCAGCAACATGGCGCATTCGTACCTGCTCGCCGGCGTCACCGCGGGCATGCACGTGCGCATCACCTCGCCGTCGTCGTACGCGCCCCGCCCGGATGTCGTCGCAGCCGCCGAGAAGCGGGCCGCCGAGACCGGCGGCTCGGTGACACTGCTCACGGACCCGCGTGAGGCCGCTCTCGGCGCCGACGTGGTCGTGACCGACACCTGGGTGTCGATGGGCAAGGAGGAGGAGAAGATCGCACGCCTGCGCGAGCTCGGCGGCTACAAGGTCACCACCGAGATCATGGGGCTCGCCTCCGAGGACTCGATCTTCATCCACTGTCTGCCCGCCGACCGCGGCTACGAGGTCGATTCCGAGGTCATCGACGGACCGCAGAGCGTCGTCTGGGACGAGGCCGAGAACCGCCTGCACGCGCAGAAGGCCCTGCTGGTGTGGCTGCTCGAAAAGCAGGAGGACTGAAATGACCGACGCACACGGCACCAACGAGGGCGCGCTCTGGGGCGCCCGCTTCGCCGGCGGTCCGTCGCCGGAGCTCGCCGAGCTGAGCCGATCGACGCAGTTCGACTGGATCCTCGCTCCCTACGACATCGCCGGCTCGCATGCGCATGCGAAGGCCCTCGAGGCCGCGGGGTACCTCGAGGCGGAGGAAGCCCGGGTCATGCACGCCGGGCTCGACGCGCTCGCTGCGAAGGTCGCCGACGGCACGCTGCTTCCTGATCCCGGTGACGAGGATGTGCACGGCGCTCTCGAGAAGGCGCTGATCGCAGAGGTCGGCGCGGATGTCGGCGGCCGGCTGCGCGCCGGCCGCAGCCGCAACGATCAGATCGCGACGCTCGTGCGCATGTATCTGATCGACCACGCCCGCGTGATCGCCCGCGACCTGCTCCGCGTGATCGATGCCCTGGTCGCGCAGGCCGAGGCGCACCCCGCGGCGATCCTGCCCGGCCGCACCCACCTGCAGCATGCGCAGCCCGTTCTTCTCGCCCATCACCTGCAGGCCCACGCCTGGCCGCTGGTGCGCGAGCTGGAGCGGCTCGTCGACTGGCGTCGGCGAGCCGGTGTCTCGCCGTACGGCGGGGGAGCCCTGGCCGGCTCCACTCTCGGTCTCGATCCGGCGCTCGTCGCGCGCGAGCTGGGCCTCGACCGCCCGGCGGAGAACTCGCTCGACGGCACGGCGGCGCGCGATGTGGTGGCTGAGTTCGCCTTCATCACCGCGATGACCGGAATCGATCTGTCGCGGCTGAGCGAGGAGATCATCCTCTGGAACACCAGGGAGTTCGGCTTCGTCACGCTCGATGACTCGTACTCGACCGGCTCGAGCATCATGCCGCAGAAGAAGAACCCGGACATCGCCGAGCTCGCGCGCGGCAAGTCGGGCCGCTTGATCGGCAACCTGACCGGGCTGCTGGCGACGCTCAAGGGCCTTCCGCTCGCATACAACCGCGACCTGCAGGAGGACAAGGAGCCCGTCTTCGACTCGGTGCAGACACTCGAAGTGGTGCTGCCGGCCTTCGCCGGGATGATCGCCACGCTGCGCTTCGACACCGAGCGGATGGCAGAGCTCGCCCCGCAGGGCTTCTCGCTCGCGACCGACGTTGCCGAATGGCTCGTCAAGCGCCGGGTGCCGTTCCGCGACGCGCATGAGATCTCCGGCGCGCTGGTCCGCGCGTGCGAGGAGCGCGGGATCGGGCTCGAGGATGCCGACGACGAGCTGCTGCTGTCCGTGTCGCCCCAGCTGGTTCCTGAGGTTCGCGAGGTGCTGTCGATCGAGGGTTCGGTCGCGTCGCGCTCCGGCGTCGGAGGCACGGCACCGGTGCGGGTCACCGAGCAGCGAGCTGAGCTGGTCGCACGCGCGCAGGCGGCCGCGCACGCACTCGGCCTGTAGGCGGCGATCGCCTGAGACAGGAACTGATACCCGAAGAAAATAAGGTTTTCACTTATATCTCTGGAATATCAGTGATATCCTGATCATATGGCGATAGCAGTCACCGCGGACATCATCGGATCACGGCAGCTCGACGATCGCGTCGAGGCGCAGTGGCAGTTCGACGCTGCGATCGCGCGCGCCGACGACGACCTGCCGCTGGCCACGCAGCGCCTGCGGCCGACGGTGGGCGATGAGCAGCAGGCGGTGTATCCCACACTCGACGCCGCGCTCGCCTCGCTGCTGCTGATCCGCCTGGCGCTGCCCGACGGGGTCGAGTTCCGCTTCGGCGTCGGCATCGGCGACGTCGAGCGCATCCCGTCCGCAGCCTCACCCGACGGCATACCGGAGGGGCCGGGATGGTGGGCGGCGCGCAGCGCCATCGAGCACGTGCAGACGATGCAGAGGAGAGCCGCACCGGAGGCGCGCAGCTGGATCGTGGCGCACGAGAGCGCAGGGGATCAGGGGATGCAAGTGCGGTGGGCCAACGCCTACCTGCTCGCACGGGATGAGCTCATCGGCGCGATGTCGGCGCGTATCCGCCGGCTCACCTACGGACGCTGTCTCGCACGTACGCAGCGCGAGCTCGCGGCGAGCGAGGGCATCACCCAGTCCGCGGTCTCGCAGGCGCTGACGTCCGCGGGCTCCGCCGCGATCGTCGAGGGTTTCCGCCTGCTCGACGTGGACGTCAGCCGAGGCTCAGCCTGATGATCGTGCCGATCGCGCCTGCCCACAGCAGACTCGCCAGGGTTCCGATGATGAACCGCTCGCGCGCCTCGGATTCGGCGAGCTCCGGGAATCGGCCGATGCCCTTCACCGCGATGATCGCCGCGATCGCCTCGGGAAAGCCCACCGCGATCGCGACCACGGTGCAGATCCGCTCCAGGTAGCCGATGACCGTGCCGCCGCGCATCAGCGCCCGAGCGTGAGCGGGATCCGCGTTCTGCGATGCGACGATCAGGATGCCGCCGTCCTCGGTCTCGCGCACCCGCTTGCCGGTGGCGATGTCCAGTGCGCGGCGGGTGAACGGGTTGCCGCCGATCGTCGCCGCCGCGATGCCGAGCGCCGTGAGCGGGATGCCGATGGTCGGCGGGGTGAGCGGGGGGATGACGATCACGATGACCAGCCCTGCGACCAGCAGCGCGGCCGCGGCGGCCATCGTCGCGGTAGACGGACGGCGCACGCCCCACAGCGAAAGCGCGAGCACGACTGCCAGGACCACCGCGATGACGATCGCGAGGACGGCGGAGGTGAACGGGTCGTCCGATGACATGCCGCCCAGCTTGGCACGGGCATCCGACGTCGCGAGCTGCGCGGAGCGTGTGTCGCGCGCTGATAACCTTGTGCGCGTGTCTGAAACCGCTCTGACGACAGCGCCTGTGGCACTCGATCCCACGTTCGAGAACGTGTGGGACGAGCTTGTCTGGCGTGGCCTCGTCCACGTGTCCACCGACCAGGAGGCGCTGCGCGCCCTGCTCGCCGGGGACCCGATCACGTATTACTGCGGATTCGACCCGACCGCTCCCAGCCTGCACCTCGGCAACCTCGTGCAACTGCTGACCCTGCGCCGCATCCAGCTCGCCGGCCACAAGCCCCTCGGGCTGGTCGGCGGCTCGACCGGCCTGATCGGCGACCCCCGACCGACCGCGGAGCGCACGCTGAACACGCCGGAGACCGTCGCCGAATGGGTGGGTCGCCTGCGTGCGCAGGTCGAGCGCTTCCTCAGCTTCGAGGGCGAGAACGCCGCGCGCATCGTGAACAACCTCGACTGGACGGCGCCGATGGGCGCCATCGAGTTCCTTCGTGAGATCGGCAAGCACTACCGCGTCGGCACGATGCTGAAGAAGGACGCGGTCGCTGCGCGCCTGAATTCGGATGCCGGAATCAGCTACACCGAGTTCAGCTACCAGATCCTGCAGGGCATGGACTTCCTGGAGCTGCATCGCCAGTACGGATGCGTGCTGCAGACCGGCGGTTCGGACCAGTGGGGCAACCTCACCAGCGGAACCGACCTCATCCACCGCGTCGAGGGGCGCTCCGTCCATGCGATCGGCACGCCGCTGATCACGAACAGCGACGGCACGAAGTTCGGCAAGAGCGAGGGCAACGCGATCTGGCTGGACGCCGACATGTGCAGCCCGTACCGGATGTACCAGTTCTGGCTCAGCACGGCGGATGCCGACGTCATCGACCGGCTGAAGATCTTCACGTTCCTCACCCGCGACGAGATCGCCGAGTACGCGCAGCTGGTCGACACCGAGCCGTTCCGCCGCGCAGCCCAGAAGCGCCTGGCGCTCGAGGTCGTCACGACCGTGCACGGCTCCGATGCCGCAGCGGCCGTCATCGCGGCATCCGAAGCGCTGTTCGGTCAGGGCGATCTGTCGACGCTGGACGCGGCGACGCTGCGCACGGCTCTCGAAGAACTGCCGAACGCGACCCTGCCCGAGGGCACCGGCGTCGTCGAAGCGCTCGTTGCGACCGCACTCGTGTCCAGCGTCTCCGAGGCGCGTCGCGCCATCTCGCAGGGCGGGGTCACGCTGGACGGGGAGCGAGTGGCCGATGACACCGCACTCGTGCGGGGGAGCCTGCCGGGCGGCGTCTCGGTGCTGCGTCGCGGCAAGAAGACGCTCGCCGGCGTGCTCATCGGCTGAGTCAGACGGATGCCCTTCACGCCCAGCCACGCGATCGTCGCGCTGCCGTTCATCCGCACACCGCTCGTTCCGGCGGCCATCGCGATCGGAGCGATGACGCCGGATCTGCCGCTGTTCGCGCGGCGGCTCGGCCTGCCGTACGGCTTCACGCACTCGGTCGCCAATGTGGTGTGGACGACGCTGATCGCCCTGGTGCTCTTTCTTGTCTGGCGTGTGGTGCTGCGACCCGGCCTGGTCGAGCTCGCGCCGAACGCCGTCGCCTGGCGGCTGCCCGAGCAGTGGCGGCGCACCGGGCGTGCCGTCGCGCTCGACGCGGTCGGCTCGCGGGAGCGGTTCGGGCACCCGCTCCTGCTCGTGCTCTCGCTCATGATCGGCGTGCTCTCGCACATCGTCTGGGATCTGTTCACGCACGAGGGACGCTGGGGCGTGGAGGTGCTGCCGGCGCTGGGGGAGCAGTGGGGCCCCCTGCCCGGCTACAAGTGGCTGCAGTACGGATCCGGCATCGTCGGGCTGGTGATCCTGGCCGTCTTCGCGATGCTGTGGATGCGCGGGCGTCCCGTGCAGCGGCATGCCCGCCTGCTGCCGAACTGGCTGCGATGGGTGTGGCTGCTCACCCTGCCGGCCATGCTCCTCGCCGCCTGGCTGCTGGGATTGGCAGCCCACGGACCGCTGTCGGACGAGTTCACCGTGCAGCATCTCGCCTATCGGACGCTTCCCGCGGCATCCGGACTGTGGGGTGCGATGACGGTGCTGCTGTGCGTGGTCATCGTGCTGCTGCCGCGTCGCACGCCGGCCCGGATCCCGGAGGATTCTCGCACCGCGACGCGTTGACCCGACTGTGAAGCGGCTCCGCCGTCACCACTCGGGCTGATCCGCGCCCCACTCCCGCGGTGCGGCGAACAGCGTCGGCCCGCCGTCCCAGACGACCGCGGGCGCGACGGTCGTGACCTTTCGTCCGGCGACGTCGAACGACTGCGTCTCGGGATCGACGGGCGGAGGGCTTGTGTCGGCGGCCCGGCCGCGATGGGGCATCCCGAGCAGCTCTGCCGCGACGCGACGCAGGGAGGTGCGCACGCTCCAGCCGCCTCCCTCGACCGCGCGGCGCCGCAGCGCGTCCGCGATGCCGGCGGCGAGCAGGTAGCCCGCGGAGTGATCGAGCGCCTGCGCGGGAAGAGCGGCGGGTGTCTCGCTGTCAGGGGACTCCAGCCACGAGATGCCCGAGGCCGCTTGCACGAGGCTGTCGAAGCCGCGGCCGGTGCTCGGATCGGCCCACGCACTCAGTCGGGCCACGACGAGGTGCGGCTGCTGCCGGATGAGACGGCCCGGTGACAGTCCGAGCCGGTCGAGCCCGTCCGGGCGGTACCCGAGCACGACGACATCGGCCGCGGCGAGCAGACGATCGAAACGCTCTCTGTTCGCGCCGATGTCGAGCAGAGCTGTGCGCTTCCCATGCCCGGTGTCGAGGTGCTGCCATGCGAACTCGGGGAGGGTTGGCGGATCGATCCTCAGGACGTCCGCCCCGGCGAGGGCGAGAGTGCGGGAGGCGACGGGGCCGGCGATGACCCGCGTGAGGTCGAGGACGCGAACGTCCGCGAGGGGCCGGGAGGGCGAGACCGTCCGCAGCGGACGCGCGGGCGCGTCGCCGAAGCGATCGACCTCGAGCAGCGGGTGCTGCCGCAGCGCGGCATCAACGGCGGCGCTCTCGCGCCGCACGGTGACGCACAGCCCGCCGGCGTCCGAGATCGCCTTGGTCGCCGCCCGTGAAGGGATCATCGCGAGCAGTGACTCGAGGCGTTCGGCAGTGCGATGCTCGTCACCCTCGGGAGGAAGGCCGAGGCCGCGGCGCAGTGCGGCGGCATGATGCGGGTAGTTGCCGTGCGTGCGCACCCAGCCGTCCCGCGTGCGCCAGAACCGTGACAGCGGCGCCCAGACATCCGGCTGCGCTCCGTCGATGAGCAGATGGCGGTCACTGCGGTACGCCGCGGCGATGCGCGCCGGGTCCGGGCGAAGCGGGGGAGCGAGCCCGACGGATGCCCCGATCTCTGTGCCGGCGACCGCACCGATCGCAGCGGCGGCGGCCGTGACGCTCACCCAGGCGAGATCGCCCGCAGGCAGGTGCGCGGGAAGCGGGACCGGCGTGCGCGGCTGCGCGGCTGAGGGGGAGCCCGACATGGGTCGATCGTACGCGCCGATCCGGGAAACCGCCCCTGAACAGGTCGGATGCCGATCGCCCGCGCTCGCGACACGCCCGGGATGCCGCGGTGATTTGCCGGGACGCGGGGATCCACGTAAATTATTACTTGTTCGCCCCAAGCGGTTGAGCGGAAGGCCGGAAGGCCTGGCTCCCCTCCAAGCAGCGAACATCCTCCTCTTCTTTCATCGGCAGTCATGTTGGTGTAAGGTAGAGGTTCCGGCTCTGGCCAGGCTGCACAGCAGCCGCGGATCTGCCGGTATGATTGTGAAGTTGCCCTGCGCGTCTCTGCCTTTGTTGGTGGGTGTGTGGGTGCGTCCGATCCTTGAGAACTCAACAGCGTGCACTTGTCAAATGCCAAATTATCCTCGTCCAGCTTTTTTGTTGGGTTGAGAATTCCTTTGGATCAAAGTCCAGGCCTTTTGGTCTGGCGTATGGATATGTCAGCAATGATTTATTCGTTTTGGTCATGATTGAACTCGCTGCTTTCTGCCGTTTTCCCGGTGGTTGGTATGCAT
>NZ_JBNTKD010000001.1:2595746-2936547 GCF_050408615.1 Microbacterium alcoholitolerans | reverse complement strand
ATGCATACCAACCACCGGGAAAACGGCAGAAAGCAGCGAGTTCAATCATGACCAAAACGAATAAATCATTGCTGACATATCCATACGCCAGACCAAAAGGCCTGGACTTTGATCCAAAGGAATCTCACTCAGCCGAAGCTGAATCGAGGTTATTTGGCATTTGACAAGTGCACGCTGTTGAGTTCTCAAGGATCGGACGCACCCACACACCCACCAACAAAGGCAGAGACGCGCAGGGCAACTTCACAATCATATCCGTCCCGTCCAGGCTGTCAAATCGACGACCGTGAGGATCAGATCCGGATCCGCTGCCCGCTTGGGCAACTTCTCTATCTTATCCGTCTCGGCCAGCTTGTCAAATCGACTTCCCGGCGGGACTGCCACGCTCCGGGGCACGGGGCCTTCCATCCGAGGATGGTGTGGAGGTGGGTGTTCGCTGCTTGAGGGAGCCAGGCCTTCCGGCCTTCCGCTCTACCGCTTGGGGCGAACAAGTAATAAGTTACGCGGATCCGGCGATCTCGGCAAATCAGGTCCGCCGCCCGGGCGTGTCGGCGCAGCGCGACGCCAACCCGGCGGGCAGTCGGTCAGGTGGCGATGAGATCCTCGGCGTGTTGGGCGGCGAGTGTGTAGGCGTCGGTGATGATGCCCATGCCTGCGGTGACGAGGGCGCCTTCGTGGAGCAGCATGACGGCGCGACCAGTCGCGGGCGGGTTGCGTGCACCCGCGTCCGCGGCGATGGTGGCGAACAGATCGAGCATCCAGTGCTTCTGGCCCACGATCACCTGGTAGGCGGGGTGTGCCGGGTCGCTGATCTCGGCGTGGGCGTTGATCATCGAGCATCCCTTGCCGCTGTGCTCGCGGGCCCAGGCTCCCGAGGCTGCGAACACCGCCCTGAGTCGTGCCACGGGCTCATCGCCCACCTCGGCCAGGCGCTTGGCGAGGAAGTCGCGCCAGGAGCGGTCGCGTTCGGCCAGGTAGGCGACCACGAGGCGCTCCTTGGAGCCGAACCGGTCGTAGAGAGTCTTCTTCGTCACCCCGGCGCGCTCGGCGATCGCGTCCACACCCACAGCATGGATGCCGTCGGCGTAGAACAGCTCGCTCGCCGCCGCCAGAATCAGCCGAGCCTTGGGCGTCCACCCGACTTTCGCTATTTCGTCCATGAGTCAACTATACCGATCTGTTTATCTCTCGCTAAGCTGGTGGCATGGGTAGACAGATCGGTATACTTTCTCGCCAAAGGAAGATCGCTGCGATCGGCCTAGAAGCCTCCGTGTGTTCGAGCTGCAGAACTAGACAGCTCCAACTCGACACCGGAGGCTTCTCCTACGTCAACAACGATCCGGGTCAGTACATCTAGGGCCCGGTGCGGGCGACGCTGGCGGGACCTTGGTTGCAGCTGGCACGCCCGAGCACGTCGCGGACAAAGGTGTCGGTGCTTCCGCGGGCTACCTCACCGCCGCACTGCACGCAGCCACCAACGTGACCCCATCGTGACGAGTCCAGAATCGCGGGTCACCCCCCGCGATTGGGAGACACGCCCTAGCTCTGGGCCTCGCCGAGGCGCGCTTCGGGCGTGAGCTCGGCGCGGAGACCGCCGCCGGTCGCAGCCCGGGCAAGAGCGCGACCCAGCGCAGGTGCCTGCTTGAACAAATTGTGACCGGCCACAAAAAGGACAGAGCCTGCCTCCCACACGGCCACGCCGTCCTCACTCCACGGGAGGTCGGTCACCCAGCAGTGAAGGAAGTCGCGCGGCTCTGGGTGGAGACCGGGCAGCGCCCGTGTCACGTACTCGCGTGCGCGTTCGTCCAGCGATCGAATCGCCGCCGGGTCGATGAAAGTTCCGTCGTCGCGGACGCCGACGGTGTCGCTGAGTCCGACCGAATAGTTGCTGTTGCCCGGTAGCGGCGTCGCGTAGACGCCGACTTCGCCGAAGATGCCGCTGCTGTCCTGCAGGCACGCGACTCGTGCCGGGGCGGCGGCTTTCACGTCGAAGGTCAGCCTGACGTGTGCGGCAAGGCGAACCGGCAGCGACAGGCCGACGCTGCGTGCCAGGCGGGCGGTTTCGCGGCCGGCACACACGACCACCTTGGAGTAAACAGCCCGGTCGGTGACGCTGCGCACCTCGACCGTCCCGTCGGCGTGGGAATCGATGGAGATGACCTCACCGGTGGTGACCGCATCTGCGAGGGCACCCGTGAGTGCCGTGATCGCGGCGCGGGTGCGGATCGCGCCGCCCGACTCGTCGAGCACCGCTGGCCCCGAGTACCCAGCGAGCAGCGGCATCCGCTGGGCGACCTCGGCCGCGTCGATCTCGTGCGCTTCCACGCCGCCGACCTGGTCGAGCACCCGCAGCCGCGCCAGGGCACTGTCTCCGATCGCCAGGACGCCGTCTGATGAGACCAGCTCGACGTCGAAGTGTTCGGCCCACTCATCCCATACGCCGCGGCTTTCGAGCGCGAAAGCGACGAGTCGCGGGTCGTCGTGGGCATGCCGGAAGATCCGCGCCTCGCCTGCGGACTGACCCGTCCCGGGCACACCAGCCTCGTACAAGCGCACCGGCACGCCCTGCTCCCGCAGCGCGTACGCCGTCGACAGACCGACGATCCCGCCCCCGATCACTGCTACCTCGGGTGAACGCGTCGTGGCAACACCGTCGTCAGTTCCTGTCATCGCGGTTCCCCGATCTGTTGGTGATTAGCGATAGGCCGCAAGAGGAGGGGCCGCTGCCACGACGTCAGCGGGCTGTGTAAGCCCGAAGTCACCGCGCGCAGCGACCCCTCCTTTCTGGGCCAGTACTCCCGGTCTGTGGTGTCAGGCGGGGAGTTTGGAGCCCAGGACGTCCAACTTCTCGATCGTCGGTTCGCTGAACAGTTTGCCGGTCTGCTCGCCGAGAGCGGCAGCGACTGCGCCGGACAGGTGCGCGTCGCGGCCGGCGTCATCGGGGAACACGTCGAAGATCCCGAAGGAGGCCGGGCCGAGACGGATCGCGAACCACGCGACGGTGGCCGGTTCCTCCTCGACGAGCCCTCGCCCGATGCCGAGGAATTCCTGGACCTCGTCTTCCTTACCGGGCAGGGCCTCCAGCCTGACAAGCAGTCCCTTCGTCACGCTCATGACGACACCTCTTCCTGGGTCGAACTGCTCGCGAATTTCGCCACGATCGTATCGCAGAACGCAGGCAGGTCGTCGGGTGAGCGGCTGGTGATCAGGTTCCCGTCGACCGCGACATCCTGGTCGACGACGTCAGCACCGGCGTTGCGCAGGTCTGTGCGGATGCTCGGGAAGGACGTCAAGGTGCGACCTTCGACCACACCCGCCTCGATCAGCGTCCACGGCCCGTGACAGATCGCCGCCACGGGCTTGCCGCTTTCGACGAACTCGCGGACGAAGGAGACCGCGTCGGGGTCAACCCGGAGTTGGTCGGGGTTCACCGTGCCGCCCGGGAGAAGCAGGGCGTCATAGTGGGCGACAGAGGCGTCCGCGACCAACCCGTCGACAGTAAACGTGCCTGCTGCATCCAGATCGTTCTCACGGGCCTGAATCTCACCGTCATGGATCGACAGAACCTCTGTCTGTGCACCAGCCTGCTCCAGCGCCTCGCGGGGCTTCTCGAGCTCGACTCGCTCGACCCCGTCGGCGGCGAGGATGGCGACTCTCTTGCCCTGCAGCGTCTCGGCCATATCAGTTCGCCTTCTTCTCTGTCGACATCCCGGGCTTGATGAGAACCTTGGTCCAACCCTTGGACCGGGCGTCGAAGTTCTTGTAGGCATCGGCAGCCTGGTCCAGCGAGATCTCGTGGGAGACGATCCACGAAGGGGTCGCCTTGCCGGCGGCGATCAAGTCCCGCAGCTGGCGGTTGTACCGCTTGACCGGGGCTTGACCGCTTCCCATGGTCTGCCCCTTGAACCAATGTGTGCCGAAGTCGATGGCTGCCTTGCCCTGCTTGGCCAATTCGCCCTTGGCCCCCGGATCCTGGGGGACGAACACGCCAACGGTGCCGATTCCTCCGGTGAAGCGGACCGAGTTGATGAGCATGTTCAGCGTGGCGGCGGTGTCCTCGTTGCCCTGGGGATCGTGGGCCTGGTAGCCCACGCATTCGCAACCACGGTCAGCTCCGAGCCCCATCGTCTCGTCCAGCACAGCCTGCACGGGGTCGACCTTGGAGTCGTCGATGGCAATCGCACCGATCTGCTCGGCCAGCGCGAGCCGGTCAGGGTGGCGATCGACCACCATCACCTTCGCTGCGCCCTTGATCATCGAGGACAGGGCGGCCATCAATCCGACCGGACCCGCCCCAGCGATCACAACGCTGTCGCCGGGTATCACGCCGGCCATCTCGGTGGCGTGGTAGCCGGTGGGGAAGATGTCAGAGAGCATGACGTAATCGTTCTCCCTCTCCTCCGCATCCTCGCCCAGGCGCAGCGCGTTGTGGTCACCGAAAGGCACTCGGAGCAGCTCCGCTTGGCCACCGCCATAGGGCCCCATGTCGGCGAACCCATAGGCCGCTCCGGCGAATGATGGTTCGGGCTGGATGGTGAGACAGTAGTTGGTCAGGCCGCGTTCGCAGTTCTTACAGAATCCGCACGAGATGTTGAACGGGAGCACAACCCGGTCTCCGACCCTGACCTTCTCCACGCCACTACCGACTTCGATGACCTCCCCCATGTTCTCGTGACCGAACGTCCGGCCTACTTCGAAGGAGGTCCGTCCCTCGTACATGTGGAGGTCCGATCCGCAGATGTTCGTCGTCGTTACCCTGACCAGGACATCGGTGGGTCGCTCGATCTTCGCGTCCGGGACGTCTTTCGTGCTGACCTGACGGGGTCCCTCGTACACCACTGCTTTCATGTCTACTCCGATCCGATTGTGTTGCTCGATGTCTTTCTGGCAAGGCCTCTTCGACGCCGCCCCCGTCACCAGACAGCAAACGCCCCCAGGAACCACGTGTCAAGGGGCTCGCCTTGAGTTGATGTGTAGCGATCGAGCCGCGATAGTGCCCGGGTCCGCTGCTCGATCCCAGGGCATACGCTCTGTACACGCTTGCGGGGGTCGCGCCATTCGGGCTCTTCGCCGTCGAGCGTGGGTCATGCGAATAGCCCGCCGCCGATGAGCAGCATGCGCAGGCGGTAGTTGTCGCGGTTGCGGAAGCCGCGGGCGATGCGGCGGTGGAGCTCGATGAGGCCGTTGATGGCTTCGGTACCGCCGTTGTTCGCGCCGCCGGTGTCGAAGTAGCCGAGGAACTCGCGCTGCCAGATTCGGCTGCCCATGCTCGCTTGAGCCTGGCGCGCTGCCGATCGGTGAGGTGTTCCTCGCCTGCGCGCAGCAGGTTGCGGATCCCGTAGAGCGGGTCGCCCTTGCGGCCGCGGTGCCCGTGCATCTGCTGCTGCACGCGGCGTCGCACGTCGTCGACGACCTTGGTGCCAAGCTTCACGATGTGGAACGCGTCGAGGACCGCGCGGGCGTCTTCGAGCTGGTCATCGATGGTGTTTTTGAAGCCGCGGAACGGGTCGAGCGTCGCGATCTCCACCCGGTCGCGGAACGCCGGGCCGCGATCGTGCAGCCACGACCGGTACGCCTCGCCGGACCGGCCAGGGACGAGATCGAGCAGCCTCGCCCGCGTGCGGCCGTGGACGTCGCGGGTGAGGTCGACCATGCCGGTGAGCTCCTTCGCCCCGCGCCCGCCGGAGCCGATCGGCCTCGTGGAGACGTGGTGCCAGATGTGCTCGTCCACGCCCAGCACGGTCACGTCATCGAACCTTGCCGGGTCGGCCTCGGCAGCTTCCAGCAGCGGCCGGATCGTGTCCCAGACGGTCCGCCAGCCCGTGCCCAGCTGCCGCCGGATGCCGTTGACAGAGGCGTGCTCCCGGCGGATCTGCTCGATCGCCCACCATGCCGCCCGCCGCGTCAGCTTCGACCGCGGCGCTGCGACCGTCTCATCCTGTTCCAGGAAGGTCACGACCACGCAGGCCGGTTCGGGGCAGCGCCAGCGGCGCTTGCGCCAGCGCAGCCGGACCGGTCGACCCATCGCCGGCGCATCCACCAGCGGCACCGGCGCGCGGCCGTGACCGATCGCGAGCACGCCGCAGCCCGGGCAGCCGATCGGGCCCGGCGGCGACTCGACCGTCACGGTCAGCGCGTCGCGCCCGCGGCGCTCGACCGCGATCGCTCTTAGCCCGTCGAGACCGACCAGCAGATCGTAGGCTCGGTCATCGTCGAGGTCCTCGCGATCAGATGAGGTAGAAGTCCTCTGATCCTCGGGGACCTCGACCCATCTCCCGAGCAGCCCCGGCTACCGGCGCGTCACCCGATACCCACACTCAACGGCGAAGAGCCGGTTATGCCCCTGACGTCAGCGTCGCGGCCTCGGCGAGGGCGGCGGCGAGATACGGTGCTGAAGCGCTGTTTCTCGACGCGGCGACCTCTGCTGGCGTTCCGGACGCGACCACTGTGCCTCCGTTGTCACCGGCTCCCGGCCCGAGATCGATCACAAAGTCGGCGGCGCCGACCACTCGCATGTCGAGTTCCACCATCACGACCGTGTTGCCGGCATCCACGAGAGTCTGGAGGTGCGCGACGAGCCGGTCCGCATCAGCGCAGTGCAAACCGGAGGTGGGCTCATCGAGCACGTAAAGAGTGTCACCGCGCTGCGCCCGTTGCAGCTCGGTGGCGAGCTTCACGCGTTGTGCTTCTCCACCCGACAACTCCGTAGCGGGCTGCCCCAAGCGCAGGTACCCGAGCCCGACATCGACCAGCGAGGTGAGCGAGCGCATCACATCGTACTCGCCGGCGAAGAAGTCGTGGGCCTCTTCGACGCTCATCGCGAGGATCTCCGCGATGTTGCGGCCTCGCCAGGTGATCTCCAGGGTGCTCGACTGATAGCGGGTGCCGTGACAGTCGGGGCACACGGTGTAGACCGAAGGCAGGAACAGCAGCTCGACCATCACGGAGCCTTCGCCTTCGCACGTCGGGCAGCGGCCGCCTACGACGTTGAAGGAGAACCGACCGGGCTTGTACCCGCGCGCCCGAGCTTCGGGAGTCTCTGCGAACCGGCGGCGCACGTGATCGAAGAGCCCCGTGTAGGTGGCGACATTGGAGCGGGGGGTGCGGCCGATGGGCTTCTGATCTATGCTCACGACACGTCGGACCGTCGTGAGGTCGCCCTCGACCGACCCACCCAGTTCATCGGACTCGTCAGCGAGAAGCAGATCGTCGGCCTCTGCGTTGTCCTCCTCGATGCGACGGGTGTCTCCGTGCCTGGCACCGATGAGGGCTGGCAGGACCTGACTGACAAGGCTGGACTTCCCCGACCCGGACACGCCGGTGACCGCCGTGAGCGTCCCGAGCGGCAGAGCCACGGATACGTCCCGCAGGTTGTTGCGTGTGACGTGCTCCAACTGCAGCCAATCGTGGGCGGCACGGGGCTCGTGCGGTGGGAGGCCGCTGCCCCCGAAGATGTACCCGCGTGTCACAGACTCGTCGACGTCCGCGAGCCCGTCCGTGGGGCCGCTGTAGATCACGCGCCCGCCACGTTCACCCGCACCCGGACCGATGTCGACGAGCCAGTCCGCGTGCCGCATGACATCAACGGAGTGTTCCACGACGAAGAGGCTGTTGCCGCGCTGCTTGAGGCCGTCGAGGATACCCAGCAACGCGGTGACGTCGTGCGGATGGAGACCGGCTGACGGCTCGTCGAGGACGTAGACGACACCGAACAACTCCGACGTGAGTTGCGTGGCGAGTCGAAGTCGTTGCAGTTCCCCGCCGGACAGCGTCGGCGTCGTACGGCTCAGCGAGAGGTAGCCGAGTCCGAGGTCGATGATGGGGCGCAGCCGGTCCAGCAGCTCGGCACCGAGGCGCGCTGCCGCGGCGCGCTTCTCGGCGGACCGATTCGGCGTGCGACGGACATCGGGTGCAGCGGAGTGCGCAGACCCGCCTGCAGCGACGCGTTGTGCGACGGCCTCGCGCCTGGTCTCGACGTCTATCGTTGCGCCGGAGGTCTCGTCCTCGAGGTCGGATTCAGCGACGACGGGCACGAGGAGTTCTGCCAACTCACGCAGCGGCAAAGCCGAGAAGTCGGCGATGTCCAGGCCTTCGAACGTGACCGTCAGCGCTTCGGGCTTGAGCTTCTTCCCCTGGCACACCGGGCACACCGCCGCGCTCATGAACTGGGCGACGCGGCGCTTCATCGACGCGCTCTTCGTGTTCGCGAACGTGTCGAGCACGTATCGTCGCGCGCCGACGAACGTGCCTGAGTAGCTCGGTTCGATCCCCGCTTGGATCGCCCGTCGAGCCTCAGCGAGCGTGAGTCGCGAGTGAACCGGGACGAACGGAGTCTCGTCGGTGTAGAGGATCCAGTCCCGATCCTTCTTTGGCAGATCTTTCCACGGCACATCCACGTCATAGCCGAGCGCGACCAGCACATCGCGCAGCTGGTGTCCGTGCCAGGCGGTCGGCCACGATGCGATGGCGCGTTCCCGGATGGTGAGTGAAGGATCGGGGACCATCCGCTCCTCGGTCACCTCGTAGACTCGTCCGATGCCGTGGCACTCGGGGCAGGCGCCCTGCACGGTGTTCGCGGAGAAGTCCTCGGCGTAGAGCATCGGCTGACCATCTGGGTACTCACCGGCTCGCGAGTACAGCATCCGCACCACACTCGACAACGTGGTGATGCTGCCCACAGAGGAGCGCGTGCTACGCCCGCCGCGCTGCTGCTGCAGCGCGACGGCGGGCGGCATCCCAGTGATGGAGTCGACGTCGGGGACGCCCGCCTGGTCGATCAGACGCCGCGCGTACGGGGCAACTGACTCCAAGTAGCGCCGCTGCGACTCCGCGTACAACGTACCGAAAGCCAACGAGGATTTCCCCGAACCGGACACGCCCGTGAACACAACCATCGCATCGCGCGGGACGGTGAGATCGACGTCCTTGAGGTTGTGTTCCCGGGCACCACGCACCCGGACATCAGGCTGGACGTGCGCGGACGCTGAGGCGAAGTCATCCATTTTGGAACTGTACCAAGCGGGTCTCGTGGTAAGCAGGTTCATCGACCGTGGGAGGCAAGATGATGCGGCTGTTCACCGGCTCTTCAAGGTTCGTGGTGAAGGGCGCTTCGTCGCGGTGACGTGATGGGGCTCGTGGCCCTGCTGAGATTGGGGTTGCTAGTGCTGACCGCGGATCAGTGTGCCGTCGAGGCGACCCGAGTTCACGGCCACTACCTCCAGGGCACCATCCATCGCGGGCAGCGCGGTTCCCGACTCATCGTCTCCAACGCGAAGAACCGCCATGGGAACGTGTACTGCTACTTCGTGTGCTCCGGTCGGCACTCCAAGCGCACCGACTGCACGCGCCAGGCGATGCTCATCGAAGACCTCGAGAAGCTCGTCGAGGAGTACTACACCCGCGTCCAGATCACGCCGGCCCAGCAGGATGCCCTCGCAGGGATGCTCCATCATGAGTTCGACCGGCTCATGGCCGCTGAAACCGAGGAACTGGAACGCCTCAGCACCAACCGCGATCGGCTCGAAGGCGAGCAGGACCGGCTCATGCAGGCGCACTACGCCGACGCCAGAGCCCACCTCGACGACTCCCTCGGCCTGCTCGCCAACTGCGCCGACATCTACACCCGCTGCGACGACACCAACCGGCGCCTGTGCAACCAGGCGTTCTTCACCAAGGTCTTCATCGACGAGGACAACGAGCTGCGCGTCGAGCACAACCGGCCCTTCGAGATGCTCCTCGATCCGCAGGTCAACGCCAACGCCCTGACCTGGGCCGCAGACGCGAACAAGGCCCGAACCTCGACCAACGTTTCCGTTGGCAAGGGTTCGAGCCTTGTGCGTGCGGTGGACCTAAGGGGATTCGAACCCCTGACCTCCTCGATGCGAACGAGGCGCGCTACCAACTGCGCCATAGGCCCTTGAACTCAGTCAGAATATCACGCGATCAGCCGGTGGCTCGACGCGCGAGCAGCTCGCGAACATGCGCTTCGATCTCCGCGTCGTCGATGACCCCCATGCGCGCGTACGGCGAGTCCCCGGCGTCCGCTGTCGCCGAGACGGGCAACGCCGTGGGTGCGGGGGGTGCGATCTCTTCAGCTCGGCGACGCAGTTCTGCACGGCGCTCGGCACGGCGACGCTCCAGCTGCGCATCCATCTCGGCCTGCGCGGCCTGCGCCCGCGACCCGGAAACCGTGATCATGGGCTGCGGCAGCGGTCGCGGGGTCCACTGTGCGCGTCCCTGATCGTGCAGCGGCGGCGAAACGCGCTCGGCCACGGGCTGCGCGACCACGCGCTGAGCGCGACGAGCCGCCCGCTTGGCGACCTGCGCCATCCGCACCAGCGCGGTCGCGCCGATGACGGCGAGCACCAGGCCGGATGCTGCCAGCATCCATCCGCCGGTCGCGGTGAGCTGCCAAACGCCGAACCCCAGCATCGCAACAGCCGCGAGCAGTGACACCGTGGCAGTGAGCCGCACATGCCGGCGCGCTCGCGCCTGACGCAATACGGGATCCTGCCGCGTCGCCGCAAGCTCCTGTCGCAGCTGCTCGAGCCGCGCGTTCTCCTGCTCGGCCTGCACGCGCTTCGCGAGTCGCTGCTGCGCATGGGCGGTGCGCGTGGTGAGCTCCAGCCGCACCTCGTCGGGCGTCTCACTGGTCTCGGCCAGCACCCGCAGCGCTTGATTCAGCCGCACCGCATTGCGCTCGGCCGAGTAGTACTGATGCCGGCCGCGCCAGCTGGGAAGGAAGTACAGCGCCCAGAGCAGCACGGCGACCAGCACGATCACTCCCCCGCTCAGCACCGGTCCATCCATAAAGACCACGGTAAGCGACCGCGTCCGGCGACCCGAGCCAATCGCGACGCGTGTCGCGTCGACCCGTCAGCCGCGCAGCATGTCCTGCGGGGGGATGGCGGCCGCCTGCTCAGGCGCCGCACCGGACACCCACCGCGAGAGCACCCCTCGGGGAACGTCCTCACGGGTGAGCGCGAACGCGTAGTGATCGCGCCAGTCGCCGTCGATGTGGATATAGCGACGACGAAGACCCTCGTAGCGGAACCCGAGTTTCTGCACCACGCGCAGACTCGCGACATTCTCCGGACGGATGCAGATCTCCATCCGATGCAGCCCGTACTGCTCGAACGCGGCATCCGTCGCCATCGCCACCGCAGTCGGAGTGATCGAGCGCCCGGCGAAGCGCTCGCTCACCCAGTAGCCGATCGTCGCCGACGCCAGCGAGCCGCGAGCGACACCCCACACATTGAGCTGCCCGGCGATCTCGCCGTCGTACTCCATCACGAACGGATAGCCGCCGCCGTCGCGGTACTGCTGAAGGAGACGTCGGATGCTGACGCGCATGTCGAAGGTCGCGACGCCGCCGGGGATCGTCGCCTCCCATGGCTGCAGCCACGACCTGTTGGACAGCAGCTCCTTCTGCAGGGTGCGCGCGTCGCGCGTGCGCACGAGGCGCAGGCCGACGGGCCCGTACCGCAGCGGCGCTGGCGTCTCGAACTGCATGATCGCTCCCCCGCGCCTAGAGGCGCGCAGCGAATTCCTTGAGCCACGGACGCAATTCGGCGCCCAGGTCATCGCGTTCCACGGCGAGCTGCACGATGGCCTTGATGTAGTCGACCCGGTCGCCGGTGTCGTACCGGCGACCGCGGAAGATCACGCCCACGACGCCGGGGCCATCGGCGTCCGCGGCGAGCTCCTGCAGGGCATCCGTCAGCTGGATCTCGCCGCCCTTCCCTGGCTCGGTGCGCTCGAGCACCTCGAAGATGCTGGGCGGCAGCACGTACCGCCCGATCACTGCGAGGTTCGACGGCGCATCGGCGGCGGCCGGCTTCTCCACCAGGCCGGTGACCGTGACGACGCCATCGTCGTCGGTCGACTCGATCGCCGCCGCTCCGTAGAGGTGTATCTGCTCCGGGTCGACCTCCATCAGTGCGATGACCGCCGCGCCGGTGCGCTCGTGGGCCGCGATCATCTCCGCGAGGAGCGACTCGCTCTCATCGATCAGGTCATCCCCCAGCAACACGGCGAACGAGCCGTCGCCCACATGGGTGCGCGCGCGGAGCACGGCATGCCCGAGGCCCTTCGGCTCCCCCTGACGCACGAAGTGGATGTCGGCGAGGTCGCTGGATTTCATCACGCGCTCGAGCCGGCCGTGATCGCCTTTCTGCTGCAGCTTCACCTCCAGCTCGGGAACGGAATCGAAATGATCGGAGATCGCATTCTTGTTCCGCCCGATGATGACGAGGATGTCGTGGATGCCCGCGCCGACCGCCTCTTCGACGACGTACTGGATGGCGGGCTTGTCGACGACAGGGAGCATCTCCTTCGGCATCGCCTTGGTCGCCGGCAGGAACCGCGTCCCCAGGCCCGCGGCAGGGATGACCGCCTTGATGTTCGTCATGCGGCTCAGCTTAGCCGCGGCCGTCGGCCTCGACGGGTCGCCTGGCCCCCGTGGTTGCTCCGGTTTACGGCCCGTAAGATCGGGGCATGCGGAGTGAAGCGGAACAGCAGAAGCGCGCGCTGCGCGCAGAACTGCGCGAACGACGTCAGCTGCTCTCCGAGGCGCAGCGCGGCGAGTGGGCGATCGGTCTCGCCGAGCAGTTGGATGCCCTGGTCGCAGCGCACGGCGCCCGCTCCGTGTCGTGCTTCCTGTCCAGCACCACTGAGCCGGACACGCGGGTGTTCCTCCGCGGCGCTCTGGAACGCGGCATCCGAGTGCTGCTGCCGATCACCCGCGCCGACGGCCTGCTCGACTGGGCCGTCGCAGACGATGCCGACGAAGTCACCGAAGGGCTCTTCGGCCTGCCCGAGCCGACCGGCGAGGTGCTGGGGCCGATCGCGGTCAACGATGTCGACCTCATGATCATCCCCGCCGCCGCGATCGACCGTGAAGGCACGCGACTCGGGTGGGGACGCGGCTACTTCGACAAGACGATCGGCTCGATGGAGAAATGCCCTCCCGTCTACGCGGTCATCTATGATTCGGAGGTACTCGATTCGCTGCCGCGCGAGGTCCACGATCAGCCGGTGGACGGCGTCGTCACACCGACGCAGACCATCGCACTCTCCGCGCGGAACTGACACGGAGCTCCTATGCCCACCTATGCCTACGCCTGCACCGCATGCGATCACCGCTTCGACGCGGTGCAGTCCTTCTCTGAGGACTCCCTCACGATCTGCCCCGAGTGCGGTGGCTCGCTGCGCAAGCAGTACGGATCGATCGGGGTGACCTTCAACGGCGGCGGCTTCTATCGCACCGACTCGCGCGTCGATGGCGGCGCAGGGAAGAAGGATCAGGCATCATCGAAGTCGGACTCTTCGACGAGCTCCGCCCCGGCGCCCGCGAAGACCCCGGCCTCGTCCTGAGGTCGCTCACACACCAGGGGGACCCATGATCCAGGGCTTCAAGGAATTCATCACCAAGGGCAATGTGATCGACCTCGCAGTCGCGGTCGTCATCGGCGCTGCTTTCACCGCGATCGTCAACGCGGTCGTGTCGGCGATCATCACTCCGCTCGTGTCACTGTTCTTCGATGCGAGCGCGACGGGTGAGATCGGCATTCAGATGCACGGCATCTACGGCCAGGAAGTCACCTTCCCGATCGGCGAGCTGATCTCCGCCGTCATCAGCTTCCTGGCTGTCGCACTGATCGTCTACCTGGTCTTCGTCGTGCCGATGAACAAGTACAAAGAGCACCAGGCTGCGAAGAATCCCGCCGTCGAGGAGGAGACGCTGCCGACCGAGCAGGAATTGCTCATCGAGATCCGCGACGCCCTGCGCAGGGACAGCGCCGGCTGAACCGGAATCACCGATCCGAGAACGCCCTGCTCCTTCGGGAGCGGGGCGTTCTGCTGTCCGAGGGTCAGCAGCGCGGCGGGACTCTTCAGTAGTGCGGCGGGACTTCGCGCAGCATCCGATCGTCGTTCGGTCCGTGCGCGCCCTTGGGCGCGTCCCTGCGCTCCTCACGGGCGTGCGGCTCGGAAGTGGTGCCCTCGACCGGGGTGAGTTTTGCGCGACGCGATCCGGGGACCCGCACGATCCGCTGCCGGTCGGCTTCCTGATCAGCCATCGAGGTCGAGCGGCTGCGTGTCGTTCTCGGCGCGGACAGCATCCGCTTCGATCCCGAGCACCGACGCGATCCGTCTGGCGACCGTCGCGGGATCGCTGTAGAGGTCGAAGGCGTGCACACGCACATAGTGCCAGCCGAGCCTGCGCAGCACCTGCGGGCGCAGCCGCAGGCTCTCCCGCAGCGACTCATCCCGCGATTCCGGATCGGACTCGATGACGACTGCGCGACCATCGTGCTGCGCGACCAGCGGCAGCAGCCCGCGATAGTCGACGTCGACGGACGCTCCGAGACGGCGCAGTTCGCGCGCCAGCGCGAGGGTCAGCGGATCGGCGAGATCCTCGAGCCGCGCGTCGCGGGCTCGTGCTGCCAGACCGCCGAGGATCGACATCAGGGTGGACGCTCCGTGCTCGAGGCGTCCCTCGTCGAACGCGGACGGGCGAATGCACGAGACGATGACCATCGACCGGCGGGCGCGCGTCATGCCGACAGTGAGCAGCCGCTCGCCATCCTCCAGCGACAGGTCACCGAAATCGCTCAGCACCCGGCCGTGCTTGGTGAGGCCGTATCCGAGCGAGAAGATGACCCGGTCGCGGCTCTCGGCGACGGACTCCTCCAACGTCAGCACCGCGAAGGGCTCCGCCGTGTCTCGACCGACGAAGTCCGCGACATCCGACCTGCCCGCGAACGCGGATGCGACGGCCGCGCGCACTCGTTCGGCGTGCCGCCTGCTCGCGGTGATCACCATGAGCGTCTCGGTCGGTCGATGCACGGCGTGCTCGACGACCAGGGTGACGACGCGAGCGACCTCGGCCTCGGGACTCTCCACCGCGCCCGTCTGCGGGTCGGGCGTGCCGACACCGCCTTCGACGTAGTCGACGGTGAGGCTGCCGCGGCCGAGATACGAGCCCGCCCAGGGCAGCGACACGATCTCGCCGCCGTAGAACGCGTCGTTGATCAGCTCAGCGAGGTCCTCGCCGCCGGCCCGGTAGCTCCGCGTGAGCGTCACGACCGGCAGCAGCTCGGCCAGGCGTTCGAACACCGACACGTCGTCGAACTCGACCTCGGGCTCCCATCCGGCATCCGGCAAAGTTGCGACGGTGAACGGAGTCGGGCGCTGCGTGACCGAATCGCCGAAAGCGACGACCTGGCGGGCCCGGCGAATGGCGGGCGCGGTCTCGGCGAGGTTCACCGCCGCGGCGTCCACCAGCAGAACCGCGTCGAACTCCACGGAGTCCGGGATCTCTGGGACCTCGTAGGGAGAGGCGATCCACACCGGCGCGAGCACGCGGATCAGATCGGGCGCGGCCGACACGATCTCGGCGGTGCTGGCCTCACCCGACTTCAGCGCCTGACGCAGATGCCTGGCCTGCTCGGGCTCATCGACCAGCGCGATGCGCCACTGGTTCGCCAGGTTCCAGGCCAGCAGCGGCCCCGCCATCGCCGTGTGAGCCTCGTCTACGAGCCGGAAGTCGCGCTCCAGCCGATCGACGACCGCGGTGTTGGCGCCCAGAAGCGAACGGTCGTCCTGCAGTGCGCGCTCGAGCAGAGACTGCCACCAGGCGAATTCGAGTTCGTCGGCCACTCGGTCCTCGGGAACGTGACGCACCGACAGATCGGAGAGCAGCGGGCGCAGCCCGACGCCGGTCAGAGCGTCGCGGATCTCGGTGCGCTCCACGAGGTTGTCGAACACGGCCGATCGCGCCGCCAGGCCTGACAGGGTGCGCACCAGACGAGCCACAGGCAGCGAGGACAGCGGCTCCTTGCGGCCGATGGCCGCGTCGAGTTCGCTCAGTTCGGCGGAGACCCGCTGCCAGGCGACGTGCACGTCCGAGAGCCCGAGCGGCACCTGCGGTGCGACACCGGCATCGACGTAGCGCTGCCATTGGGTGCGCTGCTGCTGGATGCGCAGCAGCGCCTCATGCATCTCGCTCACATGTGCGCCGGGGCGGACGTACTCCCGTGCCAGCTGCTTGAGCCTGCGTCGGTTCGCGCCGGACATGCCGGGCGAGTCCCGCCGGGATCCGTGCGCTTTGATGAGCTCGCCCAGCGGCCGCTCGAAGGCGGTGGGGCTGAACCGGTCCAGCGAGTCGCGGATCCCCTGCAACAGTCGCACGTACTCGCCGAGCTCGTCGATGGTCGAGAACGGGCGCATGCTGGTCTGGGCGATCAGCTCGTATCCGCGCTCGAGCAGCGCGGGCACCGCGGTGGAGTGCAGTCGCCCGGCGAGGGCATGCGCGTGCTGCGCGGCCTCTGCGCTGTCGAAGCTGACGCCGTACCAGGGCGAGTCATCCGGGCCGAAACGGAACTCCCCCAGTCGCGCGGCGCGGGTCAGCGCCTGCGCGGCGTCCCGGCGGTCGCCCGCGATGTTCTCGAGCGCCTGCAGCGACAGACGTGCACCCGTCGACGGCGGCACCGGCTGAACTGCGAGACGCGCGAGCTGCCGTGCGGCATCGAGGACGGATGCCCCGGTGCGGCCGACCGGCTGCGTGAGGGCTGAGCGGTAGTCGCGAAGCACGGCGCGCAGGCGCACGAGCGCCTCATCGACCTCGGTCGCCTTCGGCTGCGATGCCTTCTCGCTGCGCGCGATCGCCTTGATGAGGTCGCGACGCGCGGCCGACGGGGATATCGCGAGACCGTCGAGGCCGATCCCCGCGAGCCGGTGCGTGACGCCATCGAGCGTGGAGCGTCGCGCCGAGACGACGAGGACCCGCTTGCCCGCGCGGACGAACGCGCCGAGCGCGTTGATCACTGTCTGCGTTCCGCCGGTTCCCGGCAGAGTGGCGACGACCAGTGAGTGGCCCGCGGCGATGCGCGCGAGCACATCCTCCTGCTCGGCATCCGCATCCAGCAGCAGACTCTCCGACGCAGGAGCCCGCTCATCGGGCCCGGGGACCTTCGGCGTCTCCCGACGAGCCGAGACCAGCTCACGATCGGAGGCGTGACCGCCGAGTGCGTTCAGCACCGGATGATCGAGGTCGACCATGTCTCGGACCATGGCGCCGGCGACGTCGGCGAAGGTCGAGACGATCAGCCGCGGATGCACCGCGAACGTGTCGATCGACTGCGTCAGGGCGCGCAGCTGATCGATGACCGGCTGCGGCTTGAAGATCCCGCCGTCGTAGGCGAGCGCTGCGAGCGCGACCGGATCGACATCGATGCCGAAGTGCTCACGGGAGATGCGCACGAGCTCCGGGTTGACCTCGAACGCGCCGTGCAGCTTGAGTTCGAAGTCGGCGTGGTGCCGCCGGATGGCCAGCGGTCGCAGCAGCACGGGCGCCGAGAAGTCCGCGCCGCCCAGCCGCCACCGGGCGATGCCGACCGCGAGCCGGACGGCGTCGATCCCGCGCACCGTGCGCAGTTCGGTGTTGCGCGTCGTGATGCGCTCAGCGGCCATCCGCGCCGTGCGCAGGCCCACCTCGTCGCGGAACAGATTCGACAGCAGCGTGGACCGGCCGGTGATGAACTGGGGCAGGCTGCCGGGGTGCGCCTTGGAGATGTCGATGCCGGCATCCGACGCATCGGTGAACGTGACCAGCGGCGACGGGCCGCCGAGGTCGGCGGCCTCGGCACGCAGCGCGGTGCGCTGCGCCTCCGCCGCGTGCGCGATGTCGACGCCGGTCGATGAGTCGCTCATATCGCCGAGTCTCATCGCGGTGTCCGCCTCCGCATCCTCGGCGCGCTTCGCATCTCGTCGCCACACATCGCCCAGCCTAGGTGCGACACGCGCGGGCACCGGTATTCCGAGCCGTTTCGGGTCGATTCCGCACCGGCGGGCGGTCTGAGACCTCTCTGCACAATCGGCGGATTCGCTGCAGTTGTCCACCGACACCGGGGGCAGCGGGTTCCGGTGTCGTCGGCGGCAGGAAGATGGTGACATGAGCTTCCGATACGACTTCGCCCCCACTCCGTTCGGCGATGCGCTGGCGGTGTTCTCGGATGCCGGGATCGTCGGCTTCGACCTCTCCGAGGCTGAGGACCCGAGCGTCCCCTGGCTGCTGGAGANGCCCCCACTCCGTTCGGCGATGCGCTGGCGGTGTTCTCGGATGCCGGGATCGTCGGCTTCGACCTCTCCGAGGCTGAGGACCCGAGCGTCCCCTGGCTGCTGGAGAACTTCAGCCGTCGCCTCGGCGTCGCGCCGGGACCGGACCCCGGCGCGGCCGACGAGCTGGCGCACCTGCTCGCGGCGTACTTCGAGGGCGAGCCGATCCGATTCGACCAGCGCATCCGATTCGACTGGCGCCTCGTCGACGGGTTCGCCCGGTCCGCTCTGCAGGCGGTGTGCGACATCCCCTGGGGCGAGACGATGAGCTACGGCGAAGTGGCCGTCGCCGCCGGCAGCCCCGGAGCGGCCCGCGCTGTCGGAACCGCGTGCCGGCTGACTCCGCTCTCGGTCATCGTGCCCGTGCACCGCGTGATCCGCTCGGACGGGACACCAGGGCACTACGGCGCCCACCCCGAGCGGAAGCGGTTCCTGCTCGATCTCGAACGCGAAGCCGGTTCGAGATCGTGAACGAAGCGGACCCCGGCGAGTAGGCCGCCGGGGTCCGCTGGAAGGTCAGCGCACGATCACTGCACAGCCATCCCTCTAGTGGTCGACCGCCTTCTCGGCCCCGAAGCCGGTGAGCGAGCGCACCTCCATCTCTGCAGCGAGCGCACGCGACTCCGCGGTCCGCGCGGTGACCGTCCCGAGCCAGCCCAGGAAGAAACCGAGCGGGATCGAGATGATTCCGGGATTGCTCAGCGGGAAGATCGCGATGTCGATCCCGGGGATCATGGACGTCTCCGAACCGGAGAACACCGGCGAGATCACGATCAGCCCGATGGCGCCGAGCAGACCGCCGTACATGCTCCAGACCGCACCGCGGGTGTTGAACTTCTTCCAGAACAGCGAGTAGAGGATCGTCGGGAGGTTCGCGGAAGCCGCCACGGCGAACGCCAGTGCCACGAGGAAGGCGATGTTCTGCCCCTGGGCGCCGATGCCGCCGATGATCGCCAGGATCCCGATGACGACCACGGTCCGGCGAGCCACCTTCACCTCGCCGTTCGAGTCGGAGGTGCCCTGACCGCTCTTGCCGCGCTTGATCACGTTCGCGTAGATGTCGTGCGCGAAGGAAGCGGCTGCGGTGATGGTGAGCCCCGCCACGACAGCGAGGATCGTCGCGAACGCCACTGCCGATATGAAGCCCATCAGCACCGGGCCGCCGAGCGCCTGCGCCAGCAGCGGTGCCGCGGAGTTGACCCCGCCCGGTGCGGCCGTGATCTTCTCAGGGCCGACCAGCGCGCCTGCGCCGTAACCGAGCACCAGCGTCAGCAGGTAGAACCCGCCGATCAGCCAGATGGCCCAGACGACCGAGCGACGCGCCTCCTTGGCGGTGGGCACGGTGTAGAAGCGCATCAGCACATGCGGCAGACCGGCGGTGCCGAGCACCAGCGCCATGCCGAGTGAGATGAAGTCCAGCGGGTTGGAGCCGTACTGCAGTCCGGGTCCGAGGACCTTCTCGCCGGAGGGCGACTCGGCCACAGCGGCCTCGAGCAGCGTGTTCAGGCTGAAGCCATTGAGCGCGAGGACCCAGATGGCCATGCCCACCGCCCCTGCGATCAGCAGGCCGGCCTTCACGATCTGCACCCACGTGGTGCCCTTCATCCCGCCGATCAGGACATAGACGATCATCAGCACGCCGACGATCGCGATGACGAGGGACTGTCCCACCTTGCTGTCGATGCCGAGAAGCAGCGAGACGAGTCCGCCGGCGCCCGCCATCTGTGCGAGCAGATAGAAGAAGCAGACCGCGAGACTCGTGATCGCTGCGGCCATGCGCACGGGACGCTGCTTCAGCCGGAACGCCAGCACGTCGGCCATCGTGAACTTGCCGGTGTTGCGCATCAGCTCCGCGACCAGCAGCAGCGCGACCAGCCAGGCGACCAGGAAGCCGATCGAGTACAGGAATCCGTCGTAGCCGTTGATGGCGATTGCGCCGCAGATGCCGAGGAACGACGCCGCAGAGAGATAGTCGCCCGCGATGGCGAATCCGTTCTGCGTGCCGCTGAATGATCGGCCGGCGGCGTAGTAGTCCGCGGCGGTCTTGTTGTTGCGGCTGGCGCGGATGACGATGAACAGCGTCACCGCGACGAATGCTCCGAAGATGACGATGTTGAGCACAGGGTCATTCTGCGACTGCGACGCTGCGAGGGTCACGGAACTCATGCCGTCACCTCCGCCTTCTCGAGATCCTCACGGATCTCGGTCGCAATGGGATCCAGCTTTCGATTCGCGAACGCCACGTAGGCCATGGTGATCGCGAACGTGGTCACGAACTGTCCGAGGCCAAATAGCAGCCCCACCGTGATGTCTCCCCATACACGCTGACTCATGAAGTCGACCGCGAATGCCGCCAGCAGCACATACGCGAAATACCAGATGAGGAAGAACGCCGCGAGCGGGAAGATGAATGAGCGCTGCATGCGCTTCAGTCCCTGAAATCTCTCCGATTCCTCCACCGCGATGTAGTCGATACCGCCATCGGATTCGTCGATGATCCGATCTGTCATGAGGCCTCCTTGCCGCATGTCCGTTCCCTCACGACGGCGCCGTGAGGGGTGATAAGGTCGACGCTACGAAAGGGGCTGGCGGTGTCGTCACCCCCGAAAGTTGGTATCCGTTTGAGAACGACAGCACAGTCCGATCCTGTGGAGACGCTCGTTGCAGGTGGCGTGCGCGAACTCGCTCGCCGCACGCACTTCCCGGTCGCATTCGGCGGCCTCATCGACGGCGGGGTCGTCAACGTGACGAGCATCGTCGGCAACCGCACCCGCAGCCTCGACGGCTTGAAGGTTCGCCCCGAGCGCGGCCTCGGCGGCCGGGCGATGATCGAGTTGCGCCCGCGGATGACCAACGACTACCGCACGTCGCAGCAGATCACCCACGACTACGACGTGTTCGTGCTCGGGGAGGGGTTGCGCACGCTGCTGGCTCTGCCGATCGTGGTCGACGGTCGCCCCCGCGGCGTCCTGTACGCCGGAGCGTGGGAGGAGTCGCAGATCGGCGGAGTCACGACCGCGCCGGCCATGGCCGTTGCACAGCGGATCGGCACCGAGCTGCGGATCCGCGACGAGGTCGAGCGGCGGGTGCAGGCGAGCGCCACCTCGCACGCTCTGGACGCCCCGCAGCGTGAGAACCTGCGCGAGAGCTTCGCCGAGCTGCGCAGCATCGCCGCCGCGCTCACCGATCAGTCACTGCGCGAGCGTCTCGCTGTGGTCGAGAAGCGCCTGCTCGGGATCACTGAGCCGACTGCGACACCGATCACCGAGCCGCTTCCCACCGTGCATCTCTCGCCTCGCGAGACCGACGTGCTCGCCTGCGCCGCGTTGGGATCGACCAACGCTGAGATCGCCCTTCAGCTGGGGCTTCGCGAAGGCACGGTGAAGGCGTATCTCGGAGCGGCGATGTCGAAACTGGATGCTTCGACACGGCACGCCGCCGTCACGCGTGCAAGACGAATGGGCCTGCTGCCCTGAATCGGGTCGGCATTCGATATGCGAATGTCATTACGCTGAGAATGCGCGCGAATTCTTGCGAATTGCCGAATTCGTGAATAGCGTGATCTCCATGGCAAGAAGAATTGTGCACCAGCTGGTAGACGACATCGATGGAACTCTGCTGGAAGTCGGTGAGGGCGAGACAGTTCATTTCTCTCTCAACGGCGTGGCATATGAGATAGATCTGACGAATTCGCACGCCGCGGAACTGCGCGATGCGCTTGCTCCGTACATCGACGCGGGTCGCCGCGCGACGGCATCCGGTGCTCGCGCCGGCGCACCCCGCCGCCGCGCAGCCCGCAATTCCGAGACGGGCGCGATTCGCGCCTGGGCGAAGGAGCAGGGCCTCAAGGTCTCTGAGCGCGGTCGCATCCCCGCAGACATCGTCGATGCGTACAACGCCGCGAACTGACACCCCGATGGCAGTGGCCGAGATCCTTCGATGATCTCGGCCACTAGACTTGTCGGGCGCCTTCGTAGCTCAGTCGGATAGAGCAGCCCTCTCCTAAAGGGCAGGTCGCAGGTTCGAATCCTGTCGAGGGCACCTACCAGACCCACGCCCGCCTACGCCGCCAGCGCGAGATACGGCTCCCAGCGCGGGTCGCCGCGCTCCGCACCGCGTACGGTCCAGGCCGAGCCTCGCGGTGCCTGCGGCGCCGAGCGCAGCGCCCAGCCCATCTCCTGCGGCGTGCGGTCGCTCTTGTCGTTGTTGCACTTCAGGCAGCACGCGACGAGGTTCTCCCAGCTGTTCGCTCCCCCGCGCGATCGCGGCAGCACGTGATCGATGGTCGCCGCAGACCTGCCGCAATAGCCGCACCGGTGATCGTCGCGGCGCAGGACGCCGCGACGCGTGACCGGAAGACGCCGCATCGCCGGGATTCTCACGTAGCGGGTGAGCAGGATCACGACCGGGCGCTCATACGCGCTCTGCCCAGCCCAGACAGGGTCGTTCTCGACGTGTTCGATCACGCTCGCCTTCTCGTTCATCACGAGAACCATGGCTCTCTTGAAAGAGACCACCGTCAGCGGCTCGTATCCGGCGTTCAGGACCAGTGTGCGCATCGTCGTCATCCTCTCGATCCGCCGGGATGGCTTCCCGGCACTCTCGACTCACACGACGCCGCATTGGCGGCAGGCGTCCACAGTGACGAGAAAAGGCGCTGTCTGCTGACAGCGCCCTTCATGCTCGACGGTGCCGAGCCGTCCCTGCGGATGAATCCGGCGGAACCCACGACCGAGCGCATCCATGGTTCGGATGCCCGGTATCAGTCCCATCGGCTGCTCCCGCCCGTACGACGACGCGTACAGGCTAGCCCATCGAACTGGATGGTGCGGTAACCGCGGGTGAACAGCCCGAACGTGTCGGGGGTCAGGCGTTGACGCGCAGCCATCCGATCGGCTCGACGAGCGATCCGTTGACCTCGACCTCGAAGTGCAGGTGCGCGCCGTAGGAGCGACCGGTGTTCCCGACCTTGCCGATGAACTGGCCGGCCTGGACTGTCTGCCCCGCCTGGACGGCACGCGTGCCGTTGGTCATGTGCGCATACAGGGTCGAGACGCGCTTTCCGCCGACGACCGAGTCGATGACCACGGCGACGCCGTAGCCGTAGTGGCTCTCAGAGGAGATGCGGACCACACCGGACGCGGCGGCGAAGATCGGGGTGCCTGCCGGAGCGACCATGTCGGCCCCGTTGTGACCGTTGCCGAGCGTGCGGCTGACGTAGTAAGAGCCCTGCGGCACCGGGTAGCGGACCGCTCCCGAGCCAGCGGCGACCAGACGCAGGTCTGCATCGCTGATCTGTCCGCCGCTGCCTGCGGATGCCACACGTGCGGCTGCAGCGGCGCGCGCCTTCGCGGCGGCTTCGGCCTTCTTCTTCGCGATCTCCTCAGGAGTCGTCGCGGAGTAAGTGCCTCGGGCCAGCGGTGCGGCCGTGGCCTCGCTGGCGACGACGAGCGACTGGGCGTCGCTGACAGCCATCTGCTGCAGCGTGGTGGCGTCAGCATCCACGGGCTTGGTGGCGGCGTATGCCGGCAGGGCGACTGCCGCAACCAGCGCGCTCACTGCGGCGAAGATCGCCACGGTGCGCATCGGCTTCACGCTGGTGCGGGGTCGGCGTGCGGCACGACGTCGTACGGGCTTGTTGTCTACAGCTGTCTCGTTCGTGACGATATCTGCGGCCAAAAGGGATTCCTCCTGCGCCTCCGCGCTCGGGTAAGCGCTGGCTCGTCAGCAATGTCGATTCTCGGGCACGTATGACACGGCACGTTGTGCGAACTACTCGCGAAGACGACGAGCCAGGGAGGCGATCTTCGCGATTCGTCGTCCGCGGGCTTCATTCACGGACGACCTCACCGAGGTTACCGGAAGATAACGATCCTGTCACCCTCAGAACCTGGCAATCCCATGCACCGACACAAAAGTGCGCCTTGATCAGGCATTTGTCTGCACGAGGAAGATGTGCGACGCGAGTTCCACCGGCAGTTCCAAACCCTCTTCGCTGCCCTCCATCCGGATCAGGACGTAGCCCTCGCTGTACCGGTACTCGCCCTTGGCTCCGGGCACGACCCCGGCTTCGCGCAGCTGCTCGAGCAGCTCCGGATCCACCTGCGCGGGCTCGGCGAGGCGCCGCACGGTGCCCTCGATGGGGCCGCCCTCGGCGTCCAGCTTCTTGACCAGGCCGATCACGCCCTGATCGAACGAGGGCGTCGGGATGTCGCCGAGCTGGTCGAGCCCTGGGATCGGATTCCCGTAGGGCGATTCGGTCGGATGCCCCAGCAGCTCGACGAGGCGACGCTCGACCTGCTCGCTCATCACGTGCTCCCAACGGCAGGCCTCGTCGTGCACGTAGGCCCAGTCCAGGCCGATGACATCGGAGAGCAGCCGCTCGGCCAGCCGGTGCTTGCGCATCACGTCCACGGCCTTGCGGCGGCCGGAGTCGGTCAGCTCGAGCCTGCGATCCTCTGAGACGACGACGAGACCGTCGCGCTCCATGCGCCCGACGGTCTGGGAGACGGTCGGACCGGAGTGCCCCAGGCGCTCGGAGATGCGCGCGCGCAGCGGAACGATGTTCTCCTCCTCGAGCTCGAGGATGGTGCGCAGATACATCTCTGTGGTGTCGATCAGATCGGTCATTCGGCCCCTCCGGAGTTCTCAGCAAGCCTACCTTCTCGGTGAACGCGGTCATCCGTCACACGGAGGGTCGACGGGTGCGAGCGCCCTACAATCGAGCCATGGCGATCGAGATCCCGCGTGAACTCCTGCCCGTCGACGGACGCTTCGGCTGCGGTCCGTCCAAAGTGCGCCCTGCGCAGGTCGAGGCCCTCGCCTCGGTGGGGACGAGCCTGCTCGGCACCTCCCACCGTCAGGCGCCGGTGAAGAACCTGGTCGGCAGCGTGCGCGAGAGGCTCGCGACGCTTTTCCGCCTGCCCGACGGATACGAGATCCTGCTCGGCAACGGCGGATCGACCGCCTTCTGGGACGCCGCCGCCTTCGGGCTGATCGAGCGTCGCAGCCAGAACCTCGTCTTCGGTGAGTTCGGCGGCAAGTTCGCCAAGGCCGCCGGTGCGCCGTGGCTGGAGGCGCCGGACGTTCGCAAGGCGGAGCCCGGCTCGCTCACAGACGCCGAGGTCGTCGACGGCATCGATGTCTACGCGTGGCCGCACAACGAGACCTCCACGGGCGTTGCCGCGCCTGTGCGGCGCGTGGTGGCCGACGGTGCCCTCACGGTGATCGACGCGACCAGCGCCGCGGGCGGCATCGATTTCGACGTCACGCAGGCCGACGTGTACTACTTCGCTCCGCAGAAGAACTTCGGCTCGGACGGCGGGCTGTGGCTCGCCGCAGTCTCGCCGTCGGCCATCGAGCGGATCGAGCGGATCGCGGCATCCGACCGGTACATCCCCGAATTCCTGAGCCTCAAGAACGTCGTGGACAACTCCCGTCTCGACCAGACCCTGAACACCCCTGCGCTGAGCACGCTGCACCTGCTCGACAGCCAGCTGGAGTGGATGCTCGACAGCGGTGGTCTGAGCTGGGCATCCGCTCGCACCGCCGAGTCGTCAGGCCTGCTGTACGACTGGGCCCTGGCATCCGAGGTGGCAACGCCGTTCGTCGCGGATGCCGCGCACCGCTCCCCCGTCGTCGCGACCATCGACTTCGACGAAAGCGTGGATGCCGCCGCGATCGCCAAGACGCTTCGTGCGAACGGAATCGTCGACACCGAGCCGTACCGCAAGCTCGGTCGCAACCAGCTGCGGATCGCGACGTTCGTCTCCATCGAGCCGGATGACGTGCGTCAGCTGATCCGGTCGATCGAGCACGTCCTCGCACATCAGGGCTGAGATCGCCCGGCGAGGGCTACTCGGCGTCGTCCGCTGAGTCGCCCTCGTCAGAGTCTTCGTCGTCGGAATCTTCGCGGCCGTCGGAGCCCTCGTCGTCGTCGGAGCCTTCGTCCTCATCGAGCTCGTCGATGTCGACGCCGTCGAGGTCACCGCCGTGCAGGTGGGGCGATCCGTCCTCGTCGAAGTCCGAGGCGTCGAGGTCGTCGACGTCGTCGAGATCCTCGCCGTCGCTGTCACCGTCATCCGCAGAATCCGCCTCGGCGTCATCCGTCTGCTCGCCCTTGGCAGCGAGTTCCGCCTGGTGTGCGCGGTACTCAGCGAGCCGCTCGGCCCATGGCACCCAGTCGGGCGCCAGCAGAGCGCTGTCGCCCGGCATCAGCTCGACCTCGAGCACGGTCGGCTCGGCGTCATCGACCTGCGCGATGCTCACCGTCCAGTACCAGCCGGGGTATCCGGGGAGGCGGTTCTCGAATCGCAGCGAGACCGCACCGCTCTCCTCCACCGTGTGACCGGCGGGCGGTCCGACGGTCGAGGCAGGCGTGATCTCGTGCAGCGCAGCCAGTGCCAGCTCGCGCGTCGCCGAAGCGAGCTCGTCAGGCGTCGAGGTCATCAGCGACCTTACGCAGCACGGCGGCCACCTTGCGGCTCGTCCCCGACGAGGGGTAGCGGCCGCGGCGCAGGTCTCCGCCCACGTCATCGAGCAGCCGAACCAGGTCCTCGATGATGACGGCCATGTCGTCGGCGTTCTTGCGCGTGGCCTTCGCGAGGCTCGGCGGGGCGTCCAGCACCCGCACCGAGAGCGCCTGCGGTCCGCGACGGCGATCGGCCAGCCCGAACTCGACCCGCGTGTTCTTCTTCACGGTGGCGCCTGCAGGAAGGGCAGAGGCGTGCAGGAAGACGTCCTGGCCGTCATCGGATGCGATGAAGCCGAACCCCTTCTCGTCGTCGTAGAACCTGACCTTGCCGGTGGGCATGGGTGAACCTCACAGTGAGAACGTCTGAAGAATCGCGCGGCGGCGCGACCCCCTCCAGCCTACCGGTCTGCGCACCGCCCACAGGCGATACGCTGAGTCTGATGAGCAAGCATGTGAACAGCACTGAGCCGCGAATCGGCCGGTTCGATCGATTCCTCGCGTACACGGCACTGATCCTGGCCGCGGCGTCGATCATCAGCTTCTTCGCGATCATCATCGGCACGTCCACCGGGATGAGCCAGGAGTCGTTCGGCGTCGGGATCTGGCCGTTCGTCGCCGCGCTGCCGCTGTTCGGCCTGCCACTGGCGTTCGCGATGATCATCGCTCTGCTGGTCATCAGCTTCGTGCGCAAAGGACGCGCGGACAAGAAGCCCTGATCCATGAGCACCCATGCGCGGCCGCTGGCCCATCGGCTCGCTGAGATGAGCGATGAGCAGCTTGAGGAGCTGCTGCGCATCAGGGCCGTGCGTGCGGACGTCGACTGGGACGACTTCTTCGACGCCGCCGAGGCCCTTCTCGAGCCGGCATCGATCGAGCGCGCCCTCGCCGCTCTCACCAGGGCGGAGGCCCGCGCGCTGCGCGGGGCGGTCGACTCCCGGTCGGATGCTGCCGATGCGGGAGCCCTCATCGCGTTCGGCCTGCTCGATGACGAAGGACGCGTGCCGGCACCGGTGGCCGAGCTCGTGGCATCCGCTCCCGCGATCGCCGAGGATGCGCCGGCGCAGCCGCGACCGGCATCGGCGTCCACCGCGGCCCGCGCCGCCGAGCGCGCATTCACGACGATCGGCGCGCTGGGCGACATGCTCCTCGCCGCGCGCTCCGCACCACTGGGCCTGGTCGGCACGGGCGCGCTGAGCGCCACCGAGCGCAAGCGCTTCGCCGAGCCCGGCGATCCCGATGACCTGCGCACTCTCGCCGAGCTCGCGGACCTCGCCCGTCCGGTCGATCGGGAGCTGCGCGTCACCATTGAGGCCGACGCATGGCTCGATTCCTCGTTCGCGCCGCGCTGGCGGCAGGTGACGCTGGCCTTCCAGGCGGCGCTGCCCCGCGGCATCCGATCCGGCGACGGCTGGATCGAGCCGTCACAGTGGCGGCTCGCGCATCCGTGGGATCCGGCCTGGCCGGGGCGGGCCGCGCGACTGCACACCCTCGCCGTCCTGCTCGGTCTGGTCGCCGAGGACGGCGCGGAACCGCAGTGGACGGCCGATCTGCGACAGGGTGGCGCCATCGGTACCTCGTCCCTTGAGGCGCTGCTGCCCACCGAAGTCGACCGGCTGTTCCTGCAGAACGATCTCACCGCGATCGCCCCCGGCCCCCTGCAGCCCGCTCTCGACAACCGCCTTCGCGCGATGACCGAGCACGAGTCGGCGGCGCAGGCATCTTCGTACCGGTTCACCGGGGATTCCATCGCGCGAGCGCTCGTGGACGGCGAGACCGCGCAGGGGATCCTCGATTTCCTCCGCGAGGTGTCACTGACGGGGCTGCCGCAGCCGCTTGAGTATCTGGTGGCGCAGACCGCCGCCCGGCACGGGCTGGTCCGGGTCGGACCGGATGCCACCGGCGGCACGATCGTGTCGAGCTCCGACATCCACCTGCTGGAGGCGATCGAGGTCGATCGCAATCTGCGGCCGATGGGGCTCGTGCGCGATGGCGAGCGGCTGACATCGCGGGTCGGCGCCCAGACCGTCGCGTGGGCGCTGACGGATGCCCGGTATCCGGCGACCCTGGTGGATCGCGACGGCGCCGCCCTCGCGACGGACCGCTCGCGCGTCATCGCCGGCCGCACGCGCGCAGCGGTCTCGTACGCGCCGCTGATCACGCGACTGCGCTCACGGCAGGGGCCGGACGCCGACGCCGCATGGCTCCACCGCGAGCTCGAGGCCGCTGTGCGCGCACGGGCTGTGGTGCTCGTCGAGGTCGCGATGCCGGACGGGTCCAGCCGCGCGCTGACGCTCGAGGCATCCGGCATGGGAGGTGGACGCCTGCGCGGGCGCGACCGCGCAGCGGATGTGGAGCGGACACTGCCGGTGCGCAGCATCCGCTCGGTGCGACTGCTGGAGAGCTGAGCGGCGCGCGTCCAGCCCGAAGCGCGGCCGGTAGACTGGTCTGCTATGTCTGATGGCCCCCTGATCGTCCAGAGCGACCGCACCGTGCTGCTCGAGGTCGCGCACGCCGACGCCGAGTCCGCCCGGCACGAGTTGGCGATCTTCGCCGAACTCGAGCGGGCGCCGGAGCACATCCACACCTACCGGATCACGCGGCTGGGCCTGTGGAACGCCCGCGCCGCAGGGCATTCGGCCGACGACATGCTCGAGCCCCTCGACCGCTGGTCGCGCTTCCCCGTGCCGCCGTCCGTCGCGGTCGATCTGCGCGAGACCGTCAACCGCTACGGCCGTCTGGTGATCGAGCGCGATGACGAGGGCACCCTGGTGCTGCGCTCCACCGACCCGGCGGTTCTCACCCAGGTCGCGAACAACAAGCGCATCCAGCCGCTCCTGATCGGGCATCCGACGCCCGACAGCTTCGTCGTCGACGCGTGGGCACGAGGGCAGATCAAGCAGGAGCTGCTGAAGATCGGCTGGCCCGCCGAGGATCGCGCGGGGTACACCCCGGGCACCCCGCACGAGATCGAGCTCGACGAGAGCGGCTGGCAGATGCGGCCGTACCAGCAGCAGGCCGTCGACGCCTTCTCGAAGGACGGCTCGGGCGTCGTCGTGCTCCCCTGCGGCGCCGGCAAGACGATCGTCGGTGCCGGTGCCATGGCAGCCACCGGCACCACCACGCTCATCCTCGTTACCAACACGGTCTCGGCTCGGCAGTGGCGCGATGAGCTGCTCAAGCGCACCTCGCTCACGCCTGAGGAGATCGGTGAATACTCGGGCCAGGCCAAGGAGGTCAAGCCCGTCACCATCGCCACGTACCAGATCCTCACCGCGAAGCGGAAGGGACAGTACGCTCACCTGTCGCTTCTCGACGAGATGGACTGGGGACTGATCGTCTACGACGAGGTGCACCTGCTGCCCGCGCCGGTGTTCAAGCTCACCGCCGACCTGCAGGCGCGGCGCCGCATCGGGCTGACCGCGACACTCGTGCGCGAGGACGGCCGCGAGGGCGACGTGTTCAGCCTGATCGGCCCCAAGCGCTTCGACGCACCGTGGAAGCAGATCGAGGCGCAGGGCTTCATCTCCCCCGCCGCCTGCTATGAGGTGCGCGTCGATCTGCCGCCGAGCGATCGGCTGGAGTACGCCGCGGCCACCGATGACGAGCGCTACCGCCTCGCGGCATCCGCACCCGCCAAGATCACCGCGGTGCGCGAGCTCATCGACAAGCACCCCGGCGAGCGCATCCTGGTCATCGGGCAGTACCTCGATCAGCTCGAGACGCTCTCCGACGCCCTCGGCGCACCGCGGATCACCGGCGCGACTCCGGTGGATGAGCGCGAAGAGCTCTACCGGCAGTTCCGCGAGGGCGAGATCTCGCTGCTCGTGGTCTCGAAGGTCGCGAACTTCTCCATCGACCTGCCCGAGGCATCCGTCGCCATCCAGGTCTCCGGTTCGTTCGGCTCACGACAGGAGGAGGCGCAGCGCCTCGGACGCCTGCTGCGTCCGAAGCAGTCGAACCACACGGCGAGCTTCTACACGCTCATCGCGCGCGACACGGTCGATCAGGACTATGCCCAGAACCGCCAGCGCTTCCTGGCTGAACAGGGCTACAGCTACACGATCATGGACGCGCACGAGCTCACGGCTGCGTAGCGGGGCGCTCCTCGCCGGGCTTCAGGCCGCAGCGCCAGCAGGGCGCGGCCAGGTCGTCGAGCATGGCACCGCATTCCGGACACACCTTCGAGAGCCAGCAGGCGCTGTCGCCGCCCTCGAACTCACCGTCTTCCATGAGATCGACGCTACTCCTCGCCTGGCGGGGACGGGTCAGTGCTGCCGCAGCCGAATGATCCGCTTCCGGCGCCGGCTCATCGCACCGACGACGGAAGCGGATCACACGGGCGTATCAGCCGACGCGGGCCCTGCGCCGCATCAGCAGCACGGCGCCGCCGAGCATGAGCAGCATCGAGGCGCCGATCAGCCCGATCGCGGCCGCGCCTCCCGTGTCCGGCAGCGTACCTCCCGTGTCCGGCAGCGCACCGCCCGCGTCCGGCAGCGCACCGCCCGCGTCCGGCAGCGCACCGCCCGATCCGGTATCCCCATCGGCATCCGTGTCGCCTCCGGCGGCGATCACGGTGAGCGTCGCCGCGGCGCTCTCAATCGATCCGACCGCGTTGGTGAAGACGGCACGGTACTGCGTGCCCGACTGGGCCGCCGTCGCCGCCGTCACCGTCAGCGTGGCGGAGGTGGCCCCGTCGATGTCGGTCCAGACCTCACCGTTCTCGGACGACTGCCAGCGGACGCTCGGCGTCGGGCTTCCGGATGCTGAGGCAGTGAACACCGCGTCCTCGCCGGCCTTAATCGTGGCATCCGAGGGGTCGGCCACGATCGTGGGCGCGGTCGTCTCCGCCGGCGCCTCCCGGACCGTGACGACGACCTCGGCCACCAGCGGCTCGGAGCCGGGCAGCAGCCAGGCTGGGCGCAGGAGCGCGCCCCGGAGCGTCTGCTCGCCGCTGTTCGACCCGTCGAAGTCCTCCAGATCCCACTCGACGGGCACGCGATGCTCCCCGCCGTCGACATCCGTCACGGACACCATCGCCGGCAGCGCGGCGTCGACGTCTGCGGCGACGGCGCCGAACTCCGCTTCGATCGGCGCGACCGCCGCGACGGCGTCCTCGTGGAGATAGTCCACGCCGGTCGGGTTGAGAGCCTTGTAGACCAGCCCCACGAAGGGGACGAGATCGGCGGCGGAGAGCCCAGCGGTGGCGAAGCCATTCGGCGGGTTCGTCACCGGCGCGTGGATGCGCGTGGTGAGGATCGTCACGGTCATCCGGTGCACGGGATCGATCACCGTCAGCGTGCCGGTCCACCCCTGGTGCCCATAGCTGTGCCGGCTGGCGCCCCAGTTGAAGTAGTAGTACTGGGTGCCGCGGAACGAGTGGACACGCCACCCCAGCCCCACCGACGAGGTGTTGGCCGTGTTGCCCGGCCCGACGAAGGGCTGGACGAACTGCTCGGCCGTCTCCTTCGAGAAGTACTGCCGCCCGTCGTAGACGCCGCCATTGAGCATCAGCTGTGTCAGTGTCGCCATGTCCGCGGTGGTGGAGAAGAGACCGGCGTGACCGGCAACTCCCGCCATCGCGTAGTGCGCCTTCTCATCGTGCACCTCGCCGCGCAGCGTGTACTCGCGGATCGGCACCGGCTCGCCGTCGTCCAGGGTCCCGAAGGAGACGTTCCCGTCGCGGGTGTTGCCATTGAGTTCGGTCGCGGCGATGCGCTCCGCGGGGATTCCCGCTTCGAGCGGGCGGAACCCCGTGTCGCCGAGACCGAGCGGGCCGTAGAACTCCTCCTCCAGGTACACGTCGAGTCGCGACCCGGTGATCTGCTCGACGAGCAGCCCGAGGATCATATAGTCGACGTCACTGTACGCGAAGGTCGTCCGGGGCGCATAGCGCAGCGGCGAGCGCGAGATCGCGTCGATGATGCCGGCGCGATCGTCGGGATCGTCGGTCTGATACCAGAGGCCGCCGGCCGCACTGCGGTTAGGGTACTCGGGGTCGGGGATCAGCCCGCCGACGTGATTGAGAATGTCGCGCACCGTGATGGTGTGCTTCCCCGTGTACACCGCCGGGATACCGCCGGCGCCGCCGACCGTCCACTTGCCGGTGTACTCGGAATTCGCATCCGTGAAGTCCTCCCACCCGGGGAAGCTCTGGATCGTCCGGTCGAGATCCAGTTCTCCCTCGCTGACCAGCCGCTGGATGGCGTAGTTGGTCGCGTACATCTTGCTGTTCGAGGCTAGGTCGAACACTGTGTCGGTGGTCGCGGGCGTGCGCTGGTCGAGTGGGAGAAGGGCCGCCGGCGTGACCGAGCCGTCAGGCGCGATCGAGGTGGAGTACTTCTGCGCCCACCCCCAGGCGTCGTTCTTGACGAGCTTGCCGTCCTTGACGACGGACACGGCCATAGCCGCGTAGCCCGCATCGACCTGCTGCTGGGCGAATACGTCCAGCTCGCCGAGAACCGCGGGGTCGAAGCCGACCGCGGCCGGGTCGGCCTCGGCCACCACGGCGTGGCCGGCGTCCTGCGGCTTGAGCAGGAAGTAGCCATCCGGATGCACGAGCGTGCCCACCTGGAGCATGCGCTCGAGGGAGCCGAAGGAGATGTGATAGACAGCGGAGGTACCGTTGCCGGTCTTGTAGCCGTCGATGTCACGGAACACCATCTGCAGGCCCGTGTGCGTGTTCAGCATGCTCGTGGTGGTGTTCGAGGCGACACGATCGTGATCGATCGCGATCTCGTGGTAGTCGCGACCGTAGTAAATGGTCAGGAGAGGCGTGCTGCCTGTCGCATGGCCGTCGAAGACGTATCCATTGGCGGCGATCGGGTTGGCCGGATGGAACACGCCCAGCAGGTCGCGCAGCGCGGTGTGCGGCACGTAGACCTTGTCGTCTCGGACCGTCGCGAGCTCGGGCGAGACCGGGATAGGCTCCTCGTAGACCCGAGGATCCCCGTCGACGACCCAGACCTCGGCGAGCCCGCCCTCGGCCTGGACGTAGCGGAGGTCACCCGGGAAGGCACTGTCCGCGCCGACGCGGAACCCGAGGGTTGCGTCGTCCGCGGCATCCGCGAAGGTGAAGGACGACACCTCCCCGTAGGCGTCGACGGCGGCAGAGGAGTCGCTCGGCGCGCTGCCGTCGAGGAGCTGTGCGGCCACTTCCCCAGAGGGGCGTGGCGTCGAGTCGGTGTAGTGGACGATGAGTGTCACCCCGTCGGCGGCACCTGCGGGAACCGGGGCGAGTAGGGTGATGACGAGGAAAGCGGCCCCGGCGGCGGCTATTCGTCTCAGGAGGGTTTTCACAGGGAACTCCAGTGTTTCGGGTCGTCGTCGACACGGCGTGTGGCCGCGCGCGATCACCGGATGCTCGGTGTGGGAGCAGGGCTGGAGCGGCGTCTCAGATGTCGGCTTCGCGCTTGGTGGAAAAAACTACCAGAATGCGAAGCGATTGAGTAGAAACTTTTCCAATATCGCGGCGCATCCGGCGGTCCGCCAGGATTCAGCTGCCGTCGAGGCGATGCGCCTGAACGGCATCGTAGGTCCGACGCAGCAGATCGCCGACGCGATCGATGCGCCCTTGGAGCAGCCGGACGACGAGGAAGTCGATGATCGCCATCTGAGCGAGACGGCTCGACATCGCTCCGGTGCGGTAGCGGGATTCCCGCACGCTCGTGACAAGGAGCTGGTCGGCCACCGACGCCAGTGGCGAGTCGGGGAAGTTGGTGATCGCCACCGTCGTCGCCCCGAGCCCACGGGCGAGGTCTAGCATCTGGTTCGTCTCCAGAGTCTGTCCGGAGTGGGAGATCCCAATTGCAACGCTGCCCGGATCAGTGAGCGCGAAGGATGTCAGCGCAAGATGGGCGTCCGCCCAGCAGAAGCAGGGGATCCCGACGCGATGGAGCTTCAGCTGGAGGTCCTGGGCGGTCAGGCCACTTGCGCCCGCCCCGAAGACATCGATGCGCGGAGCCTCGCGGACGGCGGCGACGACCGCGTCCAAAGCGTCGAGGTCGAGCCCGCGAGCCGTCTCCTCGATCGCCCGCGCCTCTTGGTACGCGACCTTCGTGACGAGGTCGAGCGCGGAGTCGTCGGCGTCGATCTCAGCATCGTCGACACGGAACAGTTCACGCGCCGCCTCCTCCCGGCTGTTGGCCGCGGCGATGGCGATGCGGAACTCCTTGTAGCCACTGAATCCGACATTGCGACACAAGCGAGCCACAGACGCCGGAGAGGTTTGCGCGAGCTCTGCGAGGCGCGTGATCGTCGACTCCACCACGATCGATGGATGCTCGATCACGAACTCCGCGGTGCGCAGCTCGGACCGCGACAAAGAGGGCATCCGCTGCCGGAGGGCGACGAAGACGTCTGTCATGGGTTCCTCCGGTGCTCATCGACGGACCCGGCTCGCCTACCCGCGCCCGCCACCTGGGAATGGTATCGCCCCGAGCCCTCCACACGCAGGATTGATCGTCAAACTGAAAAAAATAATCAAAAAACTTGGCAAATATGATTTTTTTATCCATACTGGGGTCTCAACTCTCCACGAAGCGAAGGACGTGCCCGGCGAATGCCCGCGATTCAGAACCAGTTCAACAGCTCTTCGGACGACGCTGCGCCTCTGTCGCCGACCGAGCAGCGGCTGCCGGAGTCTGCCGATCTAGACGCACGCTCCAGCCTCGAGGTGCTCCGCCTCCTCAGCGCGCACGACCGCATCGCGGTCGCTGCCGTCGAGAACGCGCTCCCCCTGATCGCCGCGCTGGTCGACGTTGCCGCAGAGAGCTTCCGACGCGGCGGTACCGTGCACTACTTCGGCGCCGGGACCTCCGGCCGTCTCGGGGTGCTCGACGCGGCGGAGCTCCTGCCCACGTTCAATCTCGACGCTGGAAGGATCGTCGCTCACATCGCCGGCGGGCCCGACGCGCTCGTCAACGCCATCGAAGGCGCGGAAGACTCCGAGGTGGAGGGCCTCGCGGCAGCTGCAGGCATCGGCCCGGACGACGTCGCCATCGGACTCGCCGCCAGCGGCAACACCCCGTACGTCGGAGGCGCGCTTCGTCAGGCGCGCGAAGCCGGAGCCCACACCGCTCTGATCTCCAGCAACCCCCACGCACGCCTCGCATCGCTCGCCGACACCAATATCGTGCTCGACACCGGCCCGGAGGTGCTGACCGGATCTACCCGGCTGAAAGCTGGAACAGCCGAGAAGCTCGTGCTCAACGGATTCTCCACAGCACTCATGATCGCCGTCGGACGTACCTGGTCAAATCTGATGGTCTCCGTCGTCGCCACCAATGCCAAGTTACGCGATCGCACCCTCCGCATCCTTCGCGAGGCCGCGAACCTCGACGATCAGACCGCGCAGGCCCAACTCGACGCCGCCGACGGAGACCTCAAGACAGCGATCGTCGCCTCGGTCCTGCACACCGACGTCGCCGCGGCCCGCTGCCTTCTCGCAGACAGTTCCGGCTCCGTGCGCGACGCTCTCGCCGCAGCATCCGCCCCTTGATCCGACCCTTCCCACGCACGCACGCCCCACCACCAAGAATGGAGAAAACATGAAACGTCGTCATCTCATCCCGGCGGCCGCCCTGGCTGTCGGCGCACTCGCACTGAGCGCATGTGCACCCAGCAGCAGCTCGAATGGCGATACCCCTCAGGACCCGACGGGTGAAGAGATCACCCTGGAGGTATGGTCGTGGCGCACCGAGGACGTCGCCGCCTACAACAGGATCTTCGATGTGTTCACCGCCGCCCACCCCGGCATCAAGGTGCAATTCGAAGCGTTCCAGAACACCGAGTACAACCAGCTACTGGCCACTGGGCTCGCCGCCAGTGACGGCCCGGACATCGCCCAGGTGCGTTCGTACGGCCAGTTGCAGGCCAATGTCGAGGCCGGCCAGCTGGAGCAGATCGACAGCACGGTCTCGGGTCTAGACCAGTTCCCGGCGCACGTCATCGACAGCTCCAAGGGCACGGACGGCGGCATCTACTCGGTCCCCTTGGCGACCCAGACCTTCCAGGTCTACTACAACAAGGCGATCTTCGCTGAGCACGACCTCGAGGTCCCGACCACCTGGGACCAGTTCCTCGATGTCCAGGAGACCTTGCTCGATGCGGGGATCACGCCCCTGGCCGTCGGAGCGAAGGACGATTGGGTGCTGCCCCTCATCCACGACACCTTCGGCTCGTCGCGCTACGGCGGCTCGGAGTTCCGCGAGAAGGTCCTCTCCGGCGAGACCGACTTCACCGATGCCGATTACGTAGCTTCACTGCAGGTCCTCGACGACCTCGCGAAGTACATGCCCGAGCAAATCACCGGCGTCGGCGTCGTGGAGGCGCAGATGCTCTTCACCTCCGGACAGGCCGCGCAGTATCCAGGCGGCTCCTTCGACCTGGCGGCCCTGCGCGATCTCGCTCCGGACCTGGACCTCGGGACCTTCCCCGTCCCGGCTCCCCCCGGGTCGGTGCAGAACGCCCCCTCGGTTCCGTCCTGGGCCGATGGCAACTTCGCCATCAGCGCCAACTCCCCGCACAAGGAGGCGGCCGCCACCCTGCTGAGCTGGATGACGACCGCGGAGTTCGGCCAGCTCGTGGCGGACGAGCTCAACATGTTCTCGGCCATTCCCGGCGTGACCTACTCCGACCCGGTCATGGCGGAGACCTGGGCCGACTACGAAGCCGGCGGCCAGCCGTACATCCTGCTGATCGACTTCCGCTTCGGCGACCCGTTCGGCACTGCGGTGCTCGGCGTCGAGGTCCAGCGGATGTTCCTGGGCGAACAGGATGCGGCCGGCGCGGCCGCTGCGCTGCAGGACGGGGTCGCGGCCTGGTTCACTCCCGGCCAGTGAGCTCGTCCGAGAACGTGAACTGAGAAGAGAGAGAAGCGAAGACCATGTCCGTCGCTGTCATGCCGAAGCTCGGCAAACGTCGAACCTACCAATCCGGTGTGTCCCTGTCCCTGCGCACGGGCATGGTCTTCGTGCTCCCTGCTCTGATCCTGTTCTCGATCTTCCTGGCCTATCCGATGCTGACGGCGCTGAGCTACTCGTTCTTCGAGTGGACCGGTGTCAACCGCGGAGGGTTCGTCGGGATGGACAACTACATCCGGCTCTTCACCGCGGAACCGTACAAGAGCGCCATCCCCAACGCCTTCCTCCACAACATCCTTCTCTTCGTCGGCGCGATGGTGTTCCAGAACACCGTGGGGCTGGCGCTGGCGACGCTTCTGCACCGCGTCGGCAGGATGAAGCGCTTCTTCCAGACGCTGTACACGCTCCCCTATCTCGTCTCCCCGCTGGTGATCGGCTATCTGTGGACGCTGATCCTCTCACCGCTATTCGGCCCGGTCAACGCGCTGCTGAAGTCCATCGGCCTGGAAAAGTTCGCCATCGCGTGGCTTGGCACCCCGCAGACGGCGATCTGGGTCGTCGTGTTCATCACGGCCTGGCAGTGGATCGGCTTTCCGATCCTGCTGTACGGCGCCGCCCTGGGCGGAATTCCCGAGGAGATCGAGGAGGCGGCGTCGATCGACGGCGCGAACCCGCTGCAGCGCTTCTTCTCGATCACTCTGCCGATGCTCACTCCCGCGATCGGCACGGTCAGCATCCTCACCTTCATCGGCGCGATGGAAGCCTTCCCCATCCCCTACGCGGTCGGCGGGTCCCAAGGCAATCCGGCCGGCGCCACCGACGTGCTCAGCCTGCTGTTCTACCGGACCGCCTTCGAGTCCGGATCCACCAACTCGATCGGCACGAGCTCGGCGATAGCCACCCTGCTGTTCTTGTTCATCTTCGGGATCGCGATCCTCTTCCGGGTCCTGCTGGCCCGCGCCGAACGGAGACTGTTCTGATGACCGGCACGATCGACACCGTCGCCCTCACGACCGGCAAGCCCCGCGGGACCACGCGACGGAAGCGACCGCCGGTCACGGCCAGCGGACTCGCCACGAACACCCTCCTCTGGCTCTACGCCGCATTCGCGATCTCGCCGCTGCTCCTGATGGTGCTCAACTCCCTGCGCACCACGCAGGACATGGCCCAGCGCCCGCTGGGTCTTCCCCTCCCGCCGAACTTCGACAGCTATGTGAGGGCCTGGGTCACAGCGTCATTCGAGACCTATTTCCTCAACTCGATCGTCGTCACTGTCTGCTCGGTGCTGCTGTCGACAGGGGTGTCGCTCATGGCGGCCTACGCCTTCGCACGCACGAGTTCCAAGGCGCTCAAGACCCTGGAGGGCGTGTTCCTGTCGGGACTGATGCTGCCCGTGTACCTGGCGATCCTGCCGCTGTTCTACATGCTCGACGCGGCGCGGATGACCTCGAATCTGCTGAGCCTGATTCTCATCTACGGAGCGCTGGGCATCCCCTTCTCGACCTTCGTCCTGGCCTCATTCTTCCGCCAGTTGCCGATCGAGCTGGACGAGGCGGCGCGACTGGACGGCGCCGGTCCGTTCCAGACTTTCTGGCGGATCCATCTGCCGCTGGTCCGCCCCGCCATCGCGACGGTGGTCGTCTTCCGCTTCGTTCCCGTGTGGAACGACTTCTTCTACCCACTCATCCTGATCCGCGACCAGACGAAATACACTCTGCCCGTGGGGATCACACGCTTCTTCGGCGAGTATCAGACGGATTGGGCGACCCTGTTCGCGGGCCTGACCCTGGCGACGATCCCTCTCGTGGTGCTCTTCCTCGTGGCCACCAAGCAGATCGTCTCCGGCCTGACCGCTGGAATGAGCAAGTGACGCGCGTCCTCGGCATCGACGTCGGCGGCTCCGGCAGCCGCGTCGCGATCCGCTTGACAGGAGCCGAAGCGGGTGACGAGTTCGCAGCCGACGGCATCGGGGTGACCACCGGCGGCAGCACGGCTCCCGCCAGGGTGCTCGCCCTGCTGCGCTGTGCCGCGCAACAGTGGCCGGACGAGATCCGCGAAGTCGCAGCCATCGGCGTCGGGACGACGGGCATGGGCACACTGGTCCCCCAGCCGGGCGAGCTCGCGGAGGAGCTCACCAACGAGCTGCGCAGGCTCACCGGCCGGCTCGATGTCGGAGCGGCCGTGGCCATCGATGCCGTCACCGCGCACCTGGGCGCGCTCGGGGGCCGGCCCGGCGCCGTCATCGCGCTCGGCACCGGGGCGATTGCCATAGGCGGCGACGGCCGCGAGCGCTGGCACCGCGTCGACGGCTGGGGACATCTACTCGGCGACAGAGGCGCCGGCGCCTGGATCGGAATACGCGGCCTGGAGGCGGCGATGCGCGCCTACGACCAGGTCGACGACAGCGGCACCGCCCTGCTGGAGACGGCGAAGCGACGGTTCGGCGAGCCCCTGACCTGGCCGTCGCAGTTCTACACGCGGCATGACCGTGCCGGGGTGCTCGCGGGCTTCGCCGCGGACGTCGCTCAGCTCGCCGCCGCCGGCGATCCGTCCGCCGACGCCATCATGGCTCTGGCGGGCCAGGTGGCCGCGCGCAGCGTCGTGGCCGCACTCCAGCTCTCACCCGAGCCGGTCATTGCCGCCACCGGCGGCATCTTCCGTGCCGGCGGCACGCTGGAGGCGCAGTTCCTGAGCACCGTGGCCATGCTGCGACCGGATGCCAAGGTCCGCGCCCCGGCGGGCAATCCGCTGGACGGCGCGCTGCTCCTCGCCCACCGCGTCGCCGCCGGGGAGAAGCAGACGCATGTGCCCTTCGTCTGGGTGAACCGATGATCCCCGACCTCGCCACCGAGCTCGCCCGCGTCCTCGGCTCCGATCGCGTGCACACGGCCGCACTCGAGCGCCACGCCCGCGCCCCCGACGCCTCGCACTATCTGCTCATCCCACAGCTCGCCGTGGACGCCGATGACAGGGACGCCGTGGCGCAGACCCTCGCGCTGGCCACCGCCCACGGGGCCGCGGTCACCTTCCGCTCGGGCGGCACGAGCCTGTCCGGCCAGGCCGCGGGCACCGGCGTCCTCTTGGACACGCGCCGCGGGTTCCGCGGCATCCAGGTGCTCAACGACGGCGAGCGGCTGCGAGTCGAGCCAGGAGTGACGCTGCGCGCGGCCAACGCGCACCTCGCCCGCCACGGGCGCGCGCTTGGCCCGGACCCCGCGAGCGAGGTCGCTTGCACGGTCGGCGGGGTGATCGCGAACAACTCTTCCGGTATGGCCGCGGGGACCGAGCGGAACAGCTACCGGACCCTGGAGTCGCTCGTGGCCGTGCTGCCCTCCGGAACGATCATCGACAGCGCAGATCCCGACGCCCCCTCACGGCTGGCGCAGGAGGAGCCGCGGCTCGTCGCCGAGCTCGCGCGCCTCCGCGACCTCGTGCGGGCCGACCCAGCATCCGTGTCCGAGATCCGCGAGCGCTTCTCGATGAAGAACACGATGGGCTACGCCCTCAACGCCTTCCTGGACTTCGAAGAGCCTCTCGACATCCTCGTGCGGCTCTTGGTGGGCAGCGAAGGCACGCTCGGCTTCGTCGCCGAAGCGACCTTCCGCACAGTGTCGGTCGACCCGCATGTCGCGACGGGACTGCTCGTCTTCGCCTCGGTCGCCGACGCCGCGGCCGCGCTTCCCGCGCTCGTCGCGACGGATGCTGCGACGCTAGAGCTCATGGACTCTACCTCGCTGCGCGTCGCCCGCCGAGCGCCTGACGCTCCCGTGGAGATCTCCAGCTTCCCGCTGCTCGATCATGCGGCCCTGCTCATCGAATACCGCGGCGCGGATGCCGCGGAACTGCAAAGCCGCATCGATGCGGCCGCGCCGGTCTTGGAAGGGCTGGATCTGATCCGCGCGGCGGCGCTGAGCACCGATCCGGCCACCCGCGCCGCGCTGTGGAAGGTGCGCAAGGGGCTCTACGCCACCGTCGCCGGAGCCCGCCCGAGCGGCACGACCGCCCTCCTGGAGGACATCGTCGTGCCGGTGGACGTCCTGGCCGACACCTGCGACGCCCTCTCGGCGCTGCTCGCTGATTTTGCATATGCCGACAGCGTGATCTTCGGTCATGCCAAGGACGGCAACCTCCACTTCATGCTCACCGACGACTTCTCGAGGCCCGAGGCGGTCGCCCGGCTCAAGGCCTTCACCGAGGGCCTCGTGGACCTCGTCCTTGCCCGCGGGGGCAATCTCAAGGCCGAGCACGGCACTGGCAGGGCGATGGCGCCCTTCGTCGCACAGCAGTACAGCGCCGGGCTCTTCGCCGTCATGCAGGGCGTAAAGGCGGCATTCGATCCGGCAGGCATCCTCAACCCCGGCGTAGTGCTCACCGAGGACGCGACAGCGTATCTGCGCGATCTCAAACCCGTTGTCACCGTCGAGGAGGAAGTCGATCGCTGCGTGGAATGCGGGTACTGCGAGCCGGTCTGTCCCAGCCGGGATCTCACGCTCACACCGCGGCAGCGCATCGTCGTGCGTCGAGCCAGGGCGGTCGCCGAGGCATCCGGCGACCGTGCCCTCGCCCGAGAGCTCGAAGCCGCGTACGAGTACGACGGTATCCAGACCTGTGCCGTCGACGGTATGTGCCAGGCAGCTTGCCCGGTGGGTATCAACACCGGCGATCTCGTCAAGCGCCTGCGTCGAGAGGGTCGCGGTCGCGTCGAGCAGACGGGTTGGAAGGCGGCCGCCGGGCACTGGAACGCCGTCACCGGGGTCGCTCGCGCCGCGCTGGACGTCGTCGGCGCACTTCCGGCGCCGTTCGTGTCGCTGCCCAATCGCGCCGTGCGCGCGGTTCTGGGCGACGACGACATCCCGCTGTACACGAGCGACCTCCCCACCGGTGGGCGGCGCCGCAGCCACGTCGCGCCCCCGGATGCCGCGACACCCGCCGATGCAGTCCTGCTGCCCAGCTGCCAGGGTGCGATGTTCGCGCCCGGAGAAGCGGTGGGGCCAGGCGTCCAGGCCTCATTCGCTGCGCTCTGCGCCGCGGTGGGTATCGGCCTGCGGTTGCCCGCGGACGTCGATGGACTCTGCTGCGGCACCCCGTGGTCCTCGAAAGGGTATGCCGCAGGGTTCGCCGCGATGAGCGAGCGCGTGCTGGCCTCGCTATGGGCGGCGACGGATGGGGGCGTCCTCCCCGTCGTCGTCGACGCAGCCTCGTGCACGGAGGGCGTGCTGCGCATCCTGCATGCCGCCGACGCGGCTGGGGATCCGCGCCGCTTCGAGGTGATCGACGCGGTCGCCTTCACTGCCGAGAGGGTGCTGCCGGTGCTGGCTCCGCTCGACGCGGAGTCGCGTGTGCCCTCCCTCGCACTGCATCCGACCTGCTCGTCCGCGGCTCTCGGTATAGACCGGCATCTGCTGGCCCTCGGCGAGGCGGTCGCGCAGGAGGTCTCCGTGCCCGTGGATTGGGGCTGCTGCGGGTTCGCCGGCGACCGCGGGATGCTGCACCCGGAGCTCACCGCCTCGGCGACCGCCGCAGAGGCCGCGGAGGTGAAGCGGCTGGACGCCGCCGCGCATGCCTCCTGCAACCGCGCCTGCGAGATCGGCATGACGCGTGCGACGGGCAGAACCTACAGCCACGTCGTCGAGCTCCTCGCCGAGCGCCATGGCGCCATCGACGACGGCCTGTGAACGCCCGGCAAGGGTCTCCCGCGGGTCCCTGGCCCGCGGCGGACGCCTCCGCACGCGGACGCCGAGAGCTGAGCACTCCGACGGATAAGCAGCCAAGACAAGGCTTCAGTCACCATAATGGGGACATGACTGACGCGCGCATCCTGGTCGTCGACGACGAGCCGAACATCCGCGACCTGCTCTCCCGGGGTCTCAGCTTCGCCGGATTCAAGGTGAAGACGGTCGCCAACGGCGCGGCCACCATCTCGGCGGTCCTCGAGGAGGAGCCGGACCTCATCATCCTCGACGTCATGCTGCCCGACATGAACGGGTTCAGCGTGACCAAGCGCCTGCGCGGGGCCGGGTTCACCGCCCCCATCCTGTTCCTGACCGCCAAGGACGACACGCAGGACAAGATCGAAGGCCTCAACGCAGGCGGCGACGACTACGTCACCAAGCCCTTCGCGCTCGACGAGATCGTCGCACGCGCGCAGGCGATCCTGCGCCGCACGATGCAGGCCGACGAGGAGTCCCTCATCCGCGCCGGCGAGCTGTCGATGGATCAGGACACCCACGACGTGTTCATCGGCAAAGTGCCTATCGAGCTCAGCCCGACCGAGTTCAAGCTGCTCAAGTACCTCATGCTCAACCCCAACCGCGTGCTCTCGAAGGCGCAGATCCTCGACCACGTCTGGGAGTACGACTTCAACGGCGACGCCGGCATCGTGGAGAGCTACATCTCGTATCTGCGACGCAAGATCGACCCGCACACCGAGGAGTCGCTCATCCAGACCAAGCGCGGCTTCGGATACATGCTGAAGGTCGGCAAGTCCGCGTAGCGGCACCGGAGGCGGTCATGGCGAACGGATCCGATTCCGTCACCCAGTGGTGGCGGCGGATCAGTCTGCGCGCCAAAGTCACCGGCGTCACCGTCGCGGTGCTCGCGCTGGGCCTGGTCATCGCAGGAATCGGAACCGTGCCGATCTTGCGTAACGCGATGATCAACAACATCGATGCGCAGCTGCCGGCACTGGCGACGACGGGCCAGGCCGAGCGCTTCTTCGACGTGTCGGTGGGCCCGGACGGCGACCTAGAGTTCGACCCCGCCGCGGATGCCCCGCGCTCGACGGACTTCGTCGTCGCGTTCTACCAGGCGGACGGCAGGCTGATCGCCGAGGCCGGCGGCCAGTCGGCCGAGCGACGACCGGACTTCCCTGAGACCTTCACGCTGCAGCAGGCCAAGGCGAAGGAGGATCAGGTCCTGCCGATGCACGGGTCCGACGGTCTGGAGTTCCATGCCGCGGTCTCGGCACAGCCCGCGCAGACCGCGCAGAGCATCCTCTACGTGCAGGTCGTCGCGCTTCCCCTGGAAGAGGCCGACCGCATCGTCGGCACGTACTTCGCCGTGTACACCACGGTCGCCCTCGTGACGATCCTGCTCGCCGCTCTCCTCACCCGTGTGCTCGTCACGCTGACGTTCCGCCGTCTCGGGCACGTCGAATCGACCGCGATGGCCATCGCTGCCGGCGACTTCAGCCAGCGCCTGACCGACCTGGAGCCCACCACCGAGGTCGGCCGCCTGAACTCCGCCATCAACACCATGCTCGATCGCGTCGACCGCTCCATAGCCCAGCGCGATCGCACCGTGCAGAACATGCGACGGTTCATCGGCGACGCCAGCCACGAGCTGCGCACCCCGCTGGTCAGCGTGCGCGGCTACGCCGAGCTGTACCGCATGGGTGCGATCCACGGCGAGGAGGACACCGCTCGCGCGATGGAGCGCATCGAGAAGGAGGCGATCCGCATGGGCGTGCTCGTCGAGGATCTGCTCGCCCTCGCGCGCCTCGATGAGGAGCGCTCCCGCGAGCTCGAGATCGCCCCGCTCGATCTGCGCCCGATCGCCCGCGACGCCGCGCTCGACGTCCGCGCCGCCTCCCCAGGGCGGACAATCACCGTGATCGACACGACCACGGAGGAGTTCGGCCAGGCGCCCGCACGCAGATCACCGGTCCCGCCGCCCGCTGGCACCGCCGCCGCGCCGGGTCGCGCCGGTGGACCGCTGGCCCGGCTGCGGCGCCGCCCCAAGACACCCGCGGATGCGGTGCCGTCTATCGATTTCACCGAGGCGAGGGATGCACCGGTGCGCACACCCCCGATCGTCCTGGGCGAGGAGAACAAGGTGCGCCAGGTGGTCACGAATCTGCTCGGAAACGCCCGCCGCTTCTCCGCGTCCGACGCTCCGATCGAGATCGTCGTCGGTGCTGACCGCCACCGAGGGGTCGGGACGATCGCCGTGGTCGATCACGGCGAGGGCATCCCTCCGCAGATCCGCGACCACATCTTCGAGCGGTTCTGGCGCGCCGACACGTCGCGTGCGCGCGAGACGGGCGGATCCGGCCTCGGTCTGGCGATCGTGGCGTCCATCATCGAGTCGCTCGAGGGCTCGGTCCAGGTCGTCGAGACGCCGGGGGGCGGAGCAACCTTCGTCGTCTCCCTGCCGCTCGCACCACCCCAGGCGACACCGGCGCACCTGCTCGAGGAGACCCAGCCGCTGGATCGCCTGGAGATCTGAGCTGATCGTCCTGCACAGTCGACGGTGCGTCGGAAGTTGTGCACGGATGCCGGGATTCGGCCGTTCAGGGGCGCCAGCGCCTCCGTAGAGTCGGGACTCCGTTGAGAGGAGATCCCATGTCCGTCTTCACCGTCGACACCGACGCGGTCCATGCGGCGCACGGCGCCGCGCGCGCCACCATGGAGCGACTGCAGGGAGAGTCGACTGCGCTGATGGCGCAGCTGACCCAGCTGCAGTCGACGTGGACAGGCACCGCGGCAGGCGCCTTCCAGCAGTGCAGCGAGCAGTGGCGAGGCGCGCAGATGCACGTCGAGCAGGTGCTCGCATCCATCAGCACCGCGCTCGGCTCCGCGGCGAGTCAGTACGCCGACGCGGACCAGTACTCGGCCGGCCTGTTCCGCTGAGGCTTTACGGCGCTCGTGCCGCGCACGAGCGCAACCCGGTCGTTGAGCGAGATCGGCGGAGCCGATCGAGTCGAAACGCGCAGAACGCCCCCTGCATGGTGCAGGGGGCGTTCTGTCTGAGCCGTGTTGAGGCTGGGGTTTCGACTCGCTCCGCTTCGCGGTGCTCGCTCAACCTTGACCCGACTCGGACTCAACGCCGCTTCGCGCCATTGAGTCCTCGCGCGTCAGAAGTCCATGCCGCCCGACGGGTCGGCCGGCATGGCCGGAGCCTTCTCGGGCTTGTCAGCCACGACGGCCTCGGTGGTGAGGAACAGGGCTGCGATCGAGGCTGCGTTCTGCAGCGCCGAGCGGGTGACCTTGGCCGGGTCGATGATGCCCTGTGCGAACATGTCGCCGTACTCGCCGGTGGCCGCGTTCAGGCCGTGGCCCGCGGGGAGCTCGGCGACCTTGTGAGCGACGACGCCTGCCTCGAGGCCGGCGTTGATGGCGATCTGCTTCAGCGGAGCCTCGAGAGCGACGCGGACGATGTTCGCGCCGGTCGCCTCGTCACCCTGGAGCTCGAGGCCCTCGAGTGCCTTGGCCGACTGGATGAGCGCGACGCCACCACCGGGGACGATGCCCTCTTCGACCGCTGCCTTCGCGTTGCGGACGGCGTCCTCGATGCGGTGCTTGCGCTCCTTGAGCTCGACCTCGGTGGCCGCACCCGCCTTGATGACGGCGACGCCGCCGGCGAGCTTGGCGAGGCGCTCCTGGAGCTTCTCGCGGTCGTAGTCGCTGTCGGTGTTGTCGATCTCGCGACGGATCTGGGTCACGCGACCCTCGATCGTGGATGCCTCGCCGGCGCCCTCGACGATGGTGGTCTCGTCCTTGGTGACGATGACCTTGCGTGCGCGGCCGAGCAGGTCGAGCGTGGTGTTCTCGAGCTTGAGGCCGACCTCTTCGGTGATGACCTGGCCGCCGGTCAGGATCGCGATGTCCTGCAGCTGCGCCTTGCGACGGTCACCGAAGCCGGGAGCCTTGACGGCGACCGACTTGAAGATGCCGCGGATCTTGTTCAGCACGAGCGTCGCGAGAGCCTCGCCCTCGACGTCCTCGGCGATGATGACCAGTTCCTTGCCGTCCTGGATCACCTTGTCGACGATCGGCAGCAGGTCCTTGATGTTGCCGATCTTCTGGTTGGCGATGAGGATGTACGGGTCCTCGAAGACCGCCTCCTGGCGCTCCGGGTCCGTGACGAAGTACGGGTTCAGGTAGCCCTTGTCGAAGCGCATGCCCTCGGTGAGCTCGAGCTCGGTGCCGAAGGTCTGCGACTCCTCGACGGTGACGACGCCTTCCTTGCCGACCTTGTCGATCGCCTCGGCGATGAGCTCGCCGATCTCGGGGTCAGCGGCGGAGATGGACGCGGTGGCCGCGATCTGCTCCTTGGAGTCGATCTCCTTGGCGCTGCTGAGCAGGTCGGCGGTGATGGCCGCGACAGCCTTCTCGATACCGCGCTTGAGCGAGATGGGGTCGGCGCCGGCTGCGACGTTGCGCAGGCCCTCGCGGACCAGTGCCTGAGCGAGGACGGTCGCGGTGGTGGTTCCGTCACCGGCGACGTCGTCGGTCTTCTTGGCGACCTCCTTGACGAGCTCCGCGCCGATCTTCTCGTACGCGTCGTCGAGCTCGATCTCCTTGGCGATCGAGACACCGTCGTTCGTGATCGTGGGGGCACCCCACTTCTTCTCGAGCACGACGTTGCGACCGCGCGGGCCGAGCGTCACCTTGACGGCGTCGGCCAGGATGTTCAGGCCGCGCTCGAGGCCACGGCGGGCCTCCTCATCGAAAGCGATGATCTTTGCCATGAGTCTTTCGTCCCTCCCGGACGTAGGCGATGGGAATTAGCACTCAGAGCATTCGAGTGCTAAACCCAGTCTGGCACTCGACCCATGAGAGTGCAAGCCGCGGCCGACCGCAGTTCGCCGAGGGCGGATCACTCCACCGGGGCGTCCTCGCCGTCCTCACCCTGCGGTGTCGCTCCCGGTGCGCGGTCGAGACCGATCACCACTGTCAACTGGGGCAGCTCGGTGTCATTGAGGTCCGCGTAGAAGTCGCTCTGCTGCACCTCGGCGCCGCCGAGCACCTCAGCCACGCCGAGGGCCGCCGCCTCATCCGCCTCATCGACGTAGAACACGGTGGTCTTCTCGAACTCCTGGGTGGAGCCTTCGCTGCCGAACACCGCGTCGCCGGCCCAGCCCTGCGCGAGCAGCTCCTCGCGCGTCGTTGCGACCAGTCCGCTCTGCGGGGTCGCGTTGAGGAGGAGCACGCGGTACGAGGTGTCGATCTTCGCCTCGACGCCCTGCGTCTGCACGGGGGCCGGTGTCGGCTCCCCCGTCAGCGAGATGCGATCCATCATCACCAGCGACACGAAGATCCCGCCGACGATCAGCACGAGCGCGGCGGCGGCCGACCAGAGCAGCACGACCAGTCCGTTCATGCCGGGCTGCTCGGCGCGGTGAGCGCCGACGCGTCCGGTTGCGCGGGGGATGTCGTCGAAACGGTCGTTGGGGGGCTTTGACACCCCTCGATGCTAGCGGGCGCATTCCGTGAATCCGCACGGAGCACACCCTCCGCTGTGCAGATCGGCCGCAGCGCGCGTCAGCCGACGAAGCCCCGCATTCGCGCCGTGCGCTGCGCGCCACGTGCGTCGCGGATGCGGCGAAGGCGCCGCACGAGCAGCGGGTCGAACTCCAGAGCCTCCTCGGTCTCGATGAGACGCCCGAGCAGCTGGTAGTACCGCGCCGGGCTCATGCCCAGCTGCGCGCGGATGGTCTCCTCCTTCATGCCGCCGTGCCGCGGCCATGCCGCCTCCAGCGTCAGGATCGCGCGGTCGCGATCAGAGAGTTCTCCGAGCATGGCCTCAGGCTACGCGGCATCCGGGCTCGCGCCGCCGCGCCACTCCCACCACCGCCCCAACGGATCGGCGACGGCGCACACCCGGCCGTCGAGTGCCACGACCGAGCCGCTGATCTCCCCCGGCGCGGGTGCCGGCTGCCACGCATCGTGCAGCCCGGGCTGATCGATCGTGATCCAGCGCGCATCGAGTGCGCGGATGCGATCGATCAGCGCCAGTCGCGCTGGACGTGGAAGATACACCAGCACTCCCGGCGTCGTGATGACGAGCGTCGCATCGCGTGGAGCGGATGCCACCAGCTCGTCGAGCCTGGCATCCGCGTCTCCGGTCAGCAGCAGCGGCGCGTCGGCGACGACGATCCCGGCCGCCGCGGCGATGCGAGCCGTACGCTCGGTCTCCCCCGGCCAGATCAGCGCCTCCAGCCACGAGCGCTGGGCAGCATCGCGCACGTCGATCGGCGCGAGGTCGATGCCGGCCCGCCACACGATCTCCGGCATCCGCAGCGGCGGCAGCAGGCCGCGGACCGTGCTCGTCAGCATGACCTCGGAGGCGCCGTCCACCGGATCAAGAGCGCGTCGCAGCTCGCCGTGCTCATCGACGAAGCGATAGGAGTACCGATCGGGGTACAGGCAGAGCCCGGCCGCCGCCCCGATCTCGAGCAGGGCGATCGGCCCTTCGATCCGGCTCAGCGCTGGCAGCAGTGCGGCGAGCCGCAGAGGCTCGTTGGTCTGCACCGTCCGGCGCTCGCATTCCGCAACCAGCGCATCGGCGTTCGACAGTGCGAACGCCCTCCAATCTGCGTACGATCCCAGCGGGGCGCCGAGGACGCGACTGACGGCGAACACCAGCGGGGGCTGGCGGTGCTGGGGGCCGATCCGCTCCAGCATCCGCTGCATCTCGGCATCCCCGGCGATGCCCTCCGCCCATGAGGCGTACATCTCGCTGCGGCCGGGCGCCTCTTCGCGGGCGAATCGATCGAAGCGCTCGCGCACGGCATCCGTCATCCCTCCATTGTCGCCGACCCCGACGGCGCCGAAAGGCGAGACAATGGAGGCATGTCGTACAGCGTGAACAAGACGGATGCCGAGTGGCGGAGCGAACTCGGCGATGACCAGTACGCGGTGCTGCGCACCGCCGCGACCGAGCGCCCATGGACCGGCGAACTGCTGGACGAGGAGCGCTCCGGCCTCTACAACTGCGGTGCCTGCGGCGCCGAGCTGTTCCAGAGCGGGACGAAGTTCGACTCCGGATGCGGCTGGCCGAGCTTCTACGAGTCGGTGCGCCCCGAGGCGGTCGAGCTCATCGAGGACCGCACCCTCGGCATGGTCCGCACGGAGGTGCGCTGCGCCGCCTGCGGCTCCCATCTTGGCCATGTCTTCCCCGACGGATTCGGCACGCCCACCGGCGACCGCTATTGCATGAACTCACTCGCGCTGACGTTCACTCCTGACAAGTGAGCGCCATCGAGGCGGTTCTTCGCCGGCGGTCATGGTCGAAGGTCACCGAGGATGCGCCCACGCGCGAGCAGCTTCTGCCGCTGATCGAGGCTGCCGGTCGCGTCGCCGACCACTCCTCGCTGTGCCCATGGCGGCTGATCGAGCTGCGCGGCGACGACCGGCTGGTGCTCGGCGCGGCGATGGCGAAGGCGACCGGCGACGACAAGCCCTCGACCAAGCCGTTGCGCGCCTCGCTGCTGATCGCGATCGTGGCCTCGTATCGCAAGAGCGAGAAGGTGCCGCGCTGGGAGCAGGAAGCCGTGGCCTCCGGCGTCGCGCACACGCTCAGTCTGCTGCTGGACGAGGCCGGATGGGGCGTCATCTGGCGCACCGGCGGACTCACCCGCGCGAAGGCCGTGGCGAAGGCGCACGGACTGAAGAAGAACGAAGAGCTGCTGGGCTGGCTGTACGTCGGCGGCAAGCCGGCCGGAAAGGACGCGGGTCGACGCAGGCCCGTGGACGCCGATTCGCTGCTCAGTCGGATGCCCGAGCCGAAGGCGCTGAACTCCGAGGAGGAGCTGAAGGCGGCGAAGGCCGAGAAGCGCGAGAAGAAGCGGAAGAAGAAGGGCTGATCAGCGGCGTCGGCGCGGCAGGGCGACGATGACGGATGCCACCGCGATGAGGATCATGGCGATCAGCTGCCACAGCGCGGGCGCTGCGTCGACCGGCCAGATCAGGTCGATCGCGATCGAGGTGATCAATTGCCCGAGCACGCTGCCGAGTCCCAGCAGCAGCACCCCGGTGTGCGCCACCAGCCACGCGCCGAGCAGGATGTAGCAGAATCCGAGCAGACCGCCGATGTACAGCCAGGGTTCGGTCGGAAGGGCCTGTGGCGTCCCCTGCGCTGCGACACTGATGCCGGCGGCCACGAGCAGCGCCAGTGTGCCCGCGATGAAGCTCATCAGCGTCGCCGAGATCGGTGACGCGACAGTCCGCGCCAGGCGCCCGTTGGCGCCGGACTGCCAGGCGATGCCGGCACCGGCGAGAAAGGGCAGCAGGAGAAGCCACAGCGGCGCGCTGGCCAGCACGTCGCCGCCGAGCGAGATGGCGACCGCGACGAGCGCGAGTGCGCCTCCGATGACGCGGCCGCGGGTCACGGCGACGACGCCGGACGGACCGAAGCCGATGCGGTCGAGCAGCAGTGCGTGCAGCGTCTGGCCTGCGACGACGCCGACGGTGAACAGCGAGACCCCGAGCACGCCCGCGACGAGCCCCTGGGTCGAGACGGTGAGGGCGCCGCAGGTGCCGCCGAGCAGCATCCAGAACGGGATCGTGCGCGATCGGATGCCCGTGAACAGCCGCCGCGCTCCTGCGCGGGCCGACGGCAGGAAGGGCACGACCACGATCAGGAAGACGAGACCGACGACGAAAGAGATGAGCCCTGCGACGATCCCGTCGTCGATCCGCACTCCGAGCACTCCGTTGATGCGCGCCTGCACGGCGGTCATCACTCCGATGGAGACGGCTCCGCCGAGCGCGATCCATGTCGGCAGAGAGCGCGTTCCGGTCATCCTGGCAACGCTACCCGAGGCCGGGTCGCCGCGATGTCCGTGCGTCTTACTACGCTGGGCACATGTGCGCGAGCTACGGGTTGGATCCTCGGTTCGATGACCGCGAATACCAGGAGGTCATCGACGCCGCGGTGCTCGATGGCCTGCGCTCCTGGGCCGCCGGAAACGACGGGGAGATCCTGCGCCCCACGGGCAAGAACCTGCGGAACCTGAATCCGCTCATCACCGGCGTCTCGAGCTGGGAGCCGGCGTGGTGGGGGTATCTGGTGAACGGCGCGCCGGCGAGCTTCGCATCGATCAACACGCGTTCCGAGCGGCTTGCCGCGACGAAGGGGGCGCTGCCCTCGCGCGCGATCGTCCCCGTGTCGTACTGGCGGGAGATGACGAAGCCCGCACGAATCTGGCATGAGTACACCGCGCCCGAGGACGGGCTCCTCGGAATCGCCGCCGTCACCCGCCCGGGCCGCGCCGCCGACGGCACGGACTACACGTGCTACAGCATCGTGATGCAGCCCGCCGCCGCACACCTGGACCACATCCACGATCGGATGCCGTTGCTCATCAACCCGGGCTTCGCGGAGGAATGGCTGGCCACTCCGCAGGCCGGAGGCGCGCTGATCGACGCGGCGATCGCGGCAGCCGTGCCGATCAACGAGCTGATCCGTGTCGCGCCGGAGAGCGGAGACAGCCCGCCGGAGGATGCCGGGCGACTGTTCTGACTGAGCCGACTACGGGACTCGAACCCGTAACCCCCGTATTACAAGTACGGTGCGCTACCAATTGCGCCAAGTCGGCGGACCATCTGGACCGTCACAAGCATAGCGAGGACGAGAAGGTGCCCCGCGCAGCGAGTCAGGACGCGGGTGCGGTGGTCGCGTTCTCGGTGACGACCGGCGTGGGCGTCGGCGTCGGCTGGGTCGCACCGTAGTACTCGTCACTGGCCGTTGTGAGCACGAACTGCGAGAACTCGGCCGGATCGTCCATCGCGCCTACGTACGCCTTGCCGCCGACCACGATCAGAGCCTCGTTGTTGAGCTTCAGGTCCTTGGAGCCCGGAAGAGGACCTTCCAGAGCGCGCGCGGTGGCATCCTTCGCCCAGGTCACGAAGTCCTGGCCCTCGATGCACGAGCGCACCTTCTTGGCGTCGCCGACGCCGACGGCGACGGCGAGGTCTGCGAGCTGGACGTCCGTGCGACCGTTGCTGTCGATGGCAGGCTGGTCGGTGAGCAGCTCGTGGTTGTAGTCGTAGAACTGATCCGGCGAGTAGGTCGCGACGCACGCGGCTGCGGATGCCGCGCGCAGCGAGTACTTCGTACCGTTCGAGCTGGCGGTCAGCAGCGCCACCGGGTGGTAGGTCACCGTGACGGCGCCCTCTCCGATCCAGCCGGCGAGCTGACGGGCGTTCGCCTGCTCGAACTGCGATGCGCCGGCCGAGAGGTAGTCCACGTAGACGTGGATCTCGGTCGACTGCGCGACCGTCTCGGTCGGATCCGGGGTGGGCGAGGCCGTTGTGCCGGCCTCGCTGGCCGTCGCCTCGGGGCTCGGCGTGGTTCCCGTGCCTGCCGCCATCGTCACATCGGTGACCGTGACGCCGTCGCCGGTCATGCCGGCCGGGCTGAGCATGGGCTTGGACATCGACGAGCTGACAGCGTACGCGACGGCCGCGCCGATGGATCCGACGGCGACGATGGCGACCAGGCCGATGATGATTCGTCGCATGATGCGCGCCCTCGACTGCTGGGCCTGCACCTGCTGTGCTTTCTCCCGCACCGCTTCACGCGAGTTGCGAGCGGCAGGGACGTTCGGCGTTTCGTCGCTCGACATCGTTCCTCTTGAAGATCGGGTGGGACGGGTGATCCCGCGGCCGCGAAGGAGTGCGGCACCGGATTCGATGCTAACGAGGCAGCCTGGGAAATACCCAGACGCGCGCGCACGTGCCATACTGATCTCGACCCGATGGCGGGTCACGGCGGGCCGCGCCTGCCGCTTCCATCACAACGGATCGTCCGGCACGTACCTGCCGGTGAAGGAGAAATGCAATGGCATCTGTGACCTTTGACGACGCCACCCGGCTGTACCCCGGTGGCACCCGTCCCGCGGTCGACAAGCTGAACCTCGAGGTGGCAGACGGCGAGTTCCTCGTCCTGGTCGGCCCCTCCGGTTGCGGTAAGTCCACCTCTCTGCGCATGCTCGCCGGCCTCGAAGAGGTCAACTCGGGCCGCATCCTCATCGGCGACCGCGACGTCACCGACGTGCCGCCGAAGGACCGCGACATCGCGATGGTGTTCCAGAACTACGCGCTGTACCCGCACATGACCGTTGCCGAGAACATGGGCTTCGCCCTGAAGATCGCCGGTGTCAACAAGGACGAGCGTGCATCGCGCGTACTCGAGGCCGCGAAGCTCCTCGACCTGGAGGAGTACCTCAACCGCAAGCCGAAGGCTCTCTCGGGTGGTCAGCGTCAGCGCGTCGCCATGGGCCGCGCCATCGTCCGCCAGCCGCAGGTGTTCCTCATGGACGAGCCGCTGTCGAACCTCGACGCGAAGCTCCGCGTGCAGACCCGCACGCAGATCGCCTCGCTGCAGCGCCGCCTCGGCGTCACCACGGTCTACGTCACGCACGACCAGACCGAGGCGCTGACCATGGGTGACCGCATCGCGGTGCTCAAGGACGGCATCCTGCAGCAGGTCGGCACGCCGCGCGACCTGTACGAGACGCCCAGCAACGTGTTCGTCGCAGGCTTCATCGGCTCGCCGGCCATGAACCTGTTCGACGTTCCGCTGACGGAGGGTGGCGTGCAGTTCGGCACCAAGTCGGTCGCCACCGAGAGCGCCGCCGTCTCCAAGGCGCACGGCACCACCGCCACAGTCGGCATCCGCCCCGAGGACATCATCGTCGCCCCCGAGGACGGCCAGGGCCTCACGGTCACCGTCGACCTCGTCGAAGAGCTCGGCGCCGACGGCTACCTGTACGGCCACACCGAGATCAACGGCAAGCGCACCGACCTGGTGGCACGCGTCGACGGTCGCCGCCACCCGATGGCCGGTGACACGGTCGTGCTGGCTCCGATCCCGGGCCACGTGCACCTCTTCGACATCGAGACGGGCGAGCGCCTGAACGAGCAGCCGGTCATCTCGGCCTGACACAGGACACACGACGGCGCGGGTCGACCTCACGGTCACCCGCGCCGTCGCGTTTCTGCGCACAACGACGCCGCGGCAATCAAGACATCGGAGGACACGTGAAGCAGGAGTCGCTGCGGATCACCGCGAGCACCGTCGACCCCGGTCTGCTGTCGCTGCCCTGGTCGACGCCGCTTGGCAAGTGGCCGTCGGAGCACATCGTCTCGCTGCCGAAGGGGCTCTCCCGCCACCTCGTGCGTTTCGCCGACCTCTCGGGCCGGGTCGTCGCGGTGAAGGAGACGACGGCCGAGATGGCCCAGCGGGAGTACGAGATGCTCGGCAGGCTGGCAGGGCACGACGTGCCGTGCGTGAGTCGCGTCGCCGTCATCGCCGGAAGAGCAGACGCCGAGGGCAGACCCCTGCCGGCGGCTCTGGTGACCTCTCACCTGCGGTTCTCGATGCCATACCGGGCGCTGTTCACCCAGGTGCTCCGCCCTGACACCGCCACGCGTCTCGTCGACGCGCTCGCGCTGCTGCTGGTGCGCCTGCACAACGTCGGCTTCTACTGGGGCGACGTCTCGCTGTCGAACACCCTGTTCCGTCGTGACGCGGGAGCGTTCGCCGCGTACCTGGTGGATGCCGAGACGGGTGAACTGCACGAGGAGGGTCTCACCGACGGGCAGCGCGCTTACGACCTCGATCTGGCGCGCACCAACATCGCCGGCGAGATCATGGACCTCGCCGCCGGTGGTCGCCTCGAACGCGGGGTGGACGCGCTCGAGATCGCCGACGGCATCGTGTCGTCGTACCGCTCGCTGTGGGCCGCACTCACCGACGAGGAGTCGTTCTCGACGGAAGAGGTCTGGCGGATCACCGAGCGCGTCGAGAAGCTGAACGCGCTCGGCTTCGACATCGATGAGATGTCGATGGTCACCACCCCCGACGGCACGTCGGTGCGCATCCAGCCGAAAGTCGTGGATGCCGGCCACCATCAGCGCCGTCTGATCCGCCTCACCGGCCTCGACGTGGAGGAGAACCAGGCGCGCCGGCTGCTGAACGACCTCGACGAGTTCCGAGTGCGCTCCAAGAAGGATCTCGCCGACGAGGAGCTGTACGCCCACGAGTGGCTCACCCGCGTGTTCGAGCCGGTCGTCCGCGCGGTGCCCTACGACCTTCGCGCCAAGCTGGAGCCCGCCGAGGTCTACCACCAGGTGCTCGAGCACCGCTGGTACCTGTCACAGGCCCAGGGGCGGTCGGTGCCGCTCGCTGAGGTGCTCACCAGCTACATCAACGATGTGCTGCGGCATCGCCGTGACGAGGCGACGATCATGGGGCCGCCCACCGAGACGATGGGCCTGCCCGTGGTGACCGGCGCCGTCGAGGTGTCTGAGGACACCGCCGCGATCGACTGGCGCGACCTGGTCTGACGATCACGCCACTCGGGGCCGGGATCAGTACCCGACGGTGAACCGACCGCGTCGGTGCTGCGGCCGCTCGATCTCGTCGACCACGGCGATGGCGAAGTCCGCGCCCGAGATCGTCGAGCTGCCGTCCTCGGCGCGCACCAGCACGTCTCCGCCGTCGCGGTAGTGGCCGGTTCGCTCTCCCTCCGCCCACGGCCCGAAGACCTCGGCGGGGTGGATGAAGAACCAGTCCAGGCGCTCGTCTGACTTCTGCAGCAGCTCGAGCGAGTCGATGCCGACCTGCGCCTCGTGCTTGTACTCCTCGGGGAAGCCCTGATCGAACAGACGCGGTCCGCCGGGTGCGACCAGGCTTCCGCCCGCGCCGCCCACCACGCCGAGCCGCGTGCCGGTGCCCGCGAGCTTCGTGCTGAGCGCCTCGAGCGCGTCGAGCACGGCGTTCTCCATGTCGCCGCGCGGCGCGAGCGCCGACACGACGGCATCCGCCCCGTCGAGGGCATCCGTCAACTGAGCGAGGTCGAGAACGGAGCCCTGAACGTAGCTCGCGCCGTCGATCCGGGCATCCGGCGTCGATCGCGAGATCGAGACCACCTCGTGTCCGCGGCTCACCGCCTCACGGACGATGTGCGCTCCGGCGTAGCCGGTCCCTCCGATGACGACAATGCGAGCCATGTGCGTTCCTTCCGCGTCGGTGATCGATTCCATTCACACCAAGCCGGCGCGCACGTGGACTATTCCCGGCCGGCGCGCACCGTGGCGACCTGGTACAGCGCGACGGATGCCGCGATGCCGGCGTTCAGCGACTCTGTCGCCGCCGAGATCGGAATCGACACGATCTGGTCGCAGGTATCGGTGACGAGGCGCGAGAGCCCCTTGCCCTCGGAGCCGACGACGATGACGACCGGCCGATCAGCGAGCTCGAGCGAGGGAAGCGACACGTCTCCCCCGCCGTCCAGGCCCAGCACGAACACGCCCTGCTTCTTGAAGTCCTTCAGCATCGACGTCAGATTCGCCGCGACGGCGACCGGCAGACGGGCAGCGGCGCCGGCGCTGGTCTTCCAGGCGGCGGAGTTGACGCTCGCGGAACGACGCTGAGGCAGAATGATGCCGTGACCGCCGAAGGCGGCGGTGGAGCGGATGATGGCTCCGAGGTTGCGCGGGTCGGTGATCCCGTCGAGCGCGATGAACAGCGGGGTCTCACCGCGGTCGATGACCTGCTCGAGGAGGTCCTGCGGGTGCGCGTACTCATATGGCGGCACCTTCAGCGCGACGCCCTGGTGCACGCCGTCGAAGCCGGCCATGCGGTCGAGCTCCTGACGGGTGACCTCGAGCACCGGGATCTCACGGTGACGGGTGATCGCCAGCATCTCCTTGACGCGGTCGTCCATCTCGACGCGCTGCGCGATGTAGAACGCGGTCGCAGGGATCTTCGTGCGCAGCGCCTCGAGCACCGAGTTGCGTCCGGTGACCGTCTCGGTGTCATCGGACTGCTTCGCGCGCCCCTGACGGTTCGGGTTCGACCCCTGGCCGCCCCGGCCGCCCGAACCGGACGGGCGCCCCTTGCCGCCGGCAGCGGCGTAGCGCTCCTGGGCGGCCTTGCGCTTGCCCGCGACGTGCCAGCTGCGGTCCTCCGCCTTCGGCGTCGGCCCCCGCCCCTCGAGCGCCTTGCGGCTGTGTCCGCCGGTGCCCTTGGTGGCGCCCTTCTTCTTGCTGTTGCCCGCTCCGGGGCGTCCAGGCTTACTCATCGATACTCCAATGTGTTCCGTCCGGAGTGTCCTCCAGAGTGATTCCTGCCGCCGCGATCGCGTCGCGGATGCGATCGGCTGCGGCCCAGTCCTTGTCTGCGCGCGCCTGGGCGCGCTGCGCGATCATCGCCTGCACGAGCGTGTCGAGCGCGGATGCTGTCGCGCCGTCGGCCCGCGTGAGGACGGACTCGTCGTCCAGACCGAGGATCCGCATCATCCCCAGCACCGAGTGCCGCGCACCAGCAGCAGATGTCGCATCGCCCCGGTCCAGCGCGGCGTTGCCTGCTCGCACCGTCTCGTGCAACACGGCGAGCGCCTGCGGCACACCGAGGTCGTCGTCCATCGCAGCTTCGAAGTCGACGGGAAGCATCGGTCCCTGGCCCCATCCGACGGTTTTGGGCTGCGTGCTCCGCGACCGCTCCACCCGCTCCAGGAACGCGCGGATGCGCCCGAGTGCGGCCTCGGCTTCCGCAAAGGATGACTCCGACAGGTCCAGGCTCGAGCGGTAGTGCGCGGCGGCGAGCGCGTAGCGCACGACCAGCGGGTCGTGCTTCGCGAGCACATCGGATGCCAGTGTGAAATTCCCGAGGGATTTCGACATCTTCTGCCCGTCGACAGTCACGAGGCCGTTGTGCATCCAGTAGCGGGCGAAGCCGTCGCCGGCGGCCGTCGACTGCGCGAGCTCGTTCTCGTGGTGTGGGAAGCGCAGGTCGAGCCCGCCGCCGTGGATGTCGAACTCCGCACCGAGGTAGCGGCGCGACATCGCCGAGCACTCGATGTGCCAGCCGGGGCGACCGGCGCCCCAGGGCGACGCCCACGTGGCATCCGACTGCTCGTCCGCCTTCGCACCCTTCCACAGTGCGAAGTCCTGCGGGTTTCGCTTGCCGCGCGGGTCGGCGTCCGCCGCTGCCTCCATGTCATCGACCGATTGGTGTGTCAGCTCGCCGTAGGCGGGCCAGGAGCGCACGTCGAAGTACACGTCACCCGAGCCGTCGGATGCCGCGTACGCGTGCCCGCGCTCGATGAGGCGGGCGATGAGCTCGTGCATCTGCGGGATGAATCCGGTCGCTCGCGGCTCGTAGGTCGGAGGAAGGATGCCGATCGCGGCATACGCCTGCGAGAACTCCATCTCCATCCGGTACGCGAGTGCCCACCACGGCTCCGACTCGGTGGCGTTCTGCAGCACCTTGTCGTCGATGTCCGTGACGTTGCGCACGAACGTGACGCGTCCGTAGCGGTTCTCGAGCCAGCGACGCAGCAGGTCGAAGCTCAGCGCCGCGCGGACGTGCCCGATATGCGGGCCCGACTGCACGGTGGGTCCGCAGACGTACATCGTCACGTTCGAGGCGTCGAGCGGAACGAAGTCGCGCAGCTGCTGTGCGCGGGTGTCGTGGAGGCGGAGAGTCACCGTCCTAGCGTACCGGGGCGCCCGGTCGCAGACCTGGACAACCACCGCCGCCGCGCAGCGGCCTCCGCACTGCTCCCGACGTACATCAGCCTCGCGGAATCACCAGCGCCACCGCGGTGACGGCGATGCCCTCTCCGCGTCCGGTGAAGCCAAGACCGTCGGTGGTCGTCGCCGACACCGTCACCGGCGCGCCGCCCAGTGCGGCCGACAGCACGCCCTCGGCCTCGGCCCGTCGAGCGCTGAAGCGGGGCCGGTTGCCCTGGAACTGCACAGAGACGTTGCCGATGGCGAACCCTGCCTCGGCCAGCAGGTGCGCCGTGCGGGCGAGGAAGACATCGGCGTGCACCCCGGCGTACTCCGGATGCGCGGTCCCGAAGTGCTGGCCGATGTCGCCGAGCCCGGCGGCACCGAGCAGCGCATCGACCATCGCGTGCGCGACGGCATCGCCGTCGGAATGCCCGGACAGCGGCTGCTGCCCCGGCCACTCGAGCCCCGCCAGCCAGAGGTTCCCTTCGCCGCCGAAGGCGTGCACGTCGGTGCCGACGCCGATGCGAGGAGCGGAAGGCGTTGAAAGCAGCATGCGCGCCCTCTCCAGATCTGACGGAGTGGTGATCTTGAACGCCCGCTCCGCGCCGGGAATGCGTCGCACCGCGCCGCCGGCGGCGGCGAACAGCGCCGCATCGTCGGTGTACTCCTCGCCGGATGTCGCGGCTCGCCCATAGGCGGCCTCGAGGGTGGCGCGAGGGAAGCCCTGCGGCGTTTGGGCTGCGGCGAGCACTGAGCGGTCGACGGCCTCAATGACGGCATCCCCATCGACGCGCTTCAGGGTGTCGACGATGGCGAGCGCGGGGATCACACCTGCATCCGTCGTCACCGCTGCGGCGACCGCATCGATCAGCGCGGCCGGCGTGAGCGCCCGGGCGGCGTCGTGCACCAGGACGATGCCGATGTGGTCTGTCAGCGCCGCGAGACCCGCCGCGACGGAGTCCTGCCGGGTCGACCCTCCGACGACGACCGAGCCGAGGTCGACGCGCTCGCCGAGCGCCGAGCGCAGCTCGTCGGCGGCCACGTCCTCGAATCCAGTCGGGACGACGACGACGACCTGCATCGGCTGCGCGGCGGACACGCCTTCCAGCGCGTGCCGCAGGATCGTGCGCCCTTCGATCTCGACGAAGGCCTTCGGCCCGCCGCCATCCAAGCGCGTGCCAGATCCGGCCGCGACGATGATGATCGCGGTGCGCGGAGCAGAGAGCGGAGTCACGCTCTCACGTTACCGGTGCGCGGATACAGCCCGCGCAGACGCGAAGAAGGCGGATGCCGCAGCATCCGCCTTCTTCGAACTCCGGTGTCTCCGTGGACTCAGGAGGCGAGCACCTTATCGAGCAGCTCGCCGGCCTTGTCCTCGTCGATCTTCTCGGCGAGCGCCAGCTCGGAGACGAGGATCTGGCGAGCCTTCGCCAGCATCCGCTTCTCGCCCGCGGACAGGCCGCGGTCCTGGTCGCGGCGCCACAGGTCGCGCACGACCTCGCTCACCTTGATGACGTCACCCGATGCCAGCTTCTCCAGGTTCGCCTTGTAGCGACGTGACCAGTTCGTGGGCTCCTCGGTGAACGGGGCGCGCAGCACCTCGAACACGTGATCGAGGCCCTCCTGGCCGATCACATCGCGAACGCCGACCAGATCGACGTTCTCAGCGGGAACCTCGATGATCAGGTCACCCTGAGTGACATTGAGCTTCAGGTACTTCTTCGTCTCACCCTTGATCACGCGGTCCTTGACCTCGATGATCGTCGCGGCTCCGTGGTGCGGATAGACGACGGTTTCGCCAACCTCAAAAAGCATAAAAACGTGTCCTTTCGGCAATCTCCAGGATACCACAGCCATTATGTACTAAGGTTCGCGCCGACGCCGCCGAAACCGCGCTCCGATGCGTCTCAGAGCGCGGCGCCTGACCCACTAGACTGGGTCAGGACACCCGTCGCACCTCAGGAGGATCCGTGAACTCGCGCTCTGCTGCGTCCATCGCTCCGCGTCTCGTCGCCACCGTCGCTCTGGGCGCGGCCCTCGCGCTCGGCACCACTGGCTGCACGTTCATCACCCATCAGGCGAGCACCATCGACTACTCGCCCTCCGACGGGGTCAGCGTCGACGCGACCGGCGGCGACATCGTCGTCCGCAACGCGATGATCATTGCCACCGAGGACGGATCTTCCGGCAACCTCGTCGCAGCTTTCGTCAACGACGGCGACAAGAGCTCGCGCATCGACATCAACATCGAGGGAACCATGCTGAACGTGCGCGTCCCCGCGGGTGAGCGCATCAGCCTCGGCGCCGACGAGGACCCGCTGCTCATCGAAGACCTGGGCGTGATGCCCGGTGCCGACGTCGAGGTGCTGTTCGTCTCCGGCGACGGCGACGCAGTGCCCACCGCGGTCCCCGTCCTCGACGGGTCCCTCCCCGAGTACGCAGACCTGACGCCCGCCGAAGCCGAGTGACGGCTCTTCGGCATCCGCCGCACGAGAAGAGGCCGGCCCCACAGGGCCGGCCTCTTCTGTGTTCGGGCTGGGGCACTCAGCCCTCGAAGCGGTACCCGAGCCCGCGCACCGTCACCAGCATCACGGGCTCGCCCGGGTTCTTCTCGATGCGTGAGCGAATGCGCTTGATGTGCACGTCGAGCGTCTTCGTGTCGCCGAAGTAGTCGCTGCCCCAGACCCGGTCGATCAGCTGGCCCCTGGTGAGCACGCGCCCTGAGTTGCGCATCAGCACCTCGAGCAGCTCGAACTCCTTCAGTGGCATGTTGATCTCCTCGCCCTCGACGGCGACCGTGTGCCGGTCGATGTCGAGGCTGACGCGTCCGCCCTCGAGCACGCGCTCCTCGATCTCCGCGTCAGCCGGCACGACGCGGCGCAGCACCGCCCGCATGCGCGCCAGCAGCTCGCGCGACGAGTACGGCTTGGTGATGTAGTCGTCGGCGCCGAGCTCGAGACCCACGACGATGTCGACTTCGGAGTCCTTCGCGGTGAGCATGATGATCGGCACGCTCGAGGTCTGCCGCACCTGACGGCACACCTCGGTGCCGGCCATGCCCGGCAGCATGAGATCCAGCAGGATGACGTCTGCGCCGCGGGCCCGGAAGGCACTCAGCGCCCCGGGGCCGTCCTCGCTGATCTCGACCTCGTATCCCTCGCGCCGCAGCAGGTACGCGAGGGGGTCCGCCAGGTCGGGTTCGTCCTCGACGAGCAGGATCCGAGTCATGACATCTCTCCGTTTCGAGCAGCGCCGCGGTCGTTCTCGCCGGCGCGCTTCTTCTTGGCCTTCTTCTTCTTCTTCGAGCGCTTCACAGCACCCGACGGCGCAGCGATGCGCGGAAGCCGGATGGTGAACGTGGAGCCCTGTCCGGCGCGCGACCACACGCGCACCTCACCGCCGTGCCGCTGCGTCGCGTGCTTGACGATCGACAGCCCGAGTCCGGTGCCGCCCGTGCGCCGCGAACGAGCGTCGTCGGCGCGGTAGAAGCGCTCGAAGATGCGCTCCAGGTCGGCCTCCGAGATCCCGATGCCCTGATCGCTCACCGCGATCTCGACGACGTCGTCCACGACCTTCACCCCCACCCCGACGCGCGATCCCTTCGGCGAGTACACGATCGCATTCGCCAGAAGATTGCCGACCGCCTCAACGAGGACCTGCGCGTCGCCGCGGACCCACGTGCCGCGGTCGCCCCCTCTGCTGAGCGCGACCCCCGCCGAGTCTGCCTGGACGGCGTGCGCTTCGATCGATGCCGCGACGACCTCGTCGATGGCCACCGGCTCGACCTGGGCAAGGCTCTCGGCCGACTGCAGGCGGGACAGGCTCATGATGCGTCCGGTGAGCTGAGCGAGGCGCCCCGCCTCGGCGATGATCCGGGCGGCGAAGATGCGCACCTGCGCGGGATCGTCCGCGGCCGATTCGATCGCCTCGGCGAGCAGGCTCACGGAGGCGACGGGTGTCTTCAGCTCATGGCTCGTGTTGGCGACGAAGTCGGTGCGCATCTGATCCAGTCGCTCGCGCTCGGTGACGTCGCGGATGATCAGCAGGCTCAATCGGGCGCCCATCCGGCTCGCACGTGCCGAGACGAGTCGCGGATCGAGCGTGCTGCCGCCGGTGATGCGCAGTGTGTCGGTCTGACTGCCGCCATTCGTGCGCACGCCGCGCACGAGCTGGCGCAGCTCGACGTTGTCGAGGACGGCGCCCTCCCGGATGCCGAACCACGAGGCCGCCTTCGACGCGGCCACCACCTCGCCGGAGGCATCCAGCACACAGGCGGCGTCGTCCATGCTGTCCAGCACCTCGGTGACGCCGGCGGGGACCGAGCTCGAGGTCTCCTGCGCGGCGATCGAGCGCACCCGGTAGGCCCAGACGACCAGCAGCACAGTGCCGGCCCCGATGATCGCTCCGATGGCGAGCGCGAACAGCGCGAGCTGGGGCGATGACATGGCTCCAGCGTACGGGTCGGTGAACGCCTTTCCCGTCGTCGCGCGCGTCGTCAGGCGGTCGGAGGGCTAGTATTCACGTTCCGGGCACCAATCGTTAACCTTCGACGACGACAATCGTCTCGGTTCGCGCGAGCGTGCCCGCGCGGCACCCGTGCCGCCCCACGACGAAAGGTTCGCACGACATGCGCCAAGTGTTCCATCAGTCCCTCGAGAATCTGCAGTCGCAGCTCACCGAGATCGCCGATCTCGTCACCATCGCCATCGAGAAGGCCACCACGGCTTTCGCGGAGAGCGACGTGGCGCTGGCCGAGGAGGTCATCGCCGACGACGCGAAGATCGACGAGCTCGCCGTCCTCCTCGACGAGCAGGCGATCGAGATCCTCGCGCGCCAGCAGCCCGTCGCCCGCGATCTGCGCATCGTGATCACGGCTCTGCGCGTCAGCGCCTCGCTGGAGCGCATGGGCGACATGGCCGAGCACATCGCTCAGCTCGCTCGGCTGCGGTTCCCGGAGCGCGCAGTGCCGAAGGGGCTCAAGGGGACCTTCCGCCGCATGGGCGAGCTCGATGTCGAGATCTCACGCACACTCGCCGATCTGCTGCGCACGCAGGACCTGCGCTACGCGGATGCGATCCGCAATGCGGACGACGACGTGGACGAGCTGCACGCCCGCGTGTTCGAGAAGGTGCTCAGCGACAACTGGAAGGGCGAGGCCACCGCGACCGTGGATGCCACGCTCGCCAGCCGCTACCACGAGCGCTTCGCCGACCACGCGGTGGCCGTTGCGAAGAAGGTCGTCTACCTCGCCACCGGAGACTGGGCCGTCGAGGAGGAGGACATCGCCATCGCCGCCGAGGCGCAGATCAACCCTCCCACCGAGCGCTGATCGCCGGAAGCGCGACTGAACGACGAAGGCCGGATGCTGGTCAGCATCCGGCCTTCGTCGTTCGTGCTTACTTCTTGCCCTGCGCGGCGACTGCAGCGGCGCCGGCGGCGGCGGCCTCGGGGTCGAGGTAGCGGCCGGGTCCGGTGGGGACGTTGTCGTCGTCGAGCTCGTACACCAGCGGGATGCCCGTAGGGATGTTCAGCTCGGCGATGTCGTCGTCGCTGATGCCGTCGAGGTGCTTGACGAGGCCGCGCAGCGAGTTGCCGTGCGCGGTCACGAGCACCGTCTTGCCGGCTTCGAGGTCGGGGACGATCGCGCTCTCCCAGTACGGCAGCAGACGATCGATCACGAGCTTGAGCGACTCGGTGCGCGGAACGTCGCCGTCGATGCCGGCGTAGCGCGGGTCGTTCACCTGGCTGAACTCGCTGTCGTCGTCGAGCAGCGGCGGCGGCACGTCGAACGAGCGGCGCCACAGCTGGAACTGCTCAGGGCCGAACTCCTCGAGCGTCTGCGCCTTGTCCTTGCCCTGCAGTGCACCGTAGTGACGCTCGTTGAGGCGCCAGGAACGGGTGACGGGAATCCACAGCCGGTCGGCGGAATCCAGTGCGATGTCGGCCGTCTGGATCGCACGGCTCAGCAGCGATGTGTGCAGCACGTCCGGCAGCAGACCGGCCTCCGCCATCAGCTCGCCACCGCGGCGGGCCTCGGCCTTGCCCTGCTCGGTCAGGCGGACATCCACCCATCCGGTGAAGAGGTTGAGCTGGTTCCATTCGCTCTGGCCGTGCCGGAGCAGAATCAGGGTGCGCGTCATGATTCCAGCCTATCGCCGGGGGCGCGGCCGGCGGGGTCTGATGACCATCCGGCGGCAACGGATGGGAAAATGGCCTCATGGCAGCAGCGTCACCCCTCGGTCAGCCCACACGGGGGACGACGGGAACCAACCGGCTGCGACGGAACGACCGCTGGATCGCGGCGTCGGCGGCGCTGCGCTCGGCGACGGATCCGCTGGTGGTCGACCTCGGCTTCGGGGCCAGCGGCGTGACGGCGTTCGAGCTGGCGCAGCGATTGCAGCGCGCCCGTCCTGGCACAGAGGTGATCGGTCTGGAGATCGACCCGGAGCGCGTGCAGACGGCGCGGCGGCAGCTAGCCGACGTCCGTGCCGGACGCACTCCGTTCTCACCCGATCTGCCGGTCTCGTTCGCGCGAGGGGGCTTCGAGGTGCCGCTGCCGGGCGGACGCCGCCCCGCCGTCATCCGGGCGATGAACGTGCTGCGCCAGTACGACGAGGGCGACGTCGCGGATGCCTGGCGGCGGGTCGCTTCGCGGCTCGCGCCCACCGGAACGCTCTTCGAGGGCACCTGCGACGAGATCGGCCGCATCTCCAGCTGGGTGGATGTGGCATCCGACGGCCTCCCGACCGCCTTCACGATCTCACTGCGCCTGACCGATCTCGATCGTCCGGGCATCGTCGCCGAGCGACTGCCGAAGGCGCTCATCCACCGCAATGTGCCCGGCGAGCGGGTGCACGAGCTGCTCACCGCGCTCGACGACGAGTGGGATCGCGCCGCGGCCCTGACGCCCTTCGGGGCGGGTCAGCGCTGGACGGCCGCCGTCGCCGCGCTGAAAGCGCGCGGCATCCCGGTGCACGGTGACCGACGCCGCTGGCGGCTGGGCGAGATCACCGTCCCCTGGGCGACGGTCGCCCCGCTGTCCTGACGCCGTGCCGCGGAGGCGCTCAGGCGCCGGCGTTGCGGGGATCGTCGCCGAGCGGGCGACGCGACAGACGCGTCAGGCGCGGCACGTCCGCGGTGGCGCCGGCATCCGCCGGCACGATGACCTGCTGGGCGGCGGCGACGTCGATGCCGTCCTCGGAGCGCACGAGCAGCTCGCCGACCGGAGCGCGTCTGGACAGGATCGCCAGGGCGATCGGCCCGTCCTCGTAGTGCAGTGCGGAGGAGGTCACGTGCCCGACCTCGCTCTCGCCGGCGAGGACCACGGCGCCGGGTGCGGGAAGGATCACATCGCTGCCGTCGAGCAGCAGCGCGGCAAGACGGCGCGGCGGATGCCCGAGGTTGTGCACCTTGGCGACCGTCTCCTGCCCGCGGTAGCACCCCTTGCTCAGGTGCACCGCGCTGCGGATCCAATCGGACTCGTGCGGGATCGCACGGTCATCGACCTCGTGCGCCCATCGGGGCCGCCATGCCGCGATGCGCAGCGCTTCGGCGGCCAGTGCACCGGCGAACGGCTCGGACAGTGCGCGGGCGTCGTCGACGAGCGCGACGCTCCACGCGTAGTCGGAACCGGGGTGGTGCTCGACATCCGCGTACTGATGCCCGCCCGGCTGCACGTGCTGCCACGGATCACGCCATACGAGAGGTGTGCCGTGCGGCGCAGCCGCCACGATCCGAGCCTCGGCGGAACCGCCGGCGAAGAAGCCGACGAGGGCGATCTCGGGGCGCAGTGTGACGGTGACGCGCGAGCGGAAGACCATGCGCTGCAGCCAGACTGCGAGCTTCTCGGCATCCGCCGCATCGGCGATCAGCCAGACCGACGTGCCGTCCTCGAGAACGCCCGCGGCGTGCTCGACGCGTCCCTGCGGGTCGAGCACGAGCAGTTCGGTGCTCTCACCGGCGCGCAGCCGCGCGACCGACTGCGATGTGATCGAGTCGAGCCAGGTGAGGCGGTCCTCCCCCGTGACCTCGATCACGGTGCGATCCCCCAGCGGCGCGAGCGCGTCACCAGCGGCGAGTCTGCGCTGCTCGATGAGCGGATTGCCGAAGTGCGCGATCGTGTCGCCGTCGCGCACAGCCCCTGCGAGCGAGTCGAACATCGCCATCGTCAGACCTTCGCCAGTCGGGCAGAGGCGTGCGACTTCAGCGTCTGCCCCATCGCCGCGATGTCCCACGCCCACAGCAGGTGGCCGTCGACCAGGCCGTACATGCGGCTGGCCGCCGTGTACTCCTTCGCCCCGGCGGGACGGACGACGGCATCCGTCGCGATGTCGATGCGGGGGCCGGAGATCCGGCCGAGGTACAGCTCGAGCGTTCCGTCGGAGTGGGCGACGGACACCTCGATCGGGAAGCCGTCGTCGGTGCGCAGCGCCTCGACATCGTGGACGGTCCGCTCCTCGCCGGCCTCGGCAGGCGGCAGCAGGGCGGGGCCCGGGTCAGCCGCCGTGCGGGGTCGCGCCAGACGCCAGAACCCCGTCTCGGCGAGCAGCGCGATCGGCTCATCCTCGCCCTCGACACCGCGGAAGGATGCCGTGGCGGCGTAGTTCAGGAACGGTCCGCCGTCATGGCTGAAGCTCACGCGGTGCGAGAACTCGCCCTGGAAGCGCTTCTCACCGGCGGTGTACTCGATGACGCCGGTGCCCTCCCAGACACCCAGCAGCCACGAGAGCGGCGCCAGATCTGCCGGAAGGTCCGTGGGCAGGTCGATCACGACGACAGTCGGCTCAGCGCTGACCGCGGAACAGGTTGACGAGCACGACGCCGGAGACGAAGGCGATCGCGAGGCTCGCAAGGCCCAGCAGGCCGAGGAAGAAGAATTCGAGCGCGACGAGGTCCATGCCCGACAGTCTAGTCCCCGTCAGAGTGCGGTGACCAGCGCCGAGATGCCGAACGCCGCGGACACGAGCCCCATCAGCACGAGCGAGCCCATCAGGCTCGCAGAGACCCGCACGATGAACCCTTGCGGTCTTGCGTAGGAGAGCTGCACGGCGAAGGACAGCAGCACCATCGCCCCGAACGCGATCATCAGCCAGCCGATGCGCACATCCTCCGGCAGCGCGAATCCGAGCACGAGCGCCGCGACCAGCGACACCGCCCATACCGCGATGACGCCGTGGAAGGCGTTGCGCGGAGCGAGTGCGACTTCTGCCATGACGCCCATCGTACTTGTCTCACAGCGAAGCGGGCTGATGGCCGCCACCAACGGTGATCGCCGCCACTAACATTGTCCCGTGGTCCTGCTGCTGGCACTCACCGCGGCTCCCGATGCGGAGCCGGTGCTGCCCGCGCTCGAGCTTCTGCCGCACACCGTCCGCGCTCACCCGCTCGACAGCAGTCATCTGCTCTCGCTGCCGGAGTCCGATGTGATCGTCCTCGATGCGCGCACGGATCTCGTCGCCGCACGCGCCGCCTGTCGCCTGCTGCGCACCACGGGCGTCGAGACACCAGTGCTGCTGGCTGTCACCGAGGGCGGCATGAGCGCCGTCTCAGGGGAATGGGGCTTCACCGACGTGCTGCTCGTCGGTGCCGGGCCCGCAGAGGTCGACGCCCGCATCCGGCTGGCGATGTCGCGTGGCGACGCGCGCGAACCGGCACGCGTGCAGGCATCCGGCATCACGATCGACGAGCAGTCGTACTCGGCGAAGCTGCACGGCCGCCCCCTGGATCTCACCTACAAGGAGTTCCAGCTGCTGCACTTCCTGGCCACGCATCCGTCCCGCGTGTTCACCCGCGAGCAGCTGCTGAGCGATGTGTGGGGATACGACTACTTCGGCGGCACCCGCACCGTCGACGTGCATGTGCGGCGCCTGCGGGCGAAGCTCGGCGACACCGAGCAGATCATCGGCACGGTGCGCAACGTCGGCTACCGCTTCAACCTGCACGAAGAGACGTCGCAGGACGAGGGTTGAGTTCTCCGATTCGTCACCGACGGATGCAAGGATGTACCCCATGATCGAACCCGTACTTGTCGATGCCGGACTCGGAGACGCCGAAGACGATGACTTCGATGCGCATGAGGCGCCGGATGCGATCCTGCCCGACCACCGCTACCACGACCGCGAGCTGAGCTGGCTCGCATTCAACCAGCGTGTGCTCGAGCTCGCCGAAGACGCTTCGCTCCCCGAGCTCGAGCGGGCGAACTTCCTCGCCATCTTCGCCAGCAACCTCGACGAGTTCTTCATGGTGCGCGTCGCGGGCCTCAAGCGTCGCATCCTCACCGGTCTCGCGGTGCCCACGAACGTGGGCCGCTCTCCCAGCGACGTGCTGGGCGACATCTCCGCCGAAGCGCACGCACTGCAGCTGCGCCACGCGGCGGTGTGGAGCGAGCAGGTCCGTCCCGCACTCGCGGATGCCGGCATCGAGATCGCCGACTGGGACGAACTCACAGCTGCCGAGCGCAGCGCGCTGAGCGAGTACTTCCAGGCGCAGGTGTTCCCTGTGCTGATGCCGCTGGCCGTCGACCCGGCGCACCCGTTCCCCTACATCTCGGGGCTCTCGCTGAACCTCGCGATCCGCATCCGCAACGCCCGCACGGGCCGGCAGGAATTCGCGCGACTGAAGGTGCCGCCGATGCTGCCCAGGTTCATCGCGGTTCCGGGCGGCGGTGAGATCGTGCGCTTCATCCGCCTCGAGGAGCTCATCGCCAACCACCTGATCGACCTCTTCCCCGGCATGGAGGTGCTCGATCACCATGCGTTCCGCCTGACCCGCAACGAGGATGTGGAGATCGAGGAGGACGAGAGCGAGAACCTGATCCAGGCGCTGGAGGCCGAGCTGCTCAGGCGACGCTTCGGCCCGCCGATCCGCCTGGAGATCACCGACGACATGGACGACGTGACCCTCGAGCTGCTCATCAAGGAGCTCGACATCACCGACCAGGAGGTGTACCGCCTGCCGGGACCGCTCGACCTGCGCGGCCTGTTCGACCTGTCGCGGGTCGACCGCCCGGATCTGCGCTATCCCCCGCACGTGCCCACCACCGCCGTGGCGTTCCAGCCCGGCGACAGCAACGAGCGTCCGGACGTCTTCCGAGCCATCAGCAAGGCCGACGTGCTGGTGCATCACCCGTACGAGTCGTTCGCGACGAGCGTCCAGGCCTTCCTGGAGCAGGCCGCGCGCGACCCCCAGGTGCTCGCCATCAAGCAGACGCTCTACCGCACGTCCGGCGACAGCCCCGTGGTGCAGGCGCTCATCGACGCCGCCGAGGCCGGCAAATCGGTGCTCGCGCTCGTCGAGGTGAAGGCGCGCTTCGATGAAGCCGCCAACATCGTCTGGGCCCGCAAGCTCGAGAAGGCCGGGGTGCATGTCGTCTACGGCCTGGTCGGCCTGAAGACGCACTGCAAGCTCGCCCTGGTGATCCGCGAGGAGGACGGCGTGCTGCGCCACTACTCGCACGTCGGCACCGGCAACTACAACCCGAAGACCAGCCGGATCTACGAGGACTTCGGCCTGTTCACCGCCGACCCTCAGGTCGGCAAGGACCTCACCCGCCTGTTCAACGAGCTGTCCGGGTACGCCATCGAGAAGAAGTTCAAGCGTCTGCTGGTCGCCCCACTGCACCTGCGCAAGGGACTGCTGCGCCACATCAACAACGAGCGCAAGAACGCCGAGCAGGGAAAGCCCGCGCGCATCCGCATCAAGGTCAACTCGATGGTCGACGAGCAGATCGTCGACGCGCTGTACCGCGCCAGCGTCGCGGGGGTCATCGTCGAGGTGTGGGTGCGCGGCATCTGCAGCCTCCGGGTGGATCTGCCCGGCGTCAGCGACAACATCACCGTGCGCAGCATCCTGGGTCGCTACCTCGAGCATTCGCGGCTGTTCATGTTCGACAACGACGGCGACCCGATCGTCTACATCGGCAGCGCCGACATGATGCACCGCAACCTCGATCGCAGGGTCGAGGCACTGGTGCGCCTCACCGAACCCGCCCACCTCCAGGAGCTGCACGACCTGTTCGACCTGGCGATGGATCCGCACACCAGCTCATGGCATCTCGGGGCCGGCGGCGTATGGACCCGCTCGGCCGGCACGGAGGACGCTCCGCTGGTCGACCTGCAGGATCGGACGATGGCGAGCGTGCAGGGACGGCGTCGGCGCAAGCGAACGGTCCGATGAGCGACACCGCCGTCTACGCCGCGGGGGCCGTGGTGTGGCGATTGATCGACGGCAAGCTGCGCGTGCTGCTGATCCACCGGACCAAATACCGCGACGTGACTCTGCCGAAGGGCAAGGTCGATCCTGGCGAGATGCTCGCCGAGACGGCGGTCCGCGAGGTGCGCGAGGAGACGGGCATCCGGGTCGCGCTCGGCGTGCCGGTCGGCGTCAGCAAGTACTGGATGCGCCCCAAACGGCAGAAGGTCGTGCACTACTGGGCCGCCGAGGCCACCGATGACGCCATCCGCGCGTCGTCGTTCGTACCCAATCACGAGATCGCCGCGATCGAGTGGGTGAGCGTGAAGAAGGCCCGGGGGCGCCTGAGCTACCCGGTCGACGTCGAGATCCTCGAGAACTTCGCCCGGCTCGTCGACGACGGCGTGCTGCACACGTTCCCGCTGATCGCGCTTCGTCACGCCAAGGCCGTCTCCCGTTCCGACTGGGACGGGGCGGATGCTGAGCGCCCGCTCACCGAGAAGGGCCTGCGCCACGCGAAGGCGATCGTGGCGCCGCTGCGCGCCTTCGGAGTCCGCCGCATCGTCACCAGCGATGCCGAGCGGTGCCGGCAGACGGTCGCGCCGCTCGAGAAGAAGCTCGGCCGGGTCGCGCGTGTGACCGCGAAGATCAGTCAGGATGCCTGGGAGGACGGCACCGCCGACGTCCGCTTCGTGGTCGGCAAGCGCGTCCGCTCCCGCAAGCCCGCCGTGCTGTGCAGCCACGGACCGGTGCTCCCGGGCATCCTCTCGGAGATGGCGCTCGCCACCGGCACCATGCACGGCTCGTACGTCAGCAGCGCGAGCGCGCTGAACGTCGCCGCCTTCTCGGTCGTTCACCTCTCTGTCACCAACCCCGGCTCCGGGATCATCTCGATCGAGACGCACGAGCCCAAGCTCTGACGGCGTCTTCCGTCCGCCCGCATCCGTTCACCTTCCGTTCACCAAAGTGGGAGATTGTCGTTAACCGTCGCTCGTAGCGTCACTGTGTGCCCTGCACCGGGCATCCAACAGTCCCCGATCGAACGGATCCACAGTGAAGATCTCCCGCATCGCTCGTATCAGCGCCATCGGCGCGGTCGCCGCCCTAGCACTCGCAGGCTGCGCCGCCAATGAGGCTCCGGCCGCCGAGGGAACCGATCAGCCCGGCGACGCGTCCACGCTGGAAGGCACCCTGAACGCGACCGGCGCATCGTCGCAGGGCGCCGCACAAGAAGCGTGGGTCGCCGCCTTCCAGACCGCCAACACGGGCGTCACCATCAACTACGAGCCCACCGGCTCCGGCACCGGACGCGAGAACTTCCTCGCCGGCGCCAGCGACTTCATCGGCTCGGACCGGGCCTTCAAGCTCGACGAGTTCACCGCCGGCGGCTTCCAGATGTGCGCATCGGATGCCATCGTCGAGGTTCCGCTGTACATCTCGCCCGTCGCGGTCGCGTTCAACCTCGAGGGCATCGACTCGCTGAACCTCGACGCGAAGACGATCGCCGGCATCTTCGCCGGCACGATCACGAACTGGAACGACGCGGCCATCGCCGAGCAGAACGAGGGCGTCGCGCTGCCCGACCTCGTGATCTCGCCGGTCCACCGCTCGGACGACTCGGGCACCACCGAGACGTTCACCACGTACCTCTCGGCCACTGCCGCCGACGTCTGGACTCACGAGCCCGATGGCGAGTGGCCGATCCAGAGCGGTGAGGCCGCCCAGGGCACCTCCGGTGTCGTCCAGGCGATCAAGGCCGGAAACGGGGCGATCGGCTACGCCGACGCGTCGCAGACCTCGGACCTCGGCCAGGTGCACGTGGGCGTCGGCGACGAGTACGTCGCCTACTCGGCCGACGCCGCCGCAGCGCTCGTCGAGAGCTCGCCGCTGGAAGAAGGTCGCGGCGCCGGTGACCTGGTCTTCGAGGTCGACCCGGCAGCAGCGCCGGCCGGCTCGTACCCGATCGCCCTGGTGAGCTACCTCATCGCGTGCGAGCAGTACGAGGACGCGAACACGGCAGCGCTCGTGAAGTCGTACTTCGAGTACATGGCCGGCGAAGAGGGCCAGCAGGCCGCTGCGGACAACGCGGGCAGCGCCCCGATCTCGGCGGGTCTGCGCGACAAGGTCCTCGCTGCGATCGACACGATCAAGGTCGACTGATACACACGATGATCAACGGCTGATCCGATGCCCTCGCGTCCATCCGGACGCGAGGGCATCGGAGAGTCCGCGCGAAGCCCGAAACGCGCATCATCCCGAAACCCGATTCCATCCCGAAGAGCAGGAGATCATGAGCACGACGACCGGCCAGGCGCACCACGCGCCGCCTGCGCCCATCAAGGCCAAGCAGCGCCTGGGTGACCGCGTCTTCTCCGGCACCGCCCTCGGCGCCGGCATCATCATCCTCGTCGTGCTCGCGGCCGTCGCCGCGTTCCTGATCATCCAGAGCCTGCCGGCCTTCGCGCCGGACACGACGGACAACCACATCCTCGAAGGCGAATCGTTCTGGAGCTACGTCGGTCCGCTCGCATTCGGCACGGTCTGGGTGTCGTTCATCGCGCTGCTGATCGCCGCGCCGATCTCGATCGGCATCGCCCTGTTCATCTCGCACTACGCACCGCGCAGACTCGCCGGGCTGCTCGGCTACATCATCGATCTGCTCGCGGCCGTGCCGTCGGTTGTCTTCGGCCTGTGGGGTGGTCTGGTGCTCGCCCCGATGCTGCAGCCGATCTACGCCTGGCTGAACGAGTACGCGAGCTGGGTGCCGTTCTTCGGCGGCCAGGTGTCAGCCACGGGCAAGACGATCATGACGGCCGCCCTCGTGCTCGCCGTGATGGTCATCCCGATCATGACCGCCATCTGCCGGGAAGTGTTCCTGCAGACGCCGAAGCTGCACGAAGAGGCCGCTCTGGCCCTCGGCGCCACGCGCTGGGAGATGGTGCGCATGGCCGTGCTGCCCTTCGCCCGAGGTGGAATGGTCTCCGCCACGATGCTCGCGCTCGGCCGAGCGCTCGGCGAGACGATGGCCGTGACGATGGTGCTCTCCCCCGCCGCGGTGTACAGCTTCCTGGTGCTGACAGCGACGAACCCGACGCCCATCCCGGCGAACATCGCACTCGCCTTCCCCGAAGCGCACGACACCGGCGTGAACACCCTGATCGCCACGGGCCTGGTGCTGTTCATCGTGACGTTCGCGGTCAACGCGGTGGCACGCTGGATCGTCTCGCGCCGCGCCGAGTTCTCTGGAGCGAACTGACATGACCACGCTCACCGAAGCCCCCACCACCGCTCCCGCCTCCACCGCCCTCACCGCGGGAAGACTGGCCCGCTGGGCGCCGTGGGCTCTGCTCGGGGCATCCCTCGCGGTCTCCTTCGCCGTCTTCGGCGTCGCATCGTTCGGCGAGGACCTCGCCGACTTCAACGTCGCCGGCGCCGTCATCATCGGCGTCCTGCTGTACATGGTGCTGATCACCGTGGTGTCCTCCATCGCAGAGAGCCGCCGCAAGGCCGTCGACCGGCTGATGACCGCACTGGTCGCCACCGCGTTCACGATCGCGCTGCTGCCCTTGATCTCTCTGCTGTGGACCGTCATCGTCAACGGCATCGCACGCTTCGACGCCGAGTTCTTCACGTTCTCGATGCGCAACGTGGTGGGCGACGGCGGCGGAATCGTGCACGCCATCTGGGGCACCGTGCTGATCACCATGATGGCCGCGCTGATCGCCGTCCCGGTCGGGCTCATGACCTCCATCTACCTCGTCGAGTACGGTCGCGGGCGGATCGCCAAGGGCATCACCTTCTTCGTGGACGTGATGACGGGCATCCCGTCGATCGTCGCGGGTCTGTTCATCTACTCGGTGTTCGCGATGTTCGTCCGCCCCGGCATCTCGATGGGCTTCATGGGCTCGCTCGCGCTGGCTGTGCTGATGGTCCCCGTCGTGGTGCGCGGCAGCGAGGAGCTGCTGCGGATCGTCCCCAACGAGCTCCGCGAGGCGGCCTATGCCCTCGGCGTCCCGAAGTGGCTGACGATCCTCAAGGTCGTGCTTCCGACCTCGATCGCCGGAATCACGACCTCGGTCATGCTCGCGATCGCACGCGTCATCGGCGAGACCGCACCGCTGCTGCTGACAGCAGGGTTCACCGCCAGCCTGAACACCAATCTGTTCAGCGGCCAGATGATGACTCTGCCCGTGTTCGCCTACAACTCCTACATGAATCAGGGCACCAACGCGGACGCATCCATCGCGCGCGCGTGGGCCGCCGCGCTCACCCTGATCCTCATCGTCATGCTGCTGAACCTGCTCGCGCGCCTGATCGCCAAGTGGTTCGCACCGAAGACCGCCGGCCGCTGAGCCGCATCCGACCCGAAGGAACCCGACATGTCCAAGAGCATCGAAGTCAACGACCTCAACGTCTACTACAGTGACTTCCTCGCCGTCGAAGGCGTCTCACTCGAGATCCAGCCGCGCAGCGTCACCGCATTCATCGGCCCGTCCGGCTGCGGCAAGTCCACCTTCCTGCGCACACTGAACCGCATGCACGAGGTCATCCCCGGTGCGCGTGTCGAGGGTGAAGTGCTGCTGGACGGCAAGGACCTCTATGCGCCGGGCGTCGACCCGGTGCTCGTGCGCCGCCAGGTCGGCATGGTGTTCCAGCGCCCCAACCCGTTCCCCACGATGTCCATCAAGGAGAACGTGCTCGCGGGCGTGAAGCTGAACAACGGCAAGATGTCGAAGAGTGACCAGGATGCCCTGGTCGAGAGCTCGCTGCGCGGCGCCAACCTCTGGAACGAGGTCAAGGACCGCCTCGACAAGCCGGGTTCGGGCCTGTCCGGCGGGCAGCAGCAGCGTCTGTGCATCGCCCGTGCGATCGCCGTGGAGCCCGAGGTGATCCTGATGGATGAGCCCTGCTCGGCCCTGGACCCGATATCGACGTATGCGATCGAGGAGCTGATCGGCGAGCTGAAGAACGACTACACGGTCGTCATCGTCACGCACAACATGCAGCAGGCGAGCCGCGTTTCCGACAAGACCGCGTTCTTCAACATCGCGGGCACCGGCAAGCCAGGCAAGCTCATCGAATTCGACGAGACCTCGACGATCTTCACCACCCCGAGCGTGCAGGCCACCGAGGACTACGTCTCCGGCCGCTTCGGCTGAGCCCCATCCGGCGCCCCGGCGCGCCGCGTGGCCGTCTCGTGCCGCCGCCGTCTCGTGCCGCCGCCGTCTCGTGCCGGATTACTGACGTCCCTCGCCCCGCACGGCGTGTCGCCTGTCCGACGCGCCGCAAGAGCAGCAGCTCATCAGTGATCCGGCACGGCGACATGTCCTGCACAATTCGGGATCGAGCCGAGTTGTCCACCGTCACCGGCATCGTACGCTTCCACGGGCGCTCAGTGTCGGATGCTCGGTCGGATGACATTCCTGCTCGCCTCGACAGCACTCGCCCAGATCGGTCCGATCGCCCGTGCGGGCGATCTGCGTGCGCGCGGTGTGACGCGTCGCGAGATCGCCCGTGCGGCGGAGGTCGGTGAGATCCGCAGGGTGCGTCGCGGCGTGTACGCCTCGATTCATGCCGACGATTCGTGGGTCCACGCCGCTGAGCACGGCGGCGTCCCGTGCTGCGTCACCGCAGGTCGGATGCTGGGACTGTGGATCCTCGAAGACGTCGACGATCCGCATCTCTGGTTCGGGCACGCCGGCAATCCGCGACCCTGTGAACGCCCGGAGTGCGAACAGCGCCTGCACTGGGATGACGGTGAGAGCGCACTCGGTGAGCTGCCGCCGGTTCGAAACGTGCTCCTTCAGATCGCGATGTGCGCCGAGGAGGAGACCTTCTTCTGCGCGCTGGAATCCGCGCTGCGCACGTCCAAGCTGCGATTCGGTGACGTGCACTGGCTGGCAGCGCGCGTGCCAGGCCCGCTGCGATGGCTCCTCGGCTTCGCGCGCAGCGACGCCGACAGCGGCCTGGAGTCGCTGATCCGGCTCCGACTGCACAAGCTGGGGATCCACGTGCGCACGCAGGTGTTGATCGACGGCGTCGGGGAGGTCGACATGGTCATCGGCAAGTTCCTGATCATCGAAGCGGACGGCAAGCAGAACCACGACGACCAGGAAGTCGATCCATCGAGGCCGCAGATGTCCAAGCGTCACAAGGATCTGGTGCGAGAGGCACGGGCCGCCGCTCTCGGGTACGAGACGCTGCGCTTCGACTACGCGATGATCGTGCACGACTGGCCCACGGTGGTGGCTGCGATCCTGCGGAGGTCGGCCGTGCACCGATCCTTCGTGCCGGATCACTGACGTGCGCAGGCGCTCACGGCGTGGCGCCGCCCCGACACGCGGCGCTGACGACTCTTGGTCAGTAATCCGGCACACGACCGGCTCCGCACACGACCCGAGCACATGACCCGAGGCAGGAGAAGGCCCCGGCCAGCCGAAACGGACCGGGGCCGGGGTGGATGTCACATACCGGGCATCTCGTCGGTGATCTGGTCGGCGGGCGGAGCCTCGACCGTCACGGCCTCGCCCCACTTGCTGAACTCCATCGTCACCGCGCTGCCGGCGACGTCCATGACCATGCGGCGCGGCAGGTCGTCGGAGCCGACGAAGATCACGTAATCGAGGGTGTCGCCGATGCCGGCGTCGGCCGGGATCTCGGTGCCCTGCTCTGCGAAGAGCGTCTCGGTGTCGAGCGTCAGGGTGTACTTGGTCGTCTCGACGCCGTCGATCGTCTCGGCGCCCTCCTCGGACTTGAAGTCCTTCAGCGCGGCCTTGAACGTCTCGAGCTGCTTGCCCAGGTTCGCCTGCTCGAGCGACGAGTTCAGCTGCTCGGCGATCGGGTTGCCGTCCTCACTCGAGGGCTGGAAGAACTTGTTGCCGGTCAGCTCTCCCATGTTCAGGTACATCTCGCCGTCGACGAGACGCAGCTCCATGCCCCCGGTCATCGCCATCGACATGCGGACCTTGGAGGGGTCCTCGTCCATGACCATGTCGCCGGTCGACTCCATCTTCTGCCCGGCTGCCTCGACGGTCTGCACGAAGTGCGCGGAGCCGGCCTCGAACTGCGCGTCGTTGATGCGCTGCGCGAAGTCGTCTGCCGTCATGACGCCCGAGGTCTCGGGCACAGTCTCGGTCTGGCTCTGCGAGCCGCTGCCCTTCGGCTCGGTCGTGCTGTTCTCGGTTCCCCCCGCGCCGCAGGCCGTGAGGCCCATGCCCGCGACGAGAGCGATGGTCGTGGTCGCGATGGCGCGTCTCCAGAATGTGCTCATGACTCGATCCTATGAGCCGGCCATGCCCGCTCCCGACCACGCGGATGGGGAGAAATGCCCACTCAGCGTGGCGAGAGCAGGAAGGTGTTCAACTCGGCGGTGAAGTCGGGGTCGGATGCCAGTGGCGCGCCGTCCACGGCCGTGATCGCCACGGCGAGCCGGATGCTCGAGACCAGCCACGCGGCATCCGCCTTCACCAGGTCGGTCGCCGAGAGCGTCGCGTATCCCGTGCGCAGGCCGCGAGACTCCAGGTGCTCGAAGACGCTCAGCTGGGTCGTGCCGTGCAGGATTCCAGCGGATGGCGCAGTCGTCAGGAATTCGTCACCCGACCGGATGATCAAAGACGCGGTCGGCGCCTCGAGCACATAGCCGTCACGCGTGATGAACACCGCGTCATCCGCGCCGCGCCGGCGAGCCTCGCGGAGGGCCGCCATGTTCACCGCGTACGACAGCGTCTTGGCACCGAGCAGCAGCCACGGCGCCCGCTCCCCCGCACCGAGATCGTACCCGCGGTCGAGGGTCACCACGCGCACGCCGTCATGCCGCACAGCCGAGTAGTCCGGGGCGGTGGATGCGGTCGCCCAGGCAGTCGGGGTCGGACCGTGTTCGACCCCACGGCTGAGAATCAGCTTGATGACCGACTCGCCCTGCGGGGCATGCGCAGCCGCGGCAGCCACCGCCTGCCGCCACTGCTCGAGATTCGGCGCCGGAAGGTCGCACAGCCGCGCGGAATGGGCCAGCCGCTGCACGTGCGCCTCCACCTCGTTCGGATGACCGTCGATGACGCCGATCGACTCGAAGACGCCATCGCCGCGCTGCGTGCTGAGCTCGCCGACGCTGAGCGCAGGAGCGGTGACATCGATCGGCGTGAACGACTCCGAGAAGTCGTCGCGGGCATCCGCCGCATCAGCGGGAGCGATCATCAGGGCGAAGCGCTGGGGCATGTCCACAGCATAGAGCGGCCGGGAATACCTCCGGCGGTGACGCGTTACACTTGAATGGCCGGGCCGCATAACCCCGGGCTCCAATATTTGCCGCTCCGAGCGGCCCTCCGCCGAGAGGCGTTCTTGCGGTCCGGCTTTTTTCATGCCCGAGAGATTTCTCGTGCCCTGAGATCGGGGGTCACACGAGGTTGCCGCGGCGCCACGCTCCGGCGGCGGCGGTCAGATCCTCCGCGTACGTCGTCAGGCGCAGTGCGCGCCGCGTGAGCTCGCTGGCCCGGTCGGTCTCGCTGCGCTCGTAGTCATCGGCCAGGTGCGTGGCACCGGATGCCTGCACCCGGCAGTACGCTGCGGCGCGCTCCAGCGCGATGGCGAAATCACCGCGGAACACGCCGCGCAGGATCGCATCCACCAACTGCACGAGTTCGTCCGGGTTCGCAGGCGCCGGGGCGCCTGCGACCACGGCATCCGCCGATCGAAGCTCGACGCGACCGCGCTCGTAGAGCAGTGCGGTCAGCGCGGCATCCGACCGTATCGCGACCTGCAGCAGATACAGCCGCCACAGCGCCCCCGGCAGCGATCGTGCCGGTGCGTGCGACCACAGCTCGGCGATCTCGTCGATGCCGTGCTCGGCGGCGAAGCCGATCAGTCGCTCGGTCACCGCGCCCGACTCGTCGGTGCGGGCGCGCTCGAGCAGAGCGGATGCCGTCGCGTGCGCCACCCTGGACTGCTCGGCGGGGTCCGCACGGGCGACCAGGTTGTCGAAGGCGGACGGGGGCCGGCGGACGGGGCGGTGGAACTGCTCGGGCATCCCTCCAGGCTACGCCGCACCGGCGCCACCGGGGTCACGCCGTGGGAATCACCAGAATCGGGTCGCTCGTGGGCGCACCCGACGGGGATCCGCCGGCCTGCTCGACCGTCACGGCGATCGCGTCGCCAGGGCGCATCGGCTCCGCGAGCAGGGCAGTGGCCTCGCCGTCCGCGGGGTCGAAGACACCGGCGGCGATGGGCACTTCGCCGCGCACCAGCCACAGCTCATAGGTCTCGCCCTGGCCCGGGTCGTCGAGGCCGGTGGTCACGAGAACGGCCTTTCCGAGCTCATCCGACCAGTGCGCGGTGACCGTGCCGCCGGATGCCAGTTCGACGCTCTGCTGGCGCGCGTCGCCCGCGTCCTGGATCTGCTCCAGCGCGACGACGGACTGCGGGCGCTGCAGCTGCGAGACGACCACGGCCGTCCCGATCCCGGCTCCCACCAGCAGCACCAGGCATGCGGCGAGCGCGAACAGCATCCGACTCCACCGGCGGCCACCGGCGGCTGCGTCTGCAGCGACAGCGCCACCACTCGGTGAGCCGACCGCGTCGGTCGTCTGCAGGGCAGCATCCTGCGCCGATGGCACGCCCTGCGACGCAGCAGCGATCTGCGCCAGCAGCGCATCGCGCAGGCCGGCGGGCGGCGCGACCGGCGGCACGGAATCGGCGAGCGCCGCTGCCGTCTGCTCGTCGGCGTCCACGAGGTGCTGCCACTCGGGGTGGGCGACCAGAGCCGCCTGGAACCTCTGTTCGTCAGCATCCGACAGCGCGTGCAGGGCGTGCCCGGCAGCGAGTTCGGAGAACTCCTGCTCGTTCATGTCGACACCCCCAGTTCGCCACGCAGCCGTGACATCCCATCCCTCATTCTCGTCTTGACCGTCCCCAGCGGGACGCCGATCAGTGCGGAGATCTCGCTCTGACTGTAACCGCCGTAGTACGCGAGGATCAGCGCTTCCTGCTGAGCCTCCGGCAGCCCTGCCAGCGCGGTGACGACCCGTTCCCCGTCGAGTCGCGATTCGACTGTCTCCGACACCACATCCCGCGCGGCTGCGCTGTCCCGGATCCCCACCCGCACGTCGCGGTCACTGCTGGACTGCGTCGCCCGCACTCGGTCGACGGCCCGGCGGTGTGCGATCGTCAGGATCCACGACCTGCCATGCCCTTTGTTCGGAGCGAACCGCTGAGCGGATTGCCAGACCTCGAGGAAGACCTCCTGAAGCACCTCTTCGCTCAGCGAGCGGTTGGTGACCACTCTCAGGATCAGCGCGAAGACCCGCGACGACAGCAGGTCGTACAGTTCGGCGAACGCCGTCTGGTCACCGTCCGCGACGCGCAGGAGCAGCGCGGTGGCGCGGTCGCCGGCGGGACCGTCCTCCCGCACATACTCACCGTCGATGACCATCTCGACAAGCATGCCGCATTCCTTCCCGTCGCCCCCGGACGCCACTCCGTCACCCGAAGGTGAACGAATACGCGCGGACTCCCGGTGTGAGTTCGAGCGTCAGGGTGCCGTCGTGGGCGGCGTCCTCGACGAGCGGGTGCGAGCGCGGCGTGCCGTCCACTCGGATCGTCGTGCTCGTGCCGTCATCGAGACGGGCGACGATCTCGCCGGATCCGGCGAGCACGACCCGCACCTCGGATGCCCGATAGGACAGTCGGATGCCGGCGCTCTCGTCACCCGCCGGGGTGACGTACTGTGTCTCGACCTTCCATCGGCCATCCAGCGCGAACGAGCCTTCCGGCATCGGCTCGGGGAACTCGAATTCCTCGCGGCCCGCTCCGTAGTCGCCCGCTCCCCCGTAGTTGACCTCCTTCGACCAGCCGAGGAACGTCTCGCGCGTCGTCGAGCCTGCCTCCGGCGTCGTGTCGGTCACCTCGGTGGCGTCAGGCAGCGACACGCCGGGATCGGCGTCCTGCAGCAGCTCTCGGATCATCTTCTCGGTCGCCGCGTAATTGCCCTCGCCGAAACTGATGTGCCGGACCGTGCCGTTCGCATCGATCAGGTAGTGCGCGGGCCAGTACCGGTTCCGATACGCCGTCCAGGTGGAGAGGCTGTTGTCGAGGGCCACCGGGTACTCGATGCCGAAGTCCTCGGCTCCCGCGCGGACGTTGCCGACCTCCTTCTCGAAGGAGTACTCCGGCGAGTGGATGCCGATGACGCACAGCCCCGCATCGCGATACGTGTCGTCCCAAGCGACGACGTGCGGAATGGAGCGCTGGCAGTTGATGCACGAGTACGCCCAGAAGTCGATCAGCACGACCTCGCCGCGCAGCTCGTCCAGATCGACGGCCGCACCGCCGGGAGTGTTCAGCCACGCCTCGATGCCGCGGATGGCCGGGGCGGTTCCGCATTCCTCCAGCACGGTGGCCCCGTTCGTGCAGTTGCCCAGCTCACGGTTCTCGTCCGTGACGAGTCCGCCCAGATCGAGCGCGTCTCCCTGACGCTCCGCGAGATCCTGCTGAAGGCCGGCGGTGTAGTCCGGCAGCAGTCGCTGCAGCATCTGCGGAACGTTGAACACCAGTCCGACGGCGAGCGCGATCATCGCGACGCCAGCGGTGATGCGCAGCGCGCGTTCCCTCGTGCGGAAGGCGCGGATGCGCTCGACGAGGCCTCGCCCGGCGAGGGCGAAGAAGAGCAGCGGCACAGCGACCCCGATGGCGAACGACACGGTGAGCAGCACGGTGTCGATGCCGATCCGACCGGTGGATCCCGCGACGATGATCGCCGCCAGGACCGGGCCGGCGCACGGCACGAAGACGGCGCCGAGCGCGAGCCCGACGCCGAAGCCTCCACCGCGGTTGGCCACCTCTTTGCGCGGGATCCACTGGAACGGCTTCTCGAGGAGCTGCTCCAGGCGAGGGATGATGAGCGCGATGCCGAGCAGCACGAGCACCGCGATGCCGACCCAGCGGATCACGTCCTGCGGCAGGTTGAGCAGCCCGAGGATCAGCGACCCGACGAGGGTGACCAGGCTGAAGCTGAGCATGAGTCCCGCGATCACCAGGTAGGGGCGGCTGCGACGAGCCGGAGTGACCTCGTCGTCGTATCTCGCGGACTGCGCTCCACCCGTCAAGAAGATGACGGGGAGCACCGGCAGGATGCACGGTGAGATGCCTGTGATGAGACCGCCGAGCAGCCCGATGATGATCAGATCCATGATCCGCCTTCCGTCCCTCGTTCTTCGGATCTGGCCCCGGATCGGATTGGGGGTCGGCGGCTCTGGAACTTTCTTGCGCTCCGATCCCATCCGATTCCGAGGCGCCTCCGAACAACCTCCAACGCCGCGGGATCACCGCGGCACCGAATCCCCGGAGGTTGAAATGCTCAGCACCAAGAAGAAGTTCACCGCAGCTGTCTCGCTCGGCTTCGCCGGCGTACTCGTTCTGGCCGGATGTTCGATGGGCGGCGGTGAGACCCAGGAGCCGTCGAGCGAGCCGAAGCCCGTCGAGAGCTCGGAGGCGGCCCCCGAGATGATGGATCCGGCCGCGAACCTCGTCGGTCCCGGATGCGAGGCCTATGCCGAGCAGGTGCCGGACGGCGACGGCTCGATCCAGGGCATGTCGCAGGACCCCGTCGCCGTCGCAGCATCCAACAACCCGCTGCTCACGACGCTCGTGTCCGCCGTCAGCGGCCAGCTGAACCCCGATGTGAACCTCGTCGACACGCTCAACGGCGATGAGTTCACCGTGTTCGCCCCCGTCGACGACGCCTTCGCGAAGATCGACCCCGCAACCATCGAGGCGCTGAAGACGGACGCCGACACGCTGAGCTCGATCCTCACGTACCACGTGGTCCCCGGTCAGATCGCTCCCGCCGACATCGAAGGCATGCACACCACGGTGCAGGGCGCTGACGTCGAGGTGACCGGCTCTGGCGAGGAGTGGATGGTCAACGATGCGAACGTCATCTGCGGTGGCGTGCAGACCGCCAACGCGACGGTCTACCTGATCGACTCGGTGCTGATGCCCCCGGCCGAGTGAGTGACCGGCCGTGCGGCGTGGGGACGCCGCACGGGCCAGTGAACGGGGCGAGCGGGAGGGGAGCCTCGTTTCCCGGGGAGCGTGCCCGTCGATTCGTCGGCGGGCACGTTCTCGTGCTGAGGATCAGAAGTGCCCCCGGGGAATTCCGACATCCCGACCCACGGATTAAAAGTCCGTTGCTCTGCCTCTGAGCTACGGGGGCAGATGCCGGCGCGTGTGTCGCCGGCACCGCGTCCGAGTCTAAACCACAGCCTCCAGCGCTTGACTCGGATGCACGGCCGACTCGCGCCACGACGTGGGAGGATCGAGTGCATGAGTGCTCTCGACGACGTACTGACCCGCATCGAGGACTGGCCGGCAGAGAACGCCGCGGCCGCCGTGATCGCCGCCGACGGCAGGGTGCTCGCCTCGCACGGCGATCTCGAGCAGCCGTATCGGCTCGCTTCGGTGACGAAGCCGCTGACAGCCTACGCCGCGCTCATCGCCGTCGAGGAGGGCGTCTTCGACCTCGATGATCCGGCAGGGCCCGAGGGTTCGACGGTGCGGCACCTGCTCGCCCACACGTCCGGGCTGGACTTCTCCGAAGACAAGGTGCGCGCCGCGCCCGGCACGCGGCGGATCTACTCGAACCGCGGGTTCGATGTGCTCGCCGACACCCTCGCCGCCCGTGCCGAGATCCCGTTCGGAACCTACCTCTCCGAGGCGGTGTTCGCGCCGCTCGGCATGACGGACTCCCGGCTGGACGGCTCGGCGGGTGCCGGTGCAGTGGCATCCGTCGGCGATCTCTCCCGCTTCGCTGCGGAACTGCAGCGACCGACGCTGCTCGCCGCACAGACGCTCACCGAGGCGACGACGGTCGCGTTCCCCGGTCTGGACGGGGTGCTTCCGGGCTACGGCACGCAGCGTCCGAACGACTGGGGGCTCGGCTTCGAGCTGCGCGACGGCAAGAGCCCGCACTGGACGGGCAGCGCCAACTCCCCGGCGACCTTCGGGCATTTCGGGCAGTCAGGGACGTTCCTGTGGGTGGACCCACAGGCCGGCGTCGCCTGCGTCGCGGTCGCCGACCGCGACTTCGGGCCGTGGGCCGTCGAGGCCTGGCCACCGTTCTCGGATGCTGTGCTCGCGGCCCTGCACGGCTGAGCAGACCGCGCGTCAGGACGGCCGGGAGCCAGATGTCGGTTCTCAGGGCTCAAAACCGACATTCGGCTCCCCGCCACGCGCTCGGTGCCTCCGCACCGCATCGCGGTTGGAGCAGCGCACCGAGCAGTAGCGCTGGCGACCGTTGCGCGTCACATCCACGAACACCTTCGCGCAGGGTGAGGCAGCGCAACGTCCGAGCCGGTGCATCCCCCGCTCGGTCAGATGAAGTGCAGTGCCGACACTGAAGACCGCCTCGAGCACCTCCGGAAGCGAACGGCCTGCGTCGCGGTAGTGCAGATGCCACCCCTCCCCGTCGTGATCCGTCAACTGCGGGTAGGCGGCCGCTGCCGCCATCTGCGCGTTCAGCGCAGCGGCCCGCGCGGCGTCGTCGGCGGCATCCACGACCGCCAGCCAGCCATCAAGGACGGCACGGGTGCGGGCATGGTCGTCGGATGCCGAGTCGAACGTCATGGTCATGCCGAAATCGCGGGTGCGCTGCTCGATGCCATCACGGTCTTGCGGCCAGTCATTGGCGAGGGAAGCCGCCAGCAGAACAGCGTACTCGCCGTAAGGGTTGAGATGCATAAGGCCATTACATCATCGTGGAGGCATGACCGCATCACACACCTTGCCCATCAGGATCCCGAACCGCGTGCCGCTGCACGAGCACGGCTGGGTCACCGAGTCCTCGCATCGCACGTCCGCGGGCGTCGTCGTGTACGTCCACTGCGCGGCCTGCGGCACCCGGCGGGTCGACCTTCACGACAGCACGAGCCTGCCTCCGGTGCCCCAGAGCACGGAAGTCGCAGGACGCTCGAACAGGCGACGCGCTCGCCCGGCAGGCTCCGGCGGGTGATGCCGACCGCTGCTTCCTCAGCGCGGCACGTCGATGACGCGCTCGGTGCCGCTGCGCGCCAGCGCCACGGCGCCGCCCGACGCCGCGGCGACCTCGGCGGCGAGTGCAGGCAGCGCCGAGGCCGGTGCCCATACCTCGAACGTCGCATCCGCCGCGTACGAAGCGTCCCCCAGCACCGCGCCATGATCGGCCACCCAGGCGCGCAGCAGGTTGCCGAAGCGGCCGGCCTCGGCGTGCGAGACGGCGACGGTCGCCTGCGCCAGTGGCATCCGATCCACCAGCGCCGCTCGGTCGAGGGCATCCGACACTGCCGACGAGTACGCGCGCACGAGCCCGCCGGCGCCGAGCTTGATGCCGCCGAAGTAGCGGGTGACGACCGCCACGACGTCGGTGAGGTTCCTGCGCCGCAGCACCTCGAGCATCGGCATCCCCGCGGTGCCGGAAGGCTCGCCGTCATCCGATGAGCGAGCGCGGTCGCCGTGCAGCCCGGTCACCTGGGCACTGCAGTTGTGCCTGGCATCCCAGAACCGCTTCTTGATCTCGGCGATGACCTCGTCGGCGTGCTCCGGCGAGGTGACCGGCGCCACGTGCGTGATGAACCGCGACTTCCTGATCACCAGCTCGTCGTCGACGGGCACCGCGATGCTCGCAGGCAGCGACAGCGAGCGATCGGACACCGCTCCAGGCTATGGCTTCAGTTGCGCTTCAGCATCCAGCCGACAGACTGTGAGGATGCGGATACTGCTGGTCGATGACGAGGTGCGGCTCGCCGACGGCATCCGACGCGGGCTCGAGGCGGAGGGCATGGTCGTCGAGGTGGCGCACGACGGCCTCGCGGGCCTGGACCTGGCACGCGACGGCGACTACGACGCGATCGTGCTGGATGTGATGATGCCCGGCATGAGCGGCTACCGCGTGTGCCAGGCGCTGCGCGCCGAGGGCGATTGGACGCCGGTGCTGTTCCTCACCGCGAAGGACGGCGAATGGGACGAGGTCGAGGGTCTCGACACCGGCGGTGACGACTGGCTCACCAAGCCGTTCTCGTACCCTGTGCTCGTGGCGCGGCTGCGCGCCCTGGTGCGCCGCGGCGCCCGCGAGCGCCCCGCCGTGCTCGAGGCAGGAGACCTGCGCCTCGATCCGGCGGCGCGACGCGTGTTCCGCGGCGACGAGGAGATATCGCTGACCGCACGCGAGATCACCGTGCTCGACTTCCTGCTGCGCCGCCGCGGCGAGGTGGTCACCAAGCCCGAGATCATCGCGAACGTGTGGGGTGCCGATTTCGAAGGCGACGCCAACATCGTCGAGGTCTACATCGGGCATCTGCGCTCGAAGATCGACCGCCCGTTCGGTCGCGAGGCGATTCAGACGGTGCGCGGCGCCGGCTACCGGCTCTCCGGCACGGGCGGATGATGATGGCATCCCCGCTGCGATCGATCCGCGCCCGGCTCACGCTGGGCGCGCTGGTCGTCGTGACGATCGCACTCATTCTCGGCGCGATCGTCGCCGTCCAGCTCGTGAGGGTGTCGCTCACCGACGCGGTCGCAGGGGCGCTGCAGCAGGATCTCGACACGATATCCGCGCAGCTCGATGACGACGACCTGAACCTGGACGCCATCGACGACGATCTGCTGGTGCGCGTGCACGGGGGTGGCGACGCGGATGATGACGACGACGACGTCCGTGAAGGCGTCAATGATTCGGATGCCAGGGCACTGCCGGCCGTTCCGGAGGACACGACGGCCCACATCGACATCGACGGCGAAGCGCATCTGGCGGCGAGCACCGACAGCGACCGCGGCACCGTGACCGTCGCGCGCTCGCTGGCCGGAGTTGACGAGGCCGTCGGCGCGACGGGCGTCGTTCTCGCGATCGCCGTTCCGCTCGTGCTCGCCCTCGTCGGCATCGTGCTCTGGGTCGTCTCCAGCCGTGCCCTCGCTCCCGTCGAGCGGTTGCGCAGGCAGGTCGACGCGATCGACGCCACGGGCCTCGATCGACGCGTGGATGCCGAGCGCGAAGACGAGCTCGGCGCGCTCGCGCGGACGATGAATCGGATGCTGGATCGCATCGAGCAGTCCCAGACGACCCAGCGGCGCTTCGTCAGCGACGCCTCGCACGAGCTGCGCTCTCCCCTGGCCACCATCCGGCAGCACGCTGAGCTCGCGCACGCCCACCCGGAGGCGAGTTCGCTCGACGGGCTCAGCAGGGTGGTGCTCGACGAGGGCGCGCGGATGCAGGATCTCGTGGAGGGGCTGCTGGTGCTCGCGCGGCTGGACGAGGGTCGTGCTGGCGCCATGGCTCCCACGGACCTCGATGACCTGGCCCTGGCTGAGGCGCAGCGCCTGCGCGGGATGGGTGTGCAGACGGACGGCCGCGGCATCGGCCCCGGACGGGTTCTCGGCAGCGAGCAGCTGCTGTCGCGCGCGCTGCGCAATCTCGTGGACAACGCGGCGCGCCATGCGCGCAGCCTGGTGACGATCAGGGTGTTCGAGCGCCAAGGCCGGGTGCTCCTGCAGGTCGAGGACGACGGCCCGGGCATCCCCGCCGAGCAGCGCGAGCACGTCTTCGATCGCTTCGCCCGGCTCGATGAGGCGCGAGCGCGCGATGCCGGCGGCAGCGGTCTCGGTCTGGCGATCGCCCGCGAGATCGCGCTGGCCCATGGCGGCACGCTCGTGGTCGGCGAAGGCGCCGCCGGCGGTGCGATGTTCACTCTGACGCTGCCGGCGACGAGCGCGCAGTGATCGCATCCTGAAGAGGCGTTCAGGACTCTTCAGGAGGGCTTCACCGCCCTCGTCGCAGAGTGGAAGCATGAACACCGACGAGAACACCCAGCCCCTGCCAGAAGACACCGCGGCGAGCGCTCCTATCGACGCGAAGTCCCCCCGACCGCGACACCGACGCAATCTGCTGATCGGCCTCGGTGCCGCAGTCGCGCTGGTCGCGATGGGCGGCGGCGCCTATGCCATCGCCTCGGCCGCCGACGATGACGACGATCGCGCCGCCAGCAGCGCGGTCTCGGGTGCGGTTGCCGGCTCGACGGATGACGACAGCACGTCCGACGATGACCGACCCGAGGACGATGACCGACGCGGCGACGACGATCGCGCCGTGGCGACCACGGGCTCCGCATTCGCCGCCTCGGACGCGTCGGCCATGCGCGATGCCGCCGAGCAGGCGATCGCACATGTCGATGGCACCGGCGTGACCTCCATCGAGGTCGAGCGCGGCGGCTACGACATCGACGTGCTCCTCGCCGACGGCACCGAGTACGACGTCTTCGTCGGCGTGGACGGCACGATCCGAGAGCACCGCGATGACGACGACGACAGCAGCGATCCCGCGCTCGATCTGACGAAGCTCGGCGACATCATCGCCGCCGCCCAGTCCGCGGCGACCGCCGAGGCCGGCGATGCCGGTGTCGTCGACTCCGTCTCGACGGATGACGACTCGTCGAAGGCTTACGAGGTCGAGCTCCGTCTGAACGACCGCCGTGACGTCGAGATCGAGCTGAACGCCGACCTGACCGTGGTCACGATCGACATCGACGACTGAGCGTCCACCGTCGTCACGCCGACGCGGTCAGCTCGACGAGTCTGCGGAGCGTATTGAGGTTCCGCGCCGTGCCGGCCGTGCCGAGCGCGCGATCGAGAGCGCTCTTGGTGAGCTTCGTCGACGCCACCCCTCCGTCGCCGTAATCGATCCAGAGATCGCACCCGATCAGCTCGACCCGCTCCCCCGGAAGCAGCCGCGGGGTCAGCTGCTCGATCGCCGTCGGCACGGCCTCACTCTCGAGGAACATCACGTGCACCATCTTGTCCAGCGGTGCGTCCGGGAACGGATTCGCATCCAGCGCCGCGACGAGCTCATCGTGCGTGCGCAGGATGACCGGGGTGTCGACGTCGAACCGCTCGGCGATCAGCCCGCGGACCTCGGCGCACACGGCCTCACGGTCCTCGCCCGGTTCGCAGATGATGTTGCCGCTGGCGATGTACGTCGACACCGAGCGCAACGCCGTGCGCTCGCTGAGCAGCTCGCGCAGCTCCGCCATCGGCACCCGGTTCGCGCCGGACACGTTGACCGCCCGAAGCAGCAGCGCGCAGCGCCGGCTCATCCCCTGACTGACGTCGCGCCGGCTCACGCCGAGTCGCCGTCCGTGGCATCCGCGCTCACGGCGAGCACCGCGCCGGCGTGTGCGAGCTCGGCCAGTGCCGCCTCGCTGGATTCGACGCCGACGCCGGCCGTCAGGTCGGTGAGCACGCGCACATGGACGCCGTGTTCGATGGCATCCAGTGCCGAAGCCCGCACGCAGTGGTCCGTCGCGATGCCGACGATGTCGGCATCCGTCACCCCGTGCGCCGCCAGCACCTCGGCGACACTCGCGCCGTCCTCGGCGACGCCCTCGAACATCGAGTAGGCGGGGACGCCCTGCCCCTTCCGGACGTGGTGGGTGACGGCATCCGTCACCAGCAGCGGGTCGTAGTCCGCGCCCGCCGTGTCCGCTACGCAGTGCGCCGGCCACGAGTCGACGTAGTCGGGCGCGTCGGCGAAGTGCCCGCCGTTGTCGCCCTCCGCGTCGTGCCAGTCCCGCGACGCGATGATGACGGCGTAGTCATCGGCGCGCGATGCCAGCAGGTCGGAGACGGCGGATGCCACGGCATCCCCGCCCTCGACGGCGAGCGCGCCGCCCTCGGTGAAATCGTTCTGCACGTCGACGATCAGCAATGCCCTGGTCATGCTTCGAGGGTACGCCGAGACCGCGCGCATTTGACTTGCCCGCCCGGCTTGCTACGTTGGAGAGGCGGGCCGGATACGCTCGCTGCGCTGCCGCCGTTCGCGAGCGCCCGCCCGTTCGGGGCATCAGATGCCCCACTTGCAGGCGCGCCACGACTGCGCCTCGTCGTGAGCAGCGCCGTGTTCCTTCCGGCTTCCGCACGGACGGCTGCGCCGTTCGCGCATGCGCGAATCACCTCGCTGGGCGAGGGGTGATGCCGCGCGCGTGCTCACCGACGATAGGAACTGTATGCCGGCCTGCGCAACACCTGCCCTCGCCTCTGACCCCACGCTCATCTCCGGCCCGCTCAAGGCCACTCTCCCCTCCCGTTAGCACTCTCTCGTCCCCGTGCTCCGGCCTCACTGCCGGCCCCTTCGACAAGAGAGAAAAACGTGGAAAACCTGCAATCGCTTTCCGGACCGATCGTGGTCCTGCTCATGCTGCTGTTCTTCGGCGGCAGCCTGTACATGTCGCTGCGCATCCGCAAGCGCACCGAGAACGCCGACGGCTACATGACCGGCGGCGGCAAGATCGGGTTCGGCATCTCGGCGGCATCCATGACCGCCACCTGGATCTGGGCGTCATCGATGTACGCCTCCGCCACCTCCGGCTACACCTACGGCATCTCCGGCCCGATCCACTACGGGCTGTGGGGCGCGCTGATGATCCTGCTCATCTACCCCTTCGGCAAGCGGATCCGCAAGGTCGCGCCGAAGGCGCACACCATCGCCGAGGTGATGTTCGCCCGGCACGGTCGATCCAGCCAGCTGATGCTCGCCGGATCCAACGTGCTCGGCAGCATCATCAGCCTCACCTCGAACCTCATCGCCGGTGGCGCGCTGATCTCGATGCTCTCTCCGTTCACGTTCAGCCAGGGCATCCTCGCCATCGGCGCGGGCGTGCTGCTGTACACGCTGTGGTCCGGCTTCCGCGCCTCGGTGCTCACCGACTTCGCGCAGGTGTGCGCGATGCTCGGTGCGGTGATCGTGATCATCCCCGTGGTGTTCTTCGCCGCGGGCGGCCCGAGCCTGTTCGAGACCGGTGCGTCGAACCTCACCCCGCAGCAGGGCGACTTCTTCTCATCAGACGCGTTCTTCAACCAGGGCGCGCCGTACATCGCCGCCGTGCTGGCCTACGCGATCGGAAACCAGACCATCGCGCAGCGCCTGTTCGCCGTGCGAGAGGACCTGATCAAGAAGACGTTCATCACCGCCACCTTCGGGTACGGCGCGACGATCATCGGCATCGGGATGCTGGGAGTCATCGCCCTCTATGCGGGGATCACCCCGACCGGCGGCGATGTGAACAACCTGATCCCGCAGATGGCCGCGACGTACCTGTCGCCGCTGCTGCTGTGCGTGTTCTTCGTCATGATCATCGGCTCGCTGTCGTCGACGGCGGATGCCGATCTGACCGCCCTGTCCTCGATCGTGATGGCCGACATCTACGGTCAGAACATCGCCGGCAAGAAGAACGCGAACCCGCGCACGATGGTGCTGATCGGCCGCATCACGATGGTCGTCGCAATGGTCGCGGGCCTGTTCTTCGCAGGATCGCAGTTCAACATCCTCGATCTGCTGGTGTTCGTCGGCGCCCTGTGGGGTGCGCTGGTGTTCCCAGTGATCGCGAGCTTCTACTGGAACCGTGTCACCAACCTCGCCTTCTCGGTGTCGGTTGTCGTCGCGCTGGCTGCGTTCCTGCCGGTGCGCTTCGAGTGGATCGACCTGAGCGGACCGGTCGGGATCGTTTCGGATGTGCTGTCGACGATCGGCATCGGCGTGGTGCTGGGATTGATGGCGTTCGGCTTCTTCGGCAAGCGCGTGGCGCTCATCGTGGGAGCGGTGGCGACCCTGGCATCCGCTCCGTTCGCGATCGGCTTCCTGCACACCTACCCGGTGCTGTCGGGCTCGCTCATCGCCTACGCGGTGTCGACGATCGTCTGCGTCGCCCTCACACTGCCCAGCAAGAAGGCCGACTTCGACTTCGATGTGATCAAGCAGCGCACCGGCGACTTCGACTCGGTCGACACCGGCGAGCTGAACGCCGAGCTGGTGCAGCTCACCGAAGCCGAGAAGCCGCTGTCCGCTGAGAACGAGAGGAACTGACATGGAGATGTCGACCATCGCACTGACCGCCTACGTGCTCGTGTGGCCGGTGATCGTCGCGGGTACGCTCACGGTCATCGTCCGCGCGTTCGTCAAGGAGGCGAAGAAGGCCAAGGCCGAGGGGCGCTCGATCATCTGATCGCGGCCTCCCGCAGAGACGGAGAAGGGGCCGGGATGCTGTGCATCCCGGCCCCTGTTCGAGCCACCTGTCAGGATCGAACTGACGGCCTTCCCATTACGAGTGGGATGCTCTACCACTGAGCTAAGGTGGCGTGCGCGGTGAACCGCGGCACGATCATCGATCCTACTATGCCGAAGCCGCTGCCGCGAAACCGAGGCCTCACCCGAGGTCGGATGCGGTGCCGGTCTCCGGATCGGATGCTGTCTCGGATGCCGGCTGCGCGCCGACCGCGCGCAGGCAGAACCTCGTGATCGCGGCGATGACGGCAGCCGGATCGTCGTCCTCCAGTGTGAGCGGGACGAGCGGGCCGATGAGGGCCACGCTGATCGCGCCGACGATTCCAGCGGCGGTTATCCGGGGATCCTGCGGGGCGAACTCGCCGTCGCGCACACCGTCCACCACGATCTCGGCGAGTATGTCCACGTACCCTTGCCGATACGCCTGGCGCTCCACTTCGATCTCGCGGCTGACCGGCTCGGCGAGCAGAGCCCACGCCAGCCGACCCGCGCGCAGCGCGCGGGTGGCGAAGGTGTCGATCATCGCGATCAGCCGGCCGGTGGCATCCGAGGATCGGGTTCCGGCGATCGCTCGATCGACGGCTGCCATCTCGACCCCGGCGCAGCGACGGAACACCTCCGCAAGCAGTTCGTCGAGATTCGCGGCATAGGCCGACATCGCCGCGGTGCTCATACCGGCGCGGCCGGCCACCGCCTTCGCCGAGGCGGCCCCGAACCCGGAATCGCGGACGATCGCCATCGCGGCCTGCACGAGGTCCTCGCGGCGCCCGGTGCCCCTTCTCTGTGTCATGCGTGTCTCCTCATCGAGCTCGTCTGACTCATTGCATGTGCGCCTGAGGGTGCACCGCAGTCTGCGACGCACCGCTCACGTACTCACTCGCAGCGCAGCCCGTCCTCCGGCACGGTGCCGTCGATGAGGAAGCCCTCCACCGCGTCGTCCACGCAGGAGTTGCCCTTGTTGTATCCGGTGTGGCCCTCGCCGACGCGGGTGACGAGCACGCCGTTCTCGAGCTGCTCGGCGAGCGACTCCGACCAGGCGTACGGGGTGGCCGGATCGTTCGTCGTGCCGATGACGACGATCGGACCGGAGCCGGACGCCGCGATCTCATCGCGCGTGCCGACCGGCGGATAAGGCCAGGTCTCGCAGGGATCCGGTCCGTCCCAGTACGGGGCGAACGTCGGAGCCACGTCCTCGACGATCTTCATCGACGCTTCCTCGGCGGCGGGGTCGTCCTCCACCGGGTAGTCCATGCAGTTGTACGCGCGGAACGCCTCAGCCGAGTTGTCGATGTACTCGCCGTCGGGCCCGCGACTGTTGTAGCTGTCGGCCAGCGCGAACATCACCGATGGATCGCCCTGCAGCACGGCGGTGATCCCCTGGGTGAGGTACGGCCAGCTGTCCGCGCTGTACAGCGCGGTGATCGTGCCGGTGACCGCTGTGTCGACGGTCAGCATCCGACCGTCGCCGTTCGGAACGGGCGAGCGCGCGATGCTCGCCAACAGCGCCTGGAAGTCCGTGAGCGCTTCGTCGAGCGATCCGCTGAACGGGCATTCGGCGGTGCCGAGGCAGTCCTCCAGATACGCGCGCAGGGCGGACTCGAACCCGCCTGCCTGCGTCGCGCCGACCTCCAGGCCGGGCACCGACGGGTCGATGGCGCCGTCGAGCACGAGGCGCTGCGCGCGCTCGGGGTACAGCCTGGCGTAGGTGGCGCCGAGGAAGGTGCCGTAGGAGTAGCCGAGGTAGTTCAGCACCTCATCCCCCAGCACGGCGCGGATCAGATCCATGTCGCGTGCGGAGTTGACGGTGGTGATGAAGGGCAGGATGCCACCGCTGTTCGCCTCGCACGCCTCGGAGTACTCCTGGTTGCGCGCGTTGAGCGCGTCCTCCCACTCTGCGCTGCCGCGTTCGCCCTCTACGACGCCGTAGTTGTACTCGTCCATCGCAGCGCCGTCGAGACACTCGACCGCAGTGGAGCGTCCGACGCCGCGCGGGTCGAAGCCGATCACGTCGAAGCGCTCGATGATGTCTGCGCCCACGGCGTAGTCGAGTGAGTCGGCGACGAAGTCGTAGCCGCTGCCGCCGGGACCGCCCGGGTTGATCAGCAGCGAGCCCTGGAACTCGCCGGTCGCCTGATGGCGCACGAGCGCCAGCGAGATCTCGCCGTCGCCGGGGTTGTCCCAGTCGAGCGGGGCCGTGACCTCGGTGCAGTCGAAGCGCACGCCGCAGGGCTGCCAGTCGACCTCCTGCGAGTAGTACGGCAGCAGCTCGGGAGCGACACCCGCAGTGTCCGGCGTGCGGGTCGTCGAGGTCCGCTCTTCGGGTATCTGCGAGTACAGGCATCCGGACAGTGCGACGGATGCCACCGCGAGGCCGGCGACCATGCTGATCAGCCGGCGCAGGCGCGGTGCTCGCCAGCGGGGTTCGGTTCGGTGGTTCACGGTGTCCTTCCGCTGGAGATGGTCACGAGCAGGCTCTCGATGGCGAGCAGCGGAGCGACGTTGCGCTCGAGCGACTCGCGGGTGTCGGCGATGGCGTCGAGCACGAGGATCGTGCGCTGCACGGGCCACGCGTCGGCGAGAGCGGCGAGCTCATCCCGCAGCTCGGTGTTGATGAGGTGGTCACCGCGGCCGTACTGCAGCATGACGACGTCGCGGTACATCGACTGCAGATCCGTGAGCACCCGATCGATGCCGTCGCGCAGACTCCGCGTCGCCCGCTTCTTCTGGTCGTCTTCGAGCGCCGAGACCTGGGAGCGCACGGCGGGCGGCACGGCCTGCCCCTCTGCGATGCCGACGGTGCGCAGCAGGGCTGCGCGCTCGGCCGCATCGCGCTCCGCAGTCAGAGCCTTCGCGTCGTCCGTGGCGGCTTGGATGATGAGGCCAGCGACCTCGACTGCGGTGCCGACCCCGCGAACCCCCAGCACGGCGCGCAGGCTCTGCTCGCGGCGGCTGCGGGCCTGCTCGTCGACGGCGAGGCGCTGCGCCATGCCGATGTGACGCTGTGCGTGCCTGGCGGCCTGCTCGGCGGTGGCCTCGTCGACGCCGCTGCGCAGCGAGATGAGTCTCGCGACATCGGCCACGTCGGGTTCGCGCAGTCGCAGGGCGCGCACCCGGGAGCGGATCGTGGGCAGCAGGTCTGCCTCGCTCGGCGCGCACAGCAGCCAGACCGTCTTCTCGGGCGGCTCTTCGAGGGCTTTGAGGAGCACGTTGGAGGTGCGCTCGACCATGCGATCGGCGTCCTCGACGACGATCACGCGGTAGCGGCCGGCCGAGGGGGCGAAATACGAGCGCTCCACGAGCGCGCGCGCCTCTTTGATCGTGATGATGACCTTGTCGGTGCGCAGCGCCGTGACATCCGGATGCGTGCCGGCGAGCACCTGGCGCATGGTCGCCTCGTCATCCGGGCCGTCGGCGATCAGGGCCGCAGCGAACGCGTACGCCAGAGTCGAGCGACCTGATCCCGGAGGACCGGTGATCAGCCAGGCGTGCGACATCGACGCCGGGTCGGCGGAGGCCTGGCGCAGCGTCTGCACCGCGGCTTCCTGACCCCAGACATCCGACCACGGGAACGGGGCGGCCTGGACGGAGGTCATGGCATCAACCCTATCCGCGGCATCCGACAAGCACCTGCGAGGTGACGGCCGCTCGCGCCGGCGCTGTGCGCTGTGAGCGTCGCCGGGTGAACGGTCATCGCACGGGTCAGACAAGCAGGGATACGCGCGCGCGGATCAGCACGGCGATGTCTTCGGGGTCCGTCGAGGCGTCGACGACGAGGAAGCGCTGGGGCTCGGCCATGGCGAGAGCGAGGAACGCCTCGCGCACGCGCGCGTGGAACTCCTCCTTCTCGGCCTCGAGCCTGTCGAAGGGCTTGTCGTCGGCATCCAGCCGATGTCTGGCTGTCACGGGATCGATGTCGAGCAGCACCGTCAGATGCGGAAGGGCCCCGCCTGTCGCCCACAGCGACAGATCGCGCACCTCGTCGGCATCCAGCACCCGCCCCGCACCCTGGTAGGCGACGGAGGAGTCGAGGTAGCGATCCTGGATGACGACCTCGCCGCGCTCGAGCGCCGGCCGGACGACCGTCGCGACGTGATGCGCGCGGTCAGCGGCGTACAGGAGCGCCTCTGCACGCGGAGCGATGTCGCCGCGGTGGTGCAGCACGATGTCGCGGATGAGCACGCCCACGTCCGACCCGCCCGGCTCGCGGGTGCGCAGCACTGTGCGGCCACGGTCGCTGATCCACTCCGCCAGCAGCGCGGCCTGGGTCGACTTGCCTGACCCGTCACCGCCTTCGAACGTGATCCAGAGACCGTCGGGTCGGGTCACGAACTCGCCTTCGCCTTGGCGGCCGCGTTCGCGGCACGGGTAGCCGCTGCCTTCTTCGCAGCGGCGGAGCGTGCCGCGGCCTTCTCGGCGTCGGTCACTTCGTCTCGCTGCGCTCGCTCAGTGCGCCGTTTGGCGGATGCTTTCGCCGGTGCCTTTTTCGCGGGCGCCTTCTTCGCGGGCGCCTTCTTGCCGCGCTTGGTGGCCGGTCCCTTGGCGCGCTTGTCGGCGAGCATCTGCACGGCGATCTCGAAGGTGATCTCGTCGGGTGTCTGGCCGCGCGGGATGGTCACGTTCGTCTCGCCGTCAGTCACGTACGGACCGAAGCGGCCGTCGCGCACGCGGATCGGCTTTCCGCTGACCGGGTCGGCGTCGAACTCCTTCAGGGCGCTGGAGGCCTTGCGTGCGCCGTACTTCGGCTGGGCGTACAGCTCGAGCGCCTGCTCGAGCGTGATGTCGAAGATCTGATCCTCGCTCTCCAGCGAGCGCGAGTCGGTGCCCTTCTTCAGGTACGGGCCGAACCTGCCGTTCTGGGCGGTGATCTCCTCACCGGATTCCGGATCGGCCCCCACGATGCGGGGCAGGCTGAGCAGCTTCAGCGCGGTGGCGAGGTCGATGGTCTCGACCGACATCGAGCGCAGCAGCGACGCCGTGCGGGGCTTCGGCGCGGCATCCTTCTTCGCGGACTTCTTCTTGGGCTTGTCGACGACCTCGCCGGTGGCGGTGTCGACGGAGTCGTCCTCGGAGACCGGGTCGTTCTCCTGCACGTACGGACCGAACCGGCCGTCCTTGACGACGACGATCTTGCGGTTCTCGGGGTTCTCGCCCAGCACGCGGTCGCCGGCGACGGGGGCGTCGACGAGTTCCTGGGCCTTCTCGGCGGTGAGCTCGTCCGGCGCCAGATCCTCCGGCACGTTGACGATTCGAGGTTTGGCTTCCGGGTTCGCCGGGTCGGCGACCTCGAGGTAGGGGCCGTACTTGCCGAATCGCAGCGTGGCGGTATCGGTGATGCGCGTGGAGTTCAGTGCGCGCGCGTCGATCTCACCGAGGTTGTCGACCACCTGACGAAGTCCCACCTGCGACTCCGAGCCGTAGTAGAACGAACGCAGCCACTCCACCCGGTTCTGCTCGCCGCGGGCGATCGCGTCGAGGTCGTCCTCGAGGGCAGCAGTGAAGTCGTAGTCGATCAGGTCGGCGAAGTGCTGCTCGAGCAGGCGCACCACGCTGAAGGCGAGCCACGTCGGCACCAGAGCCTGGCCGCGCTTGGTGGCGTAGCCGCGGTCGATGACCGTGCCGATGGTGCTGGCGAAGGTCGACGGGCGGCCGATGCCGTGCTCTTCGAGCGCCTTCACCAGCGACGCCTCGGTGTAGCGGGGCTTCGGAGTGGTGCGGTGCCCCTTGGCGACGGCATCCGACATCCCCACCTCGTCGCCGACGGCGACGGCGGGCAGCGACTGGTCGTCGGCCTTGTCCTGCGAGTTGCGCTTCTCGTCGCGCCCCTCTTCGTACGCCTCGAGGAATCCTCGGAACGTGTAGACGGTGCCGGATGCGGTGAACTCGGCCTTCTGGCCGGCAGCATCCGCTTCGAGGGTCACGGTGGTGGTCTCGTACTTGGCATCCGACATCTGGCTGGCGACGGTGCGCTTCCAGATCAGGTCGTAGAGCCGCTGCTCATCGCGGTCGAGCCCCGAGGCCACCGCCGACGGCGTGCGGAACGTGTCGCCCGACGGCCGGATGGCCTCGTGCGCCTCCTGCGCGTTCTTGCTCTTGGACTTGTAGACGCGCGGCTTCAGCGGCACGGCGGAGTCGCCGTACAGCGCGACCGCCTGGCTGCGGGCCGCCTGGATCGCCTGCGTGCTCAGCGCGACCGAGTCGGTGCGCATATAGGTGATGTAGCCCTTCTCGTACAGGCGCTGGGCCACGCCCATGGCGTGCTTGGCGCTCATCGAGAGCTTGCGACCGGCCTCCTGCTGCATGGTGGAGGTGGTGAACGGTGCGTACGGGCTGCGGGTGCCGGGCTTCGCCTCGACCTTGCTGACGGTGGCGGAGCCGGCGGCGTCGACCGCGGCGGCGAGCGCCTCTGCCTGCTGCTCGGTGAGCACGACGACGGCCTTCTTGAGCTTTCCGGTGTCGTCGAAGTCGGTGCCGCGGGCCAGCTGGCCGCCGTCGACGCGCACGAGGCGCGTGCTGAACGACTGCCCGGTTGCTGATGCGTTCGCCTCGACGTCCCAGTACTCGGCCGACACGAAGGCCATGCGCTCGCGTTCGCGCTCGACGATCATTCGGGTGGCGGCGGACTGCACGCGCCCGGCGGAAAGACCGGACTTGACCTTGTACCAGAGCACCGGCGACACATCCCAGCCGTACAGACGGTCGAGGATTCGACGGGTCTCCTGTGCGTCGACCAGTGCGAGATCGAGTTCGCGGGTGTTGCCGACCGCCGACTGGATGGCGTCCTTGGTGATCTCGTGGAAGACCATGCGCTTGACGGGCACCTTGGGCTTGAGCGTCTCGAGCAGGTGCCAGGCGATGGCCTCGCCCTCGCGATCCTCATCTGTGGCGAGCAGGACTTCGTCGGCGCTCTTCAGTGCACGGCGCAGCTCGGCGACCGTCTTCGTCTTGCGATCGGAGACGACGTAGTAGGGGTCGAAGTCGTTCTCGACATCGATCGAGTACTTCCCGTATGCCTTCTTGTCGTCGGCGGGGATGTCCTTCTTGTCGGCGAGGTCGCGGATGTGGCCGACCGAGCTCAGCACCTCGTAGCCGTCGCCGAGGTACCCCTGGATCGATCGCATCTTCGTCGGCGACTCGACGATGACGAGCTTCTTGCCTTCAGCCACGGGTGCGTCCTTTCTTCGAAGCACACCATACACACCGCTTTCCCGGTGTGAGCCGAGAGTACCGAGGACGGGGATCGTCGGAAAGCAGCGATGGGATGTGAGGGGGTTCACCGTCATGATTGCTCCGGCGGACCCGCTCGGGCCCGGGATGCGGCGACGAGACCAGCGTACGCGGATTTGACCTCCACTGTCGCCGCGAGTCCGTCGATCCGGCAGTGCGAGAGCGTCGCATCGGATGCCGCGGCGACCCGCGCTGCGAGAGCGCAGGGGTCGGTCTCGGTGGCGACCGCACCCGAGACGGCATCGGCCGCGGCGAGGGCTGCGGCGTCGGCCGCTCCCGCGGTGCGCTGCGCGGTGACCGCTGCGCCGCCGACGACCGCGAGCCCGAGTGACAGCGTCGCCGCGACCGTCAGCACACCGGCTGCGAGTGCTGTTCCGGCCATGGCGGCCTCCTCTCTGTTGGGTTCAGGTCTGTCTGGGGGCTGCTCGGCCGACGCCGTTCACAGCCCACCGGCGAGCGCGCAGCTCGAGGCGCTCAGCGGCACCGAGATCACCCGGCCGATGCGCATCTCGATCGATGCCGTGACGCACACGAGGTCGCCGTCCGTGCGCGAGGCGGAGCGCGCGCCGTCGACGGACGCCGACACGACGCCGGCCGCGCGGTCCGCGCTCTCACCGCGGCCCAGCAGTCTCGCCGCATCGGCAGCGGCATCCTGGAGAGACACCTGCGTCGCGGCGGCGCTCAGCGCACCGACGCCGAGCAGCAGTGCCAGCAGCACCGCCGGCAGCGCGACGGCGAGCTCAGCCGCGACGGATCCGCGCTCCTCACGGGCCGCACGGCTGAACCCGCCGCCGCAGTGCCATCGGGGCAGCCGCATCACGACACCGTGAGTGCCCGCCGCACGAGATCGGTCAGGATGCCGCGCACCTCATCTGAGCGCATGATCACAACGAGCAGCCCGGCGAAGGCGACAGCCGCCGCTGTGGAGCCAAACGGGCATAGAATCCCGATATGGCTAAGAAGGCACTGCGAGCGGCGATCTACGTGCGTCAGAGCGTACGCGAGGACCAAGGCATCTCCCAGCAGATCGCAGAGTGCAAGCGCCGGGTTAAGGGCGAGGGCTGGAAGCTCGTTGAGACGTACAACGACAACGCCACGTCTGCAACCAAGGAGCGCGGCGAGGGCACCGAGTGGGCGCGGATGCTTGTCGACATCGACGCGGGCAAGCTCGATGTGATCGTGTCCGTTACAGCCGCTCGGCTTCTTCGTCGCATGGTCGATGTGTACGAACTCACCAAGCCGAAGCGGGATGTGCGGATCGTCACCCTTCGCGATGGCATCGACACGTCTACTCTCGGCGGTCGGATGATGCTCACCATGCTTGTTCTGTTCGCGGAAGCTGAGATCGAGGAGAAGGAAGCACGCGCCATCCCCTACCGTGCCGCACGGCGTGAGGCAGGGCATCCCGCGCCCGGTCTGGTGCCGTACGGGTACAGGTGGATTCCGAAGCTTGAGCGGGATGAGAAGGGCACTCGGTACGCCGTCGTACCGGCAGAGGCTGAGGTCATCCGCTACATGTCGCGGGAGCTTCTAGGCGGTGCCAAGCTCGGTGAGATCGTCCGCGCTCTCAACGATCAGGGCAAGGTCACCCGTAAGGGCGCTAGGTGGACGGCGAGCACTGTTCGGCGGCTTCTCATCTCGCCGTTCCAAGCCGGGATGCTTCCGCCGCCGATGCCTGAGGACACACGCCCGGATGCCAAGCGTCCCCGGATGCCGTACAACCCTGAGGCGTTCACTTGGTCTGAGTGTGTCCCCGGCGCATGGGAACCGATCTTGAGTGAGGATGCCGTGATCGTTGCGCGCGGGATTCTGCTCGATGAGAGCCGCCGAACGCACGACGGCAACACCAAGGCGAAGCACCTTCTTAGCGGTGTCGGGCGTTGTGGGAAGTGCCACGGCCCCATGCGTGCGACCCTCACCAAGACCACGAATCCCGTGCGCGGCTACAGGTGTACAGCGGGCTGTTTCCAGCGACCGGCGAGCATCATCGAGGGCTTCATAGCCGAAGCTGTGATTAAGGTTCTGAGCGCCCCCGGATTGCTCAAGTGGGTAGACGACGACGGGCAGGATATCGACGCTCTGAGGGCCGCTAGAGAGGCGCTGAAGGCGCGTAGAGCAGAGGCCGAAGGGCTGTACCGTACGGGCAAGCTCAGCGGCTCTACGTTCTCGCTCATGGTGGATGAGATCGACGCCGAAGCGGAGCGGATCGACCATGAGCTAGCCGAAGCTATCCGGGTGAATCCGCTTGCCGAGTTCGTCAGCGTCGATGACGTGCGCGGGCTGTGGGAGAGCTTGAGCACCGGACGGAAGCGGGCCATCCTCTCGGCTCTCGTCTACTCCGCCGATGTCCTGCCTGTGGGTAAGGGCGTGAGGGTCAAGACGGTAGAAGAGGCAGAGGGAACCATCGTGCTCAAGTGGCGTCGAGCAGAGCACCGCGTTAGCTGGGACACCGGCGAGACTACCCATATCGGGAAGGTGCCTACAGAGGCTCAGGCGGCGATCTCAGCCGCTCTCAACTGAGCCGGGATGTGCCACAGCTCGGGCACTCCCAGCGCTCGCCGCGTGGCGTTGCGCGGGCATCCATCGGCACTAGGCACCGCTCACAGTTAGGCGCGGCCCCGTCGAAATCATCCCCGTCTGACATGGGGATGTCGGGATCGATGGGCGGCAGGATCATGGATGACACGGTACCCGTTGGGCCTCCGTGCAATCGATGAATTGTGCATAGCCTGTGGATAACTACACCAATGTAGTTCCTGTTACCGGATCGTTATGCTTGGGTTGTGATCCGCGTGATTCCGCACCACGGGAACCGCTGGGAACCGCTGGGAACCGCTGGGAACCGTCTAGCGGATCGGACATCTCCGACATTTCGCCCTTGAGTCATCCCGTCAGCACCCGACCCCCAACACAAGGTGCTTATTCACACATAGAATCGTAGACAGCGAGAAACCCCCTCACTTTCACGGGTTCGGGGGCTTCTCGTCAACATAGGTGTCACTGCCTCTACAGTGACTGGCGACCTCTGCCTAAGCGGCGGGGCCAAGAGCCGTCCGTAGCTACCAACTGCGGGCGGCTCTTTACAGTCTACGTCACCTATTAGGTTAGGTGAGCGCCAATCTTGAAGTTACGTGTGAACTTTCGCGACAACTTTCATGAGTCTGCTTACGCAAGTTCTTACGTTCCTACTTGAGCGTGCGCGCTGTCTCGCTAGTGACCATGGCCCTGATAGTGCTCGCGTAGAATTTTCCGCCCTTGGCTGTCGGCACTCCCTCATCATTCAGGGTGCGGGCAATCGCGTTCATGCTGATCCCCTGCCGGTGCATGTCCAGCACCCGCCTGTAGGTCGGCAAGAACCCCGGATCGACCACGCGGCCAAAGACAGCACCCTGACGCTTCTTTTCTGCCATGCCTTCTTTGGTGCGCACAGAGATGATGTCCCGTTCACGCTCTGCCAAGGCGGCATCGAGGTACGTCCGGAACTTGCCGTCTGCCGTTGTGTCGAGCTTGTCACCCGAGAGGATGATTCCCCATCCCCGCTTCTTGGATCGCGCCATGAGAGAGGCGACATCCCCAACGTTGCGTGAGAGGCGATCCATGCGGACGGCCATGAGCACATCGGCCTTGTGCTTGTCGAGGAGGTCGAGGGCTTCAGCGAGCTTGTCGCGGCCCTCAAGACTCTTTCCGCTCTTACCTTCCTCGCGTACTACTTCGAACTCGTAGCCGCGCCGCATAGCTTCAAGGGCAAGTGCTTGTTCCTGAGCTTCGAGCGACACGCCGTTCTCCACCTGGTCATCGGTGGACACCCGGCAGTAGAGGAGAGCTTTCGTCATGACCCTAGTGTACATAAAGGGAACCCCTTATGTACAGCGATGCCCTCTCCGCGACCTGGATGAAGAGGACGGAACGGAGAGGGCATCGTGTTCCCAGCGCCTAGGGCATACCGGCGCGCTGGGGAGATTCCTCCCGGAAGGAGTCCAATCGAACCGGAAGGAGGTCAAAGTCAGCGGTGCCGCTGTCGTTCGTTGTGCTCGCTAACTAGCCGGTCGATGCGCTCGCGTTCGGTGCCGTGCTGTCGCTCGATGAGTTCGGCTTCCTGCTCGGGTGTCCATTCGGCGGGGCGGTACTGCCGTTCGGCCTCTAGTGCGGCATCGCGCACCGGATCGCTACGGCGTGCATCGTTGATGATGGCTCGGGTTCGTTCGTTGTTGTCAGTCATCGTCATCTTCTTCCCAAGAAATCCAAGATCGGATGTGTTTCAAAACTTGCTCGTAGCTTGCGCGCATGTCGCGTGTGGCCCAATATCTCTGATCGATCATCGAGAAGGCTTCACTCAGTAGGGCTTCTAAGCGGATAAGGTCGGCTCTCTGTCGTGGCGTCGCCATCAGTACGCCCTACTTGTCTGAAAACTCTTGTTCTGCTCGGGGAAGTCCGCTTTGATCTTGCGGAATGCGGCGTCACGGTCCACGGGATTGGAAATCTTCTGCGCTTCTTCGGTGGCACGCATCCACTGCCTGTAGCGTGCCCCGTGCTTGTCGTCCTGCCCGATCTCCATACCCTCAGGTACCGGACCCTCAGCAAAGCGCTGTACGCCCCACTTGGCTTCCTGCTCGTCGGCAGACATGTCCAGCCAAGAGACGCCAAACCTGTTCTTGGTGAACGCGTATTGTTCTTCGCTCACGGTGAACTCGTGACCACGTAGCCCTACGAAGCCATCGAAGTCACCAAGCGCGACGCTCAGACCCGATGCCAGGATGTGAAAAGTTCTAGGGAATGCTGTCTTACTCATCGTGTCTTCCTCTTCTGCGCCCTGAGCGCTTCTAGTAGGTCTGCAAGCTCTTCGTGCTTGGCGAGCGCTTCGAACACTTCGCGGGGATAACTCTGTGAGAGCTTCTGAATCACGCGCACCAGGGGTCCAGTTGTCTGGGCTAGTCGGGCCGTGGCGGTGTCGTCAATCGCCAACTTGGTCAGCCTGTCGAGCACGGCAAGTTCTGCGCTGATAGCTCGGGCACGTACGGCAGGGGAGCTAGTAGCGTCTGCCAGCTTGCGAGTAGTGCGGGCTGAATCCGAGAGGTCGGCTAGACGCCCGATGACTTCACTTGGATCGTTGCCGTCGTCCTCAGCGATCTGAGCTAGGAGGTTCTGGCGGGAGATTTTGTATCTGCTGATTGCGCTTTCGCTCACGCCATATCTTCGAGCGATTTCAGCACCACTGACACCCTGGCTAATTAGCTCGATGATGCGCGCACTTTGCTCGTGGCGCTCAATGCTTGATGGTGTTGCCATGCTCTACTTCCCAATGATTTAGCGGAATCACGCTTCGACGTGTGGCGGGGATTGTTACCAACGTGATTCCATCCCCGAGGGCGGACCTGGATGAATTGTGACCCTCTGCTTAGTACTATCGCTCAAAGCCACAACCACTTCATGCGAGAGATGCGTTAGACCGTGGGAGCTTTTCAACTTTCTTGGACTCTGCCAATTCGAGCATCGCTCGGAGTAAAGGCGAAGGCATCCAAGCTCGTTGCTCGTCCAACTCGCTCAACATTTCATCGACTGTCACAGGTCGAGCACCAATCCATCCAAGAATGCATCCACGTCGAAATCTTCTTCTTGATCCATCGCCGCGCCGTCGCGGGCCGAAGGCGTAGCGACGACAGGCGCGGGCGAGGGAGATTCTTCGACCGAGCTTTCTTTTCTTCTCTTATGGTTCCTATTGTGGTTCTCTGCTTTCCACTCAGTGGTTCCCTGGTTGACACTGAGTGGTTCTCCGCTTTCCCCTGTCCCCTCTCCAGTGGTCTCCTGCTTTCCCCTGCCATAGTCGCGATCTCTGACGTTCTGGAGGACATCCGATACGAGAGGGGAGCGGTACAGGCGGTACTCAGTTACAGGTGAGCCGCCGCCAGGGTTACGATGCTCGCCCGTCTTGACGATGGCCCCGAGATCCCGCAAGTAAGCGAGAACCTTCCGGACGGTCGGCTTACTCACTCCCGATTCATCTGCGAGCGTTCCGACGCTTGGACGAACGCGCAATCCGGTTTCGAACTTGCCATGTCGAGAAAGCATCATGCTCACGGCGACAAAGGCGGAGCGCTTTATCTTCGCCTTCGTCAACGCGGCATCCGGGAAGAGTTGCACAAACTCTTGAAACTCGAACGGCTTCAGCGTTCCCGGATCGACAGGCTTCTTTTGGGTTGGCTTGTATCCCATTTTCTTGTTTCCACTTCTTCATCCTCCCTGTCGGGGGAGGTTGAGCCGGACCGGCGCGGAAGAAATGGAAGAAACGCTAACCGGTCCGGCTCACCTAGGGTGACGCGGGCTTCCGACAAATCCGCATATAGGCTTATACGCCTGAGATTTACTATCGTCCAAACTCACAAGCACTTATTTTTCGGCTTGGGCTTCGCGTGCCTTCCCCTCTCGGTATGCTCGCGCGTGCTCCGTCGCGGCACTCCTGCACTCGTCGCATCTGCACCTGTAATTGGTATAGGTGGACAAAGTGCCGTGCTTCAGCGGCTTGGGCGCGGGGGGAAGGTCGCGCACGGGTTCCACTACCGGAAGGGGTTCCGGCTGGATGGTCTCGGCGGGCGTCAGCGGCTCATCGCTGAGGAAGACCACAAGCCGCTCCCGACTGATGCTCAGCGTTCGCTCTATCTCGGCATAGGTGGCACCCTGGGCGCGTAGCCGTCGAGCATCGTCGCGGACGGCCTCAGGCTCATCCTTGGCTCTCTGGTAGTCCTTGATGGTTCGGCGTCCTGGGCGATCTGAATCGCTATCCCGGTGTCAACCAAGAATCCGACCTTGGCGGCGGCGAGGAGGTCGGCGTACTTCTCTCTTAGGTGTGCGTTCTCTGCCTCTCGCCGGGTCGACCAACTCGATGAGCTTGAGCCGCGCCTTTCGCTAGCCTGGCCGTATGACCGACGTCGTGATAGTTGCGCTGATCGGCGTCGCCGGGACGCTGGCCGGTGGTGTGATCGGGCCGCTGGCGAAAGACCGCCTGGACCGCCGAGCGAAGCGGCGCGATGAGACGCACAAGGAGATCGGAGATATTCTCGCGAAGGTCGATGCGCTCCTGATGAAGATGAGCAGACTCAGCCGCGACGCGCCGAAGCGCGAGTGGCACACGGCCTATGGTGAAGCGGTCGCTCAGCTTTCTCGGCTCTCGTACCTGCTCGGGAAAGGCGAAGGTGAGATCGCTGACGCCCTCGGGTTTGCGGCGATGCATGCCTACGCTGACGACACGAGACCGAGGGAGGCAGACGCCAACCACCTCCTAGTGACGGCGACGACAGCGCAAGTTGCGGCCTGGTACCGCGGTGAGCGACCGCCGAGAGGTATCACGCAGCAAGCGATCGACCTCCGGAGCTTGACGTACGACGGCGTCGTCTCGGGCAAGGTGCGCCCAAACGGCGAAGAGGTCGACCCGTCAGAGCTGGACGAAGCCGAGCTGCAGCGACGCTCCGAGATCGAGGAGCAGGGTGGCCTCGAAGTGATCGCGCGTCGCCAGCGGAGGCGGCGCTTCTGGCGCATGGGGCGCTAGTCGGGGATATACGCCTAGTTCGCGCCACGGTGGCCATCGTCGTGATGGCATACTCGGCGGTCGCCGCGCCGGTCTCGTCGGTGAACAGGTGCGCGGCGCGACGTCTGGTCAGCTCGGGCAGGGATTGTTCGTTCATTCTCTTCCTTCTCTCTTTCTGGGGCGTCTGGTGCCCCCGTGGCTGGTTCGGCTCAGATCGGCAGCGGTGTGGAGGCGAGCACACTGAGCATCAGCGGCGCGACGCCCAGCAGCAGGAATGCGGGAAGGGTGCACGCGCCCAGCGGCAGCAGCAGCTTGGATGAGAGGGCCGCAGCCCTCACGCGTCCCTGCACTCGCGCATCGTGACGCTGCTGGGCCGCCGAAGCGCGCAGCAGCTCCCCGGCGGGGACGCCCGCCGCACGGGACAGCTCGAGTACGGCATCCGTCCTGCTGCGGTCGGCGGCGAGATCGGCAGGGCTCAGTTCGACCAGTCGCAGGGCCCGCGGAATGCCGACTCCACCGGCCAGAGCCACGGCGACGAGTTCGGCGTGCATCCCCGGGGTACCGGGCGCCGGCTGCGCGGTGCGCACCATGCGTGCGGTCCACCAGCGCGCTGCCAGCATCAGAACGATGCCCAGTCCGACGCACGCGGCGCCGAACGGATTCGTGAACAGCACGCCGATCGTGTCGAACCCGAGGGCGAGGCCGAGCAGCAGCCCCGCGAACGGCAGCCAGAGCAGCAGCCGGGCGGTGCCGGTCGGCTCGGCCAGCGCGATGCGCACATCATCGGCCGCTGAAGCGGCGTCCTGCAGCGATTCGGCCAGCGCCCGCAGCACCTCGGCCAACGGTGCGCCGACGATCGTCGCGACCTCCCACGCTGCGGCGACATCAGACCACGCGCCGCCCTCCGCGTCGATCGCACCGACGAGCTCGGCTCCCGCCGCGCACCGTTCGACGACGCGCCCCGCGACCGGATCGCCACTGTCGGCGAGATGCTGCCACGCGGTCATCGGCCGGGCACCGGCCTGCAGCAGCACGGCCAGGGTGCGCACCGCGACCCCTGCGCCGCCCGCGCTGACGGAGCGCGCACCACCGGCATCCGATCCGCCGCGACGCAGCAGCGAGATCACCACGGGGTCACCTCCTCGATGCCGAGCCGGTCTCCGGCGAGCGCGAAGCGGCCGGCCTGCGCGATGTGCCGGCGACCGTCGGCGTCGCGCTGCAGATGCAGCACTATCGTGAACGCGCTGACCACCTGTCTGGCGAGGGCGGTGGCGTCCATTCCGGCGAGCGCGCCGAGCGCCTCCATGCGCGCGGGGACGTCGACGAGCCCGCTGGCGTGCAGGGTGCCTGCCCCACCGTCGTGACCGGTGTTGAGCGCGGTGAGCAGCTCGCGCACCTCTTCTCCTCTGCACTCGCCCACCACCAGCCGGTCCGGTCGCATCCGCAGCGATTCGCGCACCAGCATCGCGAGGCCGATGCGCCCTGCGCCTTCGAGGTTCGCCTGCCGTGCCTCGAGCGAGATGTGGTGCGGATGGCGGGGGCGCAGCTCGGCCACGTCCTCGATGGTGACGATCCGCTCGGCGTGTCCGACATGCGAAAGCAGCGCGGTGAGCAGCGTCGTCTTGCCTGTGCCGGTGCCGCCGGTGATGAGGATGTTCGCGCGTTCCGCGACGAGCCCGCCCAGCCAGGCGCGCTGCTCTGCAGAGAACGTGCCGGAGGCGGCGAGCGCGTCGAGATCGGCGCCGAGCACGCGCGGCACGCGTATCGACAGGGCGGTGCCGGATGTCGACACCGGCGCGAGCACCGCATGCACTCGGATGCCCGAATCGAGCCGCACGTCCACGCACGGCGACTGATCGTCGAGGTGTCGGCCACCTGCGGCGACCAGGGCGACGGCGAGCTCGCGCACCTCGCGCTCCGATGCACGCCACTGCGGAACGTGCTCGGCGCCGTCGCCGCGGTCGACGAACAGCCCACTGGCACCGTTGACGAAGATGTCGGTGACCTGTTCGTCCTGCAGGTGCTCAGCCAGCGCGCCGAAGGCCGGATCGACTGACATGGACGCGGCCATCTGCACGGCGCCGGGCCCGGCGGGGCGGGCGGAGCCGCCACGAGGACGGAGCACGAAGGGATCAGCCATGCCCCGACGCTAAGCGGGCTCGCAGACGCACGAATGCCTCGATCCCAGCGGTTGTGCACAACCCGCTCGAAGCCGGTTCTGTGCAGAACGAGCGCGGTCGAGTCCAGCACGGCGACACAGCCCGCGAGCGCTCAGCACCCTGCCCTGCGCCCGGTGCCGGCGCCCTGCGCCGGGAATGCGCAAGGCGGCACCTCACGGGGGGAATGAGGTGCCGCCCAGGCGCAAGCCCGCATCGGGGGGAATCGGGCGCGCTGAAGCCGGATATCGAATCGGCTGACGCCAGTGTATGCATCTGCAAGGGCGAGCGCCAAGCGACACGCAGTACTGACTTTCGACAGTATGCTTCCACGACCGCGCCGAGTAGATTCGCCGTGTCACGGTCGTGCCCCGACACGATCCCCAGCCCGCGCAAAGGAGCGAGTGCCATGAGCAGTCAGATCGATCACCTCCTCGACGAGTCCCGGAAGTTCCCGCCGTCCGAAGAATTCGTCGCCCAGTCCATCGACGACCCGACACTGTATGAACGCGCCGCGACAGACCGCGAGGCGTTCTGGGGCGAGCAGGCCCGCGAGAACCTGCATTGGCACAAGCCGTTCACCAAGGTTCTCGACTGGTCGAACCCGCCGTTCGCGAAGTGGTTCGACGACGGCGAGCTCAATGTCGCGTACAACTGCCTCGATCGGCACGTCGAAGCAGGCAACGGCGACCGCGTCGCGATCCTGTGGGAGGGCGAACCCGGCGACGAGCGACGCATCACCTACGCCGAGCTGACGGAAGAGGTCAAGCGCGCGGCCAATGTGCTCTCCGACCTCGGCATCGGGCACGGCGACCGCGTCGCGATCTACCTGCCGATGATCCCCGAAGCGGTCGTCTCGATGTTGGCAGTCGCTCGACTCGGAGCGATCCACTCCGTCGTCTTCGGCGGGTTCAGCGCCGACAGCCTGCGCTCGCGCATCGACGATGCCGGTGCGAAGGTCGTCATCACCGCCGACGGCGGATACCGCAAGGGCAAGGTCTCGGCCCTCAAGCCGGCCGTCGACCAGGCGCTCAGCGATCGCGGCGAGGGCGAGCAGCAGACCGTCGAGCACGTGCTCGTCGTCAAGCGCGGCGGCAATGAGGTCGACTGGCACGATGACCGCGACGTCTGGTGGCACGATGTCGTCCCGGCGGCATCCGCCGAGCACGAGGCACAGGCATTCCCGTCGGAGAACCCGCTGTTCATCCTCTACACCTCGGGAACCACGGGCAAGCCGAAGGGCATCCTGCACACTTCCGGCGGATACCTGACCCAGGCCGCGTACACGCACAAGTACGTCTTCGACCTGCACCCCGAGACCGATGTGTTCTGGTGCACCGCCGACATCGGCTGGGTCACCGGGCACAGCTACGTCACCTACGGCCCGCTGGCGAACGGCGCCACCCAGGTGCTCTTCGAGGGCACTCCCGACTCGCCGCACCCCGGCCGCTGGTGGGAGATCATCCAGAAGTACGGCGTGACCATCTTCTACACGGCGCCGACCGCGATCCGCTCCTTCATGAAGCTCGGCCGTCAGATCCCCCAGGAGTTCGATCTGTCGAGCCTTCGACTGCTGGGCTCGGTGGGCGAGCCCATCAACCCCGAGGCGTGGATGTGGTACCGCGAGGTCATCGGCGCCGAGAAGACGCCGATCGTCGACACCTGGTGGCAGACCGAGACCGGCGCCATCATGGTGTCGGCGCTGCCCGGCATCACCGCCACCAAGCCCGGCTCTGCGCAGGTGCCGATCCCCGGCATCTCCATCGACGTGACCGACGACGACGGCAACGAGGTCGGCAACGGCAACGGCGGACTGCTGGTGATCACCGAGCCGTGGCCGAGCATGCTGCGCGGCATCTGGGGTGACCCGGAGCGGTTCAAGGAGACCTACTGGGAGAAGTTCCAGGACCAGGGCTATTACTTCGCCGGGGATGGCGCCCGCCTCGATGCGGACGGCGACCTGTGGCTGCTCGGCCGCGTCGACGATGTCATGAACGTCTCCGGTCACCGCCTGTCGACCACCGAGATCGAGTCTTCGCTGGTCGCGCACGAGGCGACCGCCGAGGCGGCCGTGGTGGGCGCGGCCGATGAGACGACCGGTCAGGCAGTCGTCGCGTTCGTGATCATCAAGCAGAGCTATCTCGAGGCGCACTCGCCCGAAGGTCTGACCGCGCTGCTGCGCGGGTGGGTCGGCGAGCAGATCGGACCGATCGCCCGCCCCCGCGACGTCTACATCGTTCCGGAGCTCCCGAAGACCCGCTCGGGCAAGATCATGCGCCGCTTGCTGCGCGACGTGGCCGAGGGCCGCGAGGTGGGCGATGTGACGACCCTCGCCGACACGATGGTGATGAGCACGATCTCGAGCCAGGTGAAGTAGTCCTCCCCACCTTCGCCGACACCCCCGTTATTCGCCGAGACCCCAAGTATTCGCCGAGACCCCAAGTATTCGCCGAGACCCCTGACTGCAGACGTCTGCAGCCAGGGGTCTCGGCGGTAGATGGGGGTGTCGGCGGGCCGATCAGACGAGGGTGAAGGTGACCTCGACCTCGACGGGAGTGTCCAGCGGCAGCACCGCGACCCCGACAGCGGCGCGCGCGTGCAGACCCGCGTCGCCGAAGATCTCGCCGAGCACCTCGCTGGCTCCGTTGATGACGCCGGGCTGGCCGGTGAACGCGGGATCGGATGCCACGAAGCCGCCCACCCGCAGCACGCCGCCGATCCGGTCGACGCCGCCGGCCGCGGCCGCTGCTGCAGCGAGAGCGTTCAGGGCACAGGTGCGCGCGTAGACCTTGGCATCCTCAGCATCCACCTCGGCGCCGACCTTGCCTGTCGCCGGCAGCGCGCCGTCGACGAACGGCAGCTGTCCGGAGGTGTACACGAGGCCGCCGTGCACGGCGGCCGGAACGTACGCCGCGACAGGCGCTGCGACGGCGGGAAGCTCGATGCCCAGCTCCTCCAGGCGGGCCGCGATGCTCACTGCTCGCCCTCGAACTGACGCGATGCCTCTGCGGCAGCCGCGAGGCCCGCGTTGGCCGTGGCGTCCTGCGTGATCGGGCGCTTGAAGTAGGCGACCAGCCCGCCTTCGGGCCCTTGGATCACCTGCACGAGCTCCCAGCCCTGCTTGCCCCAGTTGTTGAGGATCGCGGCCGTGTTGTGGATCAACAGCGGCGTGGTCAGATACTCCCACGTGGTCATGGCACTCCTGTGCGTCGGCGACTTCCGGCGATGACGCCGGTGTCGAGGCTTCTCTTCAGGGAACTCCCCTACCATCAAGCGTATGCCTCAAACGAAACGCACGCTGAAGGGTGTGCTCGGTGGACTGCTCGGCCTGGTCGGGCTGAGTGTCGTCGCCGGTGTGCTGGTCACCGCCACCGTCACCCCCGCCATCGCCGTCGCCGGTGTCACCGGCTCTCAGGCGCTGACGCTGTTCGACAACCTGCCGAGCTATCTGAAGCCGACGGCCCCGATGGCGCCGACGACGATCTACGGCAACGATGGGAACGGCAAGCCCTTCAAGCTGGCGACCTTCTACGAGCAGAACCGCACGCCGGTCACGCTGCCGCAGATCTCGCCGACCCTCGTCGACGCTGTGCTCTCCAGTGAGGACAAGAACTTCTACTCGCACGGCGGCGTCAATCTGCTGTCGACGGTGAAGGCCGCGGTGGAGAACTTCACCGGCACGTCGTCGCGCGGCGCGTCGACGATCACGCAGCAGTACGTCAAGAACGCGCTGATCCAGCAGTGTGAGCAGGGCGTTCCGCCCAACGATCCCGACTACGAAGAGAAGATGCGGGAGTGCTACGAAGATGCTGCCGAGGCGAAGGGCGCCGCCGGCATCGAGCGCAAGCTGCAGGAGATGCGCTACGCGATCCAGATCGAGAAGGAGTACTCGAAGAACGAGATCCTGCTCGGCTACCTCAACGTGTCGAACTTCGGTGGAACGACCTACGGCATCGAAGCCGCTGCGAACCGCTACTTCGGCACCACTGCTGCGAAGGTCAACCTGGTGCAGGCGGCGACACTTGCCGGTCTGGTGCAGGAGCCGAATCTGCTTCGCATCGACCGACCGGACGGCACGTGGACCGACAAGGATGGCGTCGCTCGCAACACTGCAGAAGACGGCTACGCCACCACCAAGGATCGCCGTGACTACGTGCTCGGGCAGATGTTCGAGAACGGTCAGATCACGCGTGCACAGTACGACGAGGCTATCGCGACGCCGGTGACCCCGAACCTGCAGACCACGACCCAGGGCTGTGCGGCCGCGAAGGACAACGCATACTTCTGCCAGTACGTGAAAGCGGTCATCGAGAACGATGAGGCCTTCGGCGCCACGCCGGCGGAGCGCATGGAGAACATGCGCCGCGGCGGTCTGAAGATCTACACGTCGCTCGATCTGCGCGTGCAGAATCCTGCGGTGGAGGCGATGCACGCGCGCGTCCCCGCCAGCATGGAGGGGATCCTCGTCGGCGGCGCCGGTGTCTCGATCGAAGCGTCCACCGGACGCATCCTCGCGATCGCGCAGAACACCGCCTTCAGCGAGTCATCGGATGCGAGCCTTGCCAACGGGCAGTCGTCGCAGGTGTTCGCCGCGGACAGCGCCCACAACGGCTCCACCGGCGGCTTCGAGACCGGTTCGACCTGGAAGCTGTTCACCCTGCTGCAGTGGCTGGAAGACGGCCATTCGGTCAACGAGGTGCTCGACGGACGTGCCGGGCTCCGCGGCGACTTCCCGCAGTGCGGTGGGACGTACACGCTCACTAAGCCGATCGAGAACTTCGGCAACGGCGGGGGTTCGGTCAGCAGCGTGCGCCGGTTCACGGCGGTGTCGCTGAACACGGGCTTCCTCGCAATGGCGAAGCAGCTCGATCTGTGCGACATCAACAAGATGGCCAAGCGCCTCGGTGTGCACTACGGCGACATGGGCGACGTCACGAAGGACGGCGAAGCCCCGAATGACCCGTTCGGTACGGTTCTGGGCTCGAAGTCGGCCGCACCGATCCAGATGGCCGGCGCCTACGCGACGGTCGCCAACAAGGGCAAGTTCTGCGAGCCCCGTGTGATCGACAAGATCGTCGGCCAGGACGGCAAGGAGATCGACCCGCCGAAGACCAGCTGCACCCAGGTGATCACTCCTGAGGTGGCCGCAACGGCCGCTTACGCGCTGCGCGGCGTGATGGAAGGTGGCACCGGCGCCGGGGCGAACCCGTACGACGGCGTCCAGGTGATCGGCAAGACCGGTACCGCAGAGAAGTCGCACACCATGCTCGTCGAGTCGAGCACGAAGGTGACGACGGCGGTGTGGGTCGGAAACGTCACCGGGCGTGAGGACCTGAGGTTCTTCTCGGCGCACGGCACCCGCCTCAATGACATCCGCTATCCGCTCGCTCGCGACCTGCAGCGTGCCGCCAACGCAGCCTACGGCGGCGACCGGTTCCCGGATCCGGATCCGAACCTCACGCGCCGAGTGCTGAAGGAGCTGCCCGACGTCGTCGGCAAGACGGTCGATGAAGCGCAGAAGATCCTCAAGGACGCCGGCTTCTCGGCACAGGTCGGCGATCCCGTCGACAGCACGCTGCCGAAGGACACGGTCGCCGAGCAGGATCCGGGCGCCGGCCGCGTGGCCGGTGGCACCACGATCACGCTGCGTCCCAGCAGCGGCAAGTCGCCCGCGAAACCGGGAGACGGAGGCACTGTGCCCGATGCCACCGGCGCGAAGTTCGCTGCGGCAAAGGTGGTGCTCGAGTCGAGGGGCTACAAGGTCGAGAACGACGGATGCCGCGGCGGCTCCGACGTCAGCGAGCAGGATCCACCGGCAGGCACCACGGCGCCTGCCGGGACCACTGTCACACTGTCGTGCGAGGACTGACGAGAGTGACTCGCTCCGCAGCACACCCGGCCCTCATCGCGCTCGGCGCGGTGGGGGCCGTCGGTGTCGGCGCCGCCGTCTGGGGCATCGGTATCGAGAGGTATCTGTTCACCGTGCGCGAGGCCACGGCACCGGCGCTCGCGCCGGGAAGCGCGCCGATCCGGGTGCTGCACGTCTCGGACGCGCACATGGCTCCGTGGCAGCGCCGCAAGCAGGACTGGCTCGCATCGCTGGTCGCGTTCCAACCCGACCTCGTGGTGAACACCGGAGACAATCTGGGCCACAAGGACGGCCTCACGGGCATCCGACGCGCCTTCGCCCCCTTCGCGGGCATCCCCGGGGTGTTCGTGCACGGCTCCAACGACGTTCAGGCGCCGTCTCCGCGCAACCCGCTGAAGTATTTCACCGGACCGTCGAAGACGCACACAGAACCGGAGATGCTCGATACGGATGCGATGGACGGGTTCTTCACGGATGAGCTGGGCTGGCGCGGGCTGAACAATGCCGCTGCCCGACTGGAGGTCGCCGGCAACAGCATCGACTTCTTCGGCGTGAACGACGCGCATCGTGAGTGGGACGAGCTGGATGCCCTGCCGGACGCCCTGGAGGCGTTGGGTCATGCCCGCACAGGATCGTCGCGCATCGGTGTGACGCACGCGCCGTATCAGCGCGTGCTGAACCAGTTCGTCGGCCTGGGAGCGGATGCCGTCTTCGGCGGACACACGCATGGCGGCCAGGTGTGCCTGCCCGGGTACGGCACTCTGGTCGCGAATTGCGACATCCCGCTGAAGCAGGCCAAGGGGCTGAGCACCTGGTCGCACGACGGCCGCACGGTGCCGCTGAACGTCAGCGCCGGCTGCGGGCACTCGATCTATGCCCCGGTGCGCTTCGCCTGCCGGCCCGAGGCTACGCTGGTTACGCTGACCGCGCGCTCGATCTGAAGGCGTGCTCGGTCTGACACGGGCACGCCCGGCGGACGGCGCCGATTCGGCACCTGCCCGCGGGGCATGTAGACTTGAACGGTTGCAATCACGGGGTGTGGCGCAGCTTGGTAGCGCGCTTCGTTCGGGACGAAGAGGCCGCAGGTTCAAATCCTGTCACCCCGACTCAATGCCGCGAGACCCCGCCCTCCGGGCGGGGTCTCGCGGCATTCCGTCTGGGACGCCAGAGGGGCCCCGCGGCGCAGGAGGCTCCGCGCGCCGCCTTCGTCCCAACGGTCATCCGCCCTGCCAACGCGCGGCGCGTGGAGGGCGCCGTGGGGACTCACCCCGCCGCGACGCGTGCACCAGGTGAGGCGCGCCAGCGCCGAGCCGCCCCAACCACCCGCGATGCGGCGAAGCCGCGAGCCCGCATCCACTCACTCCCAGCCGACTCTCCTAAACTGGACCCATCATGACTTCCCCTCGCCTGGTCGCTTTCGACCTCGATGACACGCTTGCGCCCTCCAAGGGGCAGATCGACGACCGCATCGCCGGCCTGCTGCACGAACTGCTGCGCCGGGTCGACGTGGCCATCATCTCGGGCGGCAATGAGGAGCAGTTCCGCACCCAGGTGATCGCCCGGTTGACCGACGTCGATGCCGCGGCTCACCAGCGCCTGCACCTGCTGCCCACGTGCGGCACCCGCTATCTGCGCCACGACGGCGTCGAATACTCGCCGGTGTACGCCCACGATCTCTCCGACGACGAGAAGACGGCGGCTCTGACCGCGCTGCGCGAAGAGGCCGAGCGCCTCGGGCTGTGGGAGCGCGAGACCTGGGGCGAGATCCTCGAGGATCGCGGATCTCAGATCACCTTCTCGGCGCTCGGCCAGCAGGCTCCTCGCGACGCGAAGCACGCATGGGATCCGACCGGCGAACGTCGCGCGGCGCTGCGGGACGCGGTGGCACCGCGCCTTCCCGGCCTCGAGGTGCGCTCCGGCGGGTCGACCTCGATCGACATCACCCGGGCGGGCATCGACAAGGCATTCGGCATGCAGAAGCTCACCGAGCACACGGGCATCCCGCTCGCCGACATGCTGTTCTACGGAGACCGCCTCGATGAGGGCGGCAACGACTATCCGGTGCTGGCCATCGGCGTGCCCTCGGTGGCGGTGGAGGGCTGGGAGGACACCGCCGACAAACTCGACGCGCTGCTGCTCACCCTGCCTGTCCCGGCTGTGCGCTGACAGCATCCGACAGCGCGCCTGCGCGACAGCATCCGGCAAGCGCCTGCGCGGCCATCGAAATCAGGCGATCCGCCGGCAACAGGACGAAATCTGAGGAATCGTCCTGCTTTCGGCGGATCGCCTGTTCTCGTGCGCCAGCGGATGCCCCCGCGCGGCTGTCAGCCGGCGACGACCTCCGCGGCGACTTCGGCGACGCTCCCGCGGACGGGAACCAGGCGCGACAGCTGCGTGACGTGCTTCGGCTCGAGTTCGGCGAGCGACGAGACGCCCAGCAGGCGCATGGTGCGCTCGATCTCGGTGCGCAGGATCTCGATGGTGCGGTCCACGCCCTGACGGCCGCCGGCCATCAGTCCGTAGAGATACGCGCGTCCGATGAGCGTGAAGTCGGCGCCGAGCGCGACGGATGCCACGATGTCGGCGCCGTTCATGATGCCCGTGTCGACCATGACGGTGAAGTCGTCGCCGACGGCCTTGCGCACATCCGGCAGCAGGCGGAACGGGATCGGCGCGCGGTCGAGCTGGCGTCCGCCGTGGTTCGAGAGCACGATTCCGTCGACTCCGGCGTCCTTCAAGCGCACCGAGTCCTCGACGTTCTGCACGCCCTTGATGACGATCTTGCCCGGCCACAGGTCACGGATGACGGCGAGGTCGTCGTAGCTGATGGTCGGGTCCATCGCGGCATCCAGCAGCTCGCCGACCGTGCCGCCGGTGGTGCTGAGCGAAGCGAACTCCAGCTTCGGCGTGGTCAGGAAGTCGTACCACCACCACGGGCGCGGAATCGCGTTGACGATCGTGCCGAGTGTCAGCTGCGGCGGAATGCTGAAGCCGTTGCGCTTGTCGCGCAGGCGCGCGCCGGCGACTGGGGTGTCGACGGTGAACTGCAGGGTATCGAAGCCGGCGGCTGCGGCGCGGCGGGTGAGCTCGTACGAGATCTCGCGGTCTCGCATGACGTACAGCTGGAACCAATTCCGCCCGTGCGGATTGGCCGCCTTGACGCCCTCGATCGAGGTGGTGCCCAGCGTCGACAGGGTGAACGGGATGCCCGCGGCGGCTGCCGCACCGGCTCCCGCCTCCTCACCCTCGGTCTGCATGAGGCGCGTGAACCCGGTCGGTGCGATTCCGAACGGCAGCGCCGACGGCCCGCCGAGGATGTCGACGGTCGTGTCGACGTGGGGCGCGGGCTTGAGAATGCCGGGGTGGAACTCGACGTCCTCGAATGCCTGACGGGCACGCTGCAGCGACAGCTCGCCCTCGGCTGCGCCGTCGGTGTAGTCGAACGCGGCCTTCGGGGTGCGGCGCTTGGCGATCGTGCGCAGATCGTAGATCGTCAGCGCGGCGTCGAGGCGGCGCTTGCGGCCGTTGAACTCGGGTTTCTTGAACTGCATCAGCTCGAGCAGCTCGATGGGGTTCGGCACCTGGCGCTTGACCATGAGTGCTCCTTTCAGGGGTGGAATTTCAGTCTCTGTCGGTGAGCACGGCGCGCTCGTCCGGGACGAGACCGGCCGCCGTGTAGTAGCCGGTGATGTGATCGTGCAGGAGGCCGCGGGCAGCATCCGCCTGCCCGCCCTCGATCGCGGCGACGATGTCACGGTGCTCGGTGCGCAGGTGCGCCGCCATGCTCGTCCAGTCCTCGATCCATGCCGAGCCCTCGAGGACGTACGACTCGATCGAGGTGCGAAGACCCGCCATCATCGCGGTGATCACGGTGTTGCCGGAAGCCTCGGCCAGCGCGTAGTGCAGCTGAGCGTCGAGGGCGAGGAACTCGGGCGCCGTCAGATGCTCGTCGTCCATCGCATCCAGCGCTCCATGGACGTCGGCGAGATCGCGCTCGGAGTCGGCGGCGAGCGCAGCGGCCACCGCGTCCTCCAGCACAAGACGGGTCTGCACCACATCGCCCAGCGGGAAGCCCTGTGCGGCGACCTGCAGGCGCAGCAGCGTGGCCATGGCACCGCTTGGCGTGGCGATCACGATGGCGCCGGCCTGTGGCCCCGAGCCGGTGGCGGTGCGGATCAGGCCCATCACCTCGAGCACGCGCAGCGCCTCGCGGACGCTGGAGCGGCCCACGCCGAGCTCGGCGGCGAGATCGCGCTCGGATGGCAGGCGGTCGCCCGGGCCGAGCACGTTGCTGAGCAGATCGCTCTCGATGCGCTCGAGCACGGTGCGCCAGGCGCGCTGGCTCGTCGCGGTCGAGCTCGCTGCAGTCTGCGGCATCCGTCCTCCTGTGGTCTGACCACAGATTAGCCGCTGTGGTCTGACCACGCAACTGGCTCAGCGCGGATCAGCCGAGGACGCCGCCGGACTCCTCCAGATAGCAGTTGCCGCACAGCGACTCGTACGTCACCGCGGCGCCGTCGATCGCGACCTGGTCGCCATCGAAGACGAAGCGGCCATCGATCACCCGGCCGTTGAACACGGCCTTGCGACCGCACCGGCAGATCGTCTTCAGCTCCTCCAGCGAGTGCGCGATAGCCAGCAGCCGCGCCGACCCGGGGAAAGCGTGGGTGCGGAAGTCGTTGCGGATGCCATAGGCCATCACCGGGATGCCGTCGAGCACCGCGATCCGGAACAGGTCGTCGATCTGCTCCGCCGACAGGAACTGCGCTTCGTCGATCAGCAGGCAGGCGACATCACCCGGCTCCGCGGGAAGCAGCTCGTCCTGACCCTCGTTTCGGACGCGCTCGCGCTCACCCGCGAACAGCTCGCGCGCGTCGTCGGCGGCGCCGATCAGGAAGTCGACCTCGCGGGTCACGCCGAGACGGCTCTCGATCTGCGAGGCGCCCTTCGTGTCGATCTCGGGCTTGGCCAGCAGCACGCGCTGACCGCGCTCCTCGTAGTTGTACGCGGCCTGGAGCAGCGCCGTCGACTTGCCGGAGTTCATCGCGCCGTAGCGGAAGTACAGCTTCGCCACGGTGGCTCCGTCAGGCCGTGAGCGAGAGGGTGGATGCGGTGGTGCTCATCGACTGCTCGGCCGCATCCGCATCGTCGTTGAGCTTCTCGCCCATGGTCGGGATGAGGTCGCGAAGCGCGGGTTCCCATCCGGCGTACTGCTCGGGGAAGCACCGCTTGAGCAGGCCGAGCATGATCGGCACCGCCGTCGATGCCCCCGGCGAGGCGCCGAGCAGTCCGGCGATGCTGCCGTCCTCGGCCGCGACGACCTCGGTGCCGAACTGCAGCACGCCGCCCTTCTCGGGGTCCTTCTTCATCACCTGGGCGCGCTGGCCGGCCTGGATGAGCTTCCAGTCGCCGTCCTTCGCCGTGGGCATGAACGTTCGCAGGCTGTCGACCTTCTTGCCGTGGTTCTTCACCAGCTCGCTGACGAGGTAGGTGATCAGATCCGGGTTGGCGAACGCGACCCGGAGCATCGGCCACAGGTTGTGCGCGCGCACCTGGCCGACGATGTCGAACCACGAGCCGTTCTTGAGGAACTTCGGGCTGAACGTCGCGAACGGTCCGAACATCAGCGATGCCTCGCCGTCGACGACACGAGTGTCGAGGTGCGGCACCGACATCGGCGGCGCGCCGACGGATGCCTGCGAGTAGACCTTCGCCTTGTGCTGCGACACGATCGCCGGGTCGGACGTCTTCAGGAACTGTCCGCCGATCGGGAACACGCCGTATCCCTTGATCTCGGGGATGCCCGAGCGCTGCAGCAGCTTGAGCGCCCAGCCGCCGGCTCCGACGAAGACGAAGCGGGCCTTGACCTGGCCGGGCGTGCGGCCGATGGTGCGGCGGTGCTTGACCAGCCAGGTGCCGTCGGACTGACGCTTGAGGCCACGCACCTCGTGGTCGGTGTACACCTGCACGCCGGAGTCTGCGAGGTGGTCGAAGAGCTGGTGCGTCAGCGCACCGAAGTCGACGTCGGTTCCCGACGGCACGCGGGTCGCCGCGAACGGCTCACCCTTACGGCGCTTCTGCATGAGAAGAGGCGCCCACTTGTTGATGACACGGGAGTCCTCGCTGTACTCGATGCCCTCGAACAGCGGCTGCTGCTTGAGCACCTCGTAGCGCGCCTTGAGGAAGTTCACGTCCTTCTCGCCGCGCACGAACGTCATGTGCGGCGTGGAGTTGATGAACGTTGACGGTCCGTCGAGAACGCCGCGGTCGACGAGCGTCGACCAGAACTGGCGACTCTGCTGGAACTGCTCGTTGATCGAGATCGCCTTGGCGGGGTCGAGCGAGCCGTCCTTGCCCTGCGGCATGTAGTTCAGCTCGCACAGCGCCGCGTGCCCGGTGCCCGCGTTGTTCCAAGGGTTGGAGCTCTCCTGCCCGACGTCGCTGAGTCGCTCGTAGGCGACGATCTTCCAGTCCGGCTGCAGCTCGTGCAGCAGGGTACCCAGCGTGGCGGACATGATGCCCCCACCGATCAGAACGACATCGACGGTTTCAGTCACCGAATCAGTCTAGCCGTCAGTTCCGGCCTGCCTCTCCGCGCGTCAAGCGGTCGGCACGAGCCGTCGAGTGAGCTCCTCGGCGATCTGCACGGCGTTCAGCGCGGCGCCCTTGCGCAGGTTGTCGTTGCTGATGAACAGCACGAGGCCCTTGCTCTCGGGTGCGGACTGATCGGCGCGGATGCGACCGACGAAGCTCGGGTCCTTGCCGGCTGCCTGCAGCGGCGTCGGGACCTCGTCGACGACGACGCCGGGAGCGGATGCCAGGACCTCGTACGCCCGAGCGGGAGTGATGTCGTTCGCGAACTCGGCGTTGATCGAGAGCGAGTGGCCGGTGAACACCGGCACGCGCACGCACGTGCCCGCGACGCGAAGGTCCGGCAGGCCGAGGATCTTGCGGCTCTCGTTGCGGAGCTTCTTCTCCTCGTCGGTCTCGTTGTCACCATCGTCGACGACCGCGCCGGCCATCGGGATGACGTCGAATGCGATCGGGGCGACGTAGTTGTTCGGCTGCGGGAAGTCGATCGATGAGCCGTCGTGCACGAGCCGCAGGGTGTCGCCCTGCGCGAGCACGCCCTCGACCTGTCCCAGCAGCTCCTGTGCCCCGGCGAGACCCGACCCGGAGACGGCCTGATACGTGCTGACGATGAGGCGCTCGAGACCGGCTTCGGCGTGCAGCGCCTTCAGCACGGGCATCGCTGCCATCGTGGTGCAGTTCGGGTTGGCGATGATGCCCTTGGGACGCTCGTCCATGGCATCCGGGTTCACCTCGCTGACCACCAGCGGGACCTCGGGGTCCATCCGCCACGCGCTGGAGTTGTCGACGACGACCGCGCCGGCGGCGGCGAACTTCTCGGCGTAGGCGCGGCTCGCGGTGGCGCCGGCGGAGAACAGCGCGATGTCGATGCCCGTGGCATCCGCCTTCTCGACATCTTCGACGATCACGGTCTCGCCGCCGTACTCGATCGCGGTCCCTGCGGAGCGGGCCGACGAGAACAGGCGCAGCTCGCGAATCGGGAAGTCGCGCTCGGCGAGGATGTCGCGCATCACGGTGCCGACCTGGCCGGTGGCACCGACGATCGCGAGGGAGAATCCGGAGTCGGAGATACGGGTCATGGAATGAGTCCTTGGCGTGGAGACGAGATACGCCAGGCTCAGTCCCAGGGTGCGGTGACTGCGCCTGGCGCCGATGTCAGGGTTGCCGTGAGTCTACCCGCTCACCCGAGCAGTTCGGGCCCGTGGGTCAGCGGCCGGTGCCGGCGTGCACGACGGCCTCGATCTCACTGTCGAGCCCGTAGGCTGCGTGCACGGTGCGGGCGGCCTCGGCGAGGTCGGAGCCTCGCAGCACCACCGAGATGCGGATCTCGGAGGTCGAGATCATCTCGATGTTGATGCCGCCTTCGCTGAGCGCCTCGAACAGGATCGCCGAGACGCCGGAGTGGGTGCGCATGCCGGCGCCCACGACCGAGAGCTTTCCGATCTGGTCGTCGTGCAGCAGATTCTCGAAGCCGACTTCGCCCTGCTCGACCGAAAGCGCCTTGAGCGCCGCCGGCGCATCGGCCTTCGGCAGCGTGAATGAGATGTCGGTGCGGCCGGTGGACGCCGCCGACACGTTCTGCACGATCATGTCGACGTTGGCGCCGGACTTCGAGACGATCTTGAAGATCTCGGCGGCCTTGCCCGGCACATCGGGCACTCCGGTGACCGTGATCTTCGCCTGGCTGAGGTCGGTCGCGACTCCGGCGACGATGGGCTCTTCCATGACTTCTCCCTCGGATGCACGCGGGGCGGTCATGCCCTCGCCAAGAACGTAGGTGCCCTCTGCCGACGAGAACGTCGAGCGGGCGTGGATCAGCACGCCGTGACGGCGGGCGTACTCGACGGCGCGGATGTAGAGCACCTTGGCGCCGTTGGCCGCGAGCTCGAGCATCTCCTCGCTGGAGATGCGGTCGAGCTTGCGCGCGAGCGGGATGACCCGCGGGTCTGCCGTGTAGATGCCGTCGACGTCGCTGTAGATCTCGCAGACGTCGGCCTTGAGCGCCGCGGCGAGTGCCACCGCGGTCGTGTCGGAGCCACCGCGGCCGAGCGTGGTGATGTCGCGGGTGTCGCGGTTGAAGCCCTGGAATCCGGCCACAATGACGATCGCGCCCTCGTCGAGGGCTTCGCGCAGACGCACCGGCGTGACATCGACGATGCGCGCCTTCCCATGGTGGGAGTCGGTGATCATGCCGGCCTGGCTGCCGGTGAACGAGCGCGCCTCGAAGCCCATCGAGTGGATGGTCATCGCCAGCAGAGCCATCGAGATGCGCTCACCGCTGGAGAGCAGCATGTCGAGTTCGCGCGGCGCCGGCAGCGGGGCGACCTCGTGGGCGAGCTCTAGCAGCTCGTCCGTCGTGTCGCCCATCGCACTCACCGCGACGACGACGTCGTGTCCGGCACGACGAGTGTCGACGATGCGCTTGGCGACGCGCTTGATGCTCTCAGCGTCGGCGACGGACGAACCGCCGTACTTCTGCACGATCAGGGCCACGATCACTCCCGGGGACAGCGGGCGGATCCGCCCACGGACATTCTACGGATGGCATCCATGCACCTGAGCGCATGTGTCGCATCACGATCACTGGAGAGGAGGCGGTGCCGCGGGAGCGCGGGGCCTGAGACGGCCGCCGGTGGCGGCGAACCAGCATCCGATCAGCACGATCGGGAGGCCGATGACCAGGCCCGGCGTGATCGGCTCGGCGAGGAACACGGTGCCGAGAACCAGTGCGACGATCGGGTTGACGTAGGTGAACAGCGGCGCGCGCACGGGGCCTACCTCGCGGATCAGGGCGAAGAACGCGACGAACGCCACAGCCGTGCAGATGACGCCGAGCAGCACGAGCGAGACGGTCGAGCGCAGCGTCGGGACTTCGTGCTGAGTGACCAGCGCGAACGGCAGGTAGCCGAGCCCGATGCCCATCAGAGCGAGGGTGATCGTGCCGATTGATGGCACGTCCGAGAGCTTGTAGGCGATCACGAACGGGGCGATGGCATACAGCAGCGCGGTGAGCAGGATCTCGCCGATCGCGAAGGCACTCGCCCCGTCGCGCGGGAAGAGACCGGGGCCCGCGACGACGACCGCGACACCCGCGAATCCGACCAGCAGGCCGCCGAGGCGCACGGGCGCGAGGGCGGAGCGGTCGCCGCGCAGCAGCGCGATGATCACGGCGAACAGCGGCACCGTGGCGACGAGGAGCCCGGTGAGGCCTGATGGCAGCTGCGTCTCGGCGTGACTGAGCAGCAAGAACGGTCCCGCCATCTCGATCAGCCCGAATGCGAGCACCCACGGCCAGTGCTTCCAGGCGGCCCTGAGCGCACCGGCGCGGATCGCGAACGGCAGCAGCACGAGAGCACCCAGCAGCGTTCGCGCCGAGACCACCGCGGGCGGTGAGTACGAGGCGACGGCCTCTTTGATGAACAGGTAGGTGATGCCCCAGACGACCGCCATGACGGCGAACAGCAACCACCCCTTCCGGGTGAAGCCCGGGTGCTGCGCGTTCACAGCCTCCGTCGGCCTTCGAAGGCGCGACCGAGCGTCACCTCGTCGGCGTACTCGAGGTCGCCTCCGACGGGAAGACCGGATGCCAGTCGCGAGACCGTGATGTCCATGCTGGTCAGCAGCCGGCTGAGGTAGCTGGCGGTCGCCTCGCCCTCGAGGTTGGGGTTCGTGGCGAGGATGACCTCCTGCACGGTGCCGTCGGCCAGCCGGCTCATCAGCTGTGCGATGCGCAGGTCGTCGGGGCCGATGCCCGCGATCGGGCTGATGGCTCCGCCGAGCACCTGGTACAGGCCGCGGAACTCGCGGGTGCGCTCGATCGCGGCCACGTCCTTGGCGTCCTCGACGACGCAGATCAGCTCTGGATTGCGGCGCGGGTCGCGGCAGATCGCGCAGCGATCCTGCTCGGAGACGTTGCCGCAGATCTCGCAGAAGCGCACGCGGGCGCGCACCTCGGTGAGCAGTTCCGACAGGCGTGCGACGTCGAACGACGGTGTCTGCAGGATGTGGAACGTGATGCGCTGCGCGGACTTCGGTCCGATCCCGGGGAGTCGGCCGAACTCGTCGATCAGCTCTTGAACGATGCCGTCGTACATCAGTTGAACCTCGTCGGGGGCTGGTATGGCTCCTCACGAAGGAACTTCGCGCCGAGCACCTGTCGGATCACTGCCTCACCGCGCCGCTCGACCCCGTCGACCACGCGCGACGCCGATGCCTGTGGGGCGCGCGCGGACTGCTGTGGTGCGGATGCGGGGCGCTGGGCGGGCGCGGATGACTGGGCGAGAGCCGGTGACTGTGCGTGCACCGGCGTCGAGGGGCCGGATGCCTGTGACGGGCGACCCGGTCGCGCTGCGGGCGGCTCGTCGTACATCGGGTCGTACGGCGGCTCGTCATCGTACGGCGGGTGATCGTCGTACGGCGGCACATCTTCGTCGGGCAGCGGGGGCGCGTCCATCCTGTCGATGGTTCCGTCGACGGGAGGGCGGGGAGCGGAGGCCGCAGCCTCGACCTCGGCGGGCTCTTCGTCGACGGGGAACTGCTGCTGCGCGGCGGGCGACGCAACCAGCGTCGCGGACCGCGCGGCTGTCTCGACTGCGGCGGCGGGTGTCACGACTTCCGCGGTAGGTGCCGCGGATGTCGGAATCGGTGCGACCGCCCATTCGGTGACGGCTGCAGACGACGGTCGCGAACCGCCGGAGCCGCCCTTCTCCGCACCCCCGTTCGAAGGGCCGCCGTTCGGCGGTGAACTCGGCGGGACGCTCTGCTGCGGGGCGCTCTGCGATGGCGTTCCGGCTGCGGGATCCGGTGCGCTCATCGGATTCGCCCAGCCTGCGGCGGGAGCGTCGTCTCCGGCGCTCGGTGCCGTGCGGGCGGGAGCGGATCCAGTCGGAGCGGGGCCCGAGGGCGCGGCCGCTCCCCCGCCTCCGCCGCCGGGAGGCAGCGGTGCGGGACGGTACTTCACGGTCACGCCGAGCTCCTGCTCGATGGCGGTGCGCAGGTGGTCCGAAGGCCCCTTGCCGGGCGTCGAGCCCTTGAAGCGGGTGACGTCGCTCGGGCTGGAGAATCCGAGCGTGAGCACCTCGCTCTCCGCGTCGTAGGCAAGCGGCTGGATGCTGGTCGCCATCAGCCAGGATGTGCGGCTGATCGATTCGAGCCTTTTCAGCACGGCGGGCCACGCACCGGAGATCCGCTCGATCGTCACCGGGCCGGTCGGCTCGGGCGCAGCCGCCTCGGCCACATCAGGCTCGGGCGCAGCCGCCTCGGCCACAACAGGTTCGGGCCCAGCAGTCCGGGGTGCAGCAGTCTCGGGTGCAGCAGCGGGCGCAGAATCAGCGGACTCGGTCGAAGCAGTGGGCTCCGGCGCAGAAGCCTGTTTGGGCGCGGGTGCGGGCGGCGTGGGCTTTACGGACGCAGGAGCAACCGCAGCACCAGCACCGGCCGCACTCGCAGCATCCGACAGCGCCCCGGCAAGCACGCGAGCGACCATCAGCTCGAGGTGCAGCCGTGGTGAGGTCGCTCCCGTCATGTCGTCGAGCGCGAGGCTGACCAGATCGGCTGTGCGAGACAGGCGGGCCGAGCCGAAGGCTGCGGCCTGCGACTGCATCCGCTGCATCTCATCGGCCGGGATGCCGCGCAGCACGGCCGACGCGCCGTCGCCGACCGCGGCGATCACGATCAGGTCGCGCAGCCGCTCGAGCAGATCGTCGACGAAGCGACGCGGATCCTGTCCGGTCTGCACGACGCGGTCCACGGCGGGGAATGCCGCTGCGGCGTCATCCGCGGCGAGAGCGTCGACGATCTCGTCGAGCAGCGCGGCGTGCGTGTAGCCGAGCAGCGCGACAGCGCGCTCGTACGTCACGTTGCCCTCCTCGGAACCGGCGATCAGCTGGTCGAGCAGCGAGAGCGTGTCACGGGGAGAGCCGCCGCCGGCGCGCACGACGAGCGCGAGCACCCCCTCGGCGACCTGCACGCCCTCCTCGGCGCACAGCTTCTCGACGTACTCGAGCATGGCCGCGGGCGGCACCAGCCGGAACGGGTAGTGGTGCGTGCGGGAGCGGATGGTGCCGAGCACCTTCTCGGGCTCGGTCGTCGCGAAGATGAACTTCACATGCGCCGGCGGTTCCTCGACCAGCTTCAGCAGAGCGTTGAAGCCCTGCGGCGTCACCATGTGCGCCTCGTCGAGGATGAAGATCTTGAACCGATCGCGGCTGGGAGCGAACGTGGCGCGCTCGCGCAGATCGCGAGCGTCGTCGACGCCGTTGTGACTGGCCGCGTCGATCTCGACGACGTCCAGCGAGCCACCACCGGCGCGCGACAGCTCGACGCAGCTCGGGCAGACGCCGCACGGGGTGTCGGTCGGGCCCTCGGCGCAGTTCAGGCAGCGCGCGAGGATGCGGGCTGACGTGGTCTTTCCGCATCCGCGCGGGCCGGAGAACAAGTACGCGTGGCCGACGCGATCACCACGAAGGGCGGTCATGAGCGGATCAGTCACCTGGGACTGCCCGATCATCTCCCCGAAGGTCTCGGGCCGGTAGCGGCGGTAGAGAGCTGTCGTCACCCGTCCAGCCTACGGCGTGCCGCCGACGTTGACTTCTGCGAGGAGCGTGGGGAGCGCGCGCGGATCAGTCCTCGAAGATGCCCACGATCGGGATCGTGGTCGTCGTCACCGGCACGGATGCCGACAGACGCGTGCCATCGTCGCGACGGGCGTCCTCGATCTGGCGCAGCGTCGGGCGTCCTGGCCGCAGCGGGCCCTGACCGGCCAGCGCGACGACGGCCGGCTCCCCCACCGCGGCCCGGTGCGCAGCACCCCGCACGGTGAAATCGACGGCGTCGCCGGAGCGCACCTCGACGCGCAGCGCGTCGCGGGTGAGCGTGACCTGCACATCCGACCCCAGCCACTGCAGCGGGTACGACAGCTCGGGCCAGTCGGCGGGCAGTCGCGGGTCGAAGCTCAGCTCACCGCTGTGATCGCGCATGCCGCCGAAGCCGCTCACCAGCGTCGTCCAGATCCCACCGGCGGATGCCACGTGCACACCGTCGGCGGCGTTGTGGTGCAGATCGCCGAGATCGACGTACAGCGCGTGCTCGAAGTACTCCCGGGCGAGATCCTGATACCCGACCTCAGCCGCCATGATCGACTGCACGACGGCGGACAGCGTGGAATCCCCCGTCGTCAGCGGGTCGTAGTACTCGAAGTCGGCGAGCTTCTCCTCCGGCGTGAAGTGGTTGCCCTGCAGGAACAGCGCCAGCACGACGTCCGCCTGCTTGAGCACCTGGAACCGGTAGATCACCAGCGGGTGGTAGTGCAGCAGCAGCGGGCGCATGTCGGCCGGCGTGCCCTCCAGATCCCAGACCTCCCGCTCCAGGAAGAAGGCATCCTGCGGATGGATCCCCAGCGACTCGCTGTACGGGATGTGGATCGCCTCGGCCGCACGCTCCCAGGCGTCGCGCTCACCGGCATCCAGCCCCGTCCGCTCCACGAGCGCGTCGTACGCCGCGGGATCCTTCTCAGCCATCTCGCCGACGATGCGCGCCGCGAAGCGCAGGTTGAAGCGCGCCATCACGTTCGTGAACAGGTTGTCGTTGACGACGGTGGTGTACTCATCGGGCCCCGTGACGCCGTGGATGTGGAACGAGCTCTCGCCGTTCGTCCCTCGCCAGAATCCGAGGGTCGCCCACAGCCGCGCCGTCTCGACGGCGATGTCGGCGCCTTCGCGGCGCAGGAAGTCGAAGTCTCCCGTGGCGCGCACGTACTTGCCCAGCGCGAAACTGACATCGGCGTTGATGTGGTACTGCGCGGTGCCGGCGGCGTAATAGGCTGAAGCCTCTTCGCCGTTGATGGTGCGCCAGGGGAACAGCGCACCGGCCTCGTTCAGCTGAGACGCGCGCCGACGGGCGGCCGGCAGCATGAGCACCCGCGCGCGCAGCGCGTTCTTCGCCCACTGCGGGGAGGTGTAGGTGAGGAACGGCAGCACGTAGATCTCGGTGTCCCAGAAGTAGTGGCCGCTGTAACCCGATCCGGTGAGCCCCTTGGCCGGCACCCCGTTGCCGTCAGCGCGCGAGGCCGCCTGCGCGAGCTGGAACAGGCACCAGCGGGTTGCCTGCTGCAGGTCGTCGTGACCGGCGATGCGCACATCCGAGCGCGCCCAGAACGCGGACAGCCATTCCGACTGAGCCTCGAAAAGGGCATCCGCACCCTCCACCGCGACGCGGTCGAGCGAGCGGCGGCAGCGATCCACCAGTTCACGCGGGGGCACCCCGCGCGAACTGTGATAGCTGACGATCTTGCTGATACGGATCGGCACGCCCGCCTTCGCCTGAACACGGAACACGTTCTTGGCGATGTCCGGCTCGATCAGCGAGCGGGCGCTGTATTCGTTCTCGGTCTCGATGATGTGGTCGGCGACGACGGCGACGGTCATCCCCGAATCGGTCACCCGGTACGACAGCGCCGAACGCAATCCGTCCTGCCAGTACTCGACCGGCTGCAGCACCCGCTCGGTGATCTTCTCGGCCTTGCGCGGGTCGAAGCCCTTGTGCTCCGACTTCGACGCCATCGGGTCGCCCGCGTAGATGCCCGCGCCGTCCTGACGGTTCAGCAGCTGGCAGCTGATCGTCACCGGGGCGTCCGCATTCTCGACCGTCACCTCGAGTCGCAGCACGGCGAGGTGCCGCTCATCGAAGCTGACCATCCGCTCGTCGCGCATGCGCACCCGCTTGCCGGACGGCGTGACCCACACGACCTCGCGCGTGACCACGCCCGTGCGCATGTCGAGCTCGCGCGAGTAGTCGTGCATCTCGGTCTCGTCGAATGACAGCGGCTCGTCGTCGATGTAGACCCGCATCACTTTCGCATCCGGGGCGTTGACGATCGTCTGCCCCACCTCGGCGAAGCCGAACGCCTGCTCGGCGTGCCTGATCGGCCACGTCTCGTGCAGCCCGTTGATGAAGGTGCCGTGCTCGTGCGCACCCCGGCCCTCGATGTGGTTGCCGCGCAGGCCGAGGTAGCCGTTCGCGACGGTGAAGACGGTCTCGGCGACACCGTCCTCCTCATACCGCGACTCGATGAGTCGCCAGGGGTCGACGGGGTAGCGGTCGCGGTCGATCACTTCGGCCCTCTCCGGTCGCTCAGTGCATCGCCTGCGTTCTCCAGCAGGCGGGCAAGGTCATCGACGATACAGGTTGCGCCGGCTGCGCGCAGAGTCTCCGGTCCCGCGCCGCGGTCGACGCCGACGACGTCCGCGAAGCCGGCGGATGCAGCGGAGGCGACACCGGCGACGGCATCCTCCACGGCGACAGCCGCCGCGGGGTCGACTCCCAGCATCCGAGCGCCTTCGAGGAACATGTCCGGCGCGGGCTTGGAGGCGAGGTGATCGCGCTCGGCGACGATCCCGTCGACGACGATGCGGAAGAACTCTCGGATGCCCGCGCTGGTGAGCACCTCCTCGGCGTTCTTCGAGCTCGACACGACGCCCATCGGGATGCCGACGTCGCGCAGGCTCTCGAGCAGCGCCAGCGAGCCGGGGAACGGAGCGATGCCCTCGCTGCGGAGTGCTGCGGCGAAGGCGGCGTTCTTGCGGTTGCCGACGCCGCAGATCGTCTCGGCCTCGGGCGGATCGGTGACCTCGCCCCACGGGATCTCGACGTTGCGGCTGTGCAGCAGGCTGGCGACTCCGTCGTAGCGCTTCTTGCCGTCGACGTACGCGTAGTAGTCGGTGTCGGTGTACGGCTCGGTGATGCCCCAGCGTGCGAAGACCTCGTCGAACACCTTCTGCCAGGCGCGCATGTGCACCTCGGCGGTCGGGGTCAGCACTCCGTCGAGGTCGAAAAGCACACCACTGGTGCGGTGCAGGTCTGGCAGTTGTTCAGGCACGGTTCCTCCTGGCTCAGATATGCGGACTGGCGGGTGTGCGGACTGGCGCGGGTGTGCACGATCAAGCGTAGTGAAGTCGGCGGCGGGTTCTCTGCCGGTTGTGCCGGATGCCCGGGTGCCGGCGCTCAGATCGCGCTGAGGGTCTGGCGCGCGATCTCGAGTTCTTCATCGGTGGGGACGACCAGCACCGCGACGCTCGAGTCGTCTGTCGAGATGCGTCGGATGCCACCGCCGCGGGCGGCATTGCGCTCGGCATCGATCTTCACGCCGAGGAATCCGAGGGTGGCCAGCGCATCCGCGCGCACATCGATCGCATTCTCGCCGACGCCAGCGGTGAAGGAGATGACGTCCACGCCGCCGAGCTGCGCGATGTACGCGCCGGCGTAGGCGCGCAGCCGGTGGATGTAGACGTCGTAGGCGAGCGTAGCCGCCTCTTCGCCGGCTGCGCGGCCCGCGAGGATGTCTCGCATGTCGCTGCGTCCGGCCAGTCCCAGCAGTCCGCTGCGCTTGTTGAGCAGGTCGTCGAGTCGCTCTGCGCCGAGCCCGGCGCGACGCTCGAGGTGCAGCAGCACGGCGGGGTCGATGTCGCCGGTGCGGGTGCCCATCACCAGACCCTCGAGCGGTGTGAACCCCATCGAGGTCTCGACTGAGCGGCCGCCGTCGATCGCCGTCACGGATGCGCCGTTGCCGAGGTGGAACACGATCTGGCGCAGGTCTGCCAGGTCGCGGTCGAGGAACGAGGCGGCCTGCTCGGAGACGAACTTGTGGCTCGTGCCGTGGAATCCGTAGCGGCGGATGCGATGCTCGCGGGCGACGTCGGCCGCGAGCGCATAGGTGTACGCGGCGGGCTCGAGTGTCTGGTGGAATGCGGTGTCGAAGACTGCCACGTGCGGAACATCCTGGAACGCGGTCTTCGCCGCCCTGATCCCGGCCAGGTTCGCCGGGTTGTGCAGCGGCGCCAGCACGATGAGGTCTTCGATGTTGATCTCGACGAGCGGCGTGACCACCGTGGGTTCGAAGAACCGCGCGCCGCCGTGGACGACGCGGTGCCCAACAGCGACAGGCGGATGCTGGTCGAGCGACGGCCCGTGCTCGGCGAACTGCGCGAGCATGACCGCGAACGCCTCGTCGTGGTCGGCGATGACCCGCTCTTCGGAGTGCTTCACGTCGAGCACCGTGGGCACGGGTTCGCCGGGTTCGGCGATGACACGGGCGGTGTGGGAGATGATCCCACTTCCCTGGCCGATGCGCTCGATCAGGCCGCTGCCGAGTTCGAGCCCCCGGTCCGGATCGATCAGGCTGTACTTCAGCGACGATGATCCGCTGTTGATGACCAGGACGACGCTCATGCGCTGACTCCCTGCGCCTGGATGGCGGTGATCGCGACGGTGTTGACGATGTCTTCGACCAGCGCGCCGCGCGAGAGGTCGTTGATCGGCTTGTTCAGGCCCTGCAGCACGGGGCCGATCGCCACGGCTCCCGCCGAGCGCTGCACGGCCTTGTAGGTGTTGTTGCCGGTGTTGAGATCCGGGAAGACGAACACCGTCGCGCGCCCGGCGACCGCGGAGTCCGGCAGTTTCGTCTTCGCGACGGCTGCGTCGGCCGCCGCGTCGTACTGGATGGGTCCTTCGACCGGCAGCTCGGGCATCCGCTCGCGCACCAGCGCCGTCGCCTCGCGCACCTTGTCGACGTCCGCACCCGAACCGGACTCCCCCGTCGAGTACGACAGCATGGCCACGCGCGGATCGATGCCGAATTGCTGTGCGGTCGCGGCGGATGAGATGGCGATGTCGGCGAGCTGGATGCTGGTGGGGTCGGGGATCACGGCGCAGTCGCCGTAGACGAGCACGCGGTCGGCGAGCGCCATCAGGAACACACTGGAGACGACCTCGACACCCGGCTTGGTCTTGATGATCTCGAACGACGGGCGGATGGTGTGCGCGGTCGTGTGGGCAGCGCCCGAGACCATGCCGTCGGCGAGGCCCAGATGGACCATCATCGTGCCGAAGTACGACACGTCGGTGACGGTGTCGGCTGCCTGCTGAACGGTGATGCCCTTGTGCGCGCGCAGTCGCGCGTACTCGGCGGCGAAGGTCTCGACGAGCCGTGGGTCGGTGGGGCTGAGCACCTGCGCCTCGCCGATCTCCAGTCCCAGCGAAGCCGCGCGGGTGCGGATCTCGGTCTCATCCCCCAGGATCGTCAGGTCGGCGACGCCGCGGGCCAGCAGGATCGCTGCGGCGCGAAGGATGCGATCGTCGCCACCTTCGGGCAGCACGATGCGCTTGCGCTGACTGCGGGCGCGCTCGATGAGTCCGTACTCGAACATCAGCGGCGTGACGACGGTCGACTGCGCCAGGCCCATCTCGATGGTCAGCTCGGCGATGTCGACGTGGGTCTGGAACAGGGCGAGCGCGCTCTGGTAGCGCTGGATGCTCTCGGCCGTGATGCGTCCTCGCGTGTTCATGATGCGCACGGCTGTGTCGTAGGTGCCCAGGTCCGTGGCGATGATCGGGATGCTGACCCGGAAGCCGTCGAGCAGCTGCACGATCGGGTCGGGCAGCTCGAACGGGCCGTTGATGACGATTCCGGCCAGGTCAGGGAAGGTGCCGGATGCGGCGGCGAGCAGCGTCGCCAGCAGCGTCTCGGTGCGGTCGGCGGCGATCACCACGACAGCGCCCTCGGTCAGTCTGGGCAGCACGTTCACCATCGACATGCCAGCGATGACGATGCTGTACGCGTCGCGGCCGAGCAGCTCATCGCCGCCGCGCACGAGCCTGCCATCAACCGCCTGCAGGATGCCGCGCATCGACGGCGCGACGAGCGCGCGATCCTCGGGGATCGCCCAGACCGGAGTGCGTCCGTCTTCGACGCGCTCGATGATCTCGGTGAGCGCGTCGGGCTCGGCGCGGTTGACGATGACGGCGAACAGCTCCGCGCGCTCGGCCGCGAGCTCGGCCATGGCGAGCGCGGCGATATGCTCCACCTGGGCGGGCGTCCGCGCCGTGGTGGTGCCGAGCTGCTCGGCCTGGTTCTGCCGGTCTCGGCCCGAGAGCACGAGCAGCACGGGCACTCCGAGGTTCGCAGCGATGCGCGCGTTGAAGCCGAGCTCGGCGGGTCCGGCGACGTCGGTGTAGTCGCTGCCGATCACGATCACGGCGTCGCACTGCGCCTCGACGGCCTTGAAGCGGGCGACGATCGTGGCGAGCGCTCGGTCGGCATCCTCACGCACGTCGTCGTAGCTGACGCCGATGACGTCGTCGTAGTCGAGCTGCACCCCGTCGTGGGCGAGCAGCAGGTCGAGCACGAGATCGCGCTCCGCGGTCGAGCGGGTGATCGGGCGGAACACCCCCACTCGAGGCGATACGCGCATCAGGGCATCGAGCACGCCCAGCGCGATCGTGGACTTGCCGGTGTGCCCTTCGGCGGACGTGATGTAGATGCTGCGTGCCACCCCTTCAGCCTAGGGGCGCAGTGCACTCACCCGACAGCGCATCGACGACCGCCTCAGCGTCGTCGGCGAACTGCGCATAGTGCTCGGGGTCGGTGTTGACCTGCACCCGGTGGATCGCCTGGGAGGGCGGCTGCTGCGCCCAGCCGGCGATCCGCGCGAGCTTCGCATAGAACAGCGACGCAGCCGTGGCCGGATCCATCCGCTGCTCGACGCTCCCCCACCAGGCCTGCTGCTGGAACAGGCCGATGCTCGAGGTGCGCGTGCCGTCCGGGTTGGTGACGCCGGAGGTCTCCCAGTCGCCGTAGTCGATGTTGCGCAGCGAGCTCTCACCCATCGCCGCCATCACACCGATGATCTGTCCATCGCGCTCGAAGCCCATGCCCTGTGCGGTGCGGACGATCACGGCCGCGTTCTCGAGCTGCTCGCCGTCCCAGCCCGCGATGCCTGCGTCGGGGAAGTCCTGCGGCTGGGCGACGCAGTACGTCTCCTGCCGCGGTGACATCGCCCACGCCAACGCGACGAGCAGCGCGGACGCCACGATGGCGACGGATGCCGTGATCGCGACGACCCGCAGCATCCGACGTCTGCGTCTGCGACGTGCCGCGCGTCTTCGCAGCTTCGCCGCGCGGGTGCGGCGCTCGCTCACGCCGCCCGGTCCGCCCGCCGGCCGGAGAACGCCATCAGTCCGCCGCCGATCGCCCCGAACAGATGCGCCTGCCACGAGACGCCGGCACCGGCCCCGAAGATGCCGGTGAGCATCGACGCGCCGTAGAGCACGGCGACGATCAGCGCGATCGCCGCGTAGGCGATGCGATGCGCGACGCGGCCGGGCGCGAAGACGCGCATGATGATGTAGCCGAAGTAGCCGAACACGAGAACGGATGCACCGACGGTCAGCGTGCCGGGAGCGTTCACGAACCACGTGCCGATGCCCCCGACGAGGGCGACGACCGCAGTGACGGCCCAGAAGCGCTTCGCGCCTTCGACCGCGACCAGGCAGCCGAGCACGAGAAGCGGCACCGAGTTGGCGATCAGGTGCGCCCAGCTCGCGTGCAGCAGCGGACCAAGCACGAGCCCCTGCAGACTGCCGAGGTCCCACGACCGCAGACCCCAGCCGGTGAACGAGCCGGGCAGCACGGCATCTGCGAACTGGATGACCCACATCAGCGCGAGCAGCGCGACCGGCGCGAAGAAGCGCGCGAACGACGACGACGTGCGTCGGGCGGGAGCAGGGGATGCTGTCACAGAACGATCCTCGCAGGGCATCCGGTGAACGAGCCGAGATGGGGCTCCGAGGGGAAAGAAAAGACCCTCCGCGCACCCGACAGAGCCCGGTTACCCTTGCTACGTTTCCGTCCTGGGGGAATTGGCCTGGATGCCGTCACGCGGAGAGCCGTCGATCAGTCTACCCGACGCCGCCGAGCACCTCATACCGGGATACGATCGACACACGCACCGTCGCGCACGAGAGGCATCGCATGCACGAGAACGACCCGTCGATCACTGCCGAGCAGTTCGCCGAGCACACCTCACGGATCATCGACTCGGTGTCCTCTGTGATCGACGGCAAGCCCGAGGCGGTGCGCAGCGCGCTGATCTGCCTGCTCGCCGAGGGACATCTGCTGATCGAGGACGTGCCAGGAGTCGGCAAGACGATGCTCGCCCGCGCGCTGGCGGCGAGTGTGGATGCCACGGTGCGGCGCATCCAGTTCACCCCCGACCTGCTGCCGGGAGACGTCACCGGCGTCGCGGTGTACGACCCCGTGAACCGCGAGTTCGAATTCAAGCGCGGGGCGATCTTCGCGCACATCGTCATCGCCGATGAGATCAACCGGGCATCCCCCAAGACGCAGTCCTCGCTGCTGGAGGCGATGGAGGAGCAGCAGGTCACCGTCGACGGCGCCACCCACCACCTTCCCGAGCCGTTCCTCGTCGTCGCGACGCAGAACCCGCTCGAGATGGAGGGCACGTATCCCCTTCCCGAGGCGCAGCGCGACCGGTTCATGATGCGCATCTCGATGGGATATCCGGATGCCGCGGCCGAGACGCTCATGCTGCGACAGCGCGAGATCTCCAACCCGCTCTCTGCGATCACGCCGGTGACGGATGCCGCCAGCGTGCGGCAGCTGATCGCGTGGGCGCGCCGGGTGCACGTGGCCGAGTCGCTCGAGGAGTACGCCGTGAGCCTCGCCCAGGCGACCCGGATGGACCCCAGCCTGCACCTCGGGGCGAGCCCGCGCGCGACCCTTCAGCTGGTGCGCGCGGCGAAGGTCGCCGCCGCCCTGGACGGTCGCGACTTCATCGTGCCGGACGACCTCGCCGACCTGGTGATCCCCGTCTTCGCCCACCGCCTGCTTGCTGCCCGCGGCGTGCACCGCGCCGGCGCACAGCCTGTCGAGGCGGCGCTGCGCCAGATCATCTCCCGTGTGCCCGTGCCGTTCGCCGGCGCGCGCGTGTGACGCCGGCCGATCATGAAGCGTCGACCGCTCACGGCCCGAGGGTGGGGATGCCTGCTCGTGGGCATCCTGCTCGCCGTCGCCGCCAACGTCATCGGCGCACGCCCGCTGCTCTACATCGGCGTGCTGCTGATCCTGCTGCCGCTGATATCGCTGCTGGTGACGTACCTGCCGCGCCGCCGCGGTGAGGTTGCCCGGCAGATCTCCACCGACCTTCTCGCCGTCGGCGAGACGTCACGGGTGAGCATGCGCTTCGACCTGTACGCCGTGGGCATACCGCAGGGCAGCTGGCGAGACACCCTGCCGGATGCGGTCCGCGGCGATGCCAGCGGCGAGTACCCGACCGAGTCGCCGCTGCTGCGCTACGACGTCGAGGGCGTGCGCCGCGGGATCTCGACGCTCGGACCCCTCGTGCTGCGCACCGTCGACCCGTTCGGGCTCGCCCAGCGCGAGCAGGAGTTCGGCGACACCCGCACCATCACGGTCGTGCCGCAGGTGGTGCCGCTGCCCCCGCTGCCCACCAAGGTGGGCGCCGCGGGTGGAACAGCCCAGACGCGCTCCAGCCGGCTCGGGCAGGGATCCGACAACCTCATTCCGCGGCCGTACACCTCCGGCGACTCACGACGCCGCATCCACTGGCGCGCGACCGCACATCGCGGCGACCTGATGGTGCGGCAGGAGGAAGAGGAGGCCAGCCCCGACGCCGTCGTCGTGCTCGATCGCGCAGCCGCGCGCTGGGCACGCCCGGCCGACGAGCCGGACCCGGCGTTCGAGGCGGCCGTGTCGCTGTGCGCCTCCGCGGCGCTGCGATTCGTGCAGGACGGCTACAGCGTCGACGTGCTCGACAGCACCGGCGCGCTGCTGGGTGCGCTCCGAGGGCACGAAGACGACCGCGACGGGCTGATGGTCGCTCTCGCCACGGTCGGCCCACGCGGCGAGCCGCGCGACCTGCGCACCCTGGTCGGCAGCACACCCCCGGGCCCGCTGGTCGTGATCACCGGAGGGATCGATGAGCCGGATGCCGCACGGCTGAGCACAGCAGGCGCTGCCGCACCCATGCTGTTCGCCGCAGGCGCCGAACCGGGCGCGCTGCAGGCGGCGGCCGCGCACGGCTGGAACGTCGCGCCGCTGACGGACGCGGGCGCGGATCTGGAGTCGGCGTGGTCGGATGCCCTACCGATGGCCAAGGCGCCCCATGTTTGACACCGCGACCAAACCCCCAGATGCGGCGATCGCACGCGACGCCGCTGCTGGGCGTGCCAGCCCCGGCCCCGTCGGACCGAGCATCCTGGCAGCCGCGGCCACACTGGTCGCGATGTGGCCGTACACCGGCGTCATCATGTCCGGCGTCTGGACCTTCGTCGTCGTCACCGTCATCGTCGTGGTGGCCATCGCCGGCATCATCGGGCGGATCGTCTTCGCGCGGCTGCGCGATGGCATCCAAGATCTGCTCACGCTGCTGCTGCAGGTGTTCGCGACGGCGATGGCGTGCACTGCCATGCTCGTCAGCGAGACCGCGCTGTACGGCGTCATCCCGACCCCGACATCGGTGCGCCTGATCGGGCTGCGCATGCAGCAGGCGATCGATGAGATCGCGACCGGAGTCGCCCCGATCGCGGCATCCGTCGCCATGGCCACCGCGCTGGGACTGCTGTTCGCCGTCGTCGCGATCCTCGTCGATCACCTCGTGTCTCACCGCCTCATCATCCTGACCGTGCTGTTCACCTCGCTGCTGGGCGTGCTGCCCATGCTGATCTCGTTCGGCGCCGTGAACATGGTGTGGTTCCTGATGCAGTCCGTGATGATCCTGCTGGTGCTGCGCTTCGGTGCAAGGCACGATCGGCGCTCTCCGTCGCGCTCGAGCTACCTGGTCGCCAGCGCGGCGGGCATCGCCGTGATCGCGCTGACGATCGTGGCGACGCCCGTGCTGCCGATGGGTTCCGCGCTGCCCGGAACCGGGCCGACGCTGACGGTGCGCGCCGACCTGCGGCTGGGCGATGACCTTCGTCGTCCGGAGAGCATCGAGGCGCTCACGCTCGTGACGAGCGGATCCACCGCTCCCTATCTGCGACTGGCCACGCTGTCGAGGTTCGACGGCGAGATCTGGCGTCCCGATCGCACCGACCGTCAGCCACTCGCCCGGGGCTTCGGCGAGCGCGAATGGGACGAGGACATCGACACCATCGAGCGGCGGGTGTCGATCCGCGTGCTCGGCGTCTCCAGCGACCGGCTGCCGGTGCCATACGCGGCCGAACGGGTCAGCGGAGTGGACGCCGACTGGCGGGCCGTGCCCTTCAACCGCACCGTGGCGAGCAGCAGTCTTGATGCCGCCGGCGCCGACTACACCGTGCGCACCGCCACGGCCGCTCCGACGCTCGAGCAGGTCAGGGCATCGTCGGCTGCGAATGCCGGTCGCGTCGCGCCGCCTGCCGAAGACCTGCCCGCCATCATCGGAGAGACCGCCCGCGAAGTCACCGCGGGCGCGAACACCGATTACGACAAGTTGCTCACGCTGCAGGACTGGTTCCGCAGCGAGTTCAGCTACTCACTCGAAGCGCCTGTCGAGGAGGGCTTCGACGGCACCGGCGCGGATGCCGTGGCCACCTTCCTCGAGCAGCGCACCGGCTACTGCGTGCACTTCGCCGGCGCCTTCGCGCTGATGGCGCAGACGCTCGACATGCCGGTGCGGATCGTCGTCGGGTATCTGCCCGGCGTCGCAACGGATCAGCGCCGCGACGATGACATCGTCTACTCGGTCTCGAGCGATCAGCTGCACTCCTGGCCCGAGGTCTACTTCACGGGCATCGGCTGGGTGCCCTTCGAGCCGACCGCGACGCTCGGGACTCCGACCGACTTCGCATCCGAAGCGGCCGGCGGCGGCAGCGGCGAGTCGCCGGAGCTGCCCGAGCCGTCGGCTTCGCCTTCCGCCACGACCTCCGAGGCGCCCACCGGCGGCCCCGACCGGCTCGACGAGCAGTCGATCGGCGACCAGCAGCTGCAGACGCTGAACCCCATGCCGGTGCTGCTGACCGCGCTCGGCATCCTCATCGTCGTGCTGCTGCCCGCGCTCGTGCGCGCGGGCCTGCGGATGCAGCGGTTCGGCCGCGCCCGTCAGGGCGACGCGATGGCGGCGTGGCGCGAGCTCGCTGACACGATGGCCGACCTCGGACTGACCCTGCACGATGCGGACACCGCGCGCACGCGCGCCGAGAGGCTCGTCACCGAGCACGACGCGGACCGAGAGGCGATGGATGCCCTGGTGCGGGCAGTCGAGAGGCGCAGTTACGCGCGCCCGGGCGAGGCGTCGGATGCCGGAGACCTCGCGACCCCGCTCCGCACGGTGCTGGCTCAGTTGCCGGAGAGCGTCGACGGACGGCGTCGGATCACGGCGCGGATGCTGCCCGCATCGCTGTTCCACCGGGTGCGGATCGGCGAGCTGGAACTGCTCGGGAAGCGCTGAGCCGTTCGTGTTTTCAGCGGGCGTCAGCGACCGATGGTGTCAGCGGGCGTCAGCGACCGATGGTGTCAGCGGGCGTCAGCGACCGATGGTGTCGGATGCCGCGTGCTCCTCGCACGGAACCGTGTCGCACGCGGCGCAGACGACGAACTGCCGACGGCACGAGAGGTCGGGGCAGTTCGCCGTGCGGTTGGTGGCGGCGTGGCATCCGACGCACTCCCCGATGACGGCGGCGTGGTCGGAGAAGTCGACCGAGCCGCGCTTGTCGAACACGTACAGCGACCCCTCCCACAGTCCGTCGTCGCCGTACTTCTCGCCGTAGCGCGCGATGCCGCCGTCGAGCTGGTACACCTCGCCGAAACCGCGGGAGACCATCAGACTCGACAGCACCTCGCAGCGGATGCCGCCGGTGCAGTAGGTCACGACGGGCCTGCCCCTGAGATCGTCGAAGGTGCCGTCGTCCAGCAGCCGCACGAAGTCGCGGGTCGTGTCGGTGTCGGGCACGATCGCGTTCTTGAACCGGCCGATCTCCGCCTCGAGCGCATTGCGCCCGTCGAAGAACACGACCTCGTCGCCGCGCTCGGCCATCAGCTCATGCAGCTGCTCGGGATCGAGCCGTTCGCCGCCGCCGACGACGCCGCGCTCGTCGACCCGCAGCTCACCCGGGGCGCCGAAGGAGACGATCTCGTCGCGCACCTTGACGCTGAGCTTCGGGAAGTCAGTGCTGTAACCGTCGGCGTCGATGCCGGTGCCCTCGCTCCACTTGATGTCAGCGTCCTTGAACGCCGGGTAGTCACGGAAGCGCCGCAGCCACTTCTTGACCGCGGGCAGATCGCCGCCGAGGGTGCCGTTGATGCCGTGCTCGGAGATCAGGATGCGCCCGCGCAGCTTCAGCGCCTCGCCGAGGTCGCGCTGCCACAGCCGGACCGCATCGGGATCCGCCAGCGGCGCGAACGCGTAGAACAGGACGATCTTGGGTGTGGGCACCAGGAGATTCTACGTCGGGCGGTCTGAGCGGCCCCCGGGCGTTCGTGAGCTCTCGACGCATCGGATAGGATGGACAGGTTGTTTCCTGGTGACGTGTCCGAGCGGCCGAAGGAGCACGCTTGGAAAGCGTGTGTTGTGCAAGCAACCGAGGGTTCGAATCCCTCCGTCACCGCCAATCGTCCTGAGGGGGTTCCGCGCCAGCGGGACCCCCTCAGGACGTTATCCGGCCAGAACGTCCTATTCCCACGATGAGCCTGCGTCTGGTGCTTCACGACGCGGCGGCGGGGGCGCGGCATCCAGCGCGCGCAGCACCCGTTCGAGCGACTCGCGCAGCTCTGAGCGCTCCGGCTCGGGAAAGTCGGTGACGTATTCGACGCCTGCGGGGATGTACAGCATCCCGTACAGTGCCTCGCGCCAATCGCCGCCGCCGCTTCCCGCCTCGAGCCGGTAGCCCCCAGCCGAGCCCGGAGCGGATTCGACCCGGTAGCCGAGCGCGCGCAGGCGGTCGACGTCGCGACGCACGGTGCGCTCGGTGACAGAGAGGCGTCTGGCCAGTTCCGCGCCCGACCAATGCCGGTGCGTCTGCAGCAGGTTGAGCAGTGCGAGCGCGCGCGAGGTCGTGTCGGTCATGCATTCAAGATTGCCTGGTTATGCGGACGGAATGTGTCCGCATTGGTTTCTACGATCGGCGCATGGCACACGAACACATCATCGAAACCGAGGGCCTGACGAAGGTCTTCACTGTCAAGAAAACGAAGGTCGCCGCCGTCACCGACCTCACCTTCACAGCAAAACGGGGCGAGCTGGTCGCGTTCCTCGGCCCGAACGGCGCAGGCAAGTCCACCAGCCTGCGCATGCTCACCACTCTCATCCCCGCCACCTCCGGCACGGCACGCGTGGTCGGTCACGACATCCGGACGGATGCCGCGGGCGTGCGTGCCCGGATCGGCTACGTCGGGCAGCTCACCAGCGGCAGCTTCGCGCAGCGCGTGCGCGACGAGCTGCTCAGTCAGGGCGCCTTCTACGGGATGTCCGCGAAGAGCAGCATCCGCCGCGCCGACGAACTCATCGAGTCGCTCGACCTCGCGGGCTTCGCCACCAGGTCGGTGCAGCAGCTCAGCGGCGGCCGGAAGCGTCGCCTCGACATCGCGCTCGGGCTGATGCACGCGCCGCCGCTGCTCTTCCTCGACGAGCCGTCGACGGGGCTGGACCCGCAGAGCAGGGCGAACCTGTGGGAGCACATCCTGCAGCTGCGCCGGCAGCACGGCACCACGATCTTCCTCACGACCCACTATCTGGAGGAGGCGGATCGCTACGCCGAACGTGTGATGGTCATGGATCGCGGGCGCATCATCGCGGATGACCATGCAGACGCGCTGAAGGCGACGCTCGCGGGAGACGTGCTGTCCTTCGGATTCGCAGATGCCGCGCAGGCGGCCGCCGCGCAGCCGGTCGTCGCCCGGCTCACGCCGCGTGAGGTGACACTCGACGGCGCCTCGCTCTCGCTGGCCGTCCCCGATGGCGATCGTCTGCTGCCCGCCATCATCAGGGAGCTGGATGCCGCGGGCATCTCCGTGCACAGTGCAACCGGAGTGCCGCCGACGCTGGATGACGTCTTCCTCGTCCTCACCGGGCGCACGCTGCGCGACGCGGGCGAGGGCGACGGTCCCGGAACGCCCGCCGAACACGATGCCGGCGCCCCGGCATCCGACAACCCCGATCGCACGACCGGGACCGAGTCCCAGACAGGAGCACTCCGATGACCACCGACACCCTTGTGCGCGCGAACCTGGTGCGAGACACCCGCAACGTGCTCGTGCGCGAGCTCAAGCCGACTCTTCGCGACCCGTTCACGCTGATCTTCAGCCTGCTGCAGCCGCTGGTGTTCCTCGGGCTGTTCGCCCCGCTGCTCGTCGGCGGCTCAGGTCAGGCGGCCGCCGAGACACTGCAATGGTTCGTGCCGGGCGTGCTGGTCATGATCGTGCTGTTCGGCACCGGCGCGACCGGCTCCAATCTGCAGTACGAGATGATGACCGGCTCACACGAGCGCACCCTGGTCGCCCCGCTGGCGCGCTCATCGCTGCTCATCGGCCGGGCACTCAAGGAGATCGCGCCGATCGTCGTGCAGGCTCTGATCATCGTGCTCATCGCCTGGCCGTTCGGCTTCACGATCAACCCGCTCGGGATGCTCGTCGGGCTCGCGCTGCTGGCTGTGTTCGGCGTCGGTCTCGGCTCGCTCTCGTACGCTCTCGCCCTGGCGACGAAAGACCGGGAGTGGCTGTTCTGGGGCGTGCAGCAGTCGCTGATCTTCCCGCTGCTGATCCTGTCGGGCATGCTGCTCCCGCTGGACGAAGGGCCTGCGTGGATGCGCGTGGTCGCCTCGGTCAACCCTGTGAACTGGGTCGTCCAGGCCGAGCGCGCGCTGTTCGCCGGCGACTTCGCCGAGACCGCTGTCGCATGGGGATGGCTGTCGGCGGGAGCTGTCGCCGTCGTCGGATTGATGATCGGCATCCGCGCAATCCGCCGCAGCAGCTGACCACCGATCCGTGGGCTGTCGGCCGCGGGGTGTGATTCAGAACCTCACGCCGTACATGGTCGTGTCGGCATTCGACTCCAGCAGGTGCATGCCCATGCGCTCATAGAACGCGCCGGCGCCGGTGTTGCTGGGGTTCATGCCCAGATGAAGCCCCGGCACGCCGCGGCGGCGCAGCTCGGCGAACAGCGTCTCGATCAGCTGGCGCCCCAGCCCCAGCCCCTGGGTCTCGGGAAGCAGGTCGATGTGCAGGTGCGCGGGGTACTCGGCAGCGTGCTTTTCGTTGCCGGGTGCCCGCCGGCTCGCGTAGCCGATGATCCCGTCCTGCCGGGTCGGCTCGGCCGCCCCCGACAGCGGGTAGACGCCCACCTTCGCCGGCCACCACTCCTCACGGAACCACTGCTCGAAGGCATCCGTGTCGTCGGTCGCGACGATGTACCCGATGGTGCGTCCGTCGTCCGACTCGACCACCCAAGCCAGGCCGGGCTGGTGCACCGCGTACGGCACGGCGAACACGTCGCCCCACAGCCGGTCGTCGGTGAAGATGCCGGTCGCATCGGCACCGGCATCCGCCGTCTTCACGCAGATGTCGTAGAGCGCGTCGCGATCGGCATCACGGTAGGGTCGGATCTTCGGCACGGCTGCTCCTCGGCGAGGCGGTGGGTGGATCCGTCCAGCCTAGCGAGACCCAGCCCGCCAGCATCCCCGCCACGAGCAGCGCCGCCGACGCTCCCACCAGCGCTCCCGCGACGGTGTCGGTGATCCAGTGCACCGAAAGGATCGTGCGCGACAGCGCCATCACGGCCACCCACAGCGCGCCGATCAGCGCCACCCACACGCGTGGGAAAAGCAGCCACAGCACCACCGCGATCGTCGCCGCGTTCGACGTATGCCCCGACGGATATGATCCGAAGTCCGACGCGACGAGCATGTCGTCGGGTCTCGCGCGGCCGAAGATCTGCTTGAGCAGCTGGGTGAGTCCCGCGCTGACGATGAACGCCGAGGCCGCGAACACCGCACTGCGCCATTGCCGCATCAGCACGAGCACACCCACGATGAGCAGCGGCACGACGACCACCGCGATCCACCCGCCGCCGACGCGGTTCATGACGTGCGCGATCGACAGCATCCATGGCTGCCGCAGCTGCGCCATCGTGTCGTTCCAGAAGACGTCGAAGGCGTTCGTCGCTCCCGCCGGCAGCGTGACGACGAGAATCCCCAGCGACACGGCCACGGCGAGCAGCGCACCTCCGGTGATCAGCAGTGAGCGTCGCGTCATCGTCCCATTGTGCACACCTTGCGCGTCACCCCCAGCGGGCCGCGCCGACGCTATCCTCGGGCTATGAGCGCCGATCCGTCTGTCCTCCTGGCCGCCTCTGCCGCCGAGTTCGCGGCCGCGCATCCGATCGAGGACGGGCGCGTCCGTCCGCACCGCACGCTCGACGGCGACGGCTTCAAGATCCGCACGCTCACGATGGGCGAAGGTGCGGTCATGCGCGAGCACCGCGCGCCGGTTCCGATCCTCGTGCAGGTGATCAGCGGACGCATCCTGTTCCGCGTCGGCGGCTCGGAATACGATCTCACCGCGGGCGGCGCGATCCAGGTGCCAGCGGGCGTCCTCCACGAGCTCGAGGCTGTGGAGGACGCCCACGTGCTGCTGATCCTGCTGGGCTGATTTCGGCTGCTGGGCTGATCAGCCCTTGGTCGCGCCGGCCAGCAGACCGCGGACGAAGAACCGCTGGAGGGCGAAGAACACGATCAGCGGGACGATGATCGAGATGAACGTACCGGCCGACTGCAGGAACCACCGGTTGCCCCACGTGCCGGACAGCGAGTTCAGCGCCTGGGTGATCGGCAGTGCGCCGGGCGAGGCGAAGATCGTCGCCACCAGCAGGTCGTTCCACACCCAGAGGAACTGGAAGATGCCGAACGAGGCGATCGCCGGCATCGCCAGTGGCAGCACGATGCGGAAGAACACCTGGCCGTGACCGGCCCCGTCCACCCGCGCCGCCTCGATGATGTCGCCCGGCAGCTCCGAGATGAAGTTGTGCAGCATGAACGTCGCCAGCGGCAGAGCGAAGATCGCGTGGGCGATCCACACCCGGGCGAAGCTGTAGTCCACGTCGTTCAGCCCGAAGCCGGGGAAGATCGGCACGTCGTTGATCGTGAGTCCGTTGGAGAACAGGCTCAGCAACGGCACGAGGGCCATCTGCAGCGGCACGATCTGCAGGGCGAAGACGAACACGAACAGCATGTTCCGGCCCTTGAAGTCGATCCACGCGAACGCGTAGGCGGCGAGCGAGGCGAGGGTGATCGGGATGATCGTCGCCGGGATCGTGATCGCCAGAGAGTTCACGAACGCGACGGCGAGTGTGGTCGAGGTGCCTCCGGCCGTCAGCGCCTCCACGTAGTTCTCGAGCGTGAACTCGGGGTTCGCGAACGCCGTCCACCAGCCGGTGGACTGCGTGTCAGCGCCAGGACGGAACGAGGTGACGAACAGGCCGAAAGTGGGGATCGTCCAGAAGACGGCGATGATCACCGCGGCGATCGTCGCCCCACGCGAGGTGAGCTTCTTGCGGGCGATCGCCTCGTTGCGTCTGGTGTCGCGGGCGACCTGACGCTTGGAGCGGTTGTCGGTGACGACGGCTTGTGTGGCGCTCATCAGCGGATCTCCCTCTGCTTGCGCAGCGATTGCGCGTTGTAGATGATCAGCGGCAGCACGAACAGGAACAGCACCACGGCCAGGGCCGAGGAGTGTCCGTAGCTCTGGAAGCGCTGCTGCTGGTTGACCATCTCGAATCCGAGGACGGAGGTGTCGTTGCGGCCACCGGTCATCACCGCGACGATGTCGTAGACCTTCAGCGACGCGATGGTGATCGTCGTCAGCACCACGATCAGCGACGATCGGATGCCCGGAAGCGTGACATTCCGGAACCGCTGCCACGCGTTCGCGCCGTCGAGTTCGGCGGCCTCCATCTGCTCGACCGGCACGCCGTTGATGGCGGCCGAGAGGATCACCATCGCGAAACCGGTCTGGGTCCAGATGAAGACGATCAACAGCATGAAGGTGTTCACCAGCGGCTGCACGGCGAGCCAGTTCACCGGCTCACCGCCGAAGAACGTGACGATGGCGTTCAGCAGGCCGAGCTGGTCGCCCTGCCGGTAGTCGTACACGAACTTCCAGATGATGCCCGCGCCGACGAACGAGATCGCGACCGGCATGAATACGAGGACCTTGAGCACCTTCTCACCGCGCGCCCGGTCGATGAAGACGGCGTATGCGAGACCGATGGCGACCGAGAACGTCGGTGCCAGCAGCGCCCAGATCAGCGTGTTGATGACGGAGGATGTGCCGACCGGGTTGGTGAAGACCCAGATGTAGTTCTCAAGGCCGACGAACTCGTCACCCCTCTTGTCGAAGAACGACTTCACGAACGTCGCGATGGCCGGGTAGATCAGACCCATCAGCAGCATGATCGATGCGGGCGTCATGAACAGCATCAGCTGGAACAGGTATCCCGCGCCCTGGCGTGATCGGTAGTCGGCGAAGAAGAGCAGGCCGCCGACCAGCAGTGAGATCGCCACGACGTACAGCACCGCGTTCTGGTACGGGCGCAGCAGCAGGAACGCGAGCAGCGGGATGATCAGACAGGCGACCAGTCGCATGATGAAGTAACCGCGACCCGGTCGCGGTGCGTACTCGATGAGCACGAGCAGGATCGCGACGACGACGGCGAACACTGCGACGAACACCGGGATCTGCGCGAGGGGGTGCATTCCGCCCAGTGCCACGAAGAAGCTGTTCAGCGAGAAGCCGATGGTGGTGCGCACCGGGTCCTCAACCGGTGCCGAGAAGATGAGGAGGAAGAACAGTGCGGCGACGACGACGAATCCGACGATGACGACGATTCGGGTGGTCCTGCGCCCCTTCTCGTCGACGCCGTGCGTCGTGGTCGGCGGGTCCGTCTGCTCTCTGGTCCCAGGGTTGTCGACAATCGTCTGCGACATGTGATCGCCCTTCTGAGTACGTCTCCGGAGCGCCGCCCCAGTGCGGCGACCCGGCTCGGGTTGCGACTGCAGGGTCGGGCGTGGGCCCGACCCTGCAGCCATCAGCAGGTAGCGCTCAGACTAGCGCCGAGTGCTAGTTCTCGTAACCTGCCTGGATGTTCGAGAGCACGTCCTCCGTGGGCGTGCCGTCGATCCAGTCGACCATTCCCTTCCAGAACGAACCCGATCCGACCGTGGAGGGCATGAGGTCAGAGGCGTCGAAACGGAAGACCGTCGCATCGTCCTGCATGATCTCCATGGCCTCCTGGAGGAACTCGCTGGATGCGAGGCTCGCGTCGGCGTTCTTGTTGGCCGAGATGACGCCACCGAGCTCGACACGCGCGTCGGCGAACTCAGGGGATGCCATGAACTCGAGCACCTGCTGAGTGGCATCTTCGTCGTTGAACGCCGCGACGAACTCGCCGCCGCCCTCGACCTGCAGAGCGCCCTCGTCCATGCCCGGCATGATGAACGCGTAGACGTCACCGTCGGGCGCGACCGTCGGGGTTTCACCGTCGGCGTTCTCCACGTCGAGGAAGTTCGCAGACAGGAACGACGCCTGGTGCGTCAGCGCGCAGCTGCCGTCGGCGACCTTGGCGGCGACGTCACCGAACGCCGTCGAGTTGATGCTCTTGACGTCACCGAAGCCGGCGTTGACGTAGTCCGGGTTCAGCAGGATCGAGCCGACCGCGTCGAACGCGTCCTTGATCTCGGGGTCCGTGAACATCACGTCTCCGGCCACCCAGTCGTCGTAGACGTCGGGACCGGACTGACGAAGCACGAGGTCCTCGATCCAGTCGGTGCCGGGCCAGCCCGAGGCGTCTCCGGATGCGAACCCGGCGCACCAGGGCGTCTCACCCGTCTTCTCGCGGATCGTGTCGGTCAGGGCGATCATGTCGTCCCAGGTCTTGGGGACCTCGACACCCCATTCCGCGAAGTCGGAGGGCGAATACCAGATGTAGCCCTTCAGGTTCGCGAGCATCGGCGCCGCGTAGAACGTGTCGTCGAACGTGCCGTAGGTCTTCCAGTCCTCAGACCAGTTCTCGTCGACGGCCGCTTCGACCGCCTCGGGAGCCGCCTGGACCTCGCCTGTCTCGACGAGCGTCTTCAGCAGACCGGGCTGCGGGACGATCGCGATGTCGGGCGCGTCACCGCCGGTCACCTTGGTGACGATGTTTCCCTCGAAGCCCTTGTCGCCGGTGTATTCGACCTTGATGCCGGTGTCTTCGGTGAACTTCTCGAAGGACTGGTTGAGGGCATCGGCCTCACCGCCGGTGATGCCTCCGGAGATGCGGACCGTCTGGCCCTCGGCGCCTCCTCCGCCCCCTCCCTCGGGAGCTGCCTCCGCGCAGCCGGACAGGGCGATTGCCGCTGCTCCGACCAGCGCGAGGGGAGCAAGCAGGCGATATCGCTGTGACAGAGCCATGTGTTTTCTCCTCTTCGGGTGGATCCCTGGTTCCCAAAGTGGCGAATTCCGCGTACGTTGAGGAACCGATTCCAGAACAACCTACTTGCCCCGGACGTCCCCACACAATGCCAGCAGAAGACATTTGAACAACTGTTGTCCATACGTGATGCATTGCATGGGAGCGCTCCCAAAGCATAACCTGTGGAACCGGTTCCGTTCGATCTTTGATCTCGATGCGCCTCTCAATGCCCGATTTCTCGCGACGAACGCCTGCGAAAGTGAGGAGCGATGAGCACGATCGCCCATGTCGCCGCGCGTGCGGGCGTCTCCAAGGCGACCGCGAGCCGCGCGCTCAGCGGTGGCGGCTACGTCTCCGCCGACACGCGCGAGCGCGTCCGCGCCGCTGCGAAGGAGCTCGCGTACGTCGCGCACTCCTCAGCGATGAGCCTGGCAACCGGCCGTTCGCTTTCGGTCGGGGTCATCATGCCGTCGCTGCATCGCTGGTTCTTTGCAGAACTGCTCAGCGGCATCCAGGAGGGCCTGCTCGCCTCCGGACACGACCTCGTGCTCTACGGCATGCGGGAGGGGTCCGCCGAGCGCACGAAGCTCTTCGAGCAGGTGCTCCCCCGGCGCCGACTCGACGGGATCATCGCCGTCGGCATCCAGCCGAGCGCACATGAACTCGAGCGCCTCCGGCGCGTCGACTCGCCGCTGGTCACGATCGGCGCGTACAGCGAAGGCAGCTCCGCCGTGTCGATCGACGACGAAGCCGCCGGACGGATCGCGACCGAGCACCTGATCGACCTCGGCCATCAGCGCATCGCCTTCCTCGGCGGCAGGCCGGATGCCGCCACCCACGCGTATGGCGACGGACGCCGCCTGGCGGGCTATCGCGCCGCCATGGTCGCCGCAGGCCTCGAAGAGCAGTCCCGTCACGAAACCGGCGGGGTGACCATGCCGGACGGATACGAGTCAGGCGTGCGGATGCTGGGCGATCGCCAGCGCCGGCCCACCGCCATCGTCGCCGTCTGCGACGAGGTGGCGGTCGGCGCGATCATCGCGGCCCGGCGGATGGGCCTCGCCGTCCCGTCGCAGCTGAGCGTCGTCGGCGTCGACGATCACGAGAACGCGGAGATGTTCTCGCTCACGACCGTCCGCCAATCACCGCGCGCACAGGGCGTCGCGGCGGTGGAGGTGCTGCGTGACCGGATGGATGCTCCGGATGCGCCGCTCGCGCGGCGGGTGCTGCTGTCCGAGCTCGTGGTGAGATCGTCGACCGCGGCTCCGCGCTGAGAATACGCAGAAGGCCCCGGGATGACTCCCGGGGCCTTCGATGTGCGTCAGACGCGAATTACTTGAGGGTGACCGTGGCGCCGGCGGCCTCCAGGGCCTCCTTCGCCTTCTCAGCGGTCTCCTTGTTGGCGCCCTCGAGGACGGCCTTCGGAGCACCGTCGACGACAGCCTTGGCCTCGCCGAGACCCAGCGAGGTCAGCTCGCGGACGGTCTTGATGACCTGGATCTTCTTGTCGCCTGCAGCCTCGAGGATGACGTCGAACGAGTCCTTCTCCTCCTCGGCCTCGGCAGCGCCCGCGCCACCAGCAGCGCCGGCAACGGCGACGGGGGCGGCGGCGGTGACGTCGAACTTCTCCTCGAACGCCTTAACGAACTCGCTGAGCTCGACAAGGGTAAGGCCAGCAAACTGCTCCAGCAGCTCCTCAGTGGTGAGCTTCGCCATGATGTATCTCCTAATAGATGGGGTTTATGTGGGGAAGACGCCGGTCGCTTACGCGGCCTCAGCGGTCTCCAGCTTTTCGCGAAGCGCGTCGATGGTGGCCGCAGCCTTGCCCATCGTCGCCTTCATCATGCCCGCTGCCTTCGCCAGCAGAACCTCACGGCTCTCGAGCGAGGCGTACTTGTTGACCTCGTCGGCGTCGAGGGTCTTGCCCTCGAAGACGCCGCCCTTGATCACGAGAAGCGGGTTGGCCTTGGCGAAGTCACGCAGAGCCTTGGCAGTGGCGACGAAGTCACCGTGCACGAACGCCACGGCCGACGGGCCCTTGAAGCCGTCGTCCAGCGTCGTGATCCCCGCGTTGTTCGCGGCGATCTTGGTCAGCGTGTTCTTCACCACGGCGTATTCCGCGTCCTGACGGATGGTGTTGCGCAGCTCCTTGAGCTGGGCAACCGTCAGACCGCGGTACTCGGTCAGCAGGACGGCGTTCGAGTTCTCGAAAGACTTCGTGAGCTCGGAAACCGTTGCATCCTTCTGCGCCATGGTCACTCCTTACGTGTACGGACACCACGCGGATGCGGGGCGTCGACCTCGACTGCCCCACGACATAGGAAAAGCTCCGGCGCAAGCGCACGGAGCTTCAAGAAGTATCTCGCACACCTGCGCGGGCCCCTGCGATGCAGTGCTTCGATCCTCACGCGCTTTCGCGCACGATGATGACCGGCGGTCTTCGGTTGCGTCTACTCTACGGCATCCGCTCCTCTCCCCCAAATCTCCCCGCGTCGTCTCCCTTCTTCGTCACCGCCCCTGTTGAGCTACGCGGCCCCTGCTCAGTTGCGCGAACCAGCAGGGGCCGCGTAGCCGGGCAGGGGCGAGGGCTGCGAGATCGACGTCGCTAACCCGGAGGACGGATGCCGAAAGCAGCCAACTTCGCCCCGAAGACCTCAGCGGTCCTGATATCCGGCGACCCCCACCGCGCCATGCGCCAGCCGGTGACGCCGCGGATGTCGTCCTCGCGCCACTTCTCCTCGAGGACGACATCCTCGGCGCTCATCGTCCCCCGCAACTGGTCATCGAGGTACTTTGCTCGGCCGTCGAACTCGCCGAAGCAGCGCGAACGGCGGAACCCGAAGTCGAGCCAGTAGTCGTCACCCTCCGATCCGCGCACATGCACCTGCAGCTCGGGTCGGGCGAAACCGAGAATGGCCAGGTGCAGCCTGCTCACACTCTCCCCCGGCAACTGCGCACGCCCGTCCGCGAAACCGATGATGCGCCTCGCACGCACGATCCCCGGCCTGCGCGCGCGTTCCGCACGTTCGGACATCCGGCCCGCCCACGCCTCGGCGGCATCGGCATCGAGCGTCTGGCCACGAACCGACTCCCTGCGCAGCGCGGCGTCCGCCGCTGAGAGCGAGACCGTGCCCCTGCTCGTGCACGCGAGATCCAGCACCGTGCGGTCGAGCGAGGTGCATCGGATGCCATCGATCTCGACGATTTCGGCGGGATCGATCGGGATGTTGTGCCAGGTCACGCCCGCGACGGTCCGACCGTGCCGCGTGCCGAGGATCGCCGCGTGCACGTTCTTCGGCGCCAGCCGGGAAAGCGGCAAGGCATGCAGGACCGCGGCAGAAGGCCCCCAGAACACCGGTCCCGGCTCGACGGAGTTCAGGTGCGTCGCCACGACCTGCACGAGATGGCGCCCCTCGTTCCAGAGGGCCTCCCAGTCCTCCGTGCGCACGTAGCGGTCATTGCGCACGCGGCGGAACACCTGGACGGACACCAAGCGCGCTATGTCGCGCTCGGTGTGTCCGCGCTCACGCAGCTGAGCTCGCGTGAGGATCAGAGCGTGGGCTTGTGCAATGTCGATTGCCTTCGGCATCCACCGATCTTCCGGCACCGACGGACCCCGATCGGGTTATCCCCAACCGCACTGCTGTATTCACCTGCGACCGTCGGTTGTGCATAAACGAGCGCGGCATCCTTCCGCTGCGTTCGGCCCCTGCTCAGCTACGCCGCCCCCGCTCAATTGCGTAGACGAGCAGGGGCCGGGTAGCTGAGCGGGGGCGGCGACGGAGGTCTGTGCGACGGATGCGCGGGGCGGCGTGTACGGGACGAGGAGGCGGCGGATGAGGGGTAACCTCGTGGAGTGACCCCGGAACTCGAATCGCGCATCGTCGCGGACTCCCGCGACCGGGTCAGCTGGCTCCGCGCGCGGGCACGCGGGATCACGGCGACCGACGTCGCAGGTCTCTCCGGAGAAAGTTCCATCACGCGCGCTGCGGACGCCAAACTCGGCGGCGGTCCGCGCTTCGGCGGGAACGCGTACACCGACCACGGTCGTCGCCGCGAGCCCGAGATCGCCGCCTGGGTCGCCGCGACCCACGGCATCCTGCCCTCGTCCGCTCTGTTCCACGCCGAGGTCGAGAAGCGTCACCTCGCCACTCCGGACGGGATCTGCGTCGACGGCGGCAGCCGCGTCCTGCTGGCCGAGATCAAGACCACCAACAAGTCCTGGCGCACGATCCCGCGCACCTACCTGCGTCAGGTGTGGTGGCAGCAGCACGTCCTCGGTGCAGAGCGCACGCTCTTCGTCTGGGAGGAGCACGACGACTTCAACCCGATCCACGACGAGCCGCGCTCCGTGTGGATCGACCGCGACGAGAAGGAGATCGGGCAGCTGGTGGGACTCGCCACACGCCTGATCGACGAGCTCTACCGTCGCACCACCGGTCAGACCCCTCCGCCTCGCGAAGCGCTGCCGCCCAGCAGGCGCAATGCGCTGCGCGAGCGCGACATGTTCCGCGCCCTCGCCCTGTCGGACTGACGGCCCCCGCGACTGACTCCCGCGTACCGCTCAGGCCGGAGCAAGCACCGTGCGCGCCTCCGCCGCCACCTCGGCGGCGATCGCATCGAGCAGGGGCGAGCGCAGGTTCCACTGCTGCCAGTACAGCGGCACGCGGGTCGAGGGCCCGCCGAGGTCCACCAGCGAATCGATGCCCTGCACCACAGGGATCAGACCCCAGCCGAGCCCCAGCCGCACCGCCTGAGCGAAGTCGTAGGATGCCGGCACGTAATGCCTCGGCACCGCCCACGGGTCCACACCGCGCACCCGCAGCCAGTCGTGCTGCAGGGTGTCGCGGCGGTCGAAGTCCACGAAGGGCGCTGCGCGCAGGCGGTCGGCGGCGACGCCGTCGGGGAACCACCGATCGATGTACTCGGCGGTGGCCATCGGACGATACTCGAAGACGCCGAGCGCCGTCACCGCGCTGCCGCCGACCGGAGCCGACTCGCTGGTGACCGCCGCCATCACCTGCCCTGACTCCAGCAGTCTGGCGGTGTAGTTCTGGTCATCGCGATGCAGGTCGAGGTCGACGTCGTACCTGCGGGCGATGCGCGCGATCGGCTCGAGGAACCAGGTCGCCATTGAGTCCGCGTTCACGGCGAGCGGCACGCGGATTCGCGGGATCGCGTCCTCTCCGGCATCCAGGCCGAAGGCGGCGACCGTGTCGCGCTCCAGCAGCTCGACCTGCCTCGCCAGCCGCACCAGTGCCTGACCCGCCTCGGTCGCCCGGATCGGACGCGAGCGCACCACGACGACACGGCCGAGCTGCTGCTCGACCGCCTTGATGCGCTGGCTCACCGCCGACGGCGTGATGTGCAGGCGGCGCGCGGCGGCGTCGAAGCTGCCTTCGTCGATGACAGCGGCGACGGTGGATGCCAGTTGCGCGTCGATCTTCACATGAGCAAGGTTAATGCAGGCGCAGAGAACATAACTGGTGCTCACCGTGCCGCGCCGCCTAGCGTGGAACCATGCTCACCTTCCTCGCCGGGCTCGGCCTCGGGCTCTCGCTGATCATCGCGATCGGTGCGCAGAACGTCTTTCTGCTTCGCCAGGGCCTGCGGCGCGAGCACGTTCTCGCAGTAGTGCTGATCTGCGCAGTGTCGGATGCTGTGCTGATCACCGCCGGAGTGGCCGGCATCGGCCTGCTCGTTCAGCAGGCGCCGTGGCTCGTCATCGTGGCGCGATGGGCGGGCGCCGTCTTCCTCATCTGCTACGGCGCGCTGGCTGCGCGACGAGCGTGGCTCGGCACCGACCAGGGCTTGGATGCTGAAGCCGCCGGCCCAGCTGTGACATCGGCGCCTGCCGCGAGCTCTCGGCCGGCGGGCACGACGACGGCGACAGCCTCCCGCCTGGCGCCGGTGGTCATCACCGCGCTGGCGCTCACATGGCTCAATCCCCACGTGTACCTGGACACCGTGCTGATGCTCGGCTCCGTGGCATCCACTCACGGCGACCAGCGCTGGGTCTTCGCGGCGGGCGCGGTGCTCGCAAGCTTCCTGTGGTTCTTCGGTCTGGGATTCGGCGCCCGCCACCTCGGCCGCTGGCTGCGCACACCGCGCGCATGGCGGGTGCTCGATGCGCTGATCGCGATCGTGATGATCGCCCTCGGTGTGAGCCTGGTGCTTCCGGTGCTGGGCGGCTGACCCGAGACGACGAAGACCCCCACCCGAGGGTGAGGGTCTTCGACGCTGTATGCGTGACGCGTCAGATGGCGTTGACGTCCAGCGGGATGCCGGGGCCGAACGTGGTCGACACGGCGCCCTTCTGGATGTAACGGCCCTTCGAGCTGGCCGGCTTCAGACGCACGATCTCCTCGAGCGCTGCGCCGATGTTCTCGTTCAGCTGCTCAGCCGAGAACGAGGCCTTGCCGACGATGAAGTGCACGTTGGCGTGCTTGTCGACGCGGAACTCGATCTTGCCGCCCTTGATCTCCTCCACGGCCTTGGCCGGGTTGGGGGTCACGGTGCCGGTCTTCGGGTTCGGCATCAGGCCGCGCGGACCCAGCACCTTGCCGAGACGACCGACCTGGCCCATGAGCTCAGGGGTCGACACCGCTGCGTCGAAGTCGGTCCAGCCGCCGGCTACCTTCTCGATCAGCTCGGCGCCACCGACCTCGTCGGCGCCAGCGGCGATGGCGGCCTCAGCAGCCGGGCCGTTGGCGAACACGATGACGCGGGCGGTCTTGCCGGTGCCGTGCGGGAGCATGACGGTGCCGCGCACCATCTGGTCTGCCTTGCGGGGGTCGACGGCGAGCTTCAGCGCGACCTCGACGGTCGAGTCGAACTTCGCCGAACCGGTCTCCTTGGCCAGGGCGACAGCCTCAGCAGGAGTGTAGAAACGGTCTGCCTCGATCTTGGCGAGGGCAGCCTGGTATGCCTTGGACTTGGTAGCCATTGTTCTCTCCCTCAGTCCTCGACCGTGATGCCCATGGAACGGGCGGTGCCGGCGATGATCTTCGACGCTGCGTCGAGATCGTTCGCGTTCAGGTCGGGCTGCTTGGTCTCAGCGATCTGACGGACCTGCTCCTTGGTGAGCTTGCCCACCTTGACGGTGTGCGGCGTGGCCGAGGCCTTCTGCACACCGGCGGCCTTCTTGATCAGCTCAGCTGCCGGCGGGGTCTTCAGGATGAACGTGAAGCTGCGGTCCTCGTAGACGGTGATCTCCACGGGGATGACGTTGCCGCGCTGCGACTCGGTCGCGGCGTTGTACGCCTTGCAGAACTCCATGATGTTGACGCCATGCTGACCGAGCGCGGGGCCGATCGGCGGCGCCGGGTTGGCTGCACCGGCGTTGATCTGAAGCTTGATCAGGCCGGTCACCTTCTTCTTCGGTGCCATTCTCTTTCCTTTCATCGAGTGGATGCCCGAGAGCATCCCTCTCCCGCTTCCCCGGCATCTCCGGGGCGCGGTTCGGTTCGCGCCGAAGCGCAAACCATACAAGTGTACCCGATCATGCGAAAGCGGCCGCCCCCGAGGGAACGGCCGCTTTTCGAAGCACTTCGACGCGGTTCCTGAGCCTGTCGAAGGGCTGTGACCGAGTCAGGCCATCTTGGTGACCTGCTCGAACGACAGCTCGACCGGCGTCTCGCGCTCGAAGAGCGAGACGAGGACGGTGAGCTTGCCGCTCGCGGCGTTGATCTCGCTGATCGTGCCGGGAAGGCCGGCGAACGAGCCCTCCTTGATGGTGATGGTCTCGCCGACCTCGAAGTCGACCTCTGCGGCCATCGGACGGGCGACGGCGACGCCGCCCTTGGCTGCGATGGACTTCGCGGTGGGGACGTCCTTGACCTCGACGAGCGCCTTCAGCATGTTGAAGGCCTCCTCGAAGCGAAGCGGGGTCGGGTTGTGGGCGTTGCCCACGAAGCCGGTGACGCCGGGCGTGTGGCGGACGACGGACCAGGTGTCCTCGTTCAGCTCCATGCGCACCAGCACGTAGCCGGGGATGCGCACGCGCGTGACCATCTTGCGCTGGCCGTTCTTGATCTCGACGACGTCCTCCATCGGGACCTCGATCTGGTAGATGTCGTCCTCGACCTCGAGCGTCGACTTGCGCTGCTCGATGTTGGCCTTCACCTTGCGCTCGAAGCCGGCGTAGGAGTGGATGACGTACCACTTGCCCGGCAGCATCCGCAGATCCATGCGGAACGCCTCGTACGGGTCCTCCTCGACGTCGGACTCGTCGTCCGCGCCGGGCTCCTCGTCGGTGTCGGGGCCGTCGTACGGAGCCACCTCTTCGGCGGCCGCGGCCTCTGCTTCGGCGGTCTCTTCCGCCACAGCGTCGTTAAGGACCTCGGCGGCTGCTTCAGTCTCAGCCGCTTCGTCCAGGTTCAGAGCGTCGTTCACGATCGCATCCGCCTCCGGGTCTTCGATGATGTCGTTCGTGTCGTCGCCGAAATCCTCGGCAGCGTCCTCGTCGCCCTCGATGTGCAGCGCGACGTGCTCCGCCGAGGTGGACGACTGCTCCTGCTCAGCGAGGACGTTGCCCTCCTGGGACTCGTCCTCTTCACTCGACTGCTCTGCGGCGGTCGCCCAATCCGCATCGTCGGAATATCGTTCAGACACGTTGCTTCTTTCCGTTCACTGCGACGTGCGTCGCAAGTGCATCAGCCGACCGGGACTCCGAACACGATGTGTGTCACGGAGCCGAAGGCCCAATCCAGGCCGTACACCAGTCCCATCACGATAAGCACGAACACGAACACCACGACGGTGAACTTGATCAGCTCTTTGCGAGTCGGGGTGACGACCTTGCGAAGTTCGCTGATCACCTGGCGGAAGAACAGTGCGATGCGTCCGAAGAAGCCGAGCTTCTTGTCGCGCAGGGCGTAAGGGCCTGCTGCAGCGAGTTCGCCGCCAACGTCGTCCTGATCCATCCTGCACGTACCTTTCGTGAGTCAGCTTGTGCGCTGACGCGCAGGGCGGACAGGAATCGAACCTGCAACCTGCGGTTTTGGAGACCGCTGCTCTGCCAATTGAGCTACCGCCCTAGAGACCGTCCGGTCTCGGGGTTCTGCGCCCTTCGTGCGCCATCGGAGGCACGGCGAAGGATGCAGACAACTGCCTCATAAGTGTACGGCATCCAGGCCACGCGACCGAACCGAGCCACACTCCCGCGTGCGTCGCACCGGCATCGGCGCGGCCTCAGTACTCCGAGACGCCGTAGCGCTCGGGCTCGCCGGAACGCCGGAACGCGCGTCCGGTGAGCGTCCCCGGAGTTATGCGCACGTAGTTGTACTTCAGCGTGGGGATCCACGGCACCAGCCCGAGCTGGTCGGCGGCCTCCCGCTCGGCGAGCGTGTCGATCTGTCGGGCGCTGCCGCGCACGATGACGCTCCACGCGTCGGCATCCGTGTGGTCGTCGACCTCGAACAGCACCTCGTCGCTCACGGTCAGCTCGACGAGCTTGCTGCCCTCCGCCGTGCGGAACACGATCGACCCCCGATCCACCACGTAGTTGACCGGGAAGATGTCGATCACGTCGCCGACATGGGTGACCAGCCGACCCAGCTCCTGCTGCGCCAGGCGCTCCCAGCATTCGTCCTCGCTCAGCCGCGTCACAGGGTCGTCGGTGCTCATGCTCCGATCATCCCGCAAATCCTCCGAGCGTCAAGGGGTCACCGGCTCAGGTCAGCGGCCCCGTCGCTCGGCACTGGCTGTCGCACCGGCTCGTTCAGCGCCAGCAGCACGGCGAAGCCCGCCCACAGGGTCACGATCCCCATGGCTGTGTCCTTGCCGTTCCAGGTGCTCGATTGCCACATCGCGAACCACTCGGAGCCGATGACGATGAAGCCGATGAACCAGATCGCGAAGCCCAGCGCGAACGCCGCGTAGCCCCAGATCCTCGCCCGGTCGTAGTCGACGATGTCGGCGTTGCGGCGCAGGAAGAGCAGCACGCCGCCGTACAGCGCAAGCCCGGCGAATGCGCCCTCGGCGATGATGATGCCGATGTATCCGATGGTGTGCACGACGGGACTGTCTATCGCGCGCCACATCAGCGCGTTGCCCTCGAACGTGGTGTCCATCGACAGCACGTGCACGACGAACTGGTAGTTGGAGTCGTAGTCCATCAGGTTGCCGGCGAACACGAACAGACCGAACAGCCCGGCGATGAACACGACGAATGCCTGCAGCAGGCGCAGCGGATGCCTCATTGCACTTGACCCTTTCGCACGAAGACGAGGTCGCCGCGTGGCTCGGTGTGATGCTCGAGCAGGATCAGCTGCACGAAGCTCCATCCCTCCGCGGCGCGCTCTGTGATGATGCTCCGATAGTCGAACGCGAACTCCCAGCCCTCGCGACTGCGTCGGAGCGGAACGCTGGCGAAGGAGTACTCCGGAGTGGTCATGCTGTCCCTCCCATCGCGCGGCGGAAGCCCTCTGGGGCTGATGGTAACGGCATTCCCCCGCAGAAGCGAGAGGCCCTCCGAGCCGCGCAACGCGGGTGCGGAGGGCCTCTCGCGCGAGACTCACGCCTTGCGGATGAGCTTCTTGTTGACGAACTCGTCGGCGGCCAGCAGACCCATCTCGCGAGAGGTGCCGCTGCGCTTCACCCCGCCGAAGGGCAGCTCGGGGCTGTCGGCGAGCACGAGGTTCACGTAGACCATGCCGGCCTCGATGGCATCCGCCACCCGATCGGCCTGCTCGGCGTCCGTCGTGAAGACGTACGAGCCGAGCCCGAACGAGGTGTCGTTGGCGAGGTGCACCGCGGCCTCCTCATCGGCGACGCGGTAGACCACCGCAGCCGGTCCGAACAGCTCTTCACGGTACACGTCCATCTCACTCGTCACGTCGGCCAGCACCGTCGGCGCGAAGAAGTTGCCCTCGCGCGTTCCGCCGGCCAGCAGGGTCGCCCCCTGCTCGAGCGCCTTGTCGATCTGCGCCTGCAGGTGCTCTGAGGCGGCCTGCGACGAGAGCGGTCCGAGCACCGTGCCCGCCTGCGCCGGGTCCTCGGCCGAGACCGCGGAGAGGGACGCGACGAACTTCGAGGTGAACTCGTCGTACAGCCCGTCGACGACGATGAACCGCTTCGCGCCGTTGCACGACTGGCCGTTGTTGTCCAGGCGCGCCTCGACCGCGGCCGCAACGACAGAGTCGAGATCGTCGGTGGACAGCACGATGAACGGGTCCGACCCGCCGAGCTCCAGCGCGACCTTCTTCAGGTTGCGGCCGGCGACCTCGGCGACCGCCGCACCGGCGCGCTCCGAACCGGTCACCGAGACGCCGTGCACGCGCGGATCGGCGATGATGTCGGCCGCCTGCTCGTTCGTGGCGTACACGTTGACGTAGGCGCCGTCCGGAAGCCCGGCGTCGCGGTAGAGCGTCTCGAGGAACGCCGCCGACTCAGGGCACTGCGGTGCGTGCTTGAGGATGATGGTGTTGCCGACCGCCAGGTTCGGGCCCGCGAAGCGCGCCACCTGGTACGCCGGGAAGTTCCACGGCATGATGCCCAGCAGAGCGCCCAGCGGGGCGCGGCGGACGACGGCCGTGCCGTCGCCCAGGATGTCGAGCGGGGTGTCACCGGTGATCTTGTCGATGTTGTCGGCGTTGTACTCGATGATGTCGGCGGCGAAGTCGACCTCGCCCTCGGCCGCCGCGATCGGCTTGCCCATCTCGCGCACGATGATCGCGGCGAACTCGTCGCGGCGCTCGCGGTGCAGCTCGGCGATCCGCCGCACCACGGCGGCGCGGTCGGCGGGCGCCGTGGCCGCCCAGGTCACGGCTGCGGCGGCCGCCCTGGCGACGGCATCCTCGATCTGCGCATCGGTGAAGATGTCGAACGTGGCCTCTGTTGCTCCGGTGGCCGGATTGACGACGGCGTAGTCGGTCATGTCGGTTCCTCTCAGACGTGTCACGCGGGGATCAGCGTGTATTTGGTGGACAGGTACTCGTGGATGCCCTCGGCGCCGCCCTCGCGGCCGACACCGGACTGCTTGACACCGCCGAAGGGGGCTGCGGCGTTGGAGACGACGCCGACGTTCAGGCCCATCATGCCGGTCTCGAGGGCGTCGATCATGCGGTGACCCCGCCCGAGATCCTCGGTGAAGACGTAGGAGACGAGCCCGTACTCGGTGTCGTTCGCGAGACGCACCGCCTCGGCCTCGTCGGCGAATGTGGCGATCGCCAGCACCGGGCCGAAGATCTCCTCGCGCAGGATGTCACTTCCGGCGGCGACATCTGTGATGACGGTCGGCTCGTAGAACGTGCCGGCGCCCTCGAGCGCGTTGCCCCCGGCGAGCACCCGTGCACCGCGGTCGACCGCGTCGCCGACCAGCTCGGCGGCCTTGCTGACGGCATCCGAATCGATCAGCGGTCCGATGGCGACGCCGTCCTCGGTGCCGCGACCGATCTTCATCGCCTGCACGCGCTCGGTGACGCGGCGCGCGAACTCCTCGGCGACCGCCTCGTGCACGATGAAGCGGTTGGCTGCGGTGCAGGCCTGACCGATGTTGCGGAACTTGGCGGCCATCGCGCCATCCACGGCCTTGTCGAGATCGGCATCCTCGAAGACGACGAACGGCGCGTTGCCGCCGAGCTCCATCGACACGCGGAGGATGCCGTCGGCGGCCTGCGCGATGAGCTTGCGGCCCACCTCGGTCGAGCCGGTGAACGACAGTTTGCGCAGGCGCGGGTCGGCGATGATCGGCGCCGACAGTGCGCTGGAGCGCGACGTCTGGACGACGTTGACGACGCCTGCCGGAAGCCCCGCCTCTTCGAGCAGCTTGGTGAAGAACAGGGTCGTCAGCGGCGTCAGTGCCGGCGGCTTGATGATGACCGTGCACCCGGCGGCGAGCGCAGGTGCGATCTTGCGGGTCGCCATCGCGAACGGGAAGTTCCACGGGGTGATGAAGAACGACGGGCCCACCGGGCGCTGCGAGACCACCATGTGGCCGGTGCCTTCGGGGTTGATGCCGTAGCGGCCGTTGATGCGCACGGCCTCCTCGCTGAACCAGCGCAGGAACTCTCCGCCGTAGGCGACCTCTCCGCGGGACTCCGCGAGCGGCTTGCCCATCTCGAGCGTCATCAGCAGAGCGAGGTCCTCCTTGTGCTGCTGCACCAGGTCGAACGCGCGGCGCAGGATGTCACTGCGGGTGCGCGGCGCCGTGGCCGCCCAGGAGTCCTGCGCGGCGACGGCTGCGTCGAGAGCGCGGATGCCGTCATCGGCGGTCCCGTCGGCGATCGATAAGATCACATCGCCGGTCGCGGGGTCGCGCACGTCGAACGTGCGCCCTCCATCGGCGTCTATCCACTCGCCGCCGATGAACAGCCCGGTCGGTACCCTGCCGAGCAGTTCCTGCTCGTTGGATGCGAGTGCGGTGCTCATGAGTGATCCTCGATTCTCTGTGGGGAAGGGTGCGGGTCAGCGTCGGCGCAGGCTGGGCGGGGCATCCATGCTCAGTGTCTCACCGCGGAAGAAGGCCGGGCGCCGAACGGCGTTCCAGATCATCACGACGATGCCGACGACGATGATGACCATCCCGAGGATGAAGACGATTCCCACGCCGCCGATCTCCGTGCCGGATCCGTACGCCGGGTCCATCGAGTCGATCAGCGTCGTGAAGAACAGCACGGCGAGCAGGATGCCGCCGACGAGCGGGAACAGGAAGGTGAACAGCGCGTTGCGCACGGAGTCGAACCACTGGTGGCGGAAGTACCAGACGCACGCGAACGCCGTGATGCCGTAGTAGAAGCAGATCATCATGCCCAGCGTGAGGATGGTGTCCCACAGGGTGTCCTCGCTGACGACGCGCATGATCGCGTAGAACGCCGAGGCGACGACGGCGGAGGCGATCGTGGCGTAGCCGGGGGTGAAGAACCGCGGGCTCACCCTCGCGTACGCCTTGGGAAGCGCCCCGTAGTGGCCCATCGCCAGCAGCGTGCGCGCGGGCCCGACGAAGGTCGACTGCAGGGAGGACGCCGAGCTGGTCAGCACGGCCAGCGACACCAGGAAGGCCAGCGGGCCGAGGATCGGACCGGAGAGGTGGAAGAACACGTTCTCCTGGATGTCGGCGTTGCCGAGCCCGAGCGTGCCGGTGCCGACGCCGGCGAACATGATCATGGCCACGGCCAGCAGCAGGTACAGCGACACGATGGTCAGCACCGTGGCGGTTGCCGCGCGCCCCGGCGTCTTCTCGGGATTCTTGGTCTCCTCGTTCATCGTCAGGGTGACGTCCCACCCCCAGAAGATGAAGATCGACAGCGAGAGCCCGGCCGCGAACGCGCTGAACGACGAGACGGCGAACGGGTTGAACCAGCTCGGGTCGAACGGCTGGAAGTCGAAACCGCCGCCGGAGACGGCCTGCGTGATGGCCGAGACGGCGAAGAACACCAGCACGAGCACCTGGAAGCTCACGAGCCAGTACTGCAGCTTCTGGGTGGTCTGCATGTCGCGGTACGAGATGAATGTCGCGCCGAGCATGAACAGCAGGCACACCGCGATGTTGATCCAAGTGACACCGGCCAGATCGGCGAGCGCCGCATCACCGGTCACCTGCGCGAGCAACAGGAACAGGAAGTCGACGGCGACACCGGCGAGGTTCGACAGCACCAGGATCGTGGCGACCACGAGACCCCAGCCGGCCATCCACCCCACCCAGGGGCCGAACGCGCGGGCGGCCCAGGTGAACGAGGTGCCCGAATCGGGCATCCGACGGTTGAGCTCGCGGTAGCCGAACGCCACGAGCAGCATCGGGATGAACCCGACCAGGATGATCGCGGGGATCTGCTCGCCGACGACCGACGCGGTCGGACCGATGGCTGCGGTGAAGGTGTACGCCGGGGCGATGCACGAGATGCCGATGACGATGGCGCCGATCAGCCCGACGGTGCCGGCGCTCAGTCCCTTCTTGGAGATGCCCGTGGTGACGGGATCCGGCACGACGGTGTGCGGGGTTTCGGACATGGGGGCCTCTCAGGCCTTTCCTGTTCCGCGCGTGCGCGGAACGACGATCATGGGTACGGGCAGCTCGTGCAGCATCTTCGCGGCCGTCGAGCCGAGGAAGAGCCGCCGCGGCTGGGCGAGACGGCTGGAGCCGACCAGGACGATCTCGCCCGGCTCCCAGGGCAGGTGCGCGACGGCATCCTCCACACTGTCGCCCGTCGCGCGCTCGAGGGTGGCTTCGACGCCGCTGGGGAGCGCTTCGCGCGCCTGAGCCAGCACATCGCCGCCGTGTGTGTTGCGCACCAGGGTGATGGCGCCGGTGTCGAGACCGGCGGGGACATCGAACGGAACCAGTGAGATCAGTCGCAGCGAGCCGCCGCTGGCGCGGGTGAGTGCGATCGCCTCCTCGAGCACGACATCGGCGCCCTCGCGCTTGCCGATCGCCGCGCTCACGCGCGTGATCGGCTGGTCGGCGTCGACGCGGTCAGCGGAACCGGCCGTGGCGAGTGCGACGGGGATGGTCGAGGAGTGCACCAGATCGGATGCCACGGAGCCGAGCCTATGGCGACCGAACCTGCTTCCCGCCGCCGCACCGACCACCAGCATCCTCGCATCGAACTCCTCCCCCGCGCCGATGAGCCCCTCTGCGAACGAGTCGTTGAAGCGGACGTGCGCGGACCGGACGACGTCGTCGGGGATCGCCTCGGTCGCCTGACGCAACCACTCCCGCGCCTGTGCGCGGATGTGGTCCTCGTACGCGCGCTCGGGCGGTACGCCCGCGCTGCGAGTGCCCTCCGACGGGAGCACGATCACGAGGTCGAGCCGCATTCCGAGCCCGCGCGCCAGCCGGACGCCGAGTGCCACGGCATCCGCCCCGGCGGGGGTGGCGGTGTAGCCGACGACGATCGAGTGGGTGCTCATGAGCGCCCCTGGATGATCTGGGAGGCGGCGAGGCGGCCCATCCGGATGGCGCCGTCGACGTGCTGGTAGCCGGCGCCGGCCATGTCGCTGCACGCGAAGCGGATCGGGCCGACCGGCGTGCGCAGGTCGCTGCCGTAGCGGTGCAGCCCGCCCATGTCGAAGCTCGCCGCGTATGCGCCGCGGGTCCACTCCTCGCTGCCCCAGTCGCTCTCGTAGTAGACGACCGGGTTCTTCGCCTCGGGCCCGTAGTAGTGCGAGAGCGATTCGAGGATGCGCTCCCTGCGCTCCTCGGCCGTCAGTGCGAAGAGGTCGTCGGCGTTCTGGTCGCTGACGAAGCCGACGAGCGTACCCCGCTCATCGCCGTGGTTGGTGTTGTCGTACGCCTCGTGCGAGAGCTCGTACGGGCTGAAGGCCGTTCCGCTGAGACCCTGCTCGCGCCAGAACGGGCGGTCGTAGACGGCGTGCACCTTGATGACGAATCCCATCGAGAGGTGCTGGTGCAGCTGGTGCTGCCGGCGCGGCAGCGGCGGAACGAACGAGATGCGGTTGTAGAGCACCGGCGCCAGCGCGATGATCGCGTGGCGTGCGCGGACGGTGAGGCTGTCGGTGTGCGCGACGACACCGGCATCGGACCACTCGAGCGCGCGCACCGGCTGGTTCAGCAGCACGTCCTCGCCGAGGCGCTCGGCCAGCCGCAGCGGAACCTGCTGCAGGCCTCCGACGACGCGCTTGTCGAGGATGAAGTCGGCGTCGACGAGGTTCGAGTACGAGCCGGCGGATGCCGCCATCAGCAGGGACTGGAGCAGCGAGAACGCGTGCGTCGGCTTGGTGAGCATGGCAGAGCCCGTCGCGAATGCGAGGTTGCGCACCGCCTCGTCGTCATCGGTCTGCGCTCGCAGCCAGGCGTCCCAGGTGATGGCATCCCATTCGGCTGCGCTGGGGTGCTCCCACGGTCTGTCCGGATCGATCTCGGCGACCATCGCGTCGAGCCGCTCGGTGATCTCGGCGATCGCCTTCTCCGTCTCAGGCGCGACCGGGAACATCTCGCCGGTGAAGCGGTGGGCGGTGCCGTCGGGCCCGACGTAGACGCTGTCGCCCTCGCGGTACCGGCTGAACGTCTCCAGCCCCAGTTCGGCGATCGTCTCGATCAGGGCATCCTGATCCGGCGAGACCCACTGTCCGCCGATCTCGAGCATGGCGCCGTCGACGACGTCGGTCCACACGCGACCGCCGACGCGGTCGCGTGCTTCGAGCACGGCGACGGACAGGCCGGCCTTGCGCAGTTCGTTCGCGGCGGTGAGTCCTGCGGCCCCGGCGCCGATGATCAGCACGTCGCGGGTGAGATCCTGCTCCGTCATTGCAGCTCCTTCGAGGTGAGGGGTTGGTGGTTCGGCTGCCGCCCGCATCCCCCGATTCAGGCGGCAGCCGGGTCTCAGGCGGCGGCGAGCGCGGCGGCGACGACGTCGAGGCCCTCGGCCAGCAGGTCATCGTCGATGGTGAGCGGGGGCAGGAAACGGATGACGTTGCCGAAGGTGCCGCAGGTGAGCACGATCACGCCGGCGGCGATGCACGCCTTGGCGACGGTCGCGGTGAGCGCGGCATCCGGCGCTCCCGTGGCAGGGTCGACGAACTCGGCGGCGACCATCGCCCCGTGTCCGCGCACCTCGCCGATGCGCTGGTCGGCGGCCTGCATCGCACCGAGGCGCTCGGTGAGGATGCCGCCGAGCTGCTGTGCGCGCTCGACGAGCCCCTCGTTCTCGAATGCGTCGATCGACGCGATCGCCGCGGCGCATGCGATCGGGTTGCCACCGTAGGTGCCGCCGAGGCCGCCGGCGTGCGCGGCATCCATGATCTCCGCGCGGCCGGTGACGGCAGCGAGCGGCAGACCGCCGGCGATGCCCTTGGCTGTGGTGACCAGGTCGGGCTCGATGCCGAAGATCTCGCTGGCGAACATCGCCCCCGTGCGGGCGAAGCCGGTCTGCACCTCGTCGGCGATGAAGACGACGCCGTTCTGGCGGCACCAGGCCACGACGTCGTCGAGGAAGCCGTCGGCAGGGACGATGAAGCCGCCCTCGCCCTGGATCGGCTCGATGATGACGGCGGCGAGGCTGTCGGCGCCGATCTGCTTCTCGATCATGGTGATGGCGCGGGCTGCGGCCTCGGACCCGGTGAGTCCGTCGCGGTACGGGTACGAGCCCGGCACCCGGTACACCTCGGGGGCGAACGGTCCGAAGCCGGACTTGTACGGCATCGACTTCGCGGTCAGCGCCATGGTGAGGTTGGTCCGGCCGTGGTAGCCGTGGTCGAACGCGACGACAGCCTGGCGACCGGTGTGCTTGCGGGCGATCTTGACGGCGTTCTCGACGGCTTCCGCGCCGGAGTTGAACAGAGCGCTCTTCTTCGCGAAGCCACCCGGCGTGAGACGGTTCAGCGCCTCGGCGACGTCGATGTACGCCTCGTAGGGCGAGACCATGAAGCAGGTGTGGGTGAACTGCGCGGCCTGTGCGGCGACGGCCGCGGCGACCTTGGGGTGCGCGTTGCCGACGCTGGTGACGGCGATGCCCGAGCCGAGGTCGATCAGGGAGTTCCCGTCGGCGTCGACGACGACGCCTCCTCCCGCGGCCACGACGGCGATCGGCATCGAGTGCGCGACGCCGGAAGCGACGGCATCCGACTTGCGGGCGAGGATCTCAGCCGAGCGCGGGCCGGGCAGCTCCGTGACGACACGGCGGACCTGCTCGAGGGTCGGTCCGCCGACAGGGATGGTGGAGGTCGCGTCGGTGATGGTCATGAGGCGAGAGTACGTCCCGGCCGCACCGGCTGCACTCGCCAGTGCGTACAATCTTGTCAAGCACTTCGCCGACGCGTATAACGGAGTATCTGTGGAACCACCCGTGAACCCCACGCTGCGCACACTGCTCGCGCGCCGCGATCTGCGCCTCTCGCTGATCTCCGACGAGCGGACGCTGGCCGAGGGCGCGCTCGACCGGCCGATGCGATGGGTGCACAGCTCGGACCTGACCGACCCGACTCCGTTCCTCGCCGACGACCTCGTGCTGCTGACGACAGGGACGCAGTTCGCTCCCGGCGATGCGGGCGCCGTCGGCCAGTACGTGGCGCGCCTCGCCGCGCGCGGCGTGAACGGGCTGGGCTTCGGGTCCGGGGTGCACAGTCAGGGCATCCCCTCCGAGCTCGTCGATGCCTGCGCGGCGCAGGGACTTGCGCTTTTCGAGGTGCCGTACGACGTGCCGTTCATCGCGATCGCCCGAGGGCACGCCGAGGCGATCGCGGCGCAGACCTACGCCCGCCGCACGTGGGCGCTGGAGGCGCAGCGTGCGCTCGCGATCGCGGCGCTGCGTCCCCACGGCCTGGAATCGGCGCTGACCGAACTGGCGAAGAGGCTCGGATGCTGGGTCGGGCTGTTCGACGCCGCCGGGGCTCTTGTCCACGAGCATCCGCGCGACGCCGGCGGAGCGTCGCCGACGATCGCCGAGACGGCGAGCACGCTGCTGCACAGGGGCAGCTCGGCCAGTCGCACCGTGGACGACGCGGATGCACCGCACACTCTGTTCACGCTGGGGCACACCGGACAGCTGCGCGGGGTTATCGCGATCGCGGCATCCGCGCACGATGCCGAGACTCGGGCCGTGGTCACTTCGGTGATCGCGATGGCCGGCCTGTCGATGGAGCAGGGCGTGGCCCTCGCCCGTGAACGACGTCGACTGAACTCGCAGCTGCTGGCCTCACTGCTGACCGACGACCCGGCTCTGGCGCGGCGCGTGCTCGGCTCGCTGCCGGCCGCCCCCGTCGTGGTCGCGGTCTGCGATGACGCCGATGCCGCACCGGTCTCGCAGTGGTGGGAGCGGCGTCGCGCCGACGGCCCGGCGGCCTTCATCGCCGAGGGCGCGGGCGATCTGACGATCTGCGTGTCTGCGGAGGACGCATCCGTTCTCGATGAGCTGGCCGGTCAGCTCGAGGTGCGGGTCGGCGTCTCGGCGCCATCCGAATACCGGCTCTTCTCGCAGGCGCACGCTCAAGCGCTCGGCGCGCTCAGGCGCGGGGCAGGACACGGGTCCGTGCGCTACGCGGATGCTGTGCGCGGCGGCGTGCTCGACGCGCTGGCATCCGGCGAGGCGCAGCTCGTCGCGGCCGCACGCCTCGCGCCGCTGCGCGGCCACGACGCTGAGAACGGCACCGAGCTCGAGCACGCGCTGCGCATCTGGCTCGAGCACGACGCGCGCCTCGAGCCGGCGGCGGAGGCCGTCGGCGTGCACCGACACACGATGCGTGCCCGACTCGCGCAGACTGCGCGGGTGCTGGACGTCGATCTGACGTCTTTCCCGGTACGCGCCGAGCTGTGGGCGGCGCTGCAGCTGGCATCCTGAGGCGAGCCCTGGGCCCCGGTGTCAGCGCGGGGCGTGCGCCTCGAGGAACTCGTACACGTCGGTCGTGTCGACGCCGGGGAATGCGCCCGTCGGCAGTGTCGCCAACAGCGTTCGAGGCGTGCGCACGTTCGGCCAGGCCTTCTGCCGCCAGCGGTCCTCGAGATCTGCCGGCGCGCGGCGGCAGCATGTCTCGACCGAATGCTTCGACGTGCCTCGGTTGGTCGTGTCGCGCCCGACGAACCACCGGGTGTCGTCGAAGCGGACCCCGACGCTCACCGAGTGCAGCCCCTCGCTGGAGGGCTCGACGCGGGCCGTGCACCAGTAGGTGCCGTTGCCGGTGTCGGTGTACTGGTAGTACGGGTTGAAGCGGTCCTCGACGTCGAAGACGACCCGGCTCGTCCACCGTCGGCAGCACATCTGCCCCTCGATGGCGCCGAGCCGATCGGTCGGGAAGTTCACGTCGTCGTTCTCGTACGCCTTCGTGATGGTGCCCGACTCGTGCACCTTCAGGAAGTGCACCGGGATCTCGAGGTGGCGGGTCGCCAGGTTGGTGAACCGGTGGGCGGCGGTCTCGTACGACACGGAGTAGGTGTCGCGCAGATCCTCGACCGAGATCGCGCGACGAGCCTTCGCCTCGTGGAGCACCGGCACGACGTGCGCCTCGGGCACGAGCAGCGCGCCGGTCAGGTAGTTCGTCTCCACCCGCTGCCGCAGGAACTCGGCGTAGCTGCGCGGCTCGCCGTGCCCGAGGATACGACTGGACAGCGCCTGCAGCACGGCCGTGCGCGCATCGCCCTTGGCCGGGATGCTGCTGGAGAGATAGAGCCGGCCGTGCGCGAGATCGGCGACGCTGCGGGTGGTCTGCGGCAGGTCGGGCGCATAGTGCAGCGTGAAGCCGAGGTGCGCCGCGATCTCCGACGCCGTGCGCTGTGTGATCGGTCCGCCGGGATGCCCGACTGCGGCCAGGATCTCGGATGCCCTGCTCTCGAGATCCGCGAAGTAGTTGTCCTGCGTGCGCATCAGGTCGCGCAGCTCGACGTTGGCGCGCCGCGCCTCCTCCGGCGTCGCGGCGCGCTCATCGCGCAGCCGCTCGATCTCGCCGTGCAGCGCCAGCATGACCGCGAGCGCGTCGTCGGGCACGGACTTGCCGATGCGGAAGCTGGGCAGCCCGAGCGCCTGGAAGGTCTGCCCCTTCATCGCCCGCTCCAGTGCGATCTCCATGGTACTGCGCTCATCGAGCGGCTCTCCCTCGAGCAGCCCGTCCAGTGTCGTGCCGAGCGCGCGGGCGATCGCCTGCAGCAGGGTGAGCTTCGGCTCGCGCTTTCCGGTCTCGAACATCGAGACCTGGCTGGGGGCGCGATCGATGAGCACCGCAAGGTCTTCGAGGGTCATCCCCCGCGCCGTGCGCAGCTGTCGGATGCGGCGCCCGATCGTGAGGGCATCCGGTTCTTCCGTGCGGTCGGTGAGGGTCATGGCGAGCAGTCTGTCACGAAAGCAGAAATTCGAGCAAACTTCTCCCCGGATTCGGTCGGACAAGCTTCCAGACTTCACCGAAAGTGGGACTACGCCACCGATACAGAAGCCGGTCACCGCCCCGCAAAACGCCGCTCGGTCACCGCTCCCGCACACCGCACGAAGGATCAATCATGAGCATCACCCTCCCCGAGACCCGTTTGGGTCCGACGATCACCATCACCGGTCCGATGCGCGACCGATTCGACGAAATCCTCACCCCCGAGGCGATCGCATTCCTCGCCGAGCTGCACCACCGCTTCGCCGCTCGCCGGCACGACCGCCTGGCCGACCGGATGCGCCGCCGGTTCGAGATCGGCAACGGACACGACCCCCGCTTCCGTGATGACACGGCGCACATCCGCGCCGACGCACACTGGCGCGTCGCCGGAGCCGGACCCGGACTCGAGGACCGCCGGGTCGAGATCACCGGCCCCACCGACCCGAAGATGACCATCAACGCCCTGAACTCCGGCGCACGCGTCTGGCTCGCCGACCAGGAGGACGCGACGAGCCCCACCTGGCAGAACGTCATCGGCGGCCAGCTGTCGCTGCGCGACGCCATCCGCGGCGAGCTGACGTTCACGAGCCCCGGCACCGAGTCCGCACCGGGCAAGGAGTACCGCGTCACGGCGGAGCGCACCCCGACCATCGTGATGCGACCCCGCGGCTGGCACCTCACCGACTCGCACGTGGACTTCATCGACCGCACGGGACGCCGCATGGCGGCATCCGCTTCGCTGCTCGACTTCGGCCTGTACTTCTTCCACAACGCGCAGGCGCTGATCGACTCGGGCCGCGGCCCGTACTTCTACCTGCCGAAGATCGAGTCCAGCGAGGAGGCGCGCCTGTGGGACGACGTCTTCTCGTTCAGCGAGGAGTACATCGGCATCCCGCACGGCACGATCCGCGCGACTGTGCTGATCGAGACGCTCCCGGCAGCCTTCGAGATGGACGAGATCCTGTACGAGCTGCGCGACCACTGCGCAGGTCTCAACGCCGGACGCTGGGACTACATCTTCTCGATCATCAAGAACTACCGCGGCCGCGGCGCCCGCTTCGTGCTCCCCGACCGCAGCGAGGTCACGATGACGGTGCCGTTCATGCGCGCCTACACCGAGCTGCTCGTGCAGACCTGCCACAAGCGCGGCGCGTACGCCATCGGCGGCATGAGCGCGTTCATCCCGAACCGCCGTGAGCCCGAGGTCACCGCCGCCGCGATCGAGAAGGTGTCGGCCGACAAGAAGCGCGAGGCAGGCGACGGCTTCGACGGCACCTGGGTCGCGCACCCGGACCTGATCCCGACCGCGCAGGCCGAGTTCGACGCCGTGCTCGGCGACCGCCCGAACCAGGTCGACCGTCAGCGCGATGACGTGCTGGTGACCGCGGCGGACCTGCTGAACCTGCACATCGGCAGCCCGATCACCGCAAAGGGCGTGCGCGACAACGTGTCGGTGGCGATCCGCTACATCGAGGCGTGGCTGCAGGGCTTGGGCGCCGTGGCGATCGACAACCTCATGGAGGACGCCGCGACCGCTGAGATCAGCCGCTCGCAGGTGTGGCAGTGGATCCACCAGGACCGCTCCACCGAGGACGGCACGCTGATCACGGCCGAGTACGTCGAGGGGCTGATCGGCGAGGTTCTCGCCGAGGAGCGTCGCCCCGACGGCGACCGGTTCGACGATGCCGCCGAGATCTTCCGCGAGGTGGCGCTGCAGGAGGAGTTCCCTGCTTTCCTGACGCAGGCCGCCTACGCGCGCTTCCTCACCGAGACCGACTGAGCCCTCGGGCACAAGCACACATCGCCGCAAGAGCAAAGGACACGACATGACCCGCTACCAGGAAGACATCGACGCCGTCCAGGCGCTGAAGGACGAGCAGGGCTCGGCCTGGAACGCCATCGACCCCGAGGCCGCCGCGCGCATGCGCGCACAGAACCGGTTCCGCACCGGACTCGAGATCGCGCAGTACACCGCCGACATCATGCGCTGTGACATGGCCGAGTACGACGCCGACTCGTCGCTCTACACGCAATCGCTCGGCGTGTGGCACGGCTTCATCGGCCAGCAGAAGCTCATCTCGATCAAGAAGCACCTCAAGACCACCAGCAAGCGCTACCTCTACCTCTCTGGCTGGATGGTCGCGGCCCTCCGGTCCGAGTTCGGCCCGCTCCCCGACCAGTCGATGCACGAGAAGACCTCTGTGCCCGCACTGATCGAAGAGCTGTACACGTTCCTGCGTCAGGCGGATGCCCGTGAGCTCGACCTGCTGTTCACTCAGCTCGACGCGGCTCGCGCCGCCGGAGACGAGACCGCGGAGGAGTTCATCCAGGCGCAGATCGACGGCTACGAGACCCACGTCGTGCCGATCATCGCCGACATCGACGCCGGCTTCGGCAACCCCGAGGCGACCTACCTGCTCGCCAAGAAGATGATCGAGGCGGGCGCGTGCGCCATCCAGATCGAGAACCAGGTCTCGGACGAGAAGCAGTGCGGCCATCAGGACGGCAAGGTCACCGTGCCGCACGAGGACTTCATCGCGAAGCTCAACGCCGTCCGCTACGCATTCCTCGAGCTCGGGATCGACAACGGCATCATCGTCGCCCGCACGGACTCGCTCGGCGCCGGCCTCACGCAGAAGATCGCCGTCAGCCGCGAGAGCGGCGACCTCGGCGATCAGTACAACTCGTTCCTGGACGTCGAGGAGATCACCGAGGACGAGCTGGGCGACGGAGACGTGGTCATCAAGCGCGACGGCAGGCTGCTGCGTCCCAAGCGCCTCGCGAGCAACCTGTACCAGTTCCGCTCGGGCACCGGCGAGGAGCGGGTCGTGCTGGACTGCATCACCTCGCTGCAGGGCGGCGCCGACCTGCTGTGGATCGAGACCGAGAAGCCGCACGTCGCGCAGATCGCCGCGATGGTGGATGCCGTCCGCGCCGAGATCCCGAACGCGAAGCTCGTCTACAACAACAGCCCCTCGTTCAACTGGACGCTGAGCTTCCGCCAGCAGGCCTACGACGCTCTCGTCGAGCAGGGTGAGGACGTCTCGGCGTACGACCGCGACAAGCTGATGAGCGTCGAGTACGACGACTCCGAGCTGGCGCGACTGGCCGACGAGAAGATCCGCACCTTCCAGCGCGACGGATCCGCGCGCGCCGGGATCTTCCACCACCTGATCACTCTGCCGACTTATCACACGGCGGCACTGTCGACGGATGATCTCGCGAAGGGCTACTTCGGCGAAGAGGGGATGCTGGCGTACGTCAGAGGCGTGCAGCGCCGCGAGATCCGCGAGGGGGTCGCCACTGTCAAGCACCAGAACATGGCGGGCTCCGACATCGGCGACAACCACAAGGAGTACTTCGCAGGCGAGGCCGCTCTGAAGGCCGGTGGCCAGCACAACACGATGAACCAGTTCAGTTGACGCGCATCCCAAATACAGGTGATCCGACCGGAACAGGATGTTCTCTCAGAAATCATCCTGTTCCGGGCGGATCTCCTGTTCTCACACGCATGATCGGAGACCCATGACTTCCACCGCCGACCTCTACGACCTGCACGGCGATGACCTGCAGTCGCTCCCGCTGCAGCTGCGCTCGTTCGGCGGCCATCCGCGGTTCGACGGCCCGGTTCGCACGGTGCGGTGCTTCCAGGACAACGCGCTCGTCAAGCAGGTCCTCGCCGCGCCGGGGCGCGGCGCGGTGCTCATCGTCGACGGCGCCGGCTCGCTGCACACCGCCCTGATGGGCGACATGATCGCGCAGAGCGCGGTGGATGCCGGATGGGCGGGCGTCATCATCAACGGCTGCGTGCGCGACAGCGTCGCACTGTCGACGATGCCCCTCGGCGTGAAGGCTCTGGGCACCAACCCGCGCAAGAGCGCGAAGGAAGGCGCCGGCGAGGTCGACGTCAGCATCGAGTTCGGCGGCGTGACGTTCCGGCCCGGCGCACACCTGTACGCCGACGAGGACGGCATCCTCGTCGAGCGGTGAGGCTGCGAGCCGGATGCTCAGCGCTTGCGGACCGAGAACCGGACGGCCTGTCCGGCCATGCCGCGGGTATCGACGCGCAGCCGCACCTCGGCGCGAACACGCGTCAGCGTGACGCGGTCCGCGTCCGGTCCGAACACCCGGTCGCCGGCGATCGCCTTGATGGTGATCTCGACCTGGTCCTGCTTCTGGGTCGGATCGCTCAGCGACACCTCCACTCCGGTGGGCACCTTCTTCACGATGAGCGTTGCGCTGGAGGCGACGCTGATGTGTCCGAACTCCGCGGCTCGCCACACCGCGGCACACACCGTGCCGGACGGAAGCCGGACGGCCTGCGCCGCTGCGTCGTTGCGCAGCACCCGGACTCCGAGGTCTTCGGCGCGAGCGGCCGTCTGCGCCGCATCGGCGCCCGGGAGCATGGCGTACGCATAGGTGGATGCCTCACGGGCATCCGCACCATGGCTGTACGCCAGCGTCGCGTACTGCCGCCGGCGCAGCGCCTGCGTCTCAGGCGCAGACCTCGTCGCGTTGTCGGTCCATCGTCCCTCCCGCTCGGAGACCTCGGCGTGCAGCGCCGGCGAGCCGGGGAGGAAGACGTAGCCGCCCACATCAGGCAGGTGCGCCCAGCGCGCGCGGCGCATCGTCTGCGCCGACGAGACGGCGATGCCGTCCACCGTGAGCACGCGCTCAGACTCGCCGAGGTTGCGGTGCTCTATGACTGTGCGCACCTCGCCTCCGCTGTGCGAGGCGATGTCGCTGCCCAGTGCGACGACGAGGTCATCCTGGAAGAACCACGCCTTGCGGCCGACGAGACCTGTCGCTCCAGGAGCGATCAGGTGCATCGCGGTCACGGCGAACTCACCCAGCGTGGCGCCGCCCGTCCACTCGTTCGCCGGGGTGGTCTCGCCCCACTGCCCTTCGGGATTGTCCGGCAGCGGTGTGAGGTCGACGGTGGTCCCCGCCGGCGCTTCGAGATCGGAGGTCGCCCAGAAGTGGTCGTCGAAATGGCGGTCGTCGTCGGCGAGATAGAGGTATGTCATGCCCTGGCTCGTCTTCACTCCGCGCATGTTCTCGGCGCCGGTGCCCTCGTGCCAGGCGATCCGGTTCGAGCACATCGCCACGCACATCGCCCAGGAGGCATCCGATGATCGGTAGACGAGCCGGTCCATGGCCGGGAAGAACCGCGGCCCGACGACATCCGGCTGCGGCGCGATGTCCGAGGCGAGCAGGTCCGCCACCAGCGCACGGCGACCGATGTTCGCCGATTCGGCGATGTCCGCGAACTCGTTCGAGTCGATCCACTGCCGGCACAGTCCGCGCCAGCGTGCGGCCGTCTCCGGCGGCGCTGCCTGCGCCAGGCGCAGCGTGTACTCGATGAGCTCGTCCCCGTTGTCCTTGCTGCGCAGCTCATAGCGCGCCACGGCGCGACCGCGCACGGCGTCCATCATCTGGCCGTTGAACATGAACGGGGCGAACGATCCCTCGACGACGCCGGTGAAGTTGCTCCGTGTCGGGTCGACGACGTCGAAGTCCGACTCCGCCAGCAGGGCGAACAGCTTCGACAGGCCGCCGAGCAGCACGAGGCCGTAGGTGCCGGTGTACCCGATCGTGGAGTGCTGCACGAAGGATCCGTCGGCGAAGAAGCCGTTGCCCTCGGTGATGTACTGCCACGTCGGGCTGAGAGCGTCGACCGCCGCCCGCAGCAGCTCCGCATCCGGCTGCACGATGGCGCGCACGATGACGCCCTGGCAGATGTCCACGCGATTCGCTCCGTTAGACTCCTGCACGCCTTCCGGATGCAGTTGCAGTCGTGGGTCGCGCTCAGGGAGGAAGTGATCGATCGCCGCGCAGTAGCGGTCGATCGCCTGCTGGTCGAGTTCGTCATGGACCAGGGCCATGACGTTGGCCAACGGCCGCGGAGCGCCGATGTTCCATGACCACCAGTTGCCCCACCACGTCGTGTCCGGGTTGTAGATCCGCTCGTACAGGTGTGCGAGCCCCTCCCGCACTGCATCGAGCACGACCGGCGACCTCTGGTGCGCGGATCCGGGCGTCGCCCAGGCCGTCGCCAGCTTCTCGAGATGGACGTAGTTCATCCGCATCTGGTTGGAGCGCAGCAGGTCGGTGGCGCCGACCGCCCAGTCGGCGCTCGTGAAGTAGCGGGTGTCGGTCGGGGCGATCTGTCCCAGCAGAGCGGTCACGCCCTTGTCGAGGGTGGCGATGGCGTCAGCGAACCGCTCCGGCGACGCGCTGATCGTGGACGCACTGGTCAACGCGTCCACCCATCGGGCGCGCAGCGCATCGGTGCCGACTCCGTCCGGCACGCGAAGCGGTGCCGCCACGGCTCCGTGAGGCACCATCATCGGGATCAGGGATGCGGCGAGCGCCGCCCCTCCGAGGTGCAGAAATCCGCGTCTGGTCGTGTGCATTCGAACTCCTTCGGTCGCGCCGGCCGTGGCCGGTCATCGGCGACCTTACGAGTCGTGCGGAAAAGGATTCAATGAGGAGATGGCCACGGGTACGATCGGAGGCGTGACCGAACGCGCGCCTCTCTCCCGCAAACCCGCTCTCTCGAACAAGCTGAGCGCCATCGCCGAGTCCGCCACGCTGAAGGTGGATGCCAAGGCCAAGGCGCTCAAGGCCGAGGGCAAGCCCGTGATCTCTTACGCCGCCGGCGAGCCGGACTTCGCGACGCCGCAGTTCGTCGTGGATGCCGCAGTCGAGGCCATGTCGGATCCGGCGAACTTCCGCTACACGCCGGCGGCCGGCCTGCCCGCGCTGCGCGAGGCGATCGCCGCGAAGACGCTGCGCGACTCGGGTCTCGAGGTCTCCCCCAGCCAGGTGATCGTCACAAACGGCGGCAAGCAGTCCGTGTACCAGGCGTTCCAGGCCGTGGTGAATCCCGGCGATGAGGTGCTGCTGCCCGCCCCGTACTGGACCACCTACCCGGAGGCGATCCGGCTCGCCGACGGCGTGCCGGTGGAGGTCTTCGCCGGAGCCGACCAGGAGTACAAGGTCACTGTCGAGCAGCTCGAGGCCGCTCGCACCGACCGCACCACCGTCCTGGTGTTCGTCTCGCCGTCGAACCCGACCGGTTCGGTGTACAGCCCGGAAGAGACGAAGGCGATCGCGGAGTGGGCCGTCGAGCACGGCATCTGGATCATCAGCGACGAGATCTACCAGAACCTGACGTATGACGGCGTGAAGGCGACCTCGATCGTGCAGGCGGTTCCCGAGGCCGCGGCGCAGACGATCCTCGTCAACGGCGTCGCCAAGACGTACGCGATGACCGGGTGGCGCGTGGGCTGGATGGTGGGGCCTGCGGATGCCATCAAGGTCGCCGCCAACCTGCAGTCGCACCTCTCCAGCAACGTGAACAATGTCGCGCAGCGCGGTGCGATCGCAGCGCTGAACGGTCCGCAGACCGAGGCCGAGAAGATGCGCGAGGCGTTCGATCGCCGGCGCCGCCTGATCGTGGCGGAGCTGTCGAAGATCGATGGGATGGTCGTGCCCAACCCGCACGGCGCGTTCTACGTCTACCCCGACGTGCAGGGCCTGCTGGGCCGCACGTGGGGCGGCGCTACGCCGACGACCTCGCTGGAGCTGGCAGACCTCATCCTCGAGCAGGCCGAGGTCGCAGTCGTGCCCGGCGAGGCGTTCGGCCCGTCCGGCTACCTGCGCCTGTCGTACGCCCTGGGAGATGACCAGCTGCTCGAGGGCGTCCAGCGCCTGCAGCGCCTGTTCGCGTCCTGACGCGCGCCGCGGGCCGTCCCCGGCGGCCCGCGCGCCTCAGCCCTGGTGGCCGATCAGCCAGCGGACGCCGTAGCGATCGGTGAGCGTGCCGTCGTGATCGCCCCAGGGTCGCTGCTGCAGCGGGTCGATCACATGGCCGCCTTCTGCGAGCGCGTCGAACCACACGGCGAGCGTCTCGGGTTCGGCGGTGCCGAGCAGTGAGAAGAACATGCCCTCCATCTCGACGGTGGCGTCGCCGAATCCGGCATCCGCTCCCGCGAGCTCGACAGGACCTTCCACCAGCATCCCGTGCGCGATCGCCTCGCCGGGACCGTCGGTGCGCCCGGCTGCGGCGTAGTCGAACAGCTGCAGGGTGCCGCCGAAGATCGATCGGTAGTGCTCCAGCGCTTCGGCCGCGTTGCCCGGGAACAGCAGGTAGGGAATCAGTCCGCTCATGCGCCGAGTGTACGCCCGCGGGCGTCGTCGGATGCTACAGGTCGACGCCCACCAGCACAGGCTCGGGCTGCAGCAGCAGACCGTACTCGGCGTGCACGCGGCTCTGGATGAACCGGGCCAGCTCGCCCAGCTCGGCCGCGGTCGCCCCTCCCCTGTTGGTGATCGCGAGGGCGTGCTTCGTCGAGACGCCGGCACGCGAGCGCGGCAGGCGGAATCCCTTGCGGATGCCCGAGTTCTCGATCAGCCACGCGGCGCTGACCTTGATCATGCTCTCCGGACGCTCGGGGCGCGGCGTCAGGCCGTAGTACGAGTCCAGCGGGATCACGGTGACCGAGTCCAGGTCGGGCTCGACCGGCCATCGGGGGCACTCCGGCGGCAGCGCGCGGGCGATGTGCTCGGGCACGATCGCGTTCTGGAAGAACGATCCGGCGCTGCGCGTGTCGGGGTCGTCCGCGTTCAGCAGCATGCCCTTCACCGCCCTCGTCTCGAGGATCCGTGCGCGCACCCATTCCAGCGACACCGGCTCGTAGTCCGCGAGCCCGAGCGCACGACGCAGCTGCTCGCCGCGGACAACGCGACCGGCGGATCCGGTGACGGCGAGGTCGAGAGTCACCGACAGGATCACGGCGCGGCGACCGTGCGCCTCGCCGTAGTGATGCTTCAGCACCGACGTCCGAAAACCGAGTCCGAGCTCGGCGGCGGGAACCACGACCGCAGCATCCTCATGCTCGTCGATGAGTTCGACCTCGACGAGCGTCTCCTGGATCTCTTGACCGTACGCGCCCACGTTCTGCACGGGAGCGGCGCCGACTGTGCCGGGGATGCCGCTCATCGCCTCGATGCCCGCATAGCCGCGCTCGACGGCGTAGGCGACCAGGTCATCCCACGAATGTCCTGCCTGCACGCGCAAGCGGACGCGTCCCTCGTGCGGAGAGGGAAGCTCCTCTATACCGGTGCTGAGGATCCGGACCACGGCGCCGTCGAACGACTCGTCCCCGATGAACAGGTTGGAGCCGCCGCCGAGCACGAACCACTCCTCGCCGCTGGCCCAGACTTCTCGCAGAGCCTCGATCAGCTCCGCTGTGGTCGAGGCATCCAGCATCCGTCGCGGGGCGGCGCCGGTGCGCAGGGTGGTCAGCTCACGCAGAGCGATGGGTTCGACCTCGGTCATCGGCTCGGATGCCATCTCAGAGCGCGACCCGAAGCTGCGCCTTCACCAGCACAGTCGTCTCGGCGGCCTTCACCGTCAGGTCGATGCGCGCGGAGGTCTCATCGACCGCGCCGACCTTGGCGAGCACGTGCACATCGGCGCCGGCCTGCGGGTCTACGACCACGGGCTTGGTGAAGCGCACGCCGTAGTCGATCAATCGCGCATCGGCGGGCAGCGCGGTGACGACGACGGACGATGCGATGCCCATCGTCAGCATCCCGTGCGCGAGCACGCCGGGCAGCCCGACGGACGCCGCGACGTCGTCGCGGTAGTGGATCGGGTTGAAGTCGCCGGATGCGCCTGCGTAGCGCACCAGTGATTCCCGCGTCAGGTGGATCGTGCGTTCGGCGATCACATCGCCGACTGAGAAGCTCATGCGTCGCCCTCACTGTCGGATCCGACGAGCAGAACGCTCGTGGCGGTGACGACGTGCTCCCCCGCGTCATCGGTGATGGTCGCCTCGCTGGTGATCATCGCGTTCCCGCCGAGTGAGCGGATGCCCGTGACGGCCAGCCTGGCCGTGAGCTCGTCACCGGCAACGATCGGGCGCGTGTAGGCGAAGCGCTGCTCGGCGTGGATGGTGCGTGCGAGCACGATCCCGGAGTCCGGTTCGGCAAGAAGCTGCTGCAGAGTGAGATCCTGCACGACCATCGCGAAAGTCGGCGGAGCGACCACGTCCGCGAAACCGGCCGCGCGGGCCGCCTCGACGTCGGTGTGCTGCGGGGCGTCGGCGAAGACGGCGCGCGCGAACTCGCGCACCTTCTCACGTCCGACCAGGTACGGGGCCGTCGGCGCGAACTCGCGGCCGACCAGTTCGTTGTTCACGGGCACCCCTCGATCCTACCGAGCGCGACTGTGACCGACGTGCTTGCGGCTGTGACCGACGTGCTTGCGACTCAGCGCCGTCTGCCGCGGATCGCCTTGATCGTCATCTGCACGGCGATGAACAGCAGGTAGCCGGCGAAGAGCATGTTGCCGACGAACGGATCGACCAGCGTGGCGAGCCAGGCGCCGAGCGCCGTCGTCGTGCACGCCGACAGTCCGATGATGCCGGCGGCGACGAGGTCGACGTTGCGGTGACGCAGATTGCCGATCGTCCCGGACAACGCGGTGGGGATCATCATCAGCAGCGAGGTGCCCTTTGCCACCAGGTCGCTGGTGCCGAACACGAGCATCAGCACGGGCACCACGATCACTCCGCCGCCTACGCCGATGAGACCGGCGATGATCCCGGTGACCAGCCCGACCCCGACCAGGCCGATGCCGTTCCCCCAGTTGAGGATGAGCTCGGCATCACGCGACGGGATCACCACGAACAGGCTGACGATGACGATGACCAGGAAGCCGACGAAGCCCCAGCGCAGCGCCGACTGCGAGACCTTGGGCAGCAGTCGCGTCCCGATCTGCGCGCCGATCACCGCTCCGCCGGCCAGGATCAGTGCGGGGATCCAGGCGACGGCGCCGGAGAGGGCGTACGAGATCACGCCGACGCTCGCGGTGGGCACGATCGCCGCCAGCGAGGTGCCTGCACCGAGGCGCTGGTTGTAGTGCAGCATCAGCACGAGCAGCGGCAGGATGACCGTCCCGCCGCCGACACCGAACAGGCCCGAGAGCAGACCGGCCGACAGTCCGATGAAGATGAAGGTGAAGTATGCGCGAGGCTCACGGGTGATGGCCTGATCCTCTGATGTCACACAGATCAGACTATCGCCGCGAGCCCCGCGCATTTCACCGCGAGACCGCGCGCCCTCGGGGGCCTCAGACCTCCTGATCGGATTTGATGGGCACCGCGATCGACTCGGTGAGCTGCTGTTCGTAGCGGCGCTGCCGTCGGCGCAGCCAGAGCCCGCCGGCGACGAGCAGTGCGAGCACGGCGTACGCGGACGCCGCGAACGGCTGCATGACCAGCGTCGACAGGTCGCCCTGGCTCAGCTGCAGCGCCTTGCGCAGGTACTCCTCGCCCATCGGCCCGAGGATCATGCCGACGACCAGGGGCGCCACGGGATACCCGTACCGGCGCATGAAGCAGCCCAGCACGCCGATGATGACCAGCATGAGGATGTCGATCACCGCGAAGTTCAGCGCGTACGCGCCGAAGGCGGCGAAGGTCAGGATGCCGGCGTACAGGTACGGTCGCGGGATCTGCAGCAGCTTCACCCACATCCCCACCAGTGGCAGATTCAGCACGATGAGGATGACATTGCCCAGGTACAGGCTCGCCACCAGCGCCCAGACCAGTGCGGGCTGCATCTCGAACAGCAGCGGTCCGGGCTGCAGGCCGTACGCCTGGAAGGCGACGAGGATGATCGCCGCGGTCGCGGTGGTCGGCAGGCCCAGGGTCAGCAGCGGCACCAGCACGCCGGCGGCCGCGGCGTTGTTGGCCGATTCGGGACCCGCGACGCCCTCGATTGCGCCCCGTCCGAACTCCTGCTTGTGCGTGGACAGCTTGCGCTCGGTGGCGTATGAGAGGAAGGTGGCGACGTCCGCGCCGCCGGCGGGGATCGTGCCGATCGGGAAGCCGATCGCAGTGCCCCGAAGCCACGGCTTCCACGAGCGCTTCCAGTCCTGCCTGGTCATCCAGCTGCGCCAGCCGCCGCTGACGGGGATCACGTCGACGGCACCGTGGCGCAGGCGCGCGGCGATGTACAGCGACTCGCCCACTGCGAACAGCCCCACCGCGACCAGCACGATGTCCACGCCGTCCGAGAGCGCGAGCACGCCCATCGTGTAGCGCTGCTGCCCCGAGAGCACGTCCGTGCCGACCAAGCCGAGGAAAAGGCCTACGCCCAGCGAGAGCATCCCGCGCGGGACCGAGCTGCCGATGAGCGCACCGACGGTGATGAACGCGATCATGATGAGCGCGAAGTAGTCGGCGGGTCCCAGTCCCACGGCGAACTGCGCCAGCACCGGAGCGAGCAGCGTCAGCCCTGCGGTGGCGATCGTCCCGGCGATGAACGACCCGATCGCGGCGGTCGCGAGGGCGGCTGCGCCGCGACCCATCTTCGCCATCTTGTTGCCCTCGATCGCGGTGACGATCGACGCCGATTCACCGGGGGTGTTCAGCAGGATGCTGGTGGTGGATCCTCCGTACATGCCGCCGTAGTAGATGCCGGCGAATGTGATCAGGGCCGCCGTGGGATCGAGCGTGTAGGTCAGCGGAAGCAGCAGGGCGACCGTCATGGCGGGTCCGATGCCGGGAAGCACGCCGACGGCCGTGCCGATCAGCACGCCGATGAAGGCGAACACCAGGTACTGCGGCTGCAGCGCGGTCGCGAAGCCTTCCAGAAGCAGGGTCCAGGAATCCATCAGATGATCCCTCCCAGCCAGCCGAGGGCAGGGCCGAGCGGCAGCGACAGCCCGAGCAGCTCGCCGAAGACGATCTGCACGATGATGCCGATCACGAGCCCGACGACGAACCCGAGCCACCAGCGCGCAGCTCCCAGCGCCCAGACGACGATCCCGAACAGCAGCGCCGCGGCCGGCGCCCAGCCGATGATGTCGATGAGCAGCAGATGCGCGATCAGCCCGCCGACGATCTTGGCGAGTGTGAGCCAGTCGGTGCGGGCGTTCGGATCGATGTCCTCGCCCTCCTCGACTTCGGCGCGCTGTCCGCGCAGCACGCCGATGAGCACTGCGATGGCGGAGGCGAGCAGGATGACGGCGACGAAGATCGGGAACACCGTCGGTCCGACTTGAACGCCGACGGGAATGTGGATGCTGAAGACGCCGATCACGGCGTAGACGCCGAGTGCGAGCATGAGCAGGGCGAACACGAGTTCTCCGATGGGAACCCGGCGGGAGGGCCGAGTCCTCTCAGCCCTCCCGCTCGCCCCGATGATCGGGGCGGTCATGTCAGATCAGCCCGATGTTCTTCAGCGTGCCGGTGACGTCGGAGATGTTCTCCTCGACGAAGGCGTCGAGCTCGTCACCGGTGAGGAAGGCGTCCGCCCACCCCTTCGTCTCGAGCTCGCTCTGCCACGCGTCCGTGTCGTGCAGCTCCGTCACGATGCGCTCGAGCTCGGCGCGCTCGGCGTCGGAGATCCCGCCGGGTGCGATCACACCGCGCCAGTTGGTCAGCACGACGTCGTAGCCGGCATCGGTGATCGTAGGCACATCGGGCAGCTGCTCGGACGGCTCTGCGCTCGAGACCGCGAGGGCCCGCATGGTGCCCTTCTCGATGTGCTGCTGGAACTCGCCGACGCCCGAGATCCCTGCGGCGACCTTCCCGCCGATGATCAGCGACACGGCTTCGCCACCACCTGCATTGGGCGTGTAGTTCAGCTTCTCCGGGATCTCCGAGCCTTCCAGCCCGGCGGCCTCGAGCAGCAGGCCGGCGAGGATGTGGTCGGCGCCTCCCGCTGACCCGCCGGTCACCGTGATCTCCTGCCCCTTGTCGACGATGTCCTCGACGAGATCCTCCAGATCCTGGTACTCCGATTCGGCAGGAACCACCACGACGAGCGGCTCGTCGGTGAGGCGGGCGATCGGCGTGGTGTCCTCGAGGCGCACCTCTGATCCGTTCGTCTCGATCGCGCCCACCATGACCAGGCCGTTGACCATGAGCGTCGCGGGATCCTTGACGTTCGCGAGCTGGGCGAGTCCGATCGTGCCACCTGCGCCGCCGACGTTCGTGACGGCCGCCGTCCCCACGATCTTCTCGTCGGTGAGCACCTTCGAGACGGCGCGACCCGTCTGATCCCACCCGCCGCCGGGGTCGGCGGGGACGATGATCGAGACGTTCGCGAACGCGGCGGTCGCGTCGCCGTCATCGGCGGGTGCTGCGTCGCCACCGGCTGACGAGCAGCCGGCCAGCGCCAACGCCGCGATGGCGGCGGCGGCCACGAGGGCCGTGCGTGTCTTGTTCATGTGCTCCTCCTTGAGCGATGTCGGGATGCTGGCAACCGTATGCACCGCGAAGCACCGCCTTCTGCTTCCGAAACCATTGGTCGGGGTTACGAAACTATTGGTCGCGGATACCGTGGCCGCCCGCTCGCTCGGCTCGGGCGCAGGAGGGAGAATGAGGTGTGGCCTCGAGGATGATGCGCGCGTCGCTGAAGACGCAGGACGGCGGGATGACGCTGCGTGTTCAGCTGATCCTGCTGCAGGCGCTGATCGTCGCGATCGTCACCCTGATCGCCGGCGTGACTGCAGGCGTGATCCAGGCCCACACCGTGCGGGACGCGTACGAGGATCGGATGCTGGCCGTGGCGCAGTCCATCGCATCGATGCCCGCGATCACGCGTGCGTTCGACGACGCCGATCCTTCGGCGACCATCCAGCCGCTCGCCGAGGCGATCCGCAAAGCCTCGGATCTCACCTACGTCGTGGTCGCGAATCATGAGGGCATCCGCTACTCGCATCCGAATCCGGAGCGCATCGGCGAGCACGTCTCGACCGACCCGTCGATCCCCCTGTCGGGTGAGATCTTCATGGGAACCGAGACCGGCACCCTGGGCCCGTCCTGGCGGGTGAAGGTGCCGATCTTCCACGGCCCCGATGTCGTCGGCACCGTCTCGGTCGGGATCCTCGAGTCACAGGGCGACGGCGAGTTCGTGGGCAACCTGTTCTGGATCATCGGCGCGATGCTCGCCGCGGTGATCCTGGGCGTGTTCGGCTCGGCGTGGGTCACCGCGGTGATCCGCCGCCGCATCCATCGGCTGGAGCCGCACGAGATCACAGCGCTGGTGCGCAACCAGGAGACCACCATGCACGGGCTGAGCGAAGGCGTCATCACCGTCGATGCTCGGGGTGAGATCACGCTCGTCAATGACGCCGCGGCCCGCCTGCTCGGCGCGGACGGCGCGGCCCTGCTCGGCGCAGCGGCTGCGGAGGTCCTCGGCGACGAGCTGATGGCCGTTCTGCGCGACGGAGAGGATGCCGGCCGGCCGGTGATCGTCGGAGACAAGGTGCTGGTCGCGCGCAGCACCGGAGCGGGGATCGACGCGGAAGCCGTCGAGGCGACGCTGCTGCTGCGCGATCACACCGAGTTGCATGATGTCGTGCGACGCGTCGAGGCTGCGGATGCCATCATCGCCTTCCGCAAGCGCGACGGGCTGCCGAAGGGCATGAGCGCCGAGACGCTGTCGCGAGTGGTCTCGGCGCTGGCCGACGCACCCGATGCCTCCGCGAGCGAGATCGGCGCCGTCCTGTCGATCTCGCGCGTGAGCGCGCGACGATATCTGGAGCACCTGGCCAGCACCGGCCAGGCGATCCGCACTCTCGACTACACCACGAAGGGCCGCCCGGGCAGCCGATACCGCCTGAACGACCCGGTGGGGGCGACGACCGGCCCGGTGGCGGTGAATCCGCGCTGAGCGGCCGCCCCGAACGACGAAGCAGCCCGCCACCCCTGAGGGGTGACGGGCTGCGTTCTGAAGCGCTGTCGCTTACTTGCCGTCCTCAGCCGGAGCGATCTCCTCAGCGGGAGCCTCCTCGACGGGAGCCTCCGCAGCGGCGGTCTCCTCAGCGGGAGCCTCCTCAGCGGGAGCCTCCTCAGCCTTCTCAGCCTTCGCTGCGGGCTTCTCGGCCTTGGGCGCCGCGGCCTTCTTCTTCTTCGGCGAGACGGGCTCGAGAACGAGCTCGATCACGGCCATGGGGGCGTTGTCGCCCTTGCGGTTGCCGACCTTCGTGATGCGGGTGTAGCCACCCTCGCGCTCGGCGACGAGCGGTGCGATCTCGTTGAACAGGACGTGCAGGGCGTCCTTGTTCGAGCGCAGGACCGTGAGCGCCCGGCGACGCGCGTGCAGGTCGCCGCGCTTGCCGAGCGTGATGAGACGCTCTGCGAGCGGACGCAGGCGCTTCGCCTTGGTCTCGGTCGTCTTGATCGACTTGTTGGTGAAGAGCGCGGCCGCGAGGTTCGCGAGAAGAAGGCGCTCGTGTGCGGGGCCGCCTCCGAGGCGGGGACCCTTGGTGGGCTTGGGCATAATCGTCTAGCTCCTGATCAGGAAGAGGTCGGGTTTCAGAAGGATTCGTCTTCGCCTGCGCTGTAGAAGTGGGCGCCGTCGAAACCGGGCACCGAATCCTTCAGCGACAGACCGAGCGAGACGAGCTTGTCGCGCACCTCGTCGACCGACTTCTGTCCGAAATTGCGGATGTTCATCAGCTGCGTCTCGGAAAGGGCGACCAGCTCCGAAACGGTGTTGATCCCCTCGCGCTTGAGGCAGTTGTACGAGCGCACCGACAGATCGAGGTCCTCGATCGGCATGGAGAGCTCGCTGGAGAGCACAGCCTCGACCGGCGCGGGGCCGATCTCGATGCCCTCGGCCTCGACGTTCAGCTCGCGGGCGAGGCCGAACAGTTCGGTGAGGGTCTTGGCGGCGGACGCGACGGCGTCGCGCGGGCTGATCGCCGACTTGGTCTCGACATCGAGGACGAGCTTGTCGAAGTCGGTGCGCTCACCGGCACGGGTGGCGTCGACGCGGTAGCTGACCTTGAGGACCGGTGAGTAGATCGAGTCGACCGGGATCTGACCGGCCTCTGCGTACTCGTTGCGGTTCTGCGATGCCGATACGTAGCCGCGGCCGCGCTCGATGGTGAGCTCGAGCTCGAAGCGTGCGGTGTCGTTGAGCGTCGCGATGACGAGCTCGGGGTTGTGCACCTCGACACCCGCCGGCGCGGAGATGTCTGCAGCGGTGACCTCGCCGGCGCCCGTCTTGCGCAGGTACGCCGTGATGGGCTCATCGCGCTCGCTGGAGACGACCAGCTGCTTGATGTTGAGGATGATCTCGGTGACGTCTTCCTTCACACCGGGGATGGTGCTGAACTCGTGCAGCACGCCGTCGATGCGAATGGTGGTGACCGAGGCGCCGGGGATCGACGAGAGCAGGCTGCGACGCAGCGCGTTGCCGATCGTGTAACCGAAACCGGGCTCGAGCGGCTCGACGACGAACCGGCTGCGGTTCTCGGAGATCTTTTCCTCGGTGAGAGTGGGACGCTGTGCAATCAGCACTGTGTGTTCCTTTCGATCACATGCCCGCTATATGACATGTGTGGATGAGGTCTTGAGTTTTGGAGGGCAAGGATGCCGCTCCTCCATTGGATGAGCGGCATCCTTGCGCGAGATCAGACGCGACGGCGCTTCGGCGGACGGCAGCCGTTGTGTGCCTGCGGCGTGACGTCCTGGATCGAGCCGACCTCGAGGCCGGCGGCCTGGAGCGAGCGGATCGCGGTCTCGCGGCCCGAGCCCGGGCCCTTGACGAAGACGTCGACCTTCTTCACGCCGTGCTCTGCGGCCTGGCGGGCAGCGGACTCCGCTGCCATGCCTGCGGCGTACGGCGTCGACTTGCGCGAGCCCTTGAAGCCCACGCCACCCGACGATGCCCAGCTGATGACAGCGCCGGACGGGTCGGTGATCGAGACGATCGTGTTGTTGAACGTCGACTTGATGTGGGCCTGGCCCAGCGCGATGTTCTTCTTTTCCTTGCGGCGCGGCTTGCGCGCGGCGGCCTTGGGTGCAGCCATGAAAGTTTTCTCCTATTCCCTGGCCGCCGCTTAGCGGGCCTTCTTCTTGCCGGCGACGGTGCGCTTCGGGCCCTTGCGGGTGCGGGCGTTGGTCTTGGTGCGCTGACCGCGCACCGGAAGGCCGCGACGGTGGCGGAGGCCCTCGTAGGAGCCGATCTCGACCTTGCGGCGGATGTCGGCGGCGACCTCGCGGCGGAGGTCACCCTCCACCTTGTAGTTGCCTTCGATGTGGTCGCGCAGCGCGATGAGCTGGTCGTCGCTGAGGTCCTTGACGCGGATCGACTCGTCGATCTCGGTCGCCTTGAGGATCTCGACGGAGCGGGTACGGCCGATGCCGTAGATGTAGGTGAGGGCGATCACCACGCGCTTGTCGCGCGGGATGTCAACGCCGGCAAGACGTGCCATGCGGTTCTCCTGGAGTGTTGTGGAGGTGTGGAGCAGCATCCGGTCCCGGGCCTCCGCCCCGAGGTGTCCGCCTCGACGGGATCAGTGGACCCCGCCTCAGCATCCGATGCTGCCTTCAGATGACCGGCCGTTGAGCGAGCGCAGCGCGCGGCTCGACCGGAGTATTCAGTTGTGTGGCCCGACTCAGCCCTGGCGCTGCTTGTGACGCGGGTTCGACTTGCAGATGACCATGACGCGACCGTGACGACGGATCACGCGGCAGTGGTCGCAGATGGGCTTGACGCTGGGGTTGACCTTCATGATGCTTCCTGTTCGCTGTCTTCGTGCTCTCCCGTGTCGGGCCCTTCGACAAGCTCAGGGACCCACCACGCGACAGCCGTTACTTCTCGACCGATCAGCGGTAGCGGTAGACGATGCGCCCGCGTGTGAGGTCGTAGGGGCTGAGCTCCACGACCACGCGGTCCTCGGGGATGATGCGGATGTAGTTCTGCCGCATCTTTCCGGAGATCGTTGCCAGGACCTTGTGTCCGTTGCTGAGCTCGACGCGGAACATCGCGTTGGGCAGAGCCTCGGAGATCACGCCCTCGATCTCGATGACACCGTCTTTCTTAGCCATAGCCTCGCTGACGCTTCTGCAGATCGGTCGATCTGCGGTGGGTGGGTGATGATTGCGGCACCGCCGTGTTCGGACACGCCAGAACAAGGCACATGGCACCAAAGATCTATGATAGACCCTCTGTCCGCGTGCGGCAAATGGAGCCGCAGGCATGGGTCAGGGCAGCACCTTCGGGAGCTCGGTGTTGATCTCGCTGACCTCCAGGCGCTTGCCGTTGATCTCGATGGTCGGGGTGCCCTTGATGTCGTGTGCGCTGGCCTGCGCGGCGCCGAACTTCGAGTACGTGCCATCGGCGATGCAGCTCGCGGCGTCATCCGCGCCGACCTCGGCGGCGATCTGCGTGAGCTGCTCGTCGGTGAGACCCGAGCCGCCTTCCTGCGGCTGGTTCGCGAACAGCGCGTTCATGAAGTCGAGTGCCTTCTCGGGCGCGCTCTCGGCGACGCAGTACATCGCGCCTGCGGCGCGCGAAGAGTAGTTCGTGCCCTGCGATAGGTGGTCGAGGATCGCGATCGGGTGCACCTCGAGCGTGATCTCGTCGTCGGCTGCGGCGGACTGCAGCTGCTCGCCGTATGCCTGCTCGAACGAGTTGCAGGCAGGGCACATGAAGTCGAGGTACGTGGAGACGACATCCTCGCCCTCGCCGAAGGTGATGGCTCCGGTCTCGGCGTTGACGATGTCACTGGTGGGCGCGGCACCCGGGTCGCTCGCCTGGTTGTTCATCCAGACGACGACTGCGCCGAGTGCGACGAGCACGACGACGACGGCGGCCGAGATGCCGATGGCGAACCAGTTGGTCTTGCCCTGTGCAGCAGCCATGGATTTCCGATCTGTGTACGGCTCGCCGTGGGCGAGTCCTGTTGCCTCGACACCCATTGTGCCCGGGCGTCGCTATGTCTGACGTGTGAAAGCGCGGCGCGGAGGCCCTCGATCAGGCGATGGGCGTCGGGGTGACGCCGAACGGCGCAAGCCCTGCCGCTCCGCCGTCTGGAGCAGTGAGGACCCAGATGCCGTTCTCATGGCGGGCGACGCTGTGCTCCCAGTGCGAGCCGTCGGAGCCGTCCACGGTCGACACGGTCCAGTCGTCGTCCTCGATGAACGTGGCCTCGCCGCCGGCGGTGACCATCGGCTCGATGGCGAGCGCGAGACCGGGGCGGATCTCGGCCCCGGCATCCGGCGTGCGGTAGTTGAACACGCTCGGAGCCTCGTGCATCTTGCGTCCGATGCCGTGCCCGACATACTCGCGAAGGATGCCGTATTCCCCGGGCTGCGCTTCGATGTACTCCTGGATGGCGGCGCCGATCTGCCCGATGTGGGTGGCGGATGCCATCGCGGCGATGCCCGCCCACATCGACCCCTCGGTCACCCTGGAGAGCTCCGTGCGCCGTTCCATGGTCTCGGGGCGCGCCGGGTCGGGCACGATGAAGGTCACGGCGCTGTCGCCGTTCCAGCCGCGGAACTGGGCGCCGCAGTCGACCGACACGATGTCGCCGGGCTGCAGCACGCGCTCACCGGGGATCCCGTGGACGACCTGCTCGTTCACCGAGATGCACGTGGTGTGGTGATATCCGCGCACGAGCTGGAAGTTGGACTCCGCATCATGCGCGGCGATGACCCGGGCGGCCTCGGCATCCAGCTCCGCCGTGGTGATGCCGGCGCGCACCAGCGCGCTGACGGCGTCGAGAGCCGAGGCGGTGATCAACCCCGGCTCGACCATCGAGCGCAGCTGCGCCGGAGTCTTGTAGATCGACTTGCGGAACATCGCCGATGAGGTCAGACGAGCTGGCCGATGCCGCGTGCGGCAAGGGCATCCGAGATGCGCGCGGCGATCTCGTCGAGCGAACCCACACCGTCGATGCGGTCGACGATGCCACGAGGCTCGTACACCGAGATGATCGGCGCCGTCTCGCTCTCGTAGATCGCCAGACGGTGCGCGATGGCCTCGTCGGTGTCGTCCGAGCGCCCCTGCTCGACTGCGCGCAGGCTCAGTCGGGCGATGCTCTCCTCTCGCGGGACGTCGAGCAGGATGACCGCATCGAGCGATGCTCCCTGCTCGCCGAGGTACGCGTCGAGATGCTCGACCTGCGCCGTGTTGCGCGGGTAGCCGTCGAGCAGGAAGCCGTTCGCGGCGTCATCCTGCGACAGCCGGTCGCGGACGATCTCGCTGGTCAGCTCGTCAGGCACGAGGTCACCGGCGTCGAGGATCGCAGTGACCTTCTGGCCGAGCTCGGTGCCCTGCTTGATGTTGGCGCGGAAGATGTCGCCGGTGGACACGACGGGGATGTTCAGCGCCTCGGCGATGCGAACCCCTTGGGTGCCCTTGCCGGAGCCCTGCGGTCCGACGATCAGCAGTCGTGCGGATGCGTTGGTCATCTCAGGAGCCCTTCGTAGTGGCGCTGCTGCAGCTGCGCGTCGATCTGCTTCACGGTCTCGAGTCCGACACCCACGATGATCAGGATCGAGGCGCCGCCGAACGGGAAGTTCTGGTTGGCCTGAACCGTGGCCAGCGCGATCAGCGGGATCAGCGCGACGACGCCGAGATAGAGCGAGCCGGGGAATGTGATGCGGGTGATCACATAATCGAGGTATTCGGCGGTCGGACGGCCTGCGCGGATGCCCGGGATGAAGCCGCCGTACTTCTTCATGTTGTCGGCGACCTCGACCGGGTTGAACGTGATCGCGACGTAGAAGTACGTGAAGCCGATGATCATCAGGAAGTAGACGAGCATGTACAGCGGCTGGTCACCGGTCGCGAGGTTCGTCAGGATCCACGTGACCCACGCGGCCGGCTCGCTGCCGTCCGTCGGAGTGTTGAACTGAGCGAGCAGCATCGGGACGTACAGCAGCGACGACGCGAAGATGATCGGGATCACACCGGCCATGTTCACCTTGATCGGGATGTACGTGTTCGTGCCGCCGTAGGTGCGGCGTCCGACCATGCGCTTGGCGTACTGCACCGGAACACGGCGCTGCGACTGCTCGACATACACGATCGCCGCCATCACCACCAGGCCGATCAGCAGCACGAGCAGGAAGACCTCGAAGCCCTTGGCCTCCCAGATGCTCCACATGGCTGCCGGGAACGTGGCGGCGATCGAGGTGAAGATCAGCAGAGACATGCCGTTGCCGATGCCGCGCTCGGTGACGAGCTCGGCGAACCACATGATCAGACCGGTGCCGGCCGTCATCGCCATGATGATGAGCAGCTGCGCCCACCAGACGTCGTTGGTCAGCAGGTTGTTGCAGGCTGCGACCTCGGTCGTGCCGAACAGCTGTCCGCTGCGTGCCACGGTGACCAGCGTGCTGGACTGCAGCAGCGCGAGCGCGATGGTGAGGTATCGCGTGTACTGCGTGAGCTTGCTCTGGCCCGCCTGACCCTCCTTGTGCAGGGTCTCGAAGTGCGGGATGACCACGCGCAGCAGCTGGGTGATGATCGTCGCGGTGATGTAGGGCATCACGCCGAGGGCGAAGATCGACAGCTGCAGCAGTGCGCCGCCGGAGAAGAGGTTCACGAGGCCGAGCAGGCCGTCGGTGCCCGCATTGGCCGCGAGGCACTGCTCGACATTCGGGAAGTTCACGAATGGGGCCGGCACGTTCGAACCGAGACGGTACAGAGCGATGATGCCGATGGTGAAAAGGATCTTCCGACGCAGATCGGGTGTGCGGAAGATTCGCGCGATGGCGCTAAACAAGGGCGTTCCTCCTGAAGGGATTGCCGGACATCGAAGGACGACCGAATGTCCAGAGTAACGCACAGGAGGGGCCGGAGAATCTCCGACCCCTCCGTGCGTTCACACCGGGTTGCTCAGTTGACCGAACCGCCGGCGGCGACGATCTTCTGCTCGGCGCTGCCCGAGACCTTGTCGACCGACACGGTGAGCTTGACCGAGATGTCGCCGTCGCCGAGGACCTTGACCTTCTCGTTCTTGCGCACGGCGCCCTTGGCGACCAGGTCGCTGACGGTGACGTCGCCACCCTTCGGGTACAGCTCGGCGAGCTTGGCCAGGTTCACGACCTGGTACTCGACGCGGAACGGGTTCTTGAACCCGCGCAGCTTCGGGGTGCGCATGTGCAGAGGCATCTGCCCACCCTCGAAGCCGACCCGAACGGTGTTGCGGGCCTTGGTGCCCTTGGTGCCGCGACCGGCGGTCTTGCCCTTCGAGCCCTCACCGCGACCGACACGGGTCTTCGCGGTGTTGGAGCCCGGGACCGGACGCAGGTGGTGGACCTTCAGCACGGACGGACGCGATGCCGGGGCATCCGCATCCTTGGCCGATGCCTTCTTGGCGGACGCCTTGGCCGGTGCAGCCTTGGCTGCGGCCGGCTTCGCGGCGGCTGCCGACTTCGTGGTCGCTGCCGGCTTCTTGGCAGCGGTCTTCTTCGGGGCCTTTTCAGCCTCGACGGCTTCGTTCTCAGCCATTAGTCGATCTCCTCAACCTTGACGAGGTGAGCGACGGTGCGGACGTAGCCGCGCGTCTGGGCGTCATCGGGACGGACGACCGAGTCGCCGATCCGCTTGAGGCCGAGCGAACGCAGCGTGTCGCGCTGGTTCTGCTTCTCACTCACCTTGGACTTGACCTGCGTGACCTTGAGGCGCGCAGCCATCAGGCACCTACCTTCTGCGCAGCGGCGGCGGCAGCGGCCTTCGCCTCGTTGCGGATGATGATCTCCGGCACGACTGCGTCGTAGTCGAGACCACGACGAGCGGCGACGGCGCGAGGCTCCTCGAGGCTCTGCAGAGCCTCGACGGTGGCGTGCACGATGTTGATCGTGTTCGACGAGCCGAGCGACTTCGACAGGACGTCGTGGATGCCGGCGCACTCGAGCACGGCGCGGACCGGGCCACCGGCGATGACACCGGTACCGGCAGCGGCCGGACGCAGCAGCACCACACCGGCAGCGGCCTCACCCTGCACGGGGTGCGGGATGGTCGAGCCGACGCGCGGAACGCGGAAGAAGTTGCGCTTGGCCTCCTCGACGCCCTTCGAGATCGCCAGAGGCACCTCGCGGGCCTTGCCGTAGCCGACGCCGACCAGACCGTTGCCGTCACCGACGACCACGAGAGCGGTGAAGCTGAAGCGACGACCACCCTTCACGACCTTCGAGACGCGGTTGATGGTGACGACGCGCTCCAGGAACTGGTTGTCGCCGCGGTCGCGCGAGTTGCGGTCGCGGCTCTGACCGCGGTCGCGGCCCCCACGACGGCCGTCACGCTGCTCGCGCTGCGGCTCGGCCTGAGCCGTAGCCTCGGCAGGAGCGGTTTCGGTCACTTCGTTCTCCTTGATGTCACTCACAGTGCCAGACCCCCTTCGCGGGCGCCGTCGGCGATGGCTGCGACACGACCTGCGTAGCGGTTGCCGCCACGGTCGAACACTGCCTCGGAAACGCCGGCGGCCTTCGCGCGCTCGGCGACGAGCTCGCCGACCTTGCGGGCCTTGGCGGTCTTGTCACCGTCGAAGGAGCGGAGGTCGGTCTCGAGCGTGGAAGCGGATGCCACGGTGTGGCCCTTCGCGTCGTCGACGAGCTGCACGAACACGTGGCGTGCAGAGCGGTTGACGACCAGGCGCGGACGCAGATCGGTGCCGACGATCTTCTTGCGAAGACGAGCGTGGCGACGAGCGCGGGCGGCGGACTTGGACTTGACAGCCATGGTTACTTACCAGCCTTTCCGGCCTTGCGACGCACGACCTCGCCGGCGTAGCGCACACCCTTGCCCTTGTACGGCTCGGGCTTGCGGATCTTGCGGATGTTCGCAGCTGCCTCGCCGACAGCCTGCTTGTCGATGCCACTGACGGTCACCTTGTTGGTGCCCTCGACCGTCAGGGTGATCCCTGCCGGCGGGTCGACCAGCACGGGGTGCGAGAAGCCCAGAGCGAACTCGATCGAGCTGCCCTTCTGCTGCACGCGGTAACCGGTGCCGACGACCTCGAGGCCCTTGGTGTAGCCCTGGGTGACGCCGATGATGTTGTTGTTGATGAGCGTGCGGGTCAGGCCGTGAAGCGACCGCGACTCGCGCTCGTCGTCCGGGCGGGTGACCAGAATCTGGTTCTCCTCGACCGAGACCTCGATGGGGCTGGCCAGAGCCAGGGTGAGCTCACCCTTGGGGCCCTTGACCGCAACCTCACGGCCGTCGACCGAAACGGTCACGCCCGCGGGGATGTCGATGGGAAGTCGTCCGATACGCGACATGTCAGATCACCACACGTAGGCGAGAACTTCTCCGCCCACGCCCTTCTGCTCAGCCTGACGGTCGGTGAGGAGACCGGAGGAGGTGGACAGGATGGCAACGCCGAGGCCTCCGAGGACCTTGGGCAGCTCGGTCGACTTCGCGTAGACGCGGAGACCGGGCTTCGACACGCGCTTGATGCCGGCGATGGAGCGCTCACGGTTCGGACCGTACTTGAGCGACAGGGTGAGGTCGCTGCCGACGCGAGCGTCTGCGACCTCGAAGCCGGCGATGTAACCCTCCTGCTTGAGGATCTCAGCGATGTTCGTCTTGAGCTTGCTCGACGGCATGGTCACGGAGTCGTGGTGCGCCGAGTTCGCGTTGCGCAGACGGGTCAGCATGTCTGCGACCGGGTCTGTCATTGTCATTGTGAATTTCCTTCGTTCATGAGGTTCCGGCTGCCGTTACACGACAGACGGCCTGCTATGAGACCTGCCCTGGTGGGCACGCAATCTTCAATTGTACGGGGCCCGGGGAGGGGCGCTGTACAGCTCCCCTCCCCGCGCCGCCGGATCACGCTGCGGCGTCAGCAGCCTTGAACGGGAAGCCGAGCGCGCGCAGGAGTGCGCGACCCTCGTCATCCGTCTTGGCCGTGGTCACCACGGTGATGTCGAATCCGCGGACGCGGTCGATCTTGTCCTGATCGATCTCGTGGAACACGCTCTGCTCCTGGAGACCGAAGGTGTAGTTGCCGTTGCCGTCGAACTGGTCGCCGGACAGGCCGCGGAAGTCGCGGATGCGCGGCAGAGCCAGGTTGACGAGGCGGTCGACGAACTCCCACGCGCGGTCACCGCGGAGGGTGACGTGCGCGCCGATGGCCTGTCCCTCACGCAGCTTGAACTGCGCGATGGACTTGCGGGCCTTCGTCACGATCGGCTTCTGGCCGGTGATCTTGACGAGGTCCTCGACGGCGCCATCGATCACCTTGCTGTCGCGAGCTGCCTCGCCGACACCGGTGTTCACGACGACCTTGACCAGGCCGGGGATCTGCATGACGTTGGCGTAGCCGAACTGCTCCTGCAGAGCCTTCTTGATCTCGTTGTTGTACTTCGCCTTCAGGCGGGGCTGGGTCTTGCCAGCACCCGCGGCGTCAGCAGCTGCCATCAGAGGTCCTTACCTGACTGCTTCGCGTAGCGCACGCGGACCGTGCGCTTCACGCCGTCCTTGACCTGCTCCTCGACCCGGTGGCCGACGCGGGTCGGCTTCTTGGTCGAGGGGTCGACGACGGCGACGTTGGAGATGTGGATCGGTGCCTCGACGGTCTCGATGCCACCGGTCTTGGTGCCGCGCTGCGTCTGGCCCACACGGGTGTGGCGGGTGACGTAGTTCACGCCCTCCACGACGACGCGGTTCTGCTCGACAAGGATCTCGAGGACCTTGCCCTGCTTGCCGCGGTCGCCGCCCTTGTCCTGCTTGCGGCCGGTGATGACCTGAACCAGGTCACCCTTCTTGATGTTCGCCATGATCAGATGACCTCCGGGGCGAGCGAGACGATCTTCATGAACTTCTTGTCACGAAGCTCGCGACCGACCGGTCCGAAGATGCGGGTGCCGCGAGGCTCCCCGTCGTTCTTCAGGATGACGGCGGCGTTCTCGTCGAACTTGATGTATGAGCCGTCCGGGCGACGGACGGACTTCTTCGTGCGGACGATGACGGCCTTGACCACATCGCCCTTCTTGACGTTGCCGCCGGGGATCGCGTCCTTGACGGTCGCGACGATGGTGTCGCCCAGACCCGCGTAGCGGCGGCGTGAACCACCGAGGACACGGATCGTGAGCAGCTCCTTCGCGCCGGTGTTGTCGGCGACCTTGAGGCGGGACTCCTGCTGAATCACTTGGCCTTCTCCAGAATCTCAACCAGACGCCAGCGCTTGGTGGCGCTCAGCGGCCGGGTCTCGTTGATGAGGACCAGGTCGCCGATACCGGCGGTGTTGTTCTCGTCGTGCGCCTTGACCTTCTCGGTGCGGCGGATGACCTTGCCGTAGAGCGGGTGCTTCACGCGGTCTTCGACCTCGACGACGATGGTCTTGTCCATCTTGTCGCTGACGACGTATCCACGACGTGCCTTGCGGTAGCCGCGGGCGCCGGCGTCGCGCACGTCGTGCTCGGCGTGCTCTGCTGCCTTCTTCTCAGCCATTACTCGGCCTCCTCCTTGGGCGCGTCAGCCTCAGCGGCCTTCTTCGCCTTCGCCTTGGACGCCTTCTTCGCCGGAGCCTCGACCGGAGCGGGCGTCGCACGGATGCCCAGCTCGCGCTCGCGGATCACGGTGTAGAGGCGCGCGATGTCGCGCTTGACGGCGCGGATGCGGCCGTGGCTCTCCAGCTGGCCGGTGGCCGACTGGAAACGGAGGTTGAACAGCTCCTCCTTGGCCTTACGCAGCTCCTCGACGAGGCGCTGGTCTTCGAACGTGTCGAGCTCGGCGGGTGCGAGCTCCTTGGTGCCGATCGCCATTACGCGTCGCCCTCCTCGCGCTTGATGATGCGTGCCTTGAGCGGCAGCTTGTGAATGGCCCGGGTGAGGGCCTCGCGGGCGAGCTCCTCGTTCACGCCCGCGACCTCGAAGAGGACACGGCCCGGCTTGACGTTTGCGACCCACCACTCGGGGGAGCCCTTACCGGAACCCATGCGGGTCTCAGCAGGCTTCTTGGTGAGCGGACGGTCGGGGTAGATGTTGATCCACACCTTTCCACCGCGCTTGATGTGACGGGTCATGGCGATACGAGCGGACTCGATCTGACGGTTCGTCACGTAAGCGGGGGTCAGAGCCTGGATGCCGTAGTCCCCGAAGGAGACCTTGGTGCCGCCGGTCGCCTGACCCGAACGCTTCGGGTGGTGCTGCTTGCGGTACTTGACCTTGCGCGGGATGAGCATTATGCAGACGCTCCTTCTGCGACAGGTGCGTCGTTGCGCGGGGCACGACGACGGTCGCCACGGTCACGAGACGGCTTCTGGTTGGCCTGCTCGCGTGCGAGTTCCTTGTTGGTGAGGTCGCCCTTGTAGATCCAGACCTTCACGCCGATGCGGCCGAAGGTGGTCTTCGCCTCGTAGAAGCCGTAGTCGATGTTCGCGCGCAGCGTGTGCAGCGGCACACGACCCTCGCGGTAGAACTCCGAGCGGCTCATCTCAGCGCCGCCGAGGCGGCCGGAGACCTGGATGCGGATGCCCTTGGCGCCGGCGCGCTGAGCGCCCTGCAGACCCTTGCGCATCGCGCGACGGAACGCCACACGAGCAGAGAGCTGCTCGGCGATGCCCTGCGCGACGAGCTGAGCGTCGGCCTCGGGGTTCTTGACCTCGAGGATGTTCAGCTGGATCTGCTTGCCGGTGAGCTTCTCGAGGTCACCGCGGATGCGCTCGGCCTCGGCGCCGCGGCGGCCGATGACGATGCCGGGACGTGCCGTGTGGATGTCCACACGAACACGATCACGGGTGCGCTCGATCTCGATGTTCGAGACGCCCGCGCGGTCCAGCTGCGTCTGCAGGAGCTTGCGGATCTTGATGTCCTCGGCGACGTAGTCGGCGTAACGCTGGCCCGGCTTCGTCGAGTCCGAGAACCAACGCGACACGTGGTCCGTGGTGATGCCGAGGCGGAAGCCGTACGGGTTTACCTTCTGTCCCATTACTTGCTCGCCTTCTTCGTCTTGGCCTCCGGAGCGGCCGCCTCAGCGACCTCCGGGGTGGCCAGCACGACCGTGATGTGGCTCGTGCGCTTCTTGATCTGGAATGCGCGACCCTGGGCGCGGGGCTGGAAACGCTTGAGCGTCGTGCCCTCGTCGACGTACGCGTTCTTCACGTACAGGTCCTGCTCGTCCAGGTACTCGCCGTCACGGTCGGCCTTGACCGACGCGTTGGCGATGGCAGCGTGCACGAGCTTGTAGATCGGCTCGCTGGCACCCTGCGGTGCGAACTTCAGAATGGCCAGTGCTTCCTGCGCCTGCTTGCCCTTGATGAGCGCGACGACGCGACGAGCCTTCTGAGGGGTCACGCGGATGTGTCGCACGCGTGCGATGGACTCCACCATTTCTCTCCTCCTTATCGTCCCCGCGTCAGCGGCGACGGCCCTTCTTGTCGTCCTTCTCGTGGCCGCGGAAGGTGCGGGTGGGCGCGAATTCGCCCAGCTTGTGACCGACCATGGTCTCGGTCACGAACACAGGGATGTGCTTGCGACCGTCGTGCACCGCGATGGTGTGACCCAGCATCGCCGGGATGATCATCGAACGGCGCGACCAGGTCTTGATGACGTTCTTGGAACCGGCTTCGTTCTGGCCGACCACCTTGCGAAGCAGGTGCTCGTCGACGAAGGGGCCCTTCTTGAGACTGCGTGGCATCTTCCTCTACTCCTACTTGCGCTTCTTGCCGGCGTTGCGGCGGCGGACGATGTACTTGTCACTTTCCTTGTTGGCGTGACGGGTACGACCCTCAGCCTGGCCCCACGGGGACACCGGGTGACGTCCACCGGACGTCTTGCCCTCACCACCACCGTGCGGGTGGTCGACCGGGTTCATGGCGACACCGCGGACGGTCGGGCGGACGCCCTTCCAGCGCTTGCGGCCGGCCTTGCCCCAGTTGATGTTCGACTGCTCGGCGTTGCCGACCTCGCCGATGGTCGCGCGGCAGCGCGCATCGACGTTGCGGATCTCGCCCGAGGGCAGACGCAGCTGGGCGTAGGGACCGTCCTTCGCGACCAGACGCACCGAGGCGCCGGCCGAACGCGCCATCTTCGCTCCGCCGCCGGGGCGCAGCTCGATCGCGTGGATCACGGTACCGGTGGGGATGTTCTTCAGCGGCAGGTTGTTGCCCGGCTTGATGTCAGCCGAGGCACCCGACTCGACGACGTCGCCCTGCTTCAGCTTCGTCGGCGCGAGGATGTAGCGCTTCTCGCCGTCGAAGTAGTGCAGCAGCGCGATGCGCGCGGTGCGGTTGGGGTCGTACTCGATGTGAGCGACCTTGGCGTTGATGCCGTCCTTGTCGTTGCGACGGAAGTCGATGACGCGGTACTGACGCTTGTGTCCACCACCGATGTGGCGGGTGGTGATGCGGCCCTGGTTGTTGCGACCACCGGTCTTGGAGAGCGGGCGCAGCAGCGACTTCTCGGGCGTCGATCGAGTGATCTCGGCGAAGTCGGCCACCGACGAACCGCGGCGACCCGGGGTCGTGGGCTTGTACTTGCGAATAGCCATGTTGTGTCCTTATCCCCCGGTCAGCCGACTGCCGTGAAGATGTCGATGGAGCCCGACTTCAGCGAGACGATCGCGCGCTTGGTGTCCTTGCGCTTGCCGGTGCCGAAGCGGGTGCGACGGGCCTTGCCGACGCGGTTAATCGTGTTGACCGAAGCCACCTTGACACCGAAGATCTTCTCGATGGCGAGCTTGATCTCGGTCTTCGAGGCGCGCGGGTCGACGAGGAAGGTGTACTTGCCCTCGTCGATCAGGCCGTAGCTCTTCTCAGAGACGACCGGTCCCAGGATGATGTCGCGCGGGTCCTTGTTCAGGGCCGTTGCGAGCGGGTTCTGCTCGCTCATGCCGAGACCTCCTCGGTTGCGCCGGTCTTCGAGGCGATGAAGCCCTCGAGTGCGGCCTTGGTGAAGACGATGTCGTCGGAGACGATCACGTCGTAGGCGTTCAGCTGGTCGTAGCTGAGGAAGTGCACGTTCGCGAGGTTGCGGACGCTCTTCACGGTCAGCTCGTCATCGCGATCGATGACGACCAGCACGTTCTTCGACGGGGCCACAGCGGCGATGAGGCCGGCAGCGGTCTTGGTCGACGGGGTGCTGTCGGCGACGAACGCCTCGACTGCGTGCAGGCGCTCACCGCGGAAGCGGTCGCTCAGCGCGCCACGGAGGGCGGCGGCGATCATCTTCTTGGGGGTGCGCTGCGAGTAGTCGCGCGGCTTCGGGCCGTGGACGATGCCACCACCGGTCATGTGCGGAGCGCGGATCGAGCCCTGACGGGCGTTACCCGTGCCCTTCTGCTTGAAGGGCTTGCGGCCTGCACCAGAGACCTCACCGCGACGCTTGGTCGAGTGGGTGCCCTGGCGTGCGGCAGCGCGCTGCGCGACGACGACCTGGTGGATCAGCGGGACGTTGGTCTCGACGTCGAAGATCGCGGCGGGAAGCTCGATCGAGCCTGCCTTCTTGCCGTCGACCGAGAGGACGTCGAGTGCGAGAGTCGAGTCAGCCATTTGCTCAGGCACCCTTCACTGCGTTGCGGACGTACACGATACGGCCACGCGCGCCGGGGACGGCGCCCTTGACGAGCATGAGTCCCTTCTCGACGTCGATGGCGTGCACCGTGAGGTTGAGGACGGTCACGCGCTCGCCACCCATACGGCCGGCCATGCGCATGCCCTTGAAGACGCGGCTCGGGGTCGACGATGCGCCGATCGAGCCGGGCTTGCGGTGGTTGCGGTGCGCACCGTGCGAAGCCGACACGCCCTTGAAGTTGTGACGCTTCATGACACCGGCGGTGCCCTTGCCCTTGCTGGTGCCGACGACGTCGACCAGCTGACCTGCCTCGAACACGCCGTCGACCGTGAGCTCCTGGCCCAGCGAGTACTCGGCGGCATCCGCGGTGCGGATCTCGGTGACGTGGCGGCGCGGCGTGACGCCGGCAGCCTCGAAGTGAGCGGTCAGGGGCTTGTTGACCTTGCGGGGGTCGATCTGGCCGTAGGCGATCTGAACGGCGTTGTAGCCGTCCTTCTCGGGGGTGCGAACCTGCGTGACCACGTTCGGAGCCAGCTCGATGACGGTGACGGGAACGAGCTTGCCGTTCTCGTTCCAGACCTGGGTCATGCCGAGCTTCGTGCCGAGCATGCCCTTGGAAACCTTGGAGTTGATGTCAACCATTGCGAGACCCCTTACAGCTTGATCTCGATGTTGACGTCGGCCGGGAGGTCGAGACGCATCAGCGAGTCGACGGCCTTCGGCGTCGGGTCGACGATGTCGATCAGACGCTTGTGGGTGCGCATCTCGAAGTGCTCGCGGCTGTCCTTGTACTTGTGCGGCGACCGGATGACGCACACGACGTTCTTCTCGGTCGGAAGCGGCACGGGGCCGACGACGGTTGCGCCCGCACGGGTCACAGTGTCGACGATCTTTCGTGCCGACGTGTCGATGACCTCGTGGTCATACGACTTCAGGCGAATGCGGATCTTCTGTCCCGCCATTGTCTGCTCTCTCTCTATAGGCGTCTTACCGACCGGGACCGGATGGCCCTGGGGCATTGGACGCTCGATGGCGCTGTTCACGCCTCTGCATCACTGTTCTGATGTCAGCCCGACTCCCCGCGCACGCGCGATGAGCCCATGTAGAGGTGTCGGATTGTCTGTTCTGCTGCCCGCGGCCTAGAACCCTGCGCACGCCCCGGGGGGACTCGCCGTCTATGCACTGCCATGACAGTGATTCCGCGCATCACGAAGAGCGCAGAAATGTGGAACCTGACTATTCTGCCATGCCGGATTCATGTACTGCAAACCCGGGCGTGTCGCGCGTCGTTCCGCGGCTGGCGGACGACCGTCGAGGCAGCAGAAGGGCGGTGCACGACGTGGTGCACCGCCCTCGTATCGCGATCGGATCTACTCGTTGCCGACCTGCTTGTCGACGCCGTCGCGGATCTCATCGATCTTGTCCGCAGCGCCGGGAGCGATCTTCTTGGCGAAGTCCGCCACACCGTCGAGGACTTTGTCGCTGACGTCCTCGGCCTGCTCGCTCTTGACCGCTTCCGCGATCTTGTCCTTGTTCTCCTCGTAGAGGTCCTTGCCCTTGTTGACCATGTCGTCGAAGCCCATCAGCATCCTCCCCTGCTACGGGAGCAGCGGTTCTGCCCCTCCGCTCTCTTTTTACACGAAAGAGGGGCCGGACCAATGGCCCGACCCCTCTTCAGAAGCAGATGCTTACGACACGACCTTCGTGACCGTGCCGGCGCCGACGGTGCGGCCACCCTCACGGATTGCGAAGCCGAGGCCCTCCTCCATGGCGATCGGCTGGATCAGCTCGACCGACATGTCGGTGGTGTCGCCGGGCATGACCATCTCGGTGCCCTCGGGCAGCGAGATGACGCCGGTGACGTCGGTGGTGCGGAAGTAGAACTGCGGGCGGTAGTTCGTGTAGAACGGGTTGTGACGGCCACCCTCGTCCTTCGAGAGGATGTAGGCAGTGCCCTCGAAGTTGGTGTGCGGGGTGATCGAGCCCGGCTTCACGATGACCTGGCCGCGCTCGACGTCCTCGCGCTTGGTGCCGCGGAGCAGCAGACCACAGTTCTCGCCGGCCCATGCCTCGTCGAGCTGCTTGTGGAACATCTCGATACCGGTGACGGTCGTCTTCTGCGTCGGGCGCAGACCCACGATCTCGACCTCGGAGTTGATGGCCAGGGTGCCGCGCTCGGCGCGACCCGTGACGACCGTTCCACGACCGGTGATCGTGAAGACGTCCTCGACGGGCATCAGGAAGGGCTTGTCGCGGTCACGCTCGGGGTCCGGCACGCTGTCGTCGACGGCCTGCATGAGGTCGAGGATCGACTGGACCCACTTCTCTTCGCCGTTCAGGGCGCCGAGAGCCGAGACCTGGACGACCGGAGCGTCGTCGCCGGGGAAGCCCTGCGCCGAGAGGAGCTCGCGGACCTCGAGCTCGACGAGCTCCAGGATCTCCTCGTCGTCGACCATGTCGCTCTTGTTCAGTGCGACCAGCAGGTACGGCACGCCGACCTGCTTGGCGAGCAGGACGTGCTCGCGGGTCTGAGCCATCGGGCCGTCTGTGGCGGCGACCACGAGGATCGCGCCGTCCATCTGTGCAGCACCGGTGATCATGTTCTTGACGTAGTCGGCGTGGCCGGGTGCGTCAACGTGCGCGTAGTGGCGCTTCGGGGTCTCGTACTCGATGTGCGAGATGTTGATGGTGATACCGCGCTGACGCTCCTCGGGAGCCGAGTCGATCGTCGCGAAGTCACGCTGGACGTTCGTGTCGGACGGGTACTTGTCAGCAAGCACCTTCGAGATCGCGGCAGACAGGGTGGTCTTGCCGTGGTCGACGTGACCGATCGTTCCGATGTTGACGTGCGGCTTGGTCCGCTCGAACTTGGCCTTGGCCACTTGGTCCTCCTCAGGACGTTCGTGTAGAGAACACCGGATCACTGGATTGTGACCGGCTCCCTACGGATTTCGGTTTCTCAGTTTAGTAGAGAGTGAATGTGAAGTTGTGGGGTGCTCCCCCGGGCCCGTCGACGAACTCAGGGCCCGGGAGGAGTGAAGGACTTACTCGCCCTTGGTCTTCTGGATGATCTCGTCGGCGACGGCGCGCGGCACCTCAGAGTAGCTGTCGAACTCCATCGAGTAAACAGCACGGCCCGAGGTCTTCGAGCGCAGGTCGCCGATGTAGCCGAACATCTCGGACAGCGGCACCGACGCGCGCACGACCTTGACGCCCTGGGCGTCCTCCATCGACTGGATCTGGCCGCGACGCGAGTTCAGGTCGCCGATGACGTCGCCCATGTACTCCTCGGGAGTGCGCACCTCGACCGCCATGAGCGGCTCGAGCAGCACCGGGTTGGCGCGACGTGCGGCTTCCTTGAAGCCCATGGAGCCGGCGATCTTGAACGCCATCTCCGAGGAGTCGACGTCGTGAGCAGCACCGTCGACGATGGTCGCCTTGACGCCCACCATCGGGTAGCCGGCCAGGACACCGACGTTCATCGCGTCCTGGAAACCGGCGTCGATGGAGCCGATGTACTCGCGCGGGATACGACCACCGGTGACCGAGTTCACGAACTCGTAGGTCTTGTCGCCGTCGAGCTCGAGCGGCTCGATGTTGAACTGGATCTTCGCGAACTGACCCGATCCACCGGTCTGCTTCTTGTGCGTGTAGTCGTGCTTCTCGACGGTCTTCTTGATCGTCTCGCGGTACGCCACCTGCGGCTTGCCGACGTTGGCCTCGACCTTGAACTCGCGCTTCATGCGGTCCACGAGGATGTCGAGGTGCAGCTCGCCCATGCCCTTGATGGTCGTCTGACCGGTCTCGGGGTTGAGCTCGGTGCGGAACGTCGGGTCCTCTTCAGCGAGCTTCTGGATCGCGAGACCCAGCTTCTCCTGGTCGGCCTTCGTCTTCGGCTCGATCGCGACCTCGATCACGGGCTCCGGGAACGTCATCGACTCGAGGACGACGGGCGCTGCCGGGTCGGCGAGGGTGTCACCGGTGGTGGTGTCCTTCAGACCGATGACGGCGTAGATGTTGCCAGCCGTGAGCGAGTCGACCGGGTTCTCCTTGTTGGCGTGCATCTGGAAGATCTTTCCGATGCGCTCCTTCTTGCCCTTGGTCGAGTTGACGACCGCGGAACCGGAGTCCAGGTGGCCCGAGTACACGCGAACGTAGGTCAGACGACCGAAGAACGGGTGCACGGCGACCTTGAAGGCGAGTGCCGAGAAGGGGTCGTTGGCGTCGGGGTGACGCTCGATGATCTTCTCTTCATCCTTCGGGTCGTGGGCCTCGATGGCGCCCACGTCGAGCGGGTTCGGCAGGAAGTCGACGACGGCGTCCAGCATCGGCTGAACACCGCGGTTCTTGAACGCGGAGCCGCAGAGCACCGGGTAGATCTCGTTCGCGACGACGAGCTTGCGGATCGCGCCCTTGACCTCGGCCACGGTGAGCTCTTCGCCACCGAAGAACTTCTCCAGCAGCGCGTCGTCGGTCTCGGCGACCGTCTCGAGCAGCTGCTGACGGTACTCCTCGGCCTTCTCCTTGAGATCGGCCGGGATCTCCTGGACCTCGTACGAGGCACCCATGGTCACGTCACCCTTGGCGTCGCCGGGCCAGACGAGCGCGCGCATCTCGATGAGGTCGACGACGCCGACGAAGTCGCTCTCGGCGCCGATCGGCAGCTGGAGCACGAGCGGCTTCGCGCCGAGGCGGTTCACGATGGTGTCGACGGTGTAGTAGAAGTCGGCGCCCAGCTTGTCCATCTTGTTGACGAAGCAGATGCGGGGGACGTCGTACTTGTCGGCCTGACGCCACACGGTCTCGGACTGGGGCTCGACGCCCTCCTTGCCGTCGAAGACGGCGACGGCGCCATCGAGCACGCGCAGCGAGCGCTCCACCTCGACGGTGAAGTCGACGTGGCCGGGGGTGTCGATGATGTTGATCTGGTTCTTGTTCCAGAAGCAGGTCACGGCGGCAGACGTGATCGTGATGCCGCGCTCCTTCTCCTGCTCCATCCAGTCAGTGGTCGCGCCACCGTCGTGGGTCTCGCCGAGCTTGTGGTTGACACCCGTGTAGAACAGGATGCGCTCGGTCGTGGTGGTCTTGCCGGCATCGATGTGCGCCATGATGCCGATGTTGCGGACCTTGCTCAGGTCGGTGAGCACTTCTTGTGCCACGGGGGTTCCTCCGGGATGGTTCAGGAACGAACAGAGAGTGGGAGCGGATGCCGGGATCCCGGCATCCGCTCAGCCCTTTACCAGCGGTAGTGGGCGAAGGCGCGGTTCGACTCGGCCATCTTGTGGGTGTCTTCGCGGCGCTTGACCGCGGCCCCCAGGCCGTTCGACGCGTCGAGGATCTCGTTCTGCAGACGCTCGGTCATCGTCTTCTCACGACGACCCTTCGCGTAGCTGACCAGCCAGCGCAGTGCGAGGGTGTTCGCACGGTGCGGCTTGACCTCGACCGGAACCTGGTAGGTCGAGCCGCCGACGCGGCGGCTCTTGACCTCGAGAGTCGGGCGGACGTTGTCGAGCGCCTTCTTCAGCGTGGCGACGGCGTCCTGGCCGTTCTTCGCCTCGACGCCGCGGAGGGCGTTGTAGACGATCGACTCTGCGAGCGACTTCTTGCCGTCGACCAGGATCTTGTTGACCAGCTGGCTGACGATGGGGGCGCCGTATACCGGGTCGTTGACGACGGGGCGCTTCGGGGCGGGACCCTTGCGAGGCATCTAACTCAACCCTTCTTCGCGCCGTAGCGGGAGCGACCCTGCTTACGGTTCTTGACTGCCTGGGTGTCGAGTGCACCGCGGACGATCTTGTAGCGGACACCGGGAAGGTCCTTCACACGACCACCGCGCACGAGCACCAGCGAGTGCTCCTGCAGGTTGTGGCCCTCACCGGGGATGTAGGCGGTGACCTCGGTGCCGTTGCGGAGCTTCACACGAGCGACCTTGCGCATCGCCGAGTTCGGCTTCTTCGGGGTGGTGGTGTAGACGCGGGTGCACACCCCGGCCTGCTGCGGGTTCGACTTCAGAGCGGGCGCCTTGGTCTTGGTGACCTTGGGCGAACGTCCCTTGCGAACCAACTGCTGAATAGTTGGCACGTTCTCTCCTCATAGTGCTGCACGGTGACAGCGTGATGGGTTTCACATCATGACCCACCGGCACAGCGGAACCGCTGAGCTTCAATGTGGTGGGTATGCCGTGGGGGCGAACCGACGGTGTCGGCGCCCTGCGCGCACGCACAGTCATGCGCACACCCGATCAAGTGTAATCTGCCGTGCGGTCGGCGGTCAAATGAATCCCGATGTGCTACGGGGTGTCGGGATCGAAGGGCGAGTCCAGCGCCTCGCTGAGCTCCGCGAGCATCGCCTCGATCTGCGGCTCGACGTACTCCGAGATCGCCGCCTGCACTCTGAGGCGGTGCCGCAGCAGCATGCCGCAGATCTCGCGGCCGATCATGTTCGCGTACTCGTCGGCGAGACCGACCTCCTGACGCAGCGCGGCTTTGGCCTCATCCGTCAATGGGGGCAGCGGCGGCAGTTCGGCGGCAGCGGCGTCGGCCATGCCCGCGACGGTGAACAGGAACGGCGCACCGGGGACGGGGTCGGGGTCGAGTGGCATCCCCTCGTATTCGGGATCGAGCCCCTCCGCCGGGCGGTACGCGCGGGCGCGGTTGCGGTCGGCCTGATGATCGAGCTCGGCCTGCAGCATCGGCAGGTTGCGGGCGGTGTATTCGGCGACTGCGCTGTCGACGATCGACTTGATACGCGTCGAGAGACCGTGCTGCACGCCATGCGGCACGCCTGCGCCGATGCCGGCGGCCGAGAGGATGGGCGAGCCGAGGCAGCGCCGGCAGGGAGCCACCCGACCGCGGTGCGTTGCGGGCGCCCACCGCGGCACCCAGCGCAGCCAGGCCTCGACAGCCTGGTCCACCTGGGCATCCAGCGACCGTTCCACGAGTACAGCGTACGTGCGGCGCGGCGAGACGGGCGCTGTCAGGGCCGGGAAACCGGCATCCTCATTCCAGCTCTCGGCGCTCCCACGGCCACTTCGGCGTGCCGCCACGCGTCCGTCGCAGCGCGACGGCGATCCACGCAGCGACGAGCGCCGCCAGCAGCACCACGGGACTCGACCCTCGCACGACGAGCTGCGAGACCGCAGCGGTGGCGTGCGCGAATCCCGCGCCGCTCAGCAGCGCGCTGAGCCAGACGGCCGCAAGATGCGCGACGACGGTGACGATCGCGACGAGGACGACCGGTGAGAAGGACGGATGCTGTCGCGCCAGCACTGGGCGCAGCATCAGGGCGAAGACGGCGATGGCCACCGCCATGCCGATCAGCCCCGGCCACAGCGGCAGCTCCTCCACCGAGATGATGTCGGTGTCGGTGAAGTACGACAGCATCCCGAGACCGAGGATCGCGAACGCGGCGAAGCAGACGGCGCCGATCACGCCGGCGACGAGCACAGAGACCCCCTCCGGCGCGGAGCCGTGGGGGTCTCTGATGGTCATACTCTTACCGTAGCGCTGCCGGCCCGGCTTCGAGGGTGCGTTCGTATTCGGCCTGCGCCTCGGCGTTGAGCTCCTTCTTGCGTGCGCCGCTGCGTGCGACCCACGCGCCGAACCAGATGGTCAGCTCGCGGGCGAACACGAACGCGGCGATGGCGAGCGGTGCCAGCATCTGCTCGTTGACGAGTTCGGCGGCCTCGCTGGTCGTGATCCGCCAGAACGGCGCCTGGAACAGCTGGCCGAGGAGGTGTCCGCCGTAGGTGGCGAGGGCGACGAACAGCCCGAAGATCACCCAGTGGCCCCAGCGGCCGCGGTTGATGATGGCGCCGAGCAGCCAGAACGCGATGAAGAACACCGCGACCGGGACCCAGTACGACCACATCGACAGGGGTGCCAGCGCGGCCTCCCCGATGTTGGCGGTGGTGACAGTCCCCTCCGCCGCGCCGAAGCCGACGATCGCGCCAAGGTACAGGATCGCGAAGGCGATGGTCGCGACGAGTCCGATCGCACCTGCGGCTCCACGGTTGCCCAGCTCGCGCGGCGGCTCGGGCGCCTGCACGAAGATCGGCTGAGGAGCTGCGGGCGGCGGAGCGCTCGGCTCAGCCGGCACGACCCGCGTCTCCGCGGATGTCACGTCGGCGGCGCCGGCCGCGTACGCAGTGTCGGCCACGGTGGGGGCCCGGTCGGCGTCGGCCTTCGCATCCGCGGTGTACGTGTCGACCGGACCGGTGGCGGCGACGTAGTCATCGGCGGAGCTGACGGATGTCGCCGCGACCGGACCCGCCGTCGTGTCGGCGGCGCTGTCGTCTGATGGCCTGGCATCCGCTCCGTCGTCGTGCACGACGGGCTCGGGCGCGGCGAACGTGCCGGGGTGCTCGCGTTCGGCGGCGGCGAACGCCTCCATGTCAGGGTCGACGGGTTCCGCCGTGCTGTCGGGACCGGGCACGTCGGCACGGGCCGCGGCGGCGGCGTCGAGTCCCTCGTTGGCGCTGTCCACGACGCCGTCGACGTCATCGGACTGCTTGTTCTGGGGAACCTCGGGGTCACTCATGGTGTCGCCTCTCCTGGATAGATCCAGTGCGAGATTAGCGCCCGCGGGAACAGCGGCGACGCAGGCGTGCCGACGTGTCACGGGATCGTGCTGTCGAGCAGCCTCTCGAGCACGACGACGAACCCCGGCCCCGCCGGCATCGACAGCCACAGCAGGCATCCCACGATCCCGGCGCACAGGATGCCGACGACCCAGGTGATCGCCCGGTTGCGCCCTCCCACACGAGCTGACATGCCCATACCGTACGCCAAGCGATGCCCCGAGTGCGGCATCATCGCGTGGTGTTGCGGGCCGGCATGTGCTTCCGGTCGCACCCGCTGCACATTCCTGCATCTGCGCCATCGATCGACGGCGCAGATGCAGGAATGTGGCGCACACGCGGGCGCAGGGCGCCTCAGTCCCAGCCGAGGCGCTGCGCCACTGCCTGCGCGGCGCGGGTCGGGAACTCGGCCCACCCGGGCTGCAGCCTCAGCAGCAGCGCGTAGACCTCCCGTGCGGCCTCCTCCTCCGGACGCGCGACGGCGGCTGCGATGCGCTCGCCCCAGACGGGATGCTCGCGCTCGAAGCGGCGCACCGGATCGTTCACGTCTCGGAGTGCGGTGGACTCCCCCGGGGCGCGCCCGCGGATCGCGCGCACGAGGTGGTTCACCGCCCACTGGCGGATGAACGCCCCGCCGTTCAGGCGCTCGCCCCGCCGCACCCGACCGACCCCGATCAGCAGCTTCACGAGCACCAGGCGCGCGTCGTTCTGCGGATCGAACCCGTCTGCTGCCCGCGCACGCGCCTGCGCGCTCCGGACGAGCGTCGCCGCCGTGCCCGCAGCGTCGTCGACGACCACCGTCGCCTCGGCTGCGACCGCACCGGCCAGCTCCGCAGCATCCGACATCGCGAATTCGAAGACGTGACCGTCGTCGTACACGGCGACGAAACCGATCTCTCCCTCACGGGCGGTCAGCACGATGCGGTCCTGGTCGGGCAGCCAGGAGAGGTCGGGGCGCAGCCGGGCGCCCCTCCCCTCGGCCGTCATCGCGAAGAAGTCATGATCCGACCACTCGTCGCGGCGCAGCCGCGCGTCATCCGACGTGGAGCCGAGCAGAACCAGGCCGATCAGGTCCTCGTGCGAGCGCACTCCGTCGGCCAGGCCGCGGCTGAGCAGCTCATAGCGCTCCGGCTGAGCCATGCGATCAGCCCTCGCTCGGCACCGCGACGCCCGGCAGGCTCCATGCCGCGAAGGCCGGACCCTCGGCCGCGAGCATGACGGCGCCGTCGGATGCCGCGGCGAGTGTCGCATCGCCGATCAGCATCTCCGCGGTCGCGGCCCCCGGCAGCGCGCCGGGGACGAGCTCGATGTCCGCTCCGCCGCGCGTGGCGAGCACAAGCACGCGCTCGTCAGCGCCCTCGCGCACGAACACGAGCGTCTCGTCGTCGACGTGCAGCCAGCGCATGCCGCCGGTGCCGAGCACGGGGTGTGCGCGGCGCAGCCCTACGAGGTCGCGGTACAGCGCAAGGCGCTCGGCGACACCGGCATCCGATTCCGAGCCCCACGGGATCGGCGTGCGGCTGGCCTCTCCGTCGGCGCCGGTGAGGCCGAACTCGTCTCCGGCGAACACCACCGGCACTCCGGGCAGCGTCATCGACAGGCCGACGGCGACCGGCACCGCTCCCGGCGCCGCGTTCGTCGCGAAGCGGCCCGTGTCGTGCGTGTCCAGCGGCTGCATGTTGCCCAGCCGCACTCGCCACGGGATGCCCGCAGTGAAGCGCACGACAGCGGATGCCAGATCGCGCGCCGTGTACCGCGGGATGCCCCCGATCGGCTGACCGAAGAACCACGGCTCGGTGCGCTCCTCGCCCTCGGCGGTGAGGTACGGCGTTCCGTCGGGCTCGCTCAGCCAGCCCCACAGCGGGCGGGTGAAGGAGGGGTAGGTCATGGCGCCGTGCCAGCCGTCGCCCTGCAGGTCGCTGATGGCGTCGTTGGTGGACTCGCCGAGCAGAATGGCGTCCGGGTTGATGCGCAGCATCGTCTCGCGGAACAGCCGGCGCACCTCGGCGTTCAGATCGATCTCGCCCAGGCGACCGGTCATGTTCGCCACGTCGACCCGCCAGCCGTCGATGGAGTACGGCGGCTTCAGCCACTTCGCGACGATAGAGTCCGCACCGGTGACGAACCGCTCGCGCAGCTGCTCGGATGACCAGTCGAACTTCGGCAGCGTCGGCGTGCCCAGCCAGGATTCGTACTGCGTGTTGCCGTCGTCGGTGAAGTAGTAGTAGTCCTCGGTTTCGGCGCCGGGGTTGCCGAGCGCCGCCTGGAACCACTCGTGGCGGTCTCCGGAGTGGTTGCTGGTGAGGTCGCCGATGACGCGGATGCCGCGGGCGTGGGCCTCTTCGATGAGCCGGATGTAGGCCTCATCGCCGCCGAGCAGCGGGTCGACCGCGTCGAAACTCGAGGCGTCGTAGCGGTGGTTGGACGCGGCGGGGAAGACCGGCGTCAGGTAGAGCAGGTTCACGCCGAGCTCGACCAGGTGATCGAGGTGCTCGATGATGCCGGGGATGTCTCCGCCGTAGAACTGCTGCGATCGTCCTGGCATCACCGGATCCACCGGGTCGTCCCACTTCGCCGGGATCGCCCAGTCGGGAGTCGGGTGGCTGTCGGCCTGGGCTGAGCGCGCGAACCGGTCGGGGAACACCTGGTACATCACCGACTCGTGCAGCCAGGCGGGAGGTGCGGGGTTCGCGACCAGCGCGAAGTCCTCGGCGTCGAGGGTCTCACCTCGGTGCAGGCCGCTCTGGTTCAGCCACAGGGCCGTGCCGTCCTCGTGCACGAGCACGAAGCGGTAGCCGTGGCGGGGATTGCGGACCGTGACGGGGGCCTGCCACCAGTCCCATCCGTCCGCAGAGCCGACGAGCGCCGCCTCGGTCCACTCCGGCTCGTGGTCGGGGTTGGAGCGCGTGCGCACCGCGCGCAGCGGGCCGTACCCGGCGGGCACGCGCAGGCGCACGGTGACGACTTCGCCGAGGACCGGCGCGTCATTTGAGACGTGCAGCGGCGAGCCGTCGTGGTGAGGAAGAAGAGCGGACATGTCATGGCCTTTCAGACAGCGGCGGTTCACCCGCCGGATTCGACGTGGTTGCACAGCGCGCGGCCATGACAGAGCCCTTTGGTTTTTCTTCGGTTGAGGAGCTTGTGTTCAGTTGTGGATTCTGGCACGAACGGCGCTCAGCGCCTGGAATCGAGGTGGATCGCGGCGGCGGTGCGTCCTGGCAGCTCGAACACGGCCTCGCCGGCGTCGATGGTGAAGGCCGCGCCCTGGCATCCGCCATCGGTGAGAGCCGCGCGACCTCCCGAGACGACGTCGCAGTACTCCCCGTCCCGCAGCCCGGTCGGGATCGTCACCGTCTCGGCGGCGTGCCCGGCGTTGACCGCGACGATGCCGCGGGCATCGCGCTCGAAGGCGTACGCGTCGCCCTGCTCGACGCCCGGCAGACGCGGGGCCTCGCCGACGGCCTCGCGGAACGCGAGCATGCCGCCGATCGCCGGCCAGCTCTGGACGCACGTGCGCTCGCCGTCCTCGGCGGGCACGGTCGCGTTCTCGACGACGGGCGCGCAGGATGCCGGGAGCGCGCGGCCCTCAGCATCCGCCGGCGCTCCGGCATCGCGATCCGAGAACGTGTAGCCGGAGTACACGACGGGGGTGCCATAATCGTCGCCCAGCAGCAGGACGTTGGCGAGCAGGTACAGCTCCGGCATCTTGGCCGTCACCTTCGCCTCGCCGCGCTCGGTGTCGTGGTTGTCGACGAACACGATCGCAGCGTCGGATGCCACGTGCAGGGGTCGCGGATCGGCGAGCTCCGGGTCGGTCCACACGCCCGAGCGCAGCGGCTGGACGAGATCGCGAGCGTAACTGAACTCGAACACCTCGCCGAAGGCGGTGTACTCCTCGGGCTCGATCGGCTCGCCGGCCCCGCGGATCACCTCGCTGAGGATGCGCGTGCCCTCGGGGAGCACGGCGACGATCGCCGCGACGTCATCGGCCGGCATGTGCTTGGCCGCGTCGATGCGGAACCCGGCGACGCCGAGCGAGAGCAGGTCTTCGAGGTAGGCGACGATCTGCCCCTGCACGTGCGGGGACGCGGTGTCGAGGTCGGCGAGGTTCACCAGCTCGCAGGTCTGCACCTGCTCGCGCGATGAATAGTCCTGGATGTCGTCGTCGGTGAGTCCGCAGTGGTGGAAGTCCTCGGGCCCGTAGAGCCCCGGGTAGGAGTAGTGCTCGTAGGCGCTTCCCGCCGTGCCCGTGCCGGGCTGATCCTGCCCGGTCATGTGGTTGATCACCGCGTCGGCGATGACGTCGACGCCGGCGGCGCGGCAGCGCTGCACCATGTCGGCGAACTCCGCCCGCGTGCCCAGCCGCGACTCGATCTGATGACTCACCGGCTGGTACGAGGTCCACCATTGAGCGCCCTGGATGTGCTCGTTCGGCGGCGAGGTGAGCACCCATGAGAACCCTGCCGGGCCGAGGGTCTGCTCGCACTCGGCGGCGACGGACGTCCACGGCAGCTGGAAGAGCTGGATGCCCGCACCGGGGGCCTCGCCGAGCGCGGCCGGCTGCTCCGCAGCATCCGACGTGGCATCCGACCCGCCCTCCCGCGGACCCGCAGGGGCGCACCCGGCCAGCAGCAGCGCGGCCGTCGCGACGGCCGCGGCGAGGCTCGCGGCCACTCGGCGACGGTCTCGCGCCCGCTTCGCCGGCATCCGCTACTTCACGCTTCCTGCGGTCAGACCGCCGACGATGTACTTCTGCAGGGCGAGGAACAGCGCAACCGGCAGGATGGCGGCCAGCACCGCGCCGGCGGCGAAGACACTCCAGTTCTTCGAGAACTCGTCCGAGACGAACTTGTACAGTCCCACGGCGAGGGTCTGCTTGTCGGGGTCGATCAGGATGACGCTCGCCAGCACGAACTCGCTGCTCGTGCCGATGAAGCTCAGCAGTCCGACCACCGCGAGGATCGGCGCGACCAGACGCAGGATGATCGTGAAGAAGATGCGGGCGTGACCGGCGCCGTCGATCTTCGCGGCCTCATCGATGGATGCCGGGACGGTGTTGAAGAACCCGTACATCAGGTAGGTGTTCGCCCCCAGCGCACCGCCGAGGTAGACCATGATCAGACCGATCTGCGTGTTCAGGCCGATCGCGGGGAAGATGTCGCTGATGGTCACCATGATCAGGAAGATGGCGACCATCGCGAGCATCTGCGGGAACATCTGCACGACCAGCAGTGCGGTCAGGCTGAACCGACGGCCCGTGAACCGCATGCGCGAGAACGAGTAGGCGGCGAGCGCGCCGAGCAGCACGGTGAACAGCGCGGTGATGAGGCCGATCACCAGCGTGTTCATGAACCAGGCGGCATACGGATGACGATCGCTGCCGAACAGCTCGACGTAGCTGTCGAGGCTGATCTGGCTGAACAGCGAGTTGGCCGTGAGCAGCGTGCCGCCGGGGTTCAGCGACGCGCTGAACACGTACAGCAGCGGGAACAGCGCGAACACCGTGGCGACGATGCCGACGAGGTGGCGCCAGCCCGTCTCACGGAAGTACTTGCGGAACGGGCGGCGGGGCTCGCGCGCTTCGCCGAGTGTGCCGGCGCCCGCCGTGACGATGGCCGAGGTGGTGGGTTCGGTGGTCTGCGAGGTGCTCATGTCAGTTCAGATCCTCCAGGGCCTTGGTGCGGCGGAACGCGATGACCGAGATGGTCGCCACCAGGATGAAGATGATGATCGAGAAGGCGCTCGCGAGTCCGTAGTCGGACGTCGAGCCCACGAACGCGACCTTGTAGACCATCGTGATGAGGATGTCGGTGGCGCCGACGTTCACCCCCGCGGTGACGTCGCGCGGACCGCCGCCGGTGAGCATGTAGATCAGGCTGAAATTGTTGAAGTTGAACGCGAACGACGAGATCAGCAGCGGCGCGACCGCGACGAACAGCAGCGGCAGCTTGATGCTGCGGAAGATCTGCCAGGCGTTCGCGCCGTCGACGCGCGCGGCCTCCTGCACATCATCCGGGATGGATTGCAGGGCGCCCGTGCAGATCAGGAACATGTACGGGAAGCCGAGCCACAGGTTCACCAGGATGATGCTGAACTTCGCCAGCCATTCATTGGTGAGCCAGGGTATGTCGGCGCCGCCGAAGAGCACGACGTTGAGGAAGCCGAACTCCTGGTTCATCATTCCCGCCCACACCAGCGCGGACAGGAATCCGGGGAAGGCGTACGGCAGGATCATCAGCACCCGGTAGTACCTCTTCGACTTCATGCGCGGGTCGTTGAACACGATCGCGAGGAAGAGACCGAGCGCGAAGCAGGTGAACACCGACAGGAATGCGAAGACGAACGTCCAGATGAGCACCGAGACGAAGGGCCCGCGGATGGACTCCTCGCTGAATGCGCGGGTGAAGTTGTCGAATCCGACGACGATCTGCCAGCCCGGTGTGAGCTCGGTCCCGTCGGCGGCGGTGAAGGCACCGGTGCCGATGTCCGAGTAGACGACTCCGCTGCGGGTGTCGGTCATGGTTCCGGCCGCTTCGTCGTACTCGAGCGCCGAGGTGTACACGTACGCGCGCGACCCGTCCGGGGTGCGCAGGGCCCCGTCGTTCGGGTCGTCGCTGAGTGGTACGGACATGTCGGCGATCTGCGACTGGTTCGCGACGATGTCGCCGAAGGTGAGTGCGCTGTAGCCGTCGAGGCCGACGGCCTTGTCACCGTCCATCTTGGCACCCTCGACCTGCTCCAGTGGCCGGTCGGTGCCGCCGACGGCGACATCGCCGTCAGGTGCTGTCACCAGGAAGGAGAATTCTCCGAGTTGCTCGAGCACGGTCAGCTCGTACGCGGGAGAGTCCGGCACGCGCTCCTGTGCGGAGAGCATCAGCGCATTGACCGCACTGTCCTTGTCGCTGTTGTGTCCGGTGCCGTAGTTGGTGAAGGCCACGTAGCCCGTGTAGAGCGCGGCGAACACCTGGAAGACGAACAGGAAGACCAGACCCGGCATGAGGTACTTGGCCGGAAGCCTGCCGCGACTGAAGTAGATCCACACGGCGAGCGCGGCCACCGCAACCACGATGACGGCCGCCACCCACTGGCCGGTGCGCGAGAGCACGAGGCCCGCGTACAGAGCCAGTGCCAGGATCAGGCCGAGCAGCACCACCTTGAGCAGCAGCAGCGCCCACCCGCCGCCGGCGGCTTCGGCGATGCGCGCTGCGCGGCGCTGGCGGGCGGTGGGCGGCGCGGCTTCGGTGTCGTGATCGTCCGTGATCGTCATCGGCTTTCCTCAGCGATGTCAGGGGGGGTCGAGCGGGCGGGACGGGCGGGACGGCAGCTGTGAGAATGCCGTCCCGCCCGTTCAGTTCACTTGCTGATCGCGCCCTGGATGTCGGTCGTCATCTTGTCCCACAGGGCGACCGGGTCGCCTCCGGAGCCGTTGATGATAGCCGCCTCGGTGACGCCCCAGTACTGCCAGACAGCGCCCATCTCGGGGATGCTCGGCATCGGCACGACGCTGGCGCCGACCTCGCCGAAGCCCGCGGTGAGCGGGTCGCCCTCGACGGCTGCATCGAAAGCGCTCGTCCGGGCGGGCGCGCGCCCGCCGACCTCGTAGAGGGCGGTCTGCACGTCCTCGGAGCCGATGTAGTTCAGCAGGAACTCGTTGGCGGCGAGCTTGTTCTCGCTCTCCGCGCTGAGGAAGAAGCCCTGCACGCCGGCGAACGGCTGTGCGTCCTGGCCGCCGGCGGACGGGATCGGGTCGACGGCGACGTTGAGGCCCGCGTCGACGGCCGCGGGTGCGTTCCACGGGCCGGTGAGGAAGAAGGGCGACTTGCCTGCGAGGAAGTTCTCCTTCGCGAGGTCACCGGTGATGTTGGTGTTCAGCACGCCGGCCTTGCCCTGCTCGCCGAGCCACGTGGCGAAGCTCTGGCCGCCCTCGTTGCCGATCTGCAGGTCTTCGGCGTTGTAGCTGCCGTCGTCGTTCTGGCCGAAGACAGGGGCGCCGAAGGAGGTCTGGAACGGGTACAGGTGGTACGGGTCGGATGCCTCGGGGTCGAGCCCGACGAGGAACGAGTACTCGGTGCCGGCGGCCTTGCCCTTCGCGATCATGTCGTCGAAGTCGGTCGGCGCCTCGGCGACGAGATCGGTGTTGCGCAGCAGGCCGATGTTCTCGATCGCGTAGGGGACGCCGTACACCTGACCGTCATAGCTGAACGCGTCGAGGGTTACCTGCTCGAACTCGCCGGCGCGGTCGCCGAGCTCGACGGGTGCTGCCACGCCGTTGGAGACGAGGATGCCGAGCCAGTCATGTGCGCCGACGACCACGTCGGGGCCCTTGCCCGTCGGGGCCTGCTGCACGAACTGGTCGCGGATCTCGCCGAACTCCTTCTGCACGAGCGACACCTTCACGCCGGTGTCAGCGGTGAAGTCCTTCGCTGCGTCTTCGAGGACGTCGGCTCGATCGGCGTCGACCCAGACCGTGATCTGCCCGGAGAAGTCGGACTTGCTGTCGGAATCGCCGTCGCCCTCCGGTGCGCTGGATGCGCAGCCTGCCAGGACGATCGCCGACGTCGCGGCGATGGCGCCGAACGCGAGGATGTTCCTCATGTTCACCTTCATTGGTGTGCCTCTCTCGATGCGGGAGCCTGCGAACCTGCAAGCGCTTACAGTATGCCTGGCGCGACGGTCGATTCGCAACGGGCGCAGGCACTGATATCAACCTGTGATCGTGTCGTCGCCCGGGCCGAATCATGAAAGCGCTTCCAAATCAGTGGACCTGGCTACACTGCCTGTATGGCTGACAGCTCTTTTGACATCGTCTCGAACGTCGACCACCAGGAGGCCGAGAACGCCCTGAACCAGGCCCGCAAGGAAATCGAGCAGCGCTACGACTTCAAGGGCACCGACGCCTCTGTCGCGTGGAGCGGCGAGCAGATCCTCATCAAGGCGAATTCCGAGGAGCGCGCCAAGGCTGTGCTGGACGTGTTCCAGTCGAAGCTGATCAAGCGCGGCATCTCGCTGAAGAGCCTGGACTCCGGCGAGCCCTTCGCCAGCGGCAAGGAGTACCGCATCGTGTCGTCCCTCAAGGACGGGATCTCCAGCGAGAACGCGAAGAAGATCAACAAGATCATCCGCGACGAGGGCCCCAAGGGCGTGAAGAGCCAGATCCAGGGCGATGAGCTGCGGGTGCAGTCGAAGAGCCGCGACGACCTGCAGTCGGTGATCGCTCTCCTCAAGGGGAGCGACCTCGACATCGACCTGCAGTTCATCAACTACCGCTGACGCGGCTCCTCGTCAGGAGCGGTGCGAGCTGAACAGGCGAGCGCCGATCGTGACGATGAGCACCACGGCTGCCGCGGCGAATGCGGCGACAGCCGCGGGAACCGACACGAGGTCTCCGGTGAGACGCTCGACGCCGACCCACGCGAGACCCCAGCAGATGGCTGCACTCGGCGCGAAGCGTCCCCGGTCCCACAGCGCCAGCAGCGCTCCGATGAGGCCGGCGACGACGAGCACCGCGACCGCCCAGACATCGACGGCGCCGACGGACTCCCGCGGCAGGCTCCGCGCGAGCACGGCAGCGACGTTGGCGGCCGTCGCCACCACGATCCAGCCGAGATACAGCCCGATCGTGCCGTCGGTCACGATCGTGTCGATGACGCCCGCGGGACCCGTGCGGCGAATCGCGATGAACGCGACGATGAGCACGGCCAGCAGCAGAGCCATGATCACCAGCGTCAGCCACAGCACCCCCGCCTGCACCGCGAGAAGCCACGCCGCATTCGGCAGCATCGATGCGGCGACCCACCCGCCGATACGGCGATGACGGTCGGCGACCGCCTGCTTCGGAAGCCACTGCCAGATCGCATACGCGATGAGACCTGCGTAGATGACGCTCCAGATGGCGAACGCGGGACCACCCGGCGCAATCGGCGTCGCATCGGCGGCGAACGCCCCGCCCGAGGCCTCGGGCATCGACTCGCCGCCCAGCGCCCCAGAGCCGATGAAGGCGCCCACGACCGCGACGACGGCGCTGACCGATACCGCGATCTGCCGGAGGCGATCGGTGCCGGTCGGCCGCGGAGTGCGAATCGCTCCCTCGGGGTGTGCCATGCTGTGCGATGAATCCGCCATGCTCAGTCCCGCCATTTCCGTCCGGTCACAGCGCGCCGGCTGCAGCGCCGTGGGGGTACGAGCCTACCCGCGCGCTCCCACACGACACGAGCATCATGAGAGGAACCAGGATGAGACTCTGGTCGCTGCACCCGCGGCACCTCGACCGCATCGGGCTCGTGGCCTGCTGGCGCGAGTCGCTGCTCGCCCAAGCGGTGCTGTCCGGTCAGACGAAGGGCTACACGCACCACCCGCAGCTGCAGCGCTTCCGCGGCGCGGCCGAGCCGCTCGACGCGATGAGCGCCTATCTCACCGGGATCGCCGATGAGGCGACCGAGCGCGGCTACCGCTTCTCGGTAGACAAGATCCAGCGGCCGGGCGCCGCTCCCGCCCCGCTGTCCGTCACGCATGGCCAGCTCCAGTTCGAGTGGGAGCACCTTGGCGCCAAGCTGGCGCAGCGAAGTCCCGCCGACGCCGAGCGCTGGCGGTGCGACTCAGCCTCTCCCCATCCGCTGTTCGTCGCGACGGAGGGTGGCATCGAGTCGTGGGAGCGACCGTGACCGCCCTCATGGTCCGAGACTCCAGGCGAGGATGAGGATCATGGTGATGACGAAGCCCGACGCGTAGTTGAGCCAGATGAACCGGCGCCAGGAGATGTTGGTCTTCGTCGCATTCGCGTCGGTGACGTTCCACCAGCGTGCGCAGTTGACCATGTAGGGCACGGCGACGATCGCAGCGAGCGGACCGGGCCATGGCGTGAAGAGCATCACCAGGCCTGCGACGGCCCACACGACGATGGCGAGACGGACCGTGCGTCGTGCGCCGAGGACGGTGGCGATCGAGCCGATGCCGGCCTCGCGGTCGGGCTCGATGTCCTGCACGGCGCCGAAGGCGTGCGCGGCCATCCCCCACAGGAAGAACGCCACGAGCAGGAGGGTCAGGCCCGCAGTCGGGGTCGCTCCGGCGAGCGCGAGTCCGACGATCGCCGGCGAGACGAAGTGCGTGCTGGAGGTGACGGAGTCGATCACCGGCCGCTCTTTGAAGCGCAGCCCAGGTGCCGAGTAGGCGACCACGGCGAAGGCGCTGACGGCGATGCTGAACCAGGCGACGGGGCCGCCGGCCAGCATGAGCACGATCAGGAACGGGATGTTCGTGATCGCTGCCAGCCACAGCATCGGCCGGTGAAGCGGCGGCGCGAGCAGCGCGCCCTCGATGCCGCCCTTGCGCGGGTTGCGGATGTCGGAGGCGTAGTCGAAGACGTCGTTGATGCCGTACATGGCCAGGTTGTACGGGACCAGGAAGTAGATGGCGCCGACGATCAGGACCCAGTCGATCTCGCGGGTGGTCAGCAGCATCGCCGCGGCGAAGGGGAACGCCGTGTTGATCCAGCTCACCGGACGCGACGCGACCAGAGCCTGTCGCAGCAGGCCGTCCTTGCCGAGCAGGCGATACTCGCGCCGCGATCGGGCGAGCACGAGCCACAGGCCGGGCAGCAGCGCCGCGCATGCGATCGGATAGGCGAAGTCCTCGACCGGCGCGAGGCCGATCGTCACCCCGAGGGTGTGCGCGGGGTCGTAGTGGAAAAGCTCTGCGGCGATCATCAGACTGTCGAAGACGGCGGTGAGCGCCACCAGCGCGAGTGCCGTGAGGCTCACCGCTCGCCAGTGCGAGCCTGCTCCCCCGGTCTCCCCGGCGCGAGCGGTGCTGACGCGCGCGAGGATGGCGCCGGCGCCGATGGCGACGGCGAGGAACGCGACGGACAGCCAGACATACGTCATGATTCGCCCCCCGTGCCACGTCGCGCGGACGTGCGGCGGTCTTCGTTCGCACGGCGGTGCTCGAGGATGCGACGCGCGCCCGTGTAGAGCACCATCGTGCACAGCACCAGGAAGACCAGGAACACCGGCTCCTCGATCGGCAGCTCCGGGGCGAGCAGGATGCCGGATGCGATCACGCCCTCTCCGCGCAGGAAGATCCCGAGTCCGATCCCGGCGATGTCCCAGACGAGGAGGAAGACGACGCCGACGGCGGTGACCGCGATCGCGGCGACGGCGTCGCGCCAGAAGAACAGCCGGAAGCGGGCATCGATGAGCAGCATGCAGGCGATCGCGACGAGGAGTGATGCGAGATAGATGAGATTCATCGGACGCTGCCCACTCCGGCGCGCGCCGTTGTGGGCCCCGGACTGTGGTCGCCGCGAATCCGCTTGAGGACGAGCTCCGCGCTGATCAGGCACATCGGCACGCCGACCCCTGGGGCGGTGGTCGCGCCGGCGTAGTACAGCCCCGCGACGTTCTTCGAGGCGTTCTGCGCCCGGAACATCGCGCTCTGCCTCAGCGTGTGCGCAGGTCCCAGCATCCCGCCGCGCCACGCGTGATAGTCGCGGGCGAAGTCGGTCGGTCCGATGGTGTGACGCACGACGATGCGATCGCGCAGGTCGTCGGATGCCGTCCACTGTGCGAGCTGATCGATAGCGGCGTCGGCGATCCGCTCGATGAGCGGATCGCCTGACCCGTCCGGGCCGCCCTCGCCGATGTCCTCGCCGGGCGGAATGGGCACGAGGATGAACAGGTTCTCGTGTCCGGCCGGGGCGACATCCGGATCCGTCGCGCTCGGCTTGCAGACATAGACGGATGCCGGGTCGGGAATGGCCGGATCGGCGCCGAATATCGCATCGAAGTTCTGCGCCCAGTCGCGAGTGAACAGCAGGGTGTGGTGCGGCAGATTGGGCAGCCCGCCCCGCACACCCAGCATGACCAGCACGGCGCCCGGCCCGCTGACGCGCCGCCGCCACCAGGCTTCGGGGTAGCTGCGGCTCGGCTCGTCGAGCAGGCGCGTCTCGGTGTGGTGCAGATCAGCCGCCGAGACCACGACGTCGGCGGGGCTGTCATGCCACTCGCCGCCGGAGTCCTGCCAGCGCACGGCCTCGACCGTGCGGCGCGGACCGCCGCGACGCCGCGACCCGGTGTCGCGCGTCGTGATCTGCTGCACCTCGGCGCCGGTGCGGACGACCGCGCCCGCATCGATCGCGAGCGCCTCGATGCGCTGCACCAGCTCCCAGAACCCGCCCATGGGGTACTGCACGCCCTCGTCGAGGTCCAGAGCGCTCATGAGGTGATACATCGCGGGGGCTGCCGAAGGGCTCGTGCCGAGGAAGACGGCCGGGTACCCCAGGATCTGGCGGAGGATCGGATGCTGGAATCGCCGCGCGACGAACGAGTCGAGCTTTCCGGTCAGCAGGCCGGCGAGCCGCGGCAGTGCGCCGAGCACGTCGCGGCCCAGAAGGGAGCGCAGATCCGTGAAGGGGTTGTAGAGGAAGTACCGCTCGGCCATCTCGGTCGCATGGTTCGCTGAGGCGAGGTACTTCTCGAGCCGCTTCGCCGCGCCCGGCTCCAGCCGCTCGAACGTGTCGCGGACGCGAGCGCCGCCACGCGGGACGGTCACCGGCTCGGGCCGCGACAGGTTGGCGAACGGCTCACCGAAGACGCGGTATGCGGGGCTCAGGTCGCGGAGGTCGAGCTGCTCGGCGCTGCTGGTTCCGAGTAACTCGAAGAAGTGGTCGAAGACACGAGGCATCAGGTACCACGATGGTCCGGTGTCGAAGCGGAAGCCGTCGCGCTCAAGGCTGCCTGCGCGGCCTCCGACGCGGTCGAGCCGCTCCAGGAGCTCGACCTCGTGGCCCTCGCGTGCGAGCAGGGCGGCGGTGGCCAGCCCGGCGACTCCGCCGCCGATGACGACTGTGCGGGTCATGCGCGCGGCTCCGTCCAGGTCGTGAGAACCGCACGAGTGACCAGCCGCGCCTTCACGGCGTCGGGCACGCGGATGCGGGTGCGGTACAGCTCATCGACGGTTGTCGCCGCGATCCGGTCGTTGAGCGCGGAGAAGAGCGCGTGCGCGCTGCGGACGGCGGCACGGGCATCCTTCGGCAGCAGCGGGATCGTCTCTGCTGCAGCATCCAGCTGGACGCGGATCGTGCGCACCCACGTCTCACGGTCCTCGTCGCTCAGCCGCTCGGCCGTGCCGAGATAGCTGCGGCCCAGCCGCACAGTGTCGTCGCGGAGGTCCCGCAGGAAGTTCACGTTCTGAAACGCCGCTCCCAGCATCCGAGCGCCCTCATCGAGGCGGCCGGTCGTCGCCTCATCGAGCCGCTGATCGCGCTGGAAGACGCGCAGGCACATCAGGCCGACGACCTCTGCTGATCCGTACACGTAGTCATCGTGCGCCTGCGCGTCGAAGGCGGCGAGCCGGGTCGGCGTCGCGGCACGGGATTCGAGATCGGTGCGCATCGAGGCGAAGAACGGCTCGATGAGCGACTCGTCTATCCGCGACGTCCTGGCGGTCCGTGCGAAGGCGTGGATGATGAGGTCGCCGCTGCATCCGAGTTCGAGGGCTCGGCGGGTCTCGGCGATCATCCTGTCCAGGGCGTCGCGCTGCTGTTCGATCGCGAGTCCGGCCTCGTCGGTCACGCCGTCGACAAGTTCGTCGGCGACGCGCACCAGGGCGTAGATGTTGCGGACATGCTGCCGATGGCGCGCGCCGAGCAGGCGGGTGGCGAGCCCGAACGACGTGGAGTAGGCGCCGATCACCTCATTGGCCGCACGCTCTGCAGCCATCGTGTACTGCGCCAAAGCGGGGCCGTCGCTCATGACCGCCGCCCCTCGAGACGGGCGATGAGGTCGAGCAGCACCCTTCGTGCGGCCGGCGGGATGCCCGCGGCAGTGTCGCCGATGATCGAGCGACACGCGCCGAGCTCGTCATCGATGAGTTCCTCGACGAATCTCCTGGCGCCGCAGTCGGCGAGGAGGACTCGCATCTCGACGCCTTCGCCCTCGGTCAGGTCGGATCGCCCGAATGACGACTCGAGGACAGGCCAGGCGCTGGTGCCGCGCGCGTAGGCGATGATCGCCGTCTGCTTGCCCTCGCGCAGGTCGGAGAACGGGTCCTTGCCGTGCTGTCGCGGGTCGCCGAAGGTGGAGAGCAGATCGTCCTGCAGCTGGAACGCCAGGCCGAGGTGGCGACCCGCGGCTGAGAGCGCGGCATCGGCATCGGCGCTCGCACCGGCGAGCGCGACAGCAGCTCGCAGCGGCAGCTCGAAGGTGTAGGCCGCGGTCTTGCAGCGCGACATGTCGAGGATCGTCATGAGGTCCGGTGCGACGACACCCGCGCTCAGTCCGACATCCAGCTCCTCGCCGGCGACGGATTCGCTGATGGTGTGATCCAGCAGGTCGAGGAGCCGGATGCGGGTCGCGTCTGGCAGCCGCGCCCGAGCGAACAACTGGTGGACGCCGGCGAGCAGGAGATCGCCCATCAGGATCGCGCCGGTTCGCGCCCAGTGCAGATCCGAGCCGTCGGGCGACGGTGCATCCGCCGGGCGCTCGGCGAGCAGGGCGCCGACGAGATTGGAACGTCCTCTGCGCGTGAGATCGCCGTCGATCACGTCGTCGTGCATCAGAAACGCATGATGCAGCAGCTCAACGGCCACCGCGATCTCGATCATCGCGCCCGTCGTGCTCTCAGCGGCGGTCTCACCGCTCGCTTCGCGGGCGCCGTCGGCAGGCCGCAGCGCGTGGAACGTGTCGATCAGGAGCTGAGGGCGCACGAGCTTTCCACCGCGCATGCTCTGCTCGGCGAGCGTCCACAGCCGGACGAAGCTCGGACCGTAGGACGCGGCGGAAGCGGCTCGCGAGCGGAAGAACAGCCTGAGCTGCTCCTGCACGCGCCCGTCTTGCCCCCGACCGCGCGGTGCGGCGGTGACCGCCTCCATGGCTGCGACGCTCATCACTCGAGCATCCCCTTCTCGAGCAGGAGCGGCAACTGCAGCTGCAGCCACGGGCTGAACACGAAGGGCGTGCGTCCCAGAGCTCCTGCGAGCGCATCCGGCGACACCCACGACCACTCCGCGACTTCGCGCGCTTCCGGCTGCGGAGGTCCCGATAGCCGCGCGACGTAGACCGGGCAGATCTCGTTCTCGACGATTCCGCTCGCATCCGTGGCCCGGTAGCGAAAGTCGGGCAGGGCCGCGCGGATGTCCGTGATGCCGACTCCGAGCTCTTCCCGGGCACGCCGCGAGATGGCATCCGTCATCGACTCCTCGGGGGCCGGATGCCCGCACACGCTGTTGGTCCACACACCGGGCCAGGTGCGCTTCGAGAGCGCGCGTCTGGTCAGGAGCACGTCGCCGGTCGGACCGAGCAGATAGCAGGAGAAAGCCAGATGAAGCGGGGTCTCACGGGTGTGCACGTCGCGTTTGTCGATGACGCCTATCCGTCGCCCGTCTGGGTCGAGCAGCACGACCTGCTGTTCCATTGCACCCTCGCCTTCCCTATAGCTAGCCAAGTGAGTAAGTAGCCTAGCATGCTGATTAGCGGACTAACATGTTGTCATGCCTACTCCGACGGAGGGCGGCGCTCCGGCCTTTTCGAACATGTACGACGTCGACGCGAGCGACCCTCGCAGCGAACTGATCGATCGGTCTTCGATGACCCGTGAGGACGTCGCACAGATCGGTGAGCTCATGGCCGCTCTGAGCGGCCTTCGGGAGGCGGAGAAGCGCCTGTCCGACGCGTCGGCGCAGTACATGAAGCTCAACCAGACCGACATGAGGGCGCTGCACTTCCTGATCGTCGCCGCCAACACCGGCAGGACGGTCACTCCGGGCGCGCTCGCTGCCCACCTGCAGATCTCCACGGCGTCGACGACGAAGCTGCTGGATCGATTGGAGCGGGCCGACCACATCACCCGCAGCCCGCACCCCACAGACCGCCGGGCACTGGCGATCTCCATTACACCGGAGACCCACGAGGCAGCGGTGAACACCGTGGGCCGGCAGCAGGCGAAGCGCTTTCACGCCGCCGCACGCTTGAGCGCCGAAGAGCGCAGCACCGTGATCCGGTTCCTGATCGACATGACGCAGGAGATCACTCTCACGGACGAGCCGTGGGCACAACCACCCGCCGACTCAAGCAGTCCTTGAGATCCCAGGGGGTGACGCGGGTAGACTACCGATATACAGCTGTATGGGGCAGCGCGACTGTATGGGGCAGTCGGGGGCGCGGTTTGCGCGCATTGGGGAGTGAGCATGGTCGACGTCGAACCGCAAGAGGCGCAGCAGGCAGAGCGCGCGCAGCACACGGAGGCGCAGCAGACAGACACGCAGCAGACCGAGCACGCGCAGCCGGTCATAACGCGCAAGCAGCTGCTGGCCGAAGGCCTTTTCCGTCTCATCGGCGAGCGAATCGTCAACGGCGAACTCGCCCCCGGCGCCCGCATCCGTGACGGCGAACTCGCGCTCGAACTCGCTGTCTCGCGCACCCCGGTGCGCGAGGCGCTGCAGCGGCTGGAGCGCATCGGGCTCGTGACGATGTACCCCAGCCGGTACACCGAGGTCACTCCGATCACGCCGGAATCCGTCGCCGTAGCGCACACCTTCGCCGGTCTGCAGGCCGGGATCATCGTCCGCCTCTCCTGCCCGCGACTGACACCGCAGGACCTCACTGACGTGTCAGCGCTCATCGCGGTGATCGCGGACTCGGTGCACGACTCCGTCGCCTGTTCGAAGGCGCGCGGCGCGACCATCGGCTTCCTGGCAGCGCGCAGCGGCAACGCCCTGCAGCAGGCTCTCGTCGATGAGGCGAGCCTGGCTCTCGCCCGCGCGCTGAGAACGTTCGAGATCACACCCGAACACGCCGCTCAGGTCGTCGCCGGCTGCGCCGATCTGACCTCCGCGCTCGAAATGGGCGATGCGGATGCCGCTGAGCAGGCCTGCCGCGCCATCTACGGGGTGCGCTGAACCCTTTTCACGCGCTGCTGAGCCGCCCAGCCGGCGACCCAGCCCTCGAGCCGCGCGTATGCGTCCTCGCGGGATTCGCGCCGCGAGAGGAACACGTCGTGCAGCGCGCCGTCGATCCGCTCGATCGTGACCGATGAGCCGATCTTCACCGCGGCCTTCGCGATGTCGTCGACGACCAGCACGCTGTCGGCGCGGGTGAGCTCCGCCGACCACCGGGTGGGGATCGCCGATCGCTGCGAGAGCAGGACGCACGTGGGGGTCGTCACCCCCAGGCCCCGCGAGACCGCCGCGTGGCCGGCGAAGACGGCATGCAGCCAGGCGGCGTGCACGATCATCGCCTGCTCCGGCCGCCACTCGGGAACGGTCTCCACAGGATCTTCCGGGTCGGCGACTTCGCGCTGGGCGCGACTGTAGAACCCCAGATCGACCTGCGGTGCGGCATCCATCGGCCACAGCCGCGCGCGCAGCTCCACCATCGGCGCGATCGCGGCGCGCGCGACGCCGAGCTGGAATTCCAGCCACGGCGAGTTGAGGATGATCGCGGACGCCTCTTCCGGGTGGCGGGACGCCCACAGGGTGAGGATCAGCCCGCCGGTCGAATGGCCGAACAGCACCAGGCGGCGACCGGTGGCGTCCCCTCGCGCCGCCAGCGCGGCGGCGATGTCGGCATCGTACTCGGCGAGATCGGTGATGTACCCGGGCGTCTGTCCCGGCCGCAGGCTGCGGCCGTATTTGCGCAGGTCCAAGGCGTAGAAGCGGGCGCCCCGGCTCGTCCAGAACCGAGCCAGCCTCTTCTGGAAGAAGTAGTCCGACCAGCCGTGGACGTAGAGCACGTCGACGTCCTCCAGCGGTCGCTGTCCGACCAGCCGACGCCACCAGGGCGCGCGTTCCGGCAGCGCGCGCACGACAGTCGCGACGATCTCGCCCTCAGTGTCCTCTCCGAGCGGCAGCGTCTGCTGCTCGAAGCCGGCGCCGAGGATGTCGGGAAGCCACTCCGCCATGAGGTCAGCCTGACGCGGCGGCTACTCGCCGCGCGAGATGCGCACCATCTCGTCGCGGGGGACCACCTTCACCCGCGCGCGCTCCTGCGTCGTGCCCAGCTCGATCTCGTGCGCGTCCAGGCGGTGCCAGCCGTCCAGGTCGGTCCACTCCACGCCGCGCTCTGCGAGCAGCGCCGGAATCGCCTCGTCCGAGGGATCCTCAGGCTGCCACCACGAGCCCTGGTCATTGATGAGATGGCGTACCGTCTCCATCGCGTCGGACTTGGTGTGCCCGATCAGACCCACGGGTCCGCGCTTGATCCACCCGGTGGCGTAGATGCCGGGCACGCGCTGATTCGACTTGGCCTCGAGCACCTGACCCTCGCGGTTCGGGATGACGCCGTGCTTCTTGTCGAACGGCACGCCGGGCAGCGGCGAGCCGAAGTAGCCGACCGCGCGGTAGAGCCCCTGCATCGGGATCTCGCGCAGCTCGCCCGTGCCGACCGCGCCGCCGGCGCCGTCCGACTTCGTGCGCTCGTAGACCAGAGCGGCCACGCGACCGTTCTCGTCCTTCTTCACCTCGACGGGGCGCGCCCAGAAGTGCATGTGCAGGCGACGCGATGCCGAGCCGCCGGCGTTGTTCGCCGAATCGAGCTTGCGCCACGACTGCATGACGCGGTCCATGACCATGACCTGCTTGTTGCTCGCGACGGCCTGCTGCGATGCCTCGTCGTAGTCGAAGTCCTCGTCGTACACGACCATGTCGACATCGCGCAGCTCTCCGAGCTCACGCAGCTCGAGGGGAGTGAACTTGACCTGCGCCGGGCCGCGACGGCCGAACACGTGCACGTCCGTGATCGCACTGGCCTTCAGCCCCTGGTAGACGTTGTCCGGCACCTCGGTGACCAGCAGGTCGTCGGCGTGCTTGGCGAGCATGCGCGCGACGTCGAGGGCGACGTTGCCGTTTCCGATGACGCCGACCGATTCCGCATCCAGCGGCCACTCGCGCGGCACGTCGGGGTGTCCGTCGAACCAGCTGACGTACTCCGCGGCGCCGTGGGAGCCCTCCGCGTCGATGCCGGGGATGTCGAGGCTCGAGTCGCGTACGGCGCCGGTGGCGAAGATCACCGCGTTGTAGTGCCGCTTGAGGTCATCGAGGGTCAGGTCCTCGCCGAAGCGCACGTTGCCGAAGATGCGGATGTCTCCCCGATCGAGCACGTCGCGCAGCGCGTTGATGATGCCCTTGATGCGGGGGTGGTCCGGGGCCACGCCGTAGCGGACCAGTCCGTAGGGCGCGGGGAGCTGTTCGAACAGGTCGATGGCGACATCGAACTTGCGCTCGGCCTTGAGCAGGATGTCGGCGGCGTAGATGCCTGCCGGTCCCGCCCCGACGATGGCCAGCCTGAGCTTCGTCATGGGGTTCCTTCCGTCAGCTGCTGCGATCAGCGAGAGTCTCTGCGAACCGGGTCAGCGCCTCGCGGACCGTGCCCTTCGGCAGCGGCGCCAGCGCCGCGATCGCATCGGATGTCCAGGTGCGGGCGAGGTCCATCGTCTGCTCGGTGGCGCGATGATCGCGCAGTTCGGCGAGCGGTCCGTCGAGCAGCTGCGGATCAGCCCCGTCCGAGATGAGGGCGACGCCGTCGTCGATGCGCGCGGCGAGGTCGGCATCCGCCGCGCTCGTCCCGGTCTTCAGCAGCAGCGACGGCATCGTGGGAACGCCGGCCCGGAGATCGGTGCCCGGCACCTTGCCGGTCTGCTCGGCGTCGGCGGACAGATCGATGACGTCATCCAGCAGCTGGAACGCGACGCCGACCTTCTCGCCGTAGACGCGAAGGGGCTCTTCGTACTCCGCGGGGGCGTTGGAGAAGATCACGCCACCCTGGGTCGCCGCGGCGATCAGCGAGCCGGTCTTGTCGGCGAGCACCTGCAGGTAGAACGCGATCGGGTCATCGCCCGGCTGTACGCCGACGGTCTCGTGCATCTGCCCGAGCACCAGCCGCTCGAACGTGTCGGCCTGCAGCCGCATCGCCCGGTCGCCGTAGCGCGACATGATCTGACTCGCGCGTGAGAACAGGATGTCGCCGGTGAGGATGGCGACGTTGTTGCCCCAGACCGCGTGCGCGGCGGGAACTCCACGGCGGGTGTCGGCGCCGTCCATGACGTCGTCGTGGTAGAGCGAGCCGAGGTGGGTGAGCTCGAGCGCCTTGGCGACATCGATCACCGGGGTGATGTTGCCCTCGCCGAGCTGAGCGGTCAGCAGCGCGAGCACGGGTCGGATGCGCTTGCCGCCCGCCTCGTAGAGGTAGCGCGCCGCGGCATCCGCGACCGGGTCGGCGATCTTGAGCTCCTCGGCGAGCCCGGCCTCGACGAGCTCGAGTCCGTCCTCGATGCGCGAGGCGACACGGCGGGAGGCGGGACCGAGAAAGACGCGGTCGCTGAAGCCGAGTCGGCTCGCAAGGCGCGTGCCCGGAGAAGCGGGGCTCGAAGTCACGTAGTCCAGCCTACCTGCGTGCGGCGGCGCTCCCGCCGCATACGACGAGCGGTCACGCGAGTGCGTCGATGAGCGGTCGGAACTTCACGCGCGTCTCCAGCAGCTCGGACTCCGGCTCGCTGCCGGCGACGATGCCCGCACCGGCGTAGGCGGTGACGCGGCGAGCGCCGGACTCGTCCTCCGGGGCGTCGGCGAACTGGGCGCAGCGCAGGGCGATCGCCCATTCCCCGTCGCCGGTCGCGTCGATCCAGCCGACCGGTCCCGCGTATCGCCCGCGGTCGAAGGGCTCGATCCGACTGATCGCGGCGACCGCGACGTCGGTCGGCGTGCCGGCGACGGCGGCCGTAGGATGAAGCGCGCCGACCAGATCGAGGGAGGAGGCACCATCGGTGAGATCGCCCTCGACGTCGGTTGCGAGGTGGAACAGGTTCGGCAGCTCGAGGATGAACGGATCGCCGCTGGCCTCGAGTGCGCGGGTGTGCGGACGCAGTGAGGCGAGCACGCTCTGCACGGCGAAGTCGTGCTCTGCGACGTCCTTCGCGCTGGCGGCCAGTGCGGCGGATGCCGCGGCATCCTCCTCCGGGTCGGCGCCGCGCGCCGCGGTGCCGGCGAGAACGCGCGCTGTCACCGTCCGCTCGTGCGCGGTGACCAGCGTCTCAGGGCTCGCGCCGATCAGCCCGTCGACGGCGAAGGTCCAGGTGTCGGGGTAGCCCGTGGCGAGGGCCCGCACCAGGCGACGCAGATCCGCGTCCCCGGGGATGGTGCCGGTGAGATCACGCGCCAGCACGACCTTGCTGTACGCTCCGTCGGCGATCTCGTCGAGCGCGAGGCGCACCGCGTCCTGATACCCCTGCGGGGTCTGTGCGCCCGGCCCGACGCGCCCTGCCCAGTGCGGGGCGAACGCGGTCGCATCCGGTACGGGCGCGAATTCGGCGTCCGCGGTGCGGATGCGGGTGATCCAGCTCCGGCCGCCCCGGCGGCCGATGATCGTCTGCGGGACGGTGAGGACGCTGTCGGCGTGCGAGCCCTCGTCGAACACGAGCGCCCCGAAGGCGACCAGACCTGTGCCGGGAAGGTCGACCGGGTCGTCGATCTCGGCGTCGGCGGCGATCCCGCGCCACAGGTCGGCGATGATGTCGCTGCGCTTGCCGTCGCGTCCCGCCGGGATGCGGATGGATGCTGCCATCCCGTCGCCTGCGGCCACGATCCCCTCGCCGCGGCGCAGCCATGCCAGGGGCCGGGCGGCGGACGTGTGGACCAGCAGATCGTCGACGGTTGGAATCTCGCGGGTCTGCGCGACCAGGCGGATGCTGCTCACGCCTCCAGCCTACTGGCCCGAGGTTTCAGGGACCGACACGGCGTCGAGGTGGTCGAGCCAGCTGTTCACCGTCGTGTCGTCGAACGGCGGATGCTGGGAGCGGACCTGCTGCTCGAGCTCAAGGGTGAGGGTTTCGAGATGCGTCATCACATCGGCCGGGTAGCCGTAGCGGATGCTGTGCTCCGCCCACTCGTCGCGGTCGTCGACGTAAGTGCCCTGCTCGTTCAGACGCCGCACGACGTCGAGATCCATGTCGATGCCGGTGACCAGCATCGGATCGTCCCATCGCACTTCCCACGCCAAGTCGATGTAGATCCGCAGCGCACGGGGGTGGTCGCGGTGCACCGTCAGGGCGTAGTCCGAACGCCCGCGGGGGATCAGCGTGACGTTGGGGGTCTCGGCTGTGAACTCGTAGCCGGGACGCGTGCTGGTCCAGCCGGTGCGCTGGCCCAGCCAGTCGCCCCACTGATCCGTCCCCAGGTAGATGCACTCGCTGCGCCAGTGCGGCGAGCCGTCCCACTTGCGCCACTGCATGGTCATCACGGTTCCGGGCTCGGGTCGATGTGCATCCACTCGGGGAGTCTACGGCCACGGCATCCGCCTAGGATCGACACATGACCTCGTCGAACCGCGCCGACCTCGGTAAAGACCCCTCGCACGTGAGCGGCATGTTCGACCAGGTCGCGGCCGGGTACGACCGGACGAACACGGTGATGACGTTCGGCAACGATGCGCTGTGGCGCGCGGCGACGACCCGAGCGGTCGCGCCGAAGCGCGGCGAGCGCATCCTGGATCTGGCGGCGGGCACGGCGTCGTCCTCCGCCTCCCTCGCGGGAAGCGGAGCGCACGTCGTCGCGGCGGACTTCTCCCCCGGCATGCTGGCTGAGGGCCGGCGTCGGCACGGCCACCTGCCGAACATCGCCTTCGTCGAGGCGGATGCCACCGACCTGCCCTTCGCAGACGACGAGTTCGACGCCGTGACGATGTCCTACGGCCTGCGCAACGTGCAGGATCCGAAGAAGGCGATCGCCGAGCTGCTCCGGGTGACCAAACCGGGTGGACGCCTGGTGATCAACGAGTTCTCCACCCCGCCTGGCAAGGTGTTCCGCGGGCTGTATCGCTTCTACAACGCGCAGATCCTGCCGAAGGTCGCCCGCCTGGCGGGCACCAACGGCGACGCCTACGACTACCTGAACGAGTCGATCCGCGACTGGCCCGATCAGCGCACCCTCGCGGCCTGGATCCGCGAGGCTGGCTGGACCGGCGTGGAATACCGCAACCTCAGCTTCGGCATCGTCGCCCTGCACCGCGCACGCAAGCCGCGCTGAGCGGCTCCGCGCCCCGCGCGCCCTGTCGACCCGCCCGCCCCGTCGAACCGTCGAGACCCCTACGTATCGCCGACACACCCGGGGCGGGTGCAGGCGCGCATACCCAGGGGTGTGGGCGGGAACTGGGGGTGTCGGCGGCGAGCAGGTCTGCGTCAGCTCGCTTCGAGACGCTTCTTCTCGGCTTCGACGTCGAAGCCGGCCTCTGGCCACTGCGGATCGATGTCCTGCAGCACGTCGATGAGCAGCTCCTGCACGGCCAGCCGCGCGTACCACTTGGCGTTGGCCGGCACGACGTACCAGGGCGCATCAGGTGTCGCGGTGCGTTCGAGGACGGTCTGATACGCGGCCATGTAGCCGTCCCACAGCATCCGCTCGTCGACGTCACCGGGGTTGTACTTCCAGTACTTGTCCGGACGCTCCAGGCGCTCCATCAGCCGCGCCTTCTGCTCGTCACGCGAGATGTGCAGCATCACCTTGACGATGCGGATCCCGGATGCCGTGATGCGGCGCTCGAATTCGACGATCGCCTCGTACCGGCGCTCGATCTCGGCGGCGTCCGCGAGCTCGCGAACCCGGCCGATGAGGACGTCCTCGTAGTGGGAGCGGTCGAAGACGCCGATGAAGCCCGGCCGCGGAAGGCGCTTCTCGACGCGCCACAGGAAGTCGTGCTCGAGCTCCTGGGGTGTCGGCGCCTTGAACGCCGCGAGTTCGACACCCTGCGGATCTACGCCGCCGACGACGTGGCGGACGATCCCGCCCTTGCCCGCCGTGTCCATCGCCTGCAGCACGAGCAGCACGGCCGGACCGCCTTCGTGCCGGCTGGCGAACAGCCGCTCCTGAAGATCGTCGAGCACCTCCTCGCGCCGGAGCAGCTCCTCCTCGCCGTCCTCCTTGTCGCCCGAGAAGCCCGGCGTCGCATCCGCGTCCACCTCCTTCAGCGCGAAGTCCTCGCCGACCCGCAGCAGCTCGGCCGGGTCCTGCTCCCACTCATGCTTCGACATGAACACATCATGCCCGCATAGTCGAAGTGTCGGTGGCCTGCGACACAATCGGAGCCATGGACGCATCGATTCTCATCATCGTGGTCGCCGTGCTGGCCGCAGTCCTGGCCGGCGGGCTCGGGTTCGTGCTGGGCACGCAGCGCGGGCGGGCGTCGGACGCCGCGCAGCGAGCGGCCGCGGAGGCAGCACAGCTGCGCATCCAGTCGCTGGACCGGGATGCCGTGGCGCTGCGCGCCGAGATCGCATCGCGTGTGCAGGACGAGCGGGCCCTCGCCGAGCGACGGGTGGCCGAGGCGAGGCAGCAGGGCGAAGCGGCGGTTGCGGATGCCAGGGCCGAGGCGCAGTCCCGGCTGGAGCACGAGCGCGCCGAGCATGTCCGCCGGCTCGCCGAGGTCCGCGACGAGGCCGACGCCGATGTCGCGGCCGAGCGCCGCCGGGCGGCCGACCGGCTGGAAGAGCTGCGCGCGGATCAGAAGCGCCTCGCCGACCAGTTCGACGCCCTCAGCCGCAAGGCGCTGGAACAGAACACGAAGGCGTTCCTGCAGCAGGCCGAGGAGCGCCTGAAGCGCAGTCACAGCGAGGGAGCGGCCGAGCTGCAGAAGCGACAGGACGCCGTACAGCAGCTGATCGAGCCGATCCAGAAGACGCTCGACACGGTCAAGACCGAGATGACGACGGCCGAGAGATCGCGACTCGAGGCGAACGCCGCGCTCAGCGAGCAGCTGCAGTTCATGCGCCAGTCGTCCGAGACGCTCGGCTCCGAGACCCGCAACCTGGTGAACGCGCTGCGCGCGCCGCAGGTGCGCGGTCGGTGGGGCGAGCTGCAGCTGCGACGCGTTGTCGAGGCGTCCGGCATGGTCAACCATGTCGACTTCGACGAGCAGCTGCATCACACCACCCATGAAGGGGCGCTGCGCCCCGACCTGATCGTGCACCTGGCCGGAGACAAGCGCGTCGTGGTCGACTCGAAGGTGGCCTTCAGCGGCTACCTCGAGGCGATGGAGGCGACCGACGACACGGTGCGCACGCAGCGCCTGCAGGCGCACGCCCGGCACCTGCGCAAGCACATCGACGACCTCGGTGCGAAAGAGTACTGGGACGTCGTCGCCGGCTCCCCCGAGTTCGTAGTGATGTTCGTTCCCGCTGAGCCGTTCCTCGCCGCCGCTCTCGATCAGGATGCCACGCTGTACGAGTACGCCTTCGAGCGCAACGTCGTGATCGCCACCCCGTCGACGCTGATCGCGCTGCTGCGCACGGTCGGACATGCCTGGCGGCAGGATCAGCTCGCGCAGGAGGCACAGCAGATCTTCACCGTGGGCAAGGAGCTGCACAAGCGCCTCGGCACACTCGGGCAGCACCTCGCGAAACTCGGGAAGAGCCTGAACTCCACCGTCGACGCGTACAACCGCTTCGCGGGCTCGCTCGATCGCAACGTCGTCACGCAGGCCCGCCGGTTCAGCGCGCTGCAGGGTCTGGATGAGGTGCTCAGTGACACCTCGCCCGTTGAGGCGCTGGCGATCGCACCGCAGAAGACCGACCTCTACGACGGCGACCAGGGCCCGCAGGAGGATCGCTACGCCTCAGCCGACCTCGGCGAGATCACGCAGCGGCTCGACTGACGTCGCGCAGGCTCAGCGCTCGCGCAGGCTCAGCGCTCGAGCGGGATCTCGATCAGCTGAGGGCCGGGGACCGGCGAGGTCAGGGCCTGCTCGAGCGAGGAGCGCGTGCTGACGTGCGCGAACTCCCAGCCGTACGCCTCCGCGACGGCCCGCAGATTCGCTGTGTGCGGTGTGTAGAACGCCCGATCCAGATCCTCCGCGGCGGCGGCCGCCGCGACCTCGAGTCCGTCGAAGATCGTGCCGCCGCCATCATTGCCGACGATCACCTGGATCCGTGGGGCCGGTTCATCGCCCGGCAGCAGCAGGGCTCCGACATCGTGCAGGAACGCGAGATCGCCGAGCAGAACCCGGGTCACGCCCGGAGAGCCCTCGGCCTGGCTGGCGAGCGCGATGCCGATACCGGTCGAGATGGTGCCGTCGATCCCCGCAAGACCGCGGTTCGCGTGCACCGGGACCTTCTTGCCCCCGAGCACCTGATCGGCCACGCGCACCAGCCGCGAAGACCCGAACACCAGTCGGTCGTGCGGCCACGTCGCGCGCCACGCGGCATCCACCAGCATCTCGCGATCGACGCGCTTGCGCACGACATCGAGCTCGGCGCGCACGGCGCCGAGCCGCGCGGCCTTGTCTGCGGAGTACAGGCCGTCCTGATCCGGCGCGGGTGCACTCAGGTCGACGACCGCGGCCTGCGAGGCAGCCATCCACGCACCCAGCCACTGTCGGTCTGCGGCACCGTCCGCGACGGTCAGGGCATCCACCGCTGTGGTGCACCCGTTGAGGTCGAGCGCCTCGCCTCCGCGACGCACCGCGAGAACGTCCACATCGGTGCGGCTGAGCAGCGCCGTCACCTCACGGCTGAGCGTCGGATGCCCGAAGACCACGGCCCGCTCGATGCGGCCGCCGAGGGACTCGTCCCGCAGCAGCTCACGGTAACCGTGCACGATGAGGCGTCCGAAACGCGCGCCGCTGACGATCTCCGCAATGAGCGGCCAGCCTCCCGCGTGCGACAGCTCTTCGGCATCCGAACCAGCGTCCGCTCCCGCGATCACCACGGTGCGCGGACCACGCGCCAGCTCGACGGGCGTCGATGCATCACGGCGCGGCAGTTCGCCGGCGGCGGCGGTCACCTCGCGCGGTGCGGACAGCGGCTCGCGGGCGGGAAGATTCAGGTGCACGGGTCCGGCGACGCCGACGAGCCCCTCGCCCTCGAGACCGAGTGCGGCGCGAACGGCCTGCGCGCCGAGCCCGTCCCACGCCGTCGGGAGTCCCGCGCCCTCGGGCACCGGAGCATCGATCTGCAGACGCACGAACGGTCCGAAGATGCCGGGCTGGATGCTGGCCTGATTCGCGCCGACCCCGCGCAGCTCGGGCGGGCGGTCCGCGGTCAGCAGCAGTAGCGGAACCCCCGCGTGGAAAGCCTCCATGGTCGCCGGCAGCAGGTTGCCCGCGGCCGTGCCCGAGGTGCACACGATCGCCGCGGGCGCACCGGTCTCGCGCGCGAGGCCAAGGGCTGTGAACCCGGCGACGCGTTCATCGATGCGCACGTGCACACGCACCGCGCCGCTGCGGGCGAGCGAGGTCGCCGCAAGCGCGAGCGCCTGCGAACGAGAGCCCGGTGCGAGCACGAGATCGCGCACGCCGTTGCCGACGAGCTCTGCCAGCAGTGCGGCCGCCGCGTCGCTCGCGGGCGACGTCGTCACGACCGCGGATCCGCGCCGTCGGCCTCGTCATCGAGGCGGGCGAGCTCCTCTTCCAGCTTGCGGATGCGGGCATCGGACTCCGCCGTGCTCATCCGGCGCAGCACCTCGGGATCGTCATCGGGTGCGAGCGGATAGGTCGTGTGAGTATCGCCCTTGCGGCGACGCCCCAGCGCGAACCACAGGATGCCCCCGACCACCGGCAGCAGCACGACGATCAGCACCCAGATGCTCTTGGACACGCCCCGGTGGCGCGACGCCGGCTGGGCGGCCACGTCGACGATGCTGAACACCCAGAAGATGACAGCCAGGAAACCGCCGACGATCAGGAAACGCGCCATGCTCCCAGTGTAGGTCGACTGCGCCGCACGGGCACCGTGCGCAGTGCAGGTCAGCGGCCCGACGCACAGCCGCCGCCTAACCCACGGCTCCTAGACTGGAGCCGTGAAGCTGCCACCCCTCCTCGTCTACACCGTGCTGCGGCTGCTGGCGTTCCTCGTGCCGCTCGCGGTCATGTGGCTCTTCTTCCCCATCTTCCGCGAGTACTGGTGGCTCGCCGCTCTCTTCGCCGCTCTGATCGGCATGAGCATCTCACTGCTGTTCCTGCGCGCGCCGCTGTCGCAGGCATCCCGGGAGCTCTACGAGAGGCGAGCGGGGTCGTCGCGCAACAGCGAGACGGACGAGGATGTCGAGGACCAGGCGGGCTCTGGCGCCTGATGTCAGGCGCCAGGTCGCGAACGTCCTGGATTCTCTTCGCGACGTTCAGCGCCGCTGGAAGGTCACGTGAGTGACGCCGCTCTCGGCGACCTCGCTCGTGATCTCGTAGAGCCGTTCGATTCCCCGCAGTTCGTCCCAGATCCGCTCGCCTCGTCCCAGCACGACGGGAACGACCGCGAGGTGGAGGCGGTCGACCAGGCCTGCCGCGAGGAACTGCCGCACGACGGACACGCCACCGCCGATACGCACGTCGGCATCACCCGCGATCTCGGATGCCCGCGCCAGGGCGTCCAGCGGTGAAGCCTCGACGAAGTGGAACGCTGTGCCGTTCGCGAATTCGATCGTCGGACGCGGGGTGTGCGTGAGCACGAGCACCGGAACGCGGAAGGGCGGCTCCTCCCCCCACCAGCCGCGCCAGTCGGGGTCGTCGCCGTACAGGTGCAGCCCGAACATGCCGGCTCCCATGATCTCGGCGCCAGTGCCCACGAAGTACTGGGCCGCGTACTTCTCATCGACCCCCGTCGTCCCCGCTCCGGACGTCTCGCCCAGCACGCGCTCGCGCATGGTTCGCGTGGCGAGATACGCTTCCACCAGCTTCGACCAGTCCGCACCCATCGGATTCTCGGGTGTGGGGTCGGCCGGTGCGGCGAATCCGTCGAGTGAGATGTTCAGATCGACCTTGACGGTCATGACGCGCCGCCCGATGTCGCCGGATTGGTGTCCTTGCCGTCGAGCCACAGCGTGTCCGCGGCGTCGCCGTGTGAACCTGCCTTCCCGACGTGCTTGTCGCTGATCTTCGGCCCCTTCGTGATCACGTGCACGAGCGCCATGCCGTGCCCCCTGCCGAGGTCGTAGTCGTTCTTCAACCACTCCAGGATGGGCGTCGCCTTGGTGTCCGCGCCGAAGCCGCGCTCGGACGCCAGCTGGATGAACTGCCGGGGCGTGAGGCCCGTCTTGGTCTCGATGTTGTCGAGATAGCTCTGGAAGGACATTGTTCTCCGGTCAGTCGATGTCGGTCTGGATGATGACGGCGGAGGCATGGATGCCGATCAAGCGCATCGTCCCCGTGCCGGTGTTGGTGAACCTGTGCGGGACGTAGGCGGGACCCGTGACGGTGTCCCCGGCGCTCGCGCCGATCTGCGCGTCGCCGACGACGAAGGTGACCTCACCCTCGAGCACGACCCATGTCTCGGGGTACGGATGCCAGTGCAGCTGCGCGCCCTGCCCGGGTTGATTGTCGACGTAGAAGTACGAGACTCCGGCGCCGTGATCGCTGCCCTGGAATCTGCGCGTGCGCCCATTCGACAGCAGGATCTCGTGCGGGGCGACGAGCGTCGGCTCGGCGAGTGTGTTGACCATGTTGCTCCCTTCGTGCGGTTCACTCTTCCGCGCCACGACGCGCACTCCTATAGTTTCGATGTGACTCGAAACATACCGCTCGAGGGTGTCGAGCATCCGGACCATCGGGTGAAGTTCCGACTGAGTCCGGGCGACATCCAGGCGGTGCGCTTCGGGATCTCTCCCGGCCACGAGATGGTGCACGCCGTGCGGGCGATGCTGCGCCCCGCCCAGCATCCGCTGCAGTGGGGCTGGCTGCGACAGGCTCGCGAGCGCGTGCCCGCCGAGCCGTTCCGGCTGCTCGCCGACGTCATCGGCGCCGACGGCTACCTGCCCGACTTCCTCACCGCCACTCCCCGCTGGGATCTCACGCCCGAAGAGGAGCTGCTCGCCCTGCGCACGGCCGCTGTCGCCGGCATGCGCGTGGACTTCGGCAAGATGGTGCTGCGCTCCACGGGCGAGCGCCGGGCGGCACTGCGCCGGATGCAGGGGCATCCCGAGCACGCCAGAGCCCTGATCGCCGAGGCCTGGGAGCGGGTGTGGGATGCGCTGCTCGCCCCGCTCTGGCCACAGCTGGAGCGCATCCTGCGAGCCGACGTCGCAGTGCGCTCGCGCACCAGCGCGACCGAGGGGATCGGACGCATGGCATCCGGCATCCACCCGTCCGTCAGCTGGAGCGACGACGCGGTGCGCGTCTCGCTGCGCCGGCACAGCGAAGACGTCGACTGCCGCGGCTCGGGGCTTGTGCTGGTCCCGTCGGTGATGGGCTCGGCCGGCTGCATGGTGCTCACCGAGCCGCCGGCGCAGCCGACGCTCTTCTACCCGGCGCATGGAGTGACGGCGGGATGGGCGGGCGATACCGCCGACACGGCGTCGGCGCTGGCCGCGCTGATGGGTGGGGCGCGCGCCGAGATCCTGCTCGCCGCACACGTCGCGCGCACGACCTCGCAGGTTGCGGCGGATGCGGGCATCGCCGTGTCGACGGCGTCGCACCACCTCGGCGTGCTGCGTGCGTCAGGGCTGGTGACGAGCACGCGCGACGGCGCTCGGATGCTGCATCTGCGCACCCCGCTCGGCGAAGCCGTCGTCGGCGCGGCGCTCTGACCCCAGCCGCTCAGACATGTTTCAGAACGTCGCGGCCACCAGGGTGATGTCGTCATGGAGCTTGGCGAAGGGCAGCGGGCCCGCGGCATCCTCCGCAGCGCGGACCTGCGCGGCGATCTCGGCGAGATCGCGATCGGATGCCAGTGCCGCGAACCGTTCCAGCGTGTGTGCACCAAGGCGCTGGAACCCGCGGGTGCCGCCGTCGGACGCGGCGACGATCGCGCGCAGCTCTCGAATCGGCGTCAGCCCGGTGAGCGCATGCCGCGCGGCATCCGGTTCGGTGTGCGCACACCAGAAGCCGCCCTCGGTGTTGCGCATCCGATCCAGCGCGGTGAAGCGCATCTCAGCGGGCGCCGCGTCGAGGCCGGCTGCCTTCGCGAGTTCACGCGCGCGCCGGTCGACGGCTGCGTCGATGCGGTCGTCGGTGATCTCACCGGGCATCCCGTCAGCCCCGACGATGATGATCGACGCGTCGCAGAGAACCAAGTGCTCCACGACCTCACCGCTGATGCGCCAGGCCGCGACCGTCGCACTCGGCGAGCCGTGCCGCAGGTCGCACGCATCCGCGTGTGACGCCGTCACCTCCGCGATCGCTGCGGCGAGGGCATCCGACATGCTCGTCGCACGATCGCCGAGCCCGACCCGGAACGCCTCCGCGAGCGTCCGCGCGTACCAGGCGACCGAATGGCCGCATCCGCGACGCAGCGACTTCGGCAGCCCGGCGCCGTCGACGACCACGACGATTCCGTCGCCCATCGCGCAGGCGTCTTCGCTCTCCCGCCCGGGTTCGGCGGCCAGAGCGAAGAGAACGGGATCCATCGATCAGCCGACGAACGCCCAGTAGAGGAAGCCGGCGTAGACGAGCGCCGTCAGCGAGGTGAGCCCCAGTGCGATGACGAGCTCGCGCGGCTGCCGGTACGACCACACGATCACGATCGCCGGAAGTCCTGCCAGCAGGGCGAGCAGCGACAGCCATGCGATCGGGAACAGCAGCGCGATGGTCGCGGCCAGAGCGAACGGCGCCAGCACGAAGAGGGTGAAGAGCACCTGCGTGGCGCGCTTGCCGATCAGCACCGTGAGAGTGCGCTTGCCGGACTCGCGGTCCTGATCGATGTCGCGCAGATTGTTGGCCAGCAGCACGGCGCAGGCGAGCAGGCCCGCCGCGATCGCTCCGAACCACGCCTGCAGCGGCAGCTGGAACGCCTGCACCCAGGTGGTGCCCAGCGTCGCCACGAGACCGAAGAAGATGAACACGAACAGCTCGCCCATGGCGTTGTAGCCGTAGGGCCGCTTGCCGCCGGTGTAGAACCAGGCGGCGACGATGCAGAGCGCGCCGATCGCCAGCATCCACCACTGCTGAGTGCGGATGACGATCGCGAGACCGGCGAGCGCCGCGAGCGCGAAGAACACCAGCGCGACCGTGAGCACCCTGCGGGCGGGCACCCGTCCGGAGGCGGTGAGTCGAGCGGGCCCGACGCGCTCGGCGTCCGTGCCGCGGATGCCGTCGCTGTAGTCGTTGGCGAAGTTGACGCCGACCTGCAGCAGCACGGCGACGGCGAGGCAGAACAGTGCGATCACCCAGTGGAAGTCACGGTCGACGGTCTGCGCGGCCCCGGTGCCGATGACGACAGGCGCGACCGCGAGCGGCAGCGTGCGCAGTCGGGCGGCGCCGATCCAGTCCTTGGTCGTCACCGGGCCGAGTTCGAGAACCGGCCGCTTCGCCGGGTTGCCGCTGGTGCGCCGCTTCGGGTGCGAGGGCTTCTTCGTCTTCTTGGAGGATGCTGCCACGTCCGGCATCCTACTGGCCCGTCCGATGCGGACCCGAGGCTACGTGCGCTCCGTGACGATCGGGCGGCGCTCGTAGAAGGTCTGCAGCACCACGGTGGTGCGCGTGCTCACGTTGGCTGCCAGACGGATGTCGCGCACGAGCTGTTCGAGCGCCCGCGGCGACGCCACTCGCACGAAGAGGATGTACGCGGCATCGCCCGCGATCGAGTGACATGCCTCGATGGCGGTCAGATGCTCCAGCAGCTCAGGCGCGTTGTCCGGCTGGGCTGCATCGAGGGGCGTGATCTCGATGAACGCCGACAGCGGCGCGCCGACCTGCTCGGGGTCGACCACCGCCTGGTACCCGGTGATCACACCGCGTGCCTCCAGGCGCTTCAGCCGCGACTGAACGGCCGACGTCGACAGTCCGACGGCCTGGGACAGCTGTGCGAGCGTCGCGCGCCCGTCCAGCGATATCGCGGCGAGTATGGCGTGGTCGACAGCATCATCCATAGGTGGAAGAATATACGGTGGATCCGGATATTGCCGGAAACATTCCGCCCATTACGCGATCGGAGGTTCACATGTCCATCATCACGCCGAACACGCAGGCCATCATCGGAGAACCTGAGGTTGTTGAGGATGCTGCTCGCGCAGAGCAGAGCGCGGCATGGATGCTGCTGAAGGACGCTGCGATCGCCATCCGCGAGCTGCAGGTGAAGGACGGCTCGATCCCGGCATCCGAAGACCACGACGCAGCCGCCCAGCACGTCGCTTCGATCATCGCCGGCATCCGAGCCCTCTCCCCCGCCTTCCCTCATGACGCCGCCTACCTCGACGCGCTCATCGTCGACTTCCAGCGCTGGGCCGACGACGGCTTCGGCGTGCCGGACTTCCTCGACTCGCTGGTGGCGTTCCAGCCTCAGCAGAACCGGGTCGATGGCATCCGGCACCTCGTCGTCTTCCCGATGTACACGCAGAACGGATCGAGCGACCGCCTCGTCGAGGCACTCATCGTCGAGACCATCTGGCCGGAGTTCATCGGCGAGCTCGAGGCGGGCGACCACGGGAACAAGCTGTTCGTCTCGCTGCGACTGATCGACTTCACTCCCGGTTACGACACGAATTCGGCTGTGCTGTTCCCGGAGACCGTGGCGATGCGCGAGATCCCCGCGTTCACCTGGGGTGCGATCTTCCAGGACCGGGAGGCCGCCCGCTACCGTCGCGTGGTGCGCGCAGCATCCGAGATCACCAAGCTCGACCTGCCAGCCGACGCCGCACGCATGCTCGATGACCAGGCTCTCACCGAGAAGACGTTCGTGATGTGGGACATCATCCACGACCGCACCCACATGCGCGGCGACCTGCCGTTCGACCCGTTCATGATCAAGCAGCGGATGCCGTTCTTCCTGTACTCGCTGGAAGAGCTGAGGTGCGACCTGACCGCGTTCCGCGAGTCGGTGAAGATCCAGAAGGCGCTGACGGCGCGCGCGGCTGAACTGTCGGATGTTGAGCAGGAGATGCTCGATCACGCCGGCCTCGTGCAGTACGCGGTGATCTTCGATCGCATCTTCCGCTTTGCGATCACCGGTTCACGGGTGCGCAACTACGACGGGCTGGGCGGTCAGCTGCTGTTCGCCTGGCTGCACCAGCGCGGCGTGCTGCACTGGACCGACACACAGCTCGCCTTCGACTGGGACGGCGTACCCGACGCGGTCGTCGCGCTGGGAGACGCCATCGACGACCTGTACTGGCGCTCGATCGACCGCCCGAAGACCGCGCACTGGCTGGCGGCGTACGAGCTCGTGCGCTCGACGCTGACGCCGAACCCGGCATCCGCCTGGGCGCGCGGCCTGTCGGACGACGTGCTCGCCGGTGCGCCGAAGGGATACACCGACGCAGTCCTGGACGACGAATTCCCGCTGTCGATGTTCTTCGAGGCGCTGCAGAAGAAGATGAAGCCGGTCATCGAGTCGACCGTCGGCATCCGCGGCACCGATCTGTAGCCGGCACCGATCTGTAGCCGGCACCGATCTGTAGCCGGCACCGACGACTGAGCCGGTTCGACTGAGCCGGTTCGACGCTGCAGGACGGTTTCACTTCTGCAGGATGAAATCAGGCGGAACGTCCTGCAGAGTTGGAATCGTCCTGTGTTCTTGAGCGACGGGAGGCCCGTATGAGCGTCGAGGGACGCATGATCGTGGTCGCGGGGGCGACCAGCGCCGCGGGTGTTGCGGTGGTCGAGGCGCTGCTCGCCGGCGGCGCGCAGGTGGTGGCCACCGGCCGTTCGGCCGAGGGGCTCGTCCCGCTGGCTGCCGCCGGGGCACAGACCGAGGTGTCGGATGCCACGGAGCTGGCCGACATGACGGCGCTCGCAGACCGGCTGGGGGCCGTGGACGCCGTGATCCCGCTGGTCGGCGGCTGGCGCGGCGGCGGCGGCCTGGCCGGACAGAGCGACGAGGACTTCGCCGCGCTGCTTCCCTCGCTGCAGGCCCTGCGCGCGACCTCTCGCGCCTTCGACAGGCTGCTTCAGGCGTCGGATGCCGGCCGCTTCGCGATCGTTTCATCCACGGCGGTGGAGCGCCCCCTCGCCGGCGGCGCGAACTACGCCGCCATGAAGTCCGCCGGCGAAGCCTGGGCCCGAGCGGTCGCCCACGGCTTCGCGAAGGCGGCCAGGGATGCCGAAGTGCCGCTGCGTGCAGCATCCGTCATCTACCGTGCCAAGGGCCCGCTCGATCCGAACGCGCTCGCGCACGCCGTGGTCGCATTGTGGGATCGGGGCGCCGCCGAGCTGAACGATCAGGTCGTCACATTGCGTTGAGGCGGCTCGCCCTCGTCCGGCTCGTCGGATGCCGTCAGCTCCGCGGCCCCGGAACCGGCATCGGCGAAGCCGCCCCGCGCCGCGACCGGATCGAGGGCGACGTCCGATGCCGCCGCCTCCTGCTCGGGAGCCTTCGCGTACAGCGCGCTGAGCGTGCGGTACGACCGTGTGCGGAACGCGAGCAGCGCGACGATCACGATGATCGCTCCGGCGAACAGGCAGATCAGGGCGATGCCGCGCGCCTCGCCCTCCCCCAGCAGCCAGCCCCACCGGTGCTGTCCCTCGTCGCTGCGCATGTACGGGATGATCAGGAACTCGGCGACGGGCGCGATCAGGAAGGCCGTGATCGGAGCGGATGCCGCCTCCATCGCCGATGCCGCGCCGAACACGCGCCCCTGACGCCTGAACGGCACGACCTTCTGGATCACGGTCTGCTCGGCCGCCTCTGCCGGCGGGATCAGCATCATGTAGAGCCACATGCCGATGACGAACAGCGGCCACCATTCGCGCAGCATGAACAGCGAGCCGAGCACGCCCATGGCGATCACGACGAACAGCAGTGTGCGCACCGGCTTCTTCCCGAGACCGAATCTGGCCACCAGCGCACCGCCGATCAGGAACCCGGTCGACGAGAACGCCAGCGCGAACCCCCAGGTCTGCGCATTGAACAGCGTCAGCCCGTATGGGTCCATCAGCGCCATGTACACGCCGCCGATGAGGTTGTTGAACGTCGAGAAGATGATCAGTGCGAACAGCCCCGGCGCCGCGCGGATCGCCGCGACGCTGCCGCGGAAGTCGAGGGCGCCCGGCGCACTCGCGTCGTGTTCGGGCTCGCTCTCGGGGATGCGCACGAACAGCAGATGCAGGAACGTCAGCGCCATCGCGACGATCGCGATGATGAGGGTCCACCCCATGCCGAGGAATCCGATCGCCAGCCCTGAGAACACGCTCGTGATCAGGAAGGCGATGCCCTGCACCGTGCCCACCAGGCCGTTGGCATTCGCCCGGCGATCCTCGGGGATCAGCAGGGTCACGGTCGTCGACAGAGCGATGTTGCGCAGCTGCTCGATCACACCACCCAGCAGGATGATGCCGGAGAACAGCCAGAACCACGGGCCGCCGAGATTCAGCAGCTCGGATTCCGGATGCAACAGATACAGCATCCCGGCCAGAGCGAAGGCCACAGCGGAGACCACGCTCGACATCAGCATCACGGCATGCTTGCGATGCCGATCGACCAGGGTGCCGAACACCATCGAGAAGAACGCGATGAACAGCATGTATGCGCCGCCGATGATCCCGGTCGCGAGCACCGATCGCGTCTCTATGTACACCCAGAACGTCAGGGCGAACCACAGGAAGCTCGTCGTCACGTTGGCGACGAGCGTGTTGATCAGGACGTTCGCGAACGCCCGTCGTGCTGCGGTCTCGATCACGGGTAAGAGCGTAATCACGGCATCCGACATTGCACAGACCCGGTTCCGGCATCCGACCTGGGAATTCACCGCATCGCGAGTGCTCGCGGCCGTCCGCTCGGTCGTAGGCTGGTGCAGTGAGCATTCTGCATGACACCGCCGTGCGCGGCTTCGCATCCGACAACTACTCCGGCATCCATCCCGAGGTCCTCGCGGCGATCGCGGATGCCAACGGCGGCCACCAGGTCGCCTACGGCGAGGATCAGTACACCGAGCGTCTGCAGGAGGTCTTCCGGAACCACTTCGGCGAGGGCGTCGAGGTGTTCCCGGTCTTCAACGGCACCGGGGCGAACGTCGTCGGCCTGCAGTCGATGCTCCCCCGCTGGGGAGCGGTGATATCGGCATCCACCGCCCACATCAACGTCGACGAGGGCGGCGCTCCCGAGCGCGTCGGAGGCATCAAGCTGCTGACCGTGCCGACCGACGACGGCAAGCTCACCCCCGAGCTCGTCGACCGCGAGGCCTGGGGCTGGGGCGACGAGCACCGCGCGCAGCCGCTGGTGGTCTCGATCACTCAGTCGACCGAGCTCGGCACCCTCTACACCGTGGACGAGATCCGCGCGCTGGCCGATCACGCGCACGAGCGCGGGATGAAGCTGCACGTCGACGGTGCGCGCCTGTCGAACGCCGCCGCCGCCCTCGACCTGCCGCTGCGCGCCTTCACGCGCGATGCCGGCGTCGACGTGCTCAGCTTCGGCGGCACGAAGAACGGCGCGATGCTCGGCGAGGCGGTCGTCGCGCTGAACCCGTCGGCCGCCGATGGCCTCGTCTACGGACGCAAGCTCAACATGCAGCTGGCCTCGAAGATGCGCTTCGTGTCGGCGCAGCTGATCGCTCTGCTGGAGGGCGACCTGTGGCTGCGCAACGCCCGCCATGCCAACGCCATGGCCGCACGCCTGCGCTCCGAGATCGAGCAGGGCCTGGCCGATGGCTCGATCCACGGGGTCTCGTTCTCGCAGCCGACCCAGTCGAACGGCGTCTTCGCGATCCTGCCCGACGGCGTCGCCGACAAGCTGCGCGAGAGCTTCCGGTTCTACGACTGGGATGCAGCGCGCAACGAGGTCCGCTGGATGTGCGGCTTCGACACCGAGGAGTCGGACGTCGACGCCTTCGTCGCCGCTCTCTCCGCCCTCACGAAGCGCTGACCATCCCGCGCTGACCGCCCCGCTCGTTCGTCCCGCTTGTTCGTCCCCGCCGCCCCTGCCCGTCGCCGCCGCCCCTGCTGGGTTGCGCAACTCAGCAGGGGCGGGGATGCTCAGCAGGGGCGGTGACGGCGACAGTCGGCGGATGCCGGAGCGCCGTACTCAGGCGGCGGGCGAACCCAGCCACCGGCGGTACGCGTCGACCGTGAACGGGCGACCCAGGAACGCCTCGACCAGGTCCGCGGCGTCGCGCCTGCCGCCCGGCTCTAGGATCTCGCGGCGGTAGCGGGCCGCCGACTCGGCATCCATCAGTCCCGCTCCGAAGCCGGTGAGCAGGTCGCGCGCGATCACGAGGCTCCACTGGTAGGTGTAGTAGCACGAGCCGTAGCCGGTCAGGTGGCCGAACGCCGCGTAGGAGTGCGTCCCCTCAATCGGTCCGAGCGGGCTCGACACCGCGTACCAGTGGTCGGTCGCGGCGGCGAGGTCCGCCGGCCGGTCCATGTGCAGGTGGTACGAGACGCGGGCGTGACCCAGCTGCGTGCGCACCAGCAGCGCGCGTCCGAAGGCATCCGCCTCGCGCATCCGCTCGACGAGCTCTGCGGGGATCGGCTCGCCCGCATCGTCGATGGCGAAGGTCGCAAGCACATCGGCATCCCACACCCACTCCTCGAGCATCTGGCTGGGCGCCTCGACGAAGTCCCACTCGGTCGCCACCCCCGAGAACGGCGCCCACAGCTGGTCGCCGCCGAGGATGTCGTGGACGAGGTGCCCGAACTCGTGGAAGAACGTCTGCACCTCGCGGTGCTCCATCAGCGCGCGCGGGAAGTTGCACACCAGCGCGGCCTCGGGCACGACCTTCCCTCGCACGCCCGGTGCGAGCGGGAAGCAGGCGGCGTGGTTGAACTTGCCCTCGCGCGGATGCAGATCGAGATGGATGCGGCCGATGCGCGCTCCGGCCCGCACGACGTCATAGGAGCGGACGTCATCGTGCCAGGTGGCGACGTGCACCGGCACGTACTCGATGTCGAAGAGCCGACCGGTCGTGGCCAGCAGGCCCTCGAGCACACGCGAGAAGTCGAGGTGGCGGCGCACCTGCTGCGCGTCGACCGCGAAGCGCTCCTCGTGCAGCCGGGTGAGCAGGTACAGACTGTCGGCTGCCGTGACCGATTCCGCGTCGGGCTCGTCCTCGCGCAGGCGTGCGAGCAGCAGCTCGTACTCGGCGTCGGATGCCGTCTTGGACGCACCGTCGACCTCATCGAGGAAGGATGCCACGCGCGCGGCGGAGCCGGCCATGCGGTCTTCGGTCTCGTAGTCGGCCCAGCTGGCGTAGCCGAGCAGTTCAGCGTGCTGCTGCCGGATCTGCAGCAGCTCGGCGAGCACGGCGTCGTTCTCGGGCCAGGCGAGGTCGGCGCGAGCACGACGCAGCGCGATGCGGGTCTCGCGGTCGCGGGCATAGTTCATCACGGCCATGACGTCGAGGTTGTCGGTCGAGATCGCGACCAGGCCGTCATCGCCGACCGGATGCCCGTCGATGAAGTCATGCGGAAGCCCCTCGAGCTTCTCCGGGGCGACGCGCACCTCGCGGCGCCCCTCGCGGATGTTGCGCGCGAACGTGACGCTGAGCTCGGTCTCGCGGGCGGCGAGCTCGCGCAGCCGCTCCCGCGTCGCGGCGTCCCGGTCGGCCCCGCCGCGTCGGAAGTCGCGCAGCATGTGCTCGCGCAGCCGTGCGGCGTCGACGTCGAGTCCCGTGGCATCTGTCGCCGCGAAGACCGCCGCGAGGTCGGCATCCGTCATCAGCTCGGCTTCTTTCGCCTGCGCGGCGGACGTGCGCGACTCCGCCGCCTCACGCACCTCGCGGTCGGGATGCACCTCGCTGAGCACCTCGGCCTCGCTGTGGGCCCGGCGCAGGTCGGTCTGCAGGTCGTTCCACAGCCCAAGCACCTCGAGGGCTGTGCGCTCGGACCCGTCTTTGAGCTGTGCAACGATCTCGTCGATGCCGGCCAGGCGCTCGTCGGTGCGGGTGGCGGCGAACGCAAGCCAGCCGGCGGGATCGGTCGGGAAGACGATGGGTTCAGTCACCCGACCGAGCCTACGCGCGGTGCGACCGCCCCTTCGCACCGGATGCTGTCAGCGCAGCAGCCCGAGGTGGGCGAGCGCCTGGCGGATCAGGGTTCCGCGACCGCCCTCCATGTCTGCCGCGAGAGAGTCTGTCGCCGCCTCCTCGGGAGAGAACCAGGTCACCTCGAGAGCGTCCTGGCGCGGCTCGCAGGTGCCGGTGACCGGCACGACGAACGCGAGCGACACGGCGTGCTGACGATCGTCGTGATAGGCGCTGATGCCCGGGATCGGGAAGTACTCCGCGACCGTGAACGGGTCAGGAGACGGCGGCAGCAGCGGGAAGGCCATCGGCCCGAGGTCGTTCTCGACGTGGCGGAACAGCGCATCGCGGATGCTCTCGCCGTAGCGCACACGGCCCGACACGATCGTGCGGGTCATCTCGCCCATCGGCGTCGAGCGCAGCAGTACGCCGATCGAGATGACCTGCCCGGAGCCGTCGGTGCGCACCGGGATCGCCTCGACGTAGAGCATCGGCAGGCGCCGCCTGGCCTCTTCGAGCTCGATGTCGCTGAGCCAGCCGGGATTCGCGTCGCGCGGCGCATCGTCGAAGCCGAAGTCGTCGTCGGGGTCGGGGTCGGGTGTGCGCACCGTCATGGGTCATGTCTACCAGCGTCGGCGGCTGCTGGCAGGATGGCTCTCGTGACAGTCTCGATCGATTCGACCGCCACACTGTGGTCGCCAGAGCCCCGCGAGGGCAAGCCGCTGCTCGTGCTGCTGCACGGGTATGGAGCCGATGAGAACGACCTGTTCGGTCTCGTCCCCTACCTGCCCGAGGGCATCGCGGTCGCCGCTGTCGCGGCGCCGCTCACTCCGCCGTGGCCGATGCCGGGCAGATCCTGGTACGCGATCGACTCGCTCGACACCAGGGATGCCACCGGCATCACCACCGCCGCCGACGCGCTGCTCGCCTGGCTCGGTGAGGTGGCTGATCCATCGGCATCCGTCGCCCTGCTCGGATTCTCACAGGGTGCCGCGGTGTCGCTGCAGGCGCTGCGACTCGCGCCGGAGCGCATCGACGCCGTCGTCGCGCTGAGCGGCTACGCTGCCGTCGGCGGGATGCCGCTGGACGCCACGCTGCGCGAGACCCGGCCGCCGGTCTTCTGGGGACGCGGAAGCCATGACGACGTGATCTCGGATACTCTCGTCGCGCACACCGCGCAGTGGCTGCCCGAGCATTCGGAGCTCTCGGGCCGGGTCTACCCGGGTCTCACACACAGCATCTCCGAGCAGGAGCTCGCCGACGTGGGAGTGTTCCTCACGAAGTGGCGGGATGCCGCAGCATCAGCTGCGCACGGCGACTCCGGGACTGGCGAGGGCGGCTGAACGTCAGAGCTGATCGCCGGGATCTCCGGAGGCGTCGGAGTCTTCCGGATCCTCGCGATCACGGCCTCGCCGGCCGAGCACCTGCGGGGCCGCACTGATCGCGATGCCGATCGCGAGTCCGATCCCGATGCCGAGTCCCATGTTGTCGAACGACACCCCGAGCGCGACGCCGATGCCCATGCCGACGGCGATGCCCGCCCCCAGTGCGAGGCGGCGCGCTGACTCGTGACCGCTCGGCTGATCATCCATGCTTCGACGCTACGCGCGGCGGAGGTGCGTCGCATCCCCCGCCGGACGGATATCCTCCCGACCGATTAGCGCTTCGGGGTTGCAAACGCGACACGCCCGGGATACAGTCTTCAAGCCCTTGTCCGCCGTGTGAGGAAATCCATTGATCTGAGTCGTCGTCTCCGCGTTCTGTCCACGCGCTGATCCGACGACCCCTGGTCCTCCCCGGCCTCCGGCCCGCCCGTCCTTCGACGTGCTCACGCACTGTCCATCGACCGCCCACGGACCATGCCATCGGCATCTGCGCACCCATTCATCTCGGGAGTCGCCCATGTCATCACACACCACCACCGCCGCGGTCACCATCGACCGCCTCACCTATGCCTGGCCGGACGGCACCGTCGTGCTCGACGGTCTGTCCGGCTCGTTCGGCGAAGGGCGCACGGGCCTCGTCGGCCGAAACGGCTCAGGCAAGACCACATTGCTGCGCCTGATCGCCGGCGCACTGCCGGCCACCACCGGGATCGTCACGGTCACCGGGGAGGTCGCGTACCTGCCTCAGCGGCTGACGCTCGACACCGGTCGCCGCGTCGCCGAGCTGCTGGGCATCTCGGGAGCACTCGACGCCGTCCGCGCCATCACCGCGGGCGACGTCGACCCCGCGCACTTCGACGCCGTCGGCGACGACTGGGACATCGAAGCCCGCGCCGAGGCCTCGCTCGCCGAAGCCGGGCTCGATCCGTCGTTCCTGGACCGCACCGTCGGCGAGCTCTCCGGCGGCGAAGCCGTGCTGGTGGCGATCGCGGGCATCCGGCTTCGACGCTCTCCGATCACCCTGCTGGACGAGCCGACCAACAACCTCGACCGCGGCTCACGCGCGCGGCTGGGCGAGATGGTGCGCGCCTGGAAGGGGACGCTGATCGTCGTGAGCCACGATGTCGCGCTGCTCGAGCTGATGGACGAGACCGCCGAGCTGTACGCGAACGAGCTGAGCGTATTCGGCGGTCCGTACTCGGAGTGGCGGGCGTGGCTGGATGCCGAGCAGCAGGCGGCGCGGCAGGCCGAGGTGGCCGCCGCTCAGGCGCTGAAGAAGGAGAAACGGCAGCGCATCGAGACTGAGACCAAGCTCGCGCACCGGGCGAGCTTCGCCAAGAAGGCTTTCGAAGAGAAACGGCAGCCCAAGATCATCATGAACGGGCGGAAGGCCGAGGCCCAAGTATCGGCCGGCAAGCTGCGCGGCGAGAAGCAGGCACGGGAGGCGGCGGCGCGCCAGGCGCTCGACGACGCCGGACACCGCGTGCGCGACGACGCCACCATGAAGATCGACCTGCCCGATCCGCAGGTGTCCCGAGCGCGGCGCATCGCGACACTCGGCGACGCGGCGCACTCGTGGGTCGTGCAGGGCCCGGAGCAGGTGGCGCTGGTCGGCCCGAACGGGGTCGGCAAGACGACGCTGCTGCGCGGGCTGGTGGCATCCGCCGGCCACAACTCCGGAGAATCCGGCCGAATCGCCTCCGAACCCGCCGTTCCGGACGACATCGGGCCGATTCTCCGGAGTTGTGAAGCGCACACCGACCGCGTCGGGTACCTCTCGCAGCGCGTGGACGGCCTCGACGAGCACGCGTCGGTGATCGCGAACATCGCGGCGGCGGCTCCGCACGTGCCGGAGAAGCAGCTGCGCAACCGTCTGGCCCGGTTCCTCATCAGAGGCGCCACAGTCGACCGGCCGGTGTCTTCGCTGTCGGGCGGCGAGCGGTTCCGCGTCGCGCTGGCGAAGCTGCTGCTTGCGGATCCGGCGCCTCACCTGGTGGTGCTGGACGAGCCGACGAACAACCTCGATCTGGACACCGTCGACCAGCTGGTGCAGGCGCTGCGCGCCTACCGGGGGGCGGTGCTGGTCGTCAGTCACGACGATGCGTTCCTGGCACAGCTCGACATCGATCTCAGGCTGGAGCTCACCACGGGCGAGGACGGAGATCGGATGCTGCGAGAGGTCACCTGACCGGGCGTCGTCCAGATCAGATCGCGGCTTCGGTGCGGGCGCTCGCGCCCGCACCAGGGCTGCCTCGCGTCAGCTCTCCCGCAGCGGCACGCGCACGTCGCCGCCGGACTCCTCCGTCACGCGCTGTCCCATCTGCACATAGGTGGGCTCTGCGATGAAGCCTCCGGCGAACAGCGCCTGCCCCTGGGTGAACCGCTGCGATCGACTGATCTTGTCGCCGGCGAAGCCGAACACATCTGCCAGCTCGGCGAGATCACGGGGTGCGTTCACACGCATCAGCCCGAGGTTGTCGCACTGCGACAGCACGTTGGGGTGGATCTTCGTCGGTCGCTGCGTCGACAGCAGCATCCACAGCCCGAACTTCCGTCCCTCTGCCGCGATCTGAACCAGCTGTTCGGTGAGCGCGCGCTCGACGTCCGTGCGCGGATTGGGCGAGCAGAGATTGTGAGCCTCGTCGATGACGATCAGGATCGGCCTGCGCTCCTCCCGGCGCTTCCAGAGATGCTCCAACGCGGCGAGCGCCGCGACTTTCGGCTCATCCGGGTGTGCGAATCCCCCGAGATCCATCACGATGGCGCGCGGACGCTCGTCGATCGCATCAGTGACCGACGAACCGCCGCGTGACCACAGATCCCAGCCGAGCACCTCGAGGTTGTCAATACGGTTGGCGAGACGCAGCATCCCTGGGTCGCCGGATGCCCGCAAGCGGATGAGTATCTCGTCGGTGTCGATCTTGTCGGCGCGATCTTCGAGGTGGAGGAGCACGTTGTACTCCTCGGCGTCCTTGATCGGGTCCAGCTGCAGCAGCGCCGCCTTGGATGCGGCGGACAGTTCGACGTAGCGGGCGTGCAGACGGTCGCCTTCGCCGCGCGAGGAGCGGAACACGCGGATGTCGGCCTCAGCCAGACGAGCGACGGCGGCCTCATCGGCGCCCTCGCGCGCTTCCGGCAGGCGCACGAAGTCGGCGTTCGGATCGAGGATCAGCATGGGCAGTTCGGTGTGCAGCAGCAGCTGCTCGAGCACGACGCCCAGCGCGTAGGTCTTGCCGCTGCCGCTCTGACCGCACCAGAAGGTATGCCGATTGAATCGCCGTGCATCCAGGTGCACCGCAGTGTCAGCGTTCTCCAGCGCGGTTCCGATCGTGAGCTCGGTCATCTTCCACCCTCACCCTCTCGCGCGGCTGCTGCGCATCGCCCGCTTGTGCGTCAGATCCGCATTCGCGGCGAGCGCGGCGTACTCCTCCGACTCGCGCGGGTAGAGCGCCACGCGGCCCTCTGCATCATGGTGCGTGCCCCAGCCGTAGCGCTTGCTGATCGGTGATGCCCGCAGGCAGGCCTGCCCGCGCGAGAAGAACTCCGCCCTCGCGTCGGCGTCATCTGGGTCGATGCCCTTGCGCAGCGCATGCGTCTCGAACAGTACGTCATCGGATGTGCGCGTATACGGCTGCTCGATGATCAGCCGATAGTGCAGCGCCGCGATCGACAGATTCTCGGCGATCGGTGGCTCGATGCCGTACTCGGCCGGGCAGTCCTCCGAGACCTCGATGAACGTGTTCTGATAGTTCGTCGTGTGCGCCATGCCGTCAGCATCCCGCACCTTTCCGACATTGTCGAGAGGTCGAGACGGTTTCTGAGGCCTCAGTGTCGGAGGCTCGGGTCAAGATGGAGAGATGAGCAGCGTGCTCGACCGCTTCACCCCCGCCACGCAGGATTGGTTCCGGGGTGCGTTCGCCGCGCCCACGCCCGCGCAGGAGGGCGCGTGGGAGGCGATCTCCGCCGAGCGCAATGCGCTCGTCGTCGCGCCGACCGGATCGGGCAAGACGCTGTCGGCCTTCCTCTGGGCGATCGACAGCGTGTTCCGTGAGCGCGCCCAGCGGTCCGAACGGTCGGATGCCACAGAGCGCACGGCCCGCACTCGCATCCTCTACATCTCGCCGCTGAAGGCGCTGGGCGTCGACGTCGAGCGCAACCTGCGCTCCCCTCTGGTCGGCATCGGGCAGTCCGCGCGGCGGCTGGGACTCGAGGTGCCCGAGGTCACGGTCGGCGTGCGCTCCGGAGACACCACCGCCGCCGACCGCCGACGGCTGCTGACCGATCCGCCCGACATCCTCATCACCACCCCCGAGTCGCTGTACCTCATGCTCACCAGTCGCGCCGGCGAAACGCTGCGCGGCGTGCACACGGTGATCATCGACGAGGTGCACGCGGTCGCGGCCACCAAGCGCGGCGCCCACCTGGCCGTGAGCCTGGAGCGACTGGACGCGCTGCGCGCCGCGGACGGTGCAGCCCGCCCGGCCCAGCGGATCGGACTGTCTGCGACGGTGCGCCCGATCGACGAGGTGGCGCGCTTCCTCGGCGGCTCGGCGCCGGTCGAGATCGTCGCGCCCCGTGCGGTGAAGACCTTCGATCTGGATGTCGTGGTGCCGATGGAGGACATGCGCAACCCTCCCCCGCCTCCAGGTGCACCGTCGCCGGATGACCAGAGCGAGGCGGAGTACACCGAGGTGACCGGGTCGGTCTGGCCGCACGTCGAAGAAGCGATCGTCGACAAGGTGCTCGAGAATCGCTCGACCATCGTGTTCGCCAACTCCCGCCGGCTCGCAGAGCGGCTCACGGGCCGATTGAACGAGATCTATTCCGAGCGCATCGGCGTTCCGCTGCCCGACGCGAGCTCACCGCCGGCCGCAGGGATGGCGCAGGCCGGCTCGACGGCGGGCGCAGACCCCGTGCTCGCCAAGGCACACCACGGCTCGGTCTCGAAAGAGCAGCGGGCGCAGGTCGAAGACGAACTGAAGTCCGGCGTCCTGCGCTGCGTCGTCGCGACCAGCAGCCTCGAGCTCGGCATCGACATGGGCGCCGTTGACCTGGTCATCCAGGTCGAGGCGCCGCCATCCGCGGCATCCGGACTGCAGCGTGTCGGTCGCGCCGGCCACCAGGTGGGCGAAGTGAGCCGGGCATCCCTCTTCCCCAAGCATCGCGGCGACGTGCTGCATACGGCGATCGTCACCGAGCGGATGCTGGCGGGGCAGATCGAAGCGATCGCCGTGCCGCGCAATCCGCTCGACATCCTCGCGCAGCAGACGATCGCCGCCTGTGCGCTGGGGCCGATCTCGGTCGAGGACTGGTATGAGACCGTGCGGCGCAGCGCGCCGTTCCAGACGCTGCCGCGCTCCGCCTACGAGGCGACGCTCGACCTGCTCGCCGGTCGCTTCCCTTCCGACGAGTTCGCCGAGCTGCGGCCGCGGCTCGTGTGGGATCGGGATGCCGGAACTCTCACCGGACGGCCGGGCGCGCAGCGGATCGCCGTCACGAGCGGCGGCACGATCCCCGACCGCGGCCTGTTCGGAGTGTTCATCGCCGGCGAGACCAGCGGCGCCAGGGTCGGCGAGCTCGACGAGGAGATGGTCTACGAGTCGCGCGTGGGCGACGTCTTCACGCTCGGCACGACCAGTTGGCGGATCGCCGAGATCACCCACGACCGCGTCAACGTGCTGCCCGCCTACGGGCAGCCGGGCAAGGTGCCGTTCTGGCACGGCGACGGCATCGGGCGGCCGTTCGAGCTGGGCGAGGCTCTGGGCCGGTTCTCACGCGAGGTGTCGACCGCGCAACCTGCGAAGGCGCATCAGCGGCTGATCGAGGCCGGGCTCGATGAGAGCGCCCGAGCGAATCTGCTCAGCCACCTCGCCGAGCAGCGCGAGGCCACCGGCACGCTGCCGACCGACCGCACGCTGACCGTGGAACGCGGGCACGACGAGGTCGGCGACTGGCGCGTGATCCTGCATTCCCCGTACGGCATGAAGGTGCACGCGCCGTGGGCGCTGGCCGTCAACGCCCGTGTGCGCGAGCGCCTCGGCGTCGAGGGCTCCGCTGTGGCCAGCGACGACGGCATCATCGTGCGGATACCGGATGCCGATGCCGAGCCGCCCGGTGCCGAGCTGTTCTTCTTCGAGCCCGACGAGCTCGAGCACATCGTGACGGCCGAGGTCGGCGGGTCGGCGCTGTTCGCCTCGCGCTTCCGCGAATGCGCCGCCCGCGCGCTGCTGATGCCGCGCATGAACCCCAGCAAGCGCACGCCGCTGTGGCAGCAGCGACAGCGCTCGGCCCAGCTGCTGGAGGTCGCCCGCCGATATCCGACGTTCCCGATCATTCTCGAGACCCTCCGCGAGGTGCTGCAGGACGTCTACGACCTGCCGTCGCTGCGCCGGCTCATCACCGACATCGGCGAGCGCCGCATCCGCCTCGTCGAGACCGAGCCCGCACAGCCCTCGCCGTTCGCGAGGGACCTGCTGTTCGGCTACGTCGGTGCGTTCATGTACGAGGGCGACTCGCCATTGGCCGAGCGCCGGGCCGCTGCGCTGTCGGTGGATCCGGCGCTGCTGGGCGAACTGCTCGGCACCGTCGAGATGCGCGAACTGCTCGACCCCGATGTCATCGTGCAGTTCGAGCGCGAGGCCCAACGCCTCGATCCGCAGCGCCGAGCGCGCGGCGTCGAGGGCGTCGCCGATCTGCTGCGTCAGCTCGGCCCGCTGGATGCCGCCGAAGTCGGCGAGCGCCTTGAACCTCCCCCCGTCGTTGAGCGAGCGCAGCGAGACGAAACACCGGCTGCGGCATCGGCGCCGACGGCACTGGCATCCGCCCTCCTGTCTGAGCTCGTCGCCGCGCGCCGCGTCATCCCCGTCACGATCGCAGGCCAGTCCCGCTTCGCGGTGATCGAGGATGCCGGACGCCTGCGCGACGCCCTCGGCGCAGCGCTGCCTATCGGCATCCCGGTCGCCTTCCTGGAACCTGTCGCCGATCCGCTCGGCGATCTCGTCTCACGTCACGCGCGCACGCACGGGCCGTTCACGACGGATGCCGTCGCCAGCCGCTTCGGGATCGGCGCGGCCGTCGCCCGGCACACTCTGCAGCGACTCGAGTCGGCGGGGCGACTGACCAGCGGATACTTCCTCCCTTCGACGGACTCCGCCTCCTCCGGCTCGAACGGGACGAAGGAGTGGTGCGACACCGAGGTGCTGCGCAAGCTGCGGATGCGCTCGCTCGCAGCGATCCGCGGCAGCGTCGAGCCGGTCAGTCCCCAGGCGTACGCGAGATTCCTGCCGGATTGGCAGCACCTCACCCGTCCGCTGGAGGGCGTCGACGGGGTGCTGAGCGTGATGGAGCAGTTCGCGGGAGTGCCGATCCCGGCGAGTGCCTGGGAGTCGCTCGTGCTGCCAAGTCGTGTGTGCGACTACACGCCAGCGCTGCTCGACGAGCTGACCGCCGCGGGCGAGGTCGTCTGGGCAGGTCACGGTGCGCTGCCCGGCCGTGACGGGTGGGTGTCGCTGCATCCGGCCGACCTTGCGCCGTTCACGCTTCCCTTCCCCGAGGATTCACCCGCCGCAGGCTCGCTTGAAGAGAGGGTGCTCGATGTGCTGCGGCTGAGCGGCGCATCGTTCGCCGAGCCTCTGAGAGCGCTGACGGATGCCGAGAACACCCAATCCGTGCTCGAAGCGCTGTGGTCGCTCACCTGGCAGGGGCGCATCACCAATGACACGTTCTCTCCCGTCCGCGCACTGCTCGCCGGAGGCTCACAGGCGCACAAGTCGACCCGGCGGGCGCCGCGCACCCGCACCTACCGAGGCATCTCGCTGGCGCGACCGGCGGGACGTCCGTCGTCGACCGGTTTCGGGGGACGCTGGGCGGTGCTGCCGGAGACCGAGACGGATGCCGCGCGCCGAGCGACCGTCACAGCGGGCCTGCTGCTCGATCGCTATGGCGTGGTCACCCGCGGTGCTGTGCAGGCCGAGGGCGTCCCCGGTGGGTTCGCTCAGGCCTACCGGGTGCTCGCCGGCTTCGAAGAAGCGGGGCACTGTCGTCGCGGCTACGTGATCGAGAGGCTCGGGGCCGCCCAGTTCGCAGCGTCCACCACTGTCGATCGACTGCGCACCTTCGCGGGCCTCGCTGACCCGCCCCCGCGCACCGCCGTCACCCTGGCCGCGACAGACCCCGCGAACCCCTATGGCGCGGCACTCGCCTGGCCGCGGCTCGACGAGGTCTCCCACCGTCCTGGTCGCAAGGCGGGCGGACTGGTCGTGCTCGTCGACGGAGCTCTGGTGCTGTATCTCGAACGCGGCGGACGCACGGTGCTCGCGTTCGACGACGACCCTGAGGTGCTGCGCGCGGCGGCATCCGATCTCGTCGCGACATCCCGCGCGCGGCGCCTCGAGACCCTCACCGTCGAGAAGATCAACGGCGCCGGCGTCTACGGCACCCCGTTCGCGAATGCCCTGCAGGATGCCGGATTCGTCGCCACCCCGCGCGGCTATGCCCTCCGCCGGGTAGTTGTCTGACAGGCACGCGCCTGCAGATGCATGCGGCAGCCGAGGCGGCCGAGACCCGCGACAAATAGCATGGGCTGACAGCACGGCTTCAGATTGGCGTCCTCTTGATCACTGAGTTCATCACCGGCATCCGATTCCTCGGGCGGGGCTTCGGGTACTGGAAGAAGCGCCCGGGGCTCATGGCGCTGGGGCTCGTTCCCGCATTCATCGCGCTCGCCCTGCTGGCTGCGGCGATCGTCCCGCTGCTGCTCTCGCTCGGGGCGATCACCGACTGGATGACGCCCTTCGCCGACGGGTGGGACCCGTTCTGGCGCAGCTCGCTGCGCGCTGCTCTCGGCGTCATCATCGCGATCGCCGCGCTCATTCTGGCGAGCGTCGTGTTCACCGCTCTGACGCTTCTGATCGGCGACCCCTTCTACCAGCGCATCTGGCGCGCGGTCGAGCAGGACCTCGGCGGGGTCGTGCCGGATGGCGATGGCGGCTTCCTGGTCGCTCTGGGCGAGAGCATCCGGCTCGTCGCCCTCGGCCTCCTGGTCGCCGTGCTCGCGCTGCTGCTGGGGTTCATCCCCGTCGTCGGCGCGGTCGTCGCCACCGTGACGAGCGTGCTGCTCACCGGTCGTCTGCTAGCACGTGAGCTCACGGGACGTGCCCTGAACGCGCGCGACATGACCACCTACGACCGCTCGCAGCTCTTCGCCGCCCACCGCGGTCGGCTGCTCGGCTTCGGGGCGGCCACGCAGCTGTGCTTCATGGTTCCGCTGGGTGCTGTCTTCATCATGCCGACCGCGGTGGCGGGAGCGACGCTGCTCGCCCGCGATGTGCTCGATCGCAACACGACAGCGCATGCCTGAGGGTGACACCGTCTTCCAGACGGCCCGGCGCCTGGACGCGGCCCTGCGCGGTCACGAGCTGACGCGCTTCGAGCTGCGCGTCCCTCGGGCCGCCACGATCGAGCTGGCCGGGCAGACCGTGCGCGAAGTCGTCCCGCGCGGCAAGCACCTGCTGATGCGGATCGGCACGTCGACGTTTCATTCCCATCTGCGCATGGACGGCACCTGGCGCATCTACCGGCCGGGTGAGAAGTGGCGGCATCCGGCGTTCAAGGTGCGCGCCATCGTCGTCACCGACACGACCGAGGCCGTGGGCGTCGACCTCGCCGAGGTGAAGGTCGTCCCCACCCGCGACGAGCACGAGCTCGTCGGTCATCTCGGCCCCGATCCGCTGGCCGCGGACTGGGATGCCGCCGAGGCCGTGCGCCGTCTCGGGAGCGATCCGCGCAGCATCCACGTCGCCCTTCTCGACCAGCGCAATGTCGCCGGCTTCGGAAACGAGTACGCCGCCGAGTTGCTGTTCCTGCGCGGAATCCTGCCCGAGACGCCCACCGAAGAGGTCGACGTCGCGACCCTGGTCGACCTCGGAGTGCGCACGATCCGCGCGAATCGCGACCGCGCCGACCGCACCTTCACCGGTCAGACCGGACGCGGTCGAACCGACTGGGTCTACGGGCGCGCGAATCGCCCGTGCCGTCGCTGCGGAACCCTCATCCGCACGGGTTCGATCGGCGCCGATCCGACCCGGGAACGCGTCACCTTCTGGTGTCCGAACTGTCAGAGATGACAGTCATCGCGGTTCGGGAATGAAATCGCGCCCTCATCGGTTGTAGATGTATCGGGACCAACCCGGAGAACCGGAGGGATCGTGGGTAAGAACTACATCGATATCGAGGACGAACAGGGCACGACGCTGCGCTACCGCAAGCACGTGAACGGACGTGGACTCGTCGCGCACGGCGCGAAGGTGAATCCGAAGGCCTTCATCGAGGTCGGCGCCTATATCGAACCGGGTGCGCGTGTCGGCGCCGGCACGCGAGTCGCCCGCGGCGCATGGATCGAGCCTGATGCCGTCATCGGCGAGAACGCGCGAATCGAAGCGCACGCGCACATCGGCCCCGGTGCCGCAGTCGGCGACAACGCCTGGATCGGCGTTCGCACCGAGATCGGCGCGGGCGCACGCGTCGCACGCGGCACGCGCATCGGCCACGACGAGATCGTGGCGCCCGGCCTGACGGTCATCACCGATCAGAAGGGCCTGTGGCTGGCCGCCTGACCAGTCGTCCGGGATGACACGCGAGCTCTGAGTGCGCCGACCGGCGCGCTCAGAGCAGACGTCATTTCTAAAAGCGCGTACGCTCTTCATTAGAGACCGACATGGACATCAGCGCACGCGCGACGAGCATCGGCGCCCTCTCGGATGAGACGAGGCGAGCGCTGTACGACCACGTCGCGGCCCAGCCCGAGCCTGTCACCCGAGACGCCGCGGCTGACGCCGTCGGCATCCCGAGCCACATGGCCAGATTCCACCTCGACAGACTCGTCGAGGTGGGGCTGCTCGAGACCGAGTTCCGTCGGCTGAGTGGTCGCACCGGGCCCGGCGCGGGGCGTCCGTCCAAGCTGTATCGCCGAGCTGGCGGTACGGTCGCCGTCTCACTGCCCGAGCGCCGGTACGACTTGGTGGGGCACCTGCTCGCCGGCGCGATCGAGCGCGCGGGTGACGGGACGCCGCTATCGGATGCTGTCGACGCGGTCGCCCGCGAGGAGGGACGCCGCATCGCGGCATCCGTTCCCGCCCCGACCCCGCCCGCAGCCGAGACGGGCGACGACCTCTCGCGCGTCACCGAGGTCCTCGGCGCGCACGGCTATGAGCCGCGACGCGAGGGCGATGCGCTGACGCTCGCGAACTGCCCGTTCGATTCTCTTGCCCGCGAGCACGCTCAGCTGGTGTGCTCGGCGAACCTCGCGCTGATCGACGGCCTGCTCGACGGCCTCGGCTGCAGCGGACTGTGCGCACACGCCGAGCCGCACGAAGGGCAATGCTGCGTGGCCATTCGCCCCGGCCGCTGAGCGGTTCGCGGCTTCATCCGCGACAGGAGATTCGCCGAGCACAGGACGGATTCCGCGGAACGGGCCTGCTCCGGGTAACCATCCTGTTCTCGGGTGGAGAACGACTCCGACCGCTACGCTGAACCGATGAAGAACGACCGGCGCCGCCCCGCCCGCGCGGGCCGTCCGCGCCCGGGCAAGCCAGCGCAGAAGAAGGGCGCGCAGGGCAAGGGCGCGCAGAAGAAGGCGTCCGCGAGGCGCTTCGACGAACCCAAGCCGGCGCCCGAGGAACCGCGCACGTTCCGACTCGGCGTCATCCCCGGCGCGACGCCGGGCAAGTGGATCGATGCGTGGAAGCAGCGGATGCCGCATGTCGAGATCGAACTGGTGCGGTTGTCGGTGGCCGAGCAGCGCGAGCAGCTTGAAGAGCTGGATGCCGCGATCGTGCGGCTGCCGATCGAGCACGCCGACGACCTGCATGTGATCCCGCTGTACGAGGAGGTGCCGGTCGTGGTCGCGGCGATCGATTCGTTCCTGCTGGCGACCGACCGGCTGACCGCCGACGACCTGGTTGAGCAGGTGCTGATCACCCCGGCCGATGACGTGCTCGGGCCGTTGGATCTGCCGACCGCGGCACCGAGCTTCCCGCAGGTCGCGACGACCGAAGAGGCGATCGCGACCGCCGCGAGCGGGGTGGGGATCGTCGTGGTGCCGATGTCGCTGGCGCGCCTGCATCACCGCAGGGACGTCGACTATCGGCCGCTCCTGGCCGGCCCGGTCTCACCTGTGGCTGTCGCCTGGAGACGCGACGCGACCACGCCCGATGTCGACACGTTCGTCGGCATCGTGCGCGGCCGCACCGCGAACTCCTCCCGCTGACCCCGCAGCACCGCCGAGACCCCCACGTAGCGTCGAGACCCCCAGCTGTGGGCGTCCACAGCTGGGGGTCTCGACGGCAGGAGGCGGTGTCAGCGAACGGAGGTCAGGTCGTCGCGAGCACGACGGTCTCGACGTTCAGGCCGCCGTCGGCGGCGTCGACCCGCACGTGGCCGCCGTCGGTCAGCTCGCCTGTGACCAGCAGGTCGGCGATCCGGTCGTCGACCTCGCGCTGGATCAGCCGGCGCAGCGGCCGGGCGCCGTACTCGGGCTCGTAGCCGTGCTCGCCGAGCCACTCCACGGCAGCATCCGTCACGTCGAGTGCGATCTCGCGCGTGGCGAGGCGCTGCGCGCTGGCATCCAGCATCAGCCGCACGATCTGACCCAGCTCGTCGCGGGAGAGCTTCTGGAACAGCACGATCTCGTCGATGCGGTTCAGGAACTCCGGACGCATCGCCTCACGCAGCTTGCCCATCACCCTCGCCCGGAGGTCGGAAGACGAAGCGAAGCCGTTCGCCGAGGCGTCCTGCGACGCGACGAATCCGAGCGCTCCCGAACGAGAGGCCAGGAACTCCGAGCCGATGTTCGAGGTCATCACGATCACGGTGTTGCGGAAGTCGACTGTGCGGCCCTGACCATCGGTCAGCCGCCCGTCGTCGAGCACCTGCAGCAGCAGGTTGAACACGTCGGGGTGGGCCTTCTCGATCTCGTCGAACAGCACGATCGAATACGGGTTGCGACGCACGCGCTCGGTGAGCTGCCCGGCCTCGTCGTAGCCGACGTATCCCGGAGGCGCTCCGACCAGTCGCGACACCGTGTGCCGCTCGCCGAACTCGCTCATGTCGAAGCGGATGACGGCGCTCTCGTCATCGAACAGGCGATCGGCGAGCGCCTTCGCAAGCTCCGTCTTGCCGACGCCGGTGGGCCCGAGGAACAGGAACGATCCGACCGGACGCCGTGCGTCGCCCATGCCCGTGCGGCTGCGCCGGACGGCGCGCGCCACCGCGGCCACCGCATCCTCCTGCCCGATCACACGGCGGTGCAGGTCGGCCTCGAGGTCGCCGAGGCGCGCACGCTCGGTCTCGGTGAGACGGCTCACCGGGATGCCCGTGGCGCGAGAGATCACCGCGGCGATCTCGACCTCGTCGACGACCGCGTCCGTCTCAGCGCGCGCACTCGGCGCACCCGCTTCATCGATGCGGCGCTGCACGCGGGAGATCTCATCGCGCAGGCGCGACGCCTCCTCGTAGTGCTCCGAGCCGACGGCGGCGTTCTTCTGCGCTTCCAGATCGGCGAGCTCCGCGAACAGCGATTCGACGTCGCTGACGATGCCCAGCTTCAGCCGCAGCCGGGCGCCCGCCTGGTCGATCAGGTCGATCGCCTTGTCGGGCAGCACGCGGTCGGGCAGGTAGCGGGCGCTGAGCTCGACGGCGGCTCGGATCGCCTCATCGGTGTAGGTAACCGCGTGGTGCTCCTGGTATGCGGGCTTCAGTCCCTGCAGGATCAGCACGGCGTTCTCGATCGACGGCTCCGCGACCTTCACGGGCTGGAACCGGCGCTCGAGCGCCGGGTCCTTCTCGATCCGGCGGTACTCGCTGAGCGTGGTCGCGCCGACCAGGTGCAGGTCGCCGCGGGCCAGCCGCGGCTTGAGGATGTTCCCGGCATCCATTCCGCCCTCGCCGGATCCGCCGGCGCCGACGACCGTGTGCACCTCGTCGATGAACACGATGATCTCGCCCTTGTGCGCGGCGATCTCGTCCATGGTCTTGGTGAGGCGCTCCTCGAAGTCTCCGCGGTATCGCGTTCCGGAGATCATCGCGGGAAGGTCCAGCGCGATGACCCGTCGGCCGTGCAGCTGCGCGGGCACGGCATCATCGACGATCGCGCGCGCCAGACCTTCGACGATCGCGGTCTTGCCGACGCCCGCCTCGCCGATCAGCACCGGGTTGTTCTTGGTGCGGCGGCTGAGGATCTCGATGGTCTGCTCGATCTCCTCAGACCGTCCGATCACCGGGTCGAGCTCGCCCGCGCGGGCCTGAGCGGTCAGGTCGAGTCCGTACTGGTCGAGCATGGGGGTGTCGGATGCGCCGCTCGCCGCGGCTTCGGGTGTGCCGGGTTCGGCCTCGCCGCCGGCGTGCACGGGTTCGCGCATCCCCTGAGTGAGCGCTTCGGCGGTGACGCCGGCGCGCGCGAGGATCTGGCCGGCAGGCACGTCCTGCCCGAGCACGAGGGCGAAGAACAGGTGCTCGGGGTCGATGTAGGTGGCACCCGAGGAGCGGGCGACCTGGTAGGCGTGGAAGAGAGCCCGGCTGGCGCTGGGCGTGATGGTCGCCGCGTTCTGCGAGGCGGCGGCTCCGGGCATGGGCAGGCGCGCCTCGACGGCCTCGACGATGGATGCCGGGCGCACGCCGATCCGCTCGATCGCCTGCACGACGGCGTCGTCCTCGACGATCACGCGCAGCACGTGCAGCGCGTCGAGTTCGGTCTGGCCGCGCTCCAGTGCGAAGCGGCCTGCGCGCTGCAGGATGTTCTGGGTGCGCGCGGTGAGGAACCGGCTGAGGTCGATCGAGCGGGCCTGGCGCGCCTGCTCGCCCGCCAGATAGCGGGAGAGGAACTCGTCGAACGAGCCCGAACCCGCGTCGCTGAAGTCGTTGGACATCGCGTTCTCCTAAAAGTTGAGCGTACTTCACTCAAGTTCAACGACGTCAGGTTACAGGTATTCCCTCGTTCCCGGATTCGCGGTCATAGACTCAGATTCATGTCGTCGGTCCTGTACGTGTGCGTCCGTCCTGAGCGCAGTGCCGCGGATGCCGAGCAGCGGTCGTTCAGTCGGGGGCTCGGCCTCGGGATGCTGGATCGGATCGACCTGCTGCACGCCTCGCTCCAGACCGCCGAATGGCAGCAGTATGACGGCTTCGTGATCGGCGGCTCGCCGTTCAACGTGACGGATGCCGGCAAGGGCCGGCAGCAGCTGGCGGTGGAACGCGACCTCGAGCGCATCGCAGGGCGCGCCCTCGACGGCGAGACGACGGCGCTGTTCACCTGTTACGGGATCGGCGTGGTGACTCGGATGCTGGGAGGCGAGGTCCACACCGACCAGCCCGAGCAGGCCGGCGCGACCCGCATCGTGCTCACCGAGGCAGGTCTCGCCGACCCGCTGTTCGGCCCCGGCGGGCCGCACCTGTCGGTGTTCACGGCGCACAAGGAATCCGCCCGCGAAACACCGCCGGGTGCGGTGCTGCTCGCGACGAACGACGTCTGCACCGTGCAGGCGTACCGCGTGGGCGAGCGCCTGTACGCCACGCAGTTCCACCCCGAGGCATCACCCCAGGACTTCGCCGACCGGATGGCCGTGTACCGGGCATCCGGCTATTTCGACCCGACGCAGTACGACGAGACCGAACGCGCCGTGCTGTCGGCATCCGTCGACGGCGATGATCTGCTCGCACGCTTCCCGCGTCTCGTCAGCGTCTGATCCCGCTCGCGTCAGCCGCCGCGCGCGAGCGCGATGCGCTCGTCGAGGTAGGCGGCGAGCGGCACGAATGCGGCCCCCGGCGCCCAGCGCAGGTGCGGCACACCGTCGACGAGCGCGAGAGGACCGGATGCCCCACCCGAATCGACCGCGTCGAGGTCGAGCTCCTGCCAGCCGACGTGAACGACCTCGCCCTCCGCGAAGCCGCCCCTGCGCGCCTGCGCGCGGCGGTCCGCCCTGGCCCGTGCGGACTCGGCGGTGTACCCGCGCCGGGCGGGTGCCGCCGCCCGCAGGATCTCGCCGGTGACGAGCACGCGGTCGTCGGTCAGCAGCAGCACGCCGAGGTGCCATGCCCGTCCCGCTCGGACGATGCGCTGTCCGCGCCATCGCGAGTAGCGCTCGAGGCCGAGTCCTTCCTGCGTGACGTCCGTCAGACGCCGGCGCGCATCTTCGAACAGCTCGGCTGCAGTGCTCACATCTCCCCCTGGGGCGGCGCGCCCTTGGCATTCTGCACGGCGGCCAGATCACCGCGCAGCGTCATGCCGATCAGCGGATACAGCAGCACCGACAGCATGCCCGCCCCGATGAGCGCGGCGGCGATGTGGGAGCCGAGCATCCCCTGATCGACACCGATCGCGGTCACTGCGACGATGATCGGCAGGGCCGTGGCGGAGAGCAGCGACAGCGCCGTCCGGTCGCGGCCGGACATCCCCGCCGTCGCCGAGAACTGGGCGGCGGCCCCGCGGATCACGAGCAGCGCGATCAGCAGCAGCGGAACCAGCGCCAGCGCGCGCGGCGAGGCGATCAGCGCCTGCAGATCGAAGGTCAGGCCGGTGTAGATGAAGAAGATCGGCACCAGGAAGCCGAAGGCGATGCCCTCGAGCTTGCTCTCGACCTGCTCCGCGTCCTCCTCGGACGCGCTCGACATGACGATGCGCCAGACGGCGCCGGCAACGAACGCGCCCAGCAGCATGTCGAGGTCGAGCCACAGGCTCAGCGCCACGAGCGCCGTGACGAGCAGCAGAACGAATCGCACGCCGAACTGCGCTGACGTGTGCAGCGTCGCGTTGACGAGCCGGTGCAGGCGGCCGTGCGGGATGCGGCGGGCGGCGTAGACCGCCAGCAGCGCGAGCCCGACGAACGCGAGCAGGATGACCGCCGCCACCGGTGCCGAGCGCACGCTGAGGAAGATCGAGATCGCGATCAGCGGCAGGAACTCACCCACCGTGCCGATCGCGGTGACTGCCCGACCGAACGGCGTCGCCATCTCGCCGGCATCCCGAAGGATCGGCATCAGGGTGCCCAGCGCTGTCGAGCTGAGAGCGATCGCGATGACGATCATCCCGTCACCGGGCGCAATGAGGAATCCGGCACCTACTCCGAGCACGATGCTGAGCAGCCAGCCGAGCGAGGCGCGTGCAAGCGGCCCGCGGCCGATGGCGCGGAAGTCGATCTCCGTGCCGGCGAGGAAGAACAGCATCGCCAGGCCGAACTCGCTGAGGGCACCGAGGATCGTGCCGGGCTCTGCCCACCCGAGCACCGCCGGGCCGATCAGGATGCCCAGCAGCAGCTCGAACACGACCACCGGAACCCGCAGCACCGGCCCGATCACGCGCGCGAGGATCGGCGCGAGAACGGCCAGCAGCGGGATCAGGACCAGACCCAGCGCGCTCTCTTCCACCCGCTCAGCGTAGTGCGCGAGTACGGGCCCGCATCAGATCATCGGATCACCGGTGCCCCTGGCCGGCGATCCGACGCGGTCACACGGGGTACGGGCTCTCCTTGAGCAGGCGGGCGAGGTGCACGGCATTGCCGATCGCGGTCGTCATCGACGACTGGACCTTCTCCGGCGTCTGCTCGAGGTCCTTGTAGTCGGTCGTGTGCATCGCCTCGCCGTTCCAGTAGGCGCATCCCTGCGCCGGCACGGTGAAGCCGATGTCGTTCAGCGCCTGATACAGGATCGCCACGATGTGGTGCGCACCGTCCTCGTTGCCGACGACGCCCGCGACGGCGACCTTGTCGAACAGGATGGGACGCCCTGCGGCATCCGTCTCCGAGAGTTCCGCGTCGAGGCGTTCGAGAACGCGCTGCGCGACGCTGGAGTGCTGTCCGAGCCACGTTGGAGTCACGAAGACGAGAATGTCGGCGGCGAGCACCTTCTCGCGCAGCGCCGGCCAGTCATCGCCCTCCCCCATGTCCTTCTCGACACCGGGGAGGATGTTGTGATCCACCGCCCGCACGTGAGCGTGGTCGACCCCCTGTGCGGTCAGCTGCTCCTGCAGCTGACCGCACATGACTTCGGAGCTGGATGACCCGGGTGCCGGCTTGAGAGTGCACGAGATGGTGAGTGCAGTCAGCGTCGCAGTCATCGCGAACTCCGATCAGACGTTGGTGTTGCGGCCGCCGATTACTCGGATGAGGAAGGCGATGAGCGCGATCGCACCGATGATCAGCGCGACCCAGAGCAGCCAGCCCAATGCCTCGCCGAGTCCGCCCACGATCGCGAGGACGATCGCGACGACGATGATGATGATGAGAGCGATGTTCATTGTCTGCTCCTTCGGTTGACGTGCGGCACGGGAGCTCCGTGCGTTGCGTGGTGTGCCAACCATGACAGCGCGCGGCCGGGCAGTCGCGGGGGTTGACGGGCTCCCATTCCCGGTGCTATCCGTACGACCCGCCCGGTCATGCACGCGGGTGGCGAGGGGTCATGCACGCGGGAGCCGAGGCGTGTCAACCCCCTGACGACCGGGCTCGCGGGGTGTGCATGCTGGCACGACCGACAACATCAGGAGGACATCATGCCCCGCGGACGCGGTTCGAACAGCCTGAAGGATCCGGAGCTCTATGAGGAGCTGCGCGATGACGGAGCTTCGAAGGAGAAAGCGGCGAGGATCTCCAACGCCGCGGCGCGCGACGGCCGTAAATCGGTCGGTGAGCGCGGCGGTGAAGCGGAGAACTACGAGGACCGCACCGTCGATGAGCTGAAGGCTCGCGCCAAGGAACTCGGCCTCAGCGGCTACTCCGACAAGCGCAAGGCGGAGCTCATCGACATGCTGCGCAACCACTGATTCGAGCGATCGCTCACTTGAACGTCAAGCCCCGACAGAGGAGAAGAACATGGCGAAGAAGCTCACCCAGAAGCAGAACGCAGAGAGCGGCTTCCGCGCATCGGCGAAGCTGAGCACCAGCATGCAGCGCGTACTGGTCGACCTGCTCGACCTGCAGCTGCAGGGAAAGCAGGCGCACTGGAACGTCGTCGGCACGAACTTCCGCGACACGCACCTGCAGCTCGACGAGATCGTCGCGTCAGCGCGCCGGCTGTCGGACACCGTGGCCGAACGGATGCGGGCGCTGCATGCGCTCCCCGACGGCCGCAGCAGCACGATCGCCGAAACGTCATCGCTGCCGGCCTACCCTACGGGCGAGGTGGACACCAAACAGACCATCGACCTCATCACCGAGCGCCTGGAGGCAGCGACCGGGACCGTGCGCGACGTGCACGACTCGGTGGATGAGGAAGACCCCACGACCGCCGACATTCTGCACGTCGTGCTGGAGGAGCTCGAGCAGTTCGCCTGGATGGTGAGCGCGGAGAACCGCAAGCCTGAGAAGTGAGCCGAGCATGACCCACTGAGCGGGGGTGCCGAGCGATTCGCACGGACGGCGACGGACGGGCAGAATCGACAGACACCCCCTCTCAGGAGCATCCATGCCGCATACCGACACTGCACGCCTTCTCATCGCCTGCGACGACCAGCCCGGGATCGTGGCGGCCGTCGCCGGAGTGCTGGCCGAGCACGGAGCGAACATCATCTCGCTGGATCAGCACTCCACGGATGAGGTGGGGGGACGCTTCTTCCAGCGCACCGTCATCCATCTCGACGGACTCTCCGCCAAGCGCCCGGCGCTGGAGGCCTCGATCGCCGGCGTCGCCGAGCGCTTCGGCATGGAGTGGTCGCTGCACGACACCGCCGTGCGCAAGCGGGTCGCGATCTTCGTCTCGAAGTACGACCACTGCCTGATGGAGCTGCTGTGGCGCACCCAGCGCGGTGAGCTCGACATCGACGTGACGATGGTCATCTCGAACCACCCCGATCTCGCCGACCAGGTCCGCTCGTTCGGCGTCCCGTTCGTGCACATCCCGTCCGGCTCGGGCGCGGATGCCAAGGCCGAGATGGAGGCGCGCCAGCTCGCGCTGCTGCAGGGCAACGTCGATCTCGTCGTGCTGGCCAGGTATATGCAGATCCTCACGGACGACTTCATCGAGCGCATCGGCGCCCCGGTGATCAACATCCACCACTCGTTCCTGCCGGCCTTCATCGGCGCGAATCCCTACGCCAGGGCCAAGGATCGGGGTGTGAAGCTGATCGGCGCGACGGCGCACTACGCCACCGCCGACCTCGATGAGGGTCCGATCATCGAGCAGGACGTCACCCGCGTCACACACGCCGAATCCGCCGCCGAGCTGCAGCGTCGCGGCGCGGACGTAGAGCGCTTCGTTCTGGCCCGCGCCGTGAAGTGGCACACCGAGGATCGCGTGATCGTGCACGGCCGCTCGACCGTCATCCTCTGACCGAAGGGACAGCTCAGCGCGGAACGCCTGCGAGCAGCTCCTCGAAGACGTCGGATGCTGCGTCCCACCGCGCGAGGGGTGCGGACTGTCCGAGCCACAGCGACTGCAGGTCGCCGAGACCGCGCTGTCCCGCGACTGCGCGGAAGCGTCCGGTGAGCCAGTTCTGCGCGGGGAACGGTGCGATCGATCCGGATGCCTCGATCGCGCGTACCGCGCGGTTCGACGCTCCGCGCGACAGTCGGCCGCTCATCGCGCGGGTGAGCACACTGGCATCCGCCGACGTCGAGCGGATCGCGGCACGATGCGCCGTGTTCGCCGCTGATTCGGCGGTGGCGAGGAACGACGTCCCCACCTGCACAGCGGCTGCCCCGAGCGCGAACGCCGCCGCGACGCCTCGGCGATCCGCGATGCCTCCCGCAGCGATGACGGGCACGTCGACGGCATCCGACACCTGCGGCAGCAGCGAGATGAGCCCGACGAGCGATTCCTCAGCCGGACGCAGGAACGACACCCGGTGTCCAGCCGCCTCCGCGCCGGTGGCGACGATGGCATCCACTCCGCCGGCCTCGAGAGCGCGTGCCTCGCCGACAGTCGTCGCGGTGCCGATAACGCGGATTCCGCGCCGGTGCGCTTCCTGGATCAGCTCCGGTGACGGCACGCCGAATACGACGCTGAGCACTGCCGGGGCCGCCTCCCAGATCGCGTCGAGCTGCTCGTCGAGCGTCGGCAGATAGCGCGCCGGGCGGGCAGGCGGCTCGATGCCCACCTCGGCGAAGAAGGCGCTGAGCGCGCTGGCGTACGCGTCGTGCTCGGGCCCCGGCGCCGCCTCGTCGCCGACGGACAGCCAGATGTTGAGCGCGAACGGCGCGGCGGTGGCCGCGCGCAGCGCCGCCACTGTCTCGCGGATGCGCTCGCCGTCGTAGCCGTACAGACCGTACGACCCGAGCCCGCCGGCGTCGCTCACCGCAGCGGTGAGCTCGACCGATGACAGTCCGCCGAACGGCGCCAGGACGATCGGATGCCGGATTCCGAGCAGTTCGCGCAGGTCAGTCATGGCACGAGGCTACGCCCGCGGCCTCATCGTGGCCGTGAACATGACGCACCGGACGCGCGCGGAGCACCACCCAGTCACTTCGTCAAGCCCTTGTGGGGGCGGAGAGACGGTTCTAGCGTCAGCCTCACCCGCATCGGGCGCTCCCCCTGTCCGTGCACCTGCGGGCGAGCAGACCGGAGACGAAGATGATCACACGCATGCGGAAGCCCTCGAGGCTTCTCGGTACGGCCGCACTCGCCGTCGCCGCTGTCGCACTGGCCGGATGCGCCGTCGGCACCGGCGGGACCGACGGCGCGCAGGACGTCGACTACGATCCCGACGCAGAGCTGACCGGCACGCTGACGGTGATGGGCTTCTCCGGGGTCGACGAGGTGGCGACTTCACGGGCCGACATGGCGAAGGAGGCGCTCGGCGACACGGAGGTGAAGCTCGTCGAAGGCGAGCTGGATCTGCAGCAGCTTCTCTCTGCGATCGCGGCAGGCGATCCACCCGACCTGATCTACGCGAACCGCAATCAGATCGGCTCCCTGGCGGCGCGCGGAGCGATCATGCCGCTCGAGCAGTGCATCGACGGGGAGCAGATCCCGACCGGAGACTTCCCGGAGCCCGCGCTCGCCCAGGTGACCCTCGACGGGCATCCCTACGGCATCCCGGAGTTCAACAGCGTGCAGGTGACGATGGCGAACCAGCAGCTGCTCGACGCCGCCGGCCTCACCGTCGAGGATGTCAACGGCTCCGACTGGGATGCGGTCAGCGCCGCCAGCAAGGCGCTCACCAAGAATGACGGCGGCAAGCTCAGCGTGATCGGGTTCGACAGCAAGCTGCCGGAGTTCCTGCCGCTGTGGGCCAAGGCGAACGGTGCCGACCTCATTTCCGAGGACGGTCGCACGGCCCAGCTCGATGATCCGAAGGTCGTCGAGGCGCTGACGTGGGCGGTGTCGATCTACGACGACCAGGGCGGGTTCGACAAGGTCAAGGCCTTCCGCGATTCCGCGGACTTCTTCGGCGCGGGCAACCAGTTCGCCACCGGCGTGCTCGGCGCCATGCCGATGGAGCAGTGGTACGTCAACGTGCTCAACGACGTCTCGCCCGATGCTCCGATGGCATTCGACACCGTTCGCGATCGCAACGGCGACACGCTCGCCTATGCGTCGGGGTCGGCCTGGGCGATCCCTGCCGGCAGCGACAATCCGCAGGCCGCCTGCCGCTGGGCGCGCGTGATGACGTCGGTCGACGCCTGGAAGGCGGCGGCTGAGGCGCGCGTCGAGCTGCGCAACGCCGAAGGGAAGCCGTTCACCGGCATCCTCACCGGCAACACGAAGGCTGATGCCGCCATCGAGGACATGCTGACCGAGGGCGGTGAGCCGTGGGACACGGCGGTCGCCAAGGTCTACGAGGCAAACGAGCACACCTTCTCGCTGCCGGCGAATCCCGCTGACGCGGAGTTCACGAACGCCTTGCAGGATGCTGTGAACTCGGTGCTCAACGGTCAGTCGTCGCCGGAGGATGCGCTCGCCGCTGCGCAGGAGAAGGCCCAGAAGGCGCTTGACGACGGGTGGGCAGCGCTCGAGAAGAACCGATGACGGCGACAGCGCGGCGCAGCGATCGGCGCGCCGCCTTCGCCTTCCTCTCGCCGTGGCTGATCGGCTTCGCGGTGTTCACCGCGTGGCCGCTCGGCTACAGCGTCTACCTGTCGCTGACCGACTACGACGTGATCAACGATCCATCGTTCGTGGGCTTCGACAACTACGCGCAGCTGTTCGCGGATCCGAAGATCTCGCTCGCCCTGACGAACACATTCCTGTTCACGATCATGCAGGTACCGGTGCATGTGATCGTCTCGCTCATGCTGGCGCTGCTGCTGAGCCAGGCCGCGCAGCGCTCAGCCGGATTCTTCCGCACCCTGTTCTTCCTGCCGAAGATGACGCCGCCCGTGGCCATCGGGATTCTGTTCCTGCTGCTGTTCAATGGACAGAACGGCCTGATCAACACGGTGCTCGGCTTCTTCGGCATCGACGGGCCGTCGTGGACGACCGATCCGGCATGGGTCAAGCCGGGCCTGGTGCTGATGAGCGCCTGGAGCGTCGGAGCATCGGTGATCATCCTGCTCGCCGCGCTCCAGAACGTTCCGCGTGAGTTGGTCGAGTCGGCGCGCATGGACGGCGCGGGCCCGGTCCGCACGACCTTCAGCATCACGCTCCCGATGATCAGCCCGGCGCTGTTCTTCATCATCATCGTCAACACGATCGCGAGTCTGCAGACGTTCGATGAGGCGTACACCGCGTTCTTCGGCGCGGGCAACACCACCTACAGCAACGACGCGGCGCTGTTCTACGTGATCTATCTGTTCCAGCAGGCGTTCGAGTTCCTGCACATGGGCTACGCCTCGGCGATGGCCTGGGTGCTGTTCGCGATCATCATGGTCATCACGGCCGTGCAGCTCGTGGTCTCGCGGCGCCTGGTCTACTACGAGGGCGAGGCGAAGTGATGAACAGCAGAGTTCCCCCCGGCTCGCATGACGCTCTGCGCGACGCCGACGAGTACCGCCTGGACACCCGTGCCGTCGTCACCGGCGCGACCGGCGCGCGGCACACGCCTCGGCGCACGATCGTGCGGCGGGTGCTGGTCACCACGGCGCTGGTGCTGTTCTCGATCGTCTTCGTGTACCCGTTCGTGTGGCTCGTCAGCGCCTCGTTCAAGCCGCGCGGCGAGGTGTTCGACAACCGGCTGATCCCCGAGACGTTCACGTGGGAGAACTACGTCACCGTCTGGCAGGAGGCGCCGCTGGCTCTGTGGATGCTGAACACGCTGATCGTCACGGCGCTGGCAGCGATCACCGTGACGATCTCGAGCGCGATGGTGGCGTGGGCGTTCTCGTACTACCGGTTCCGCGGCCGCGGGGCGCTGTTCGGCCTCGTGCTCGCGTCGATGATGCTGCCGGGCGCCGTGACGATGATCCCGACGTTCCTGATCTGGAACTCCCTCGGCTTCGTCGGCACACTGGTGCCGCTATGGGCGCAGAACCTGTTCGGCAGCGCGTTCTACATCTTTCTGCTGCGGCAGTTCATGCTCGCCCTGCCGAGAGATCTCTTCGATGCCGCCCGGGTCGACGGGGCCGGGCACTGGCGGGTGTTCTGGAGCATCGGCTTGCCGCTGACCAAGCCGGCTCTCGCCGTGGTCGCGGTGTTCGAGGTGCAGGCGGTCTGGACCGACCTGATGCGCGCCCTGATCTACCTGCGGGACTCCTCGACGTTCACGATCCCGCGCGGCCTGAAGTCGATGGTCGACGCCTTCGGCTTCGGCGGCGAATGGCACTGGGAGATCATCGTGACGGCCAGCGTCATCTCGACGGTGCCGCTGATCATCGTGTTCTTCCTGTTCCAGAAGCAGATCATCGAAGGCGCCACGATGTCAGGGATGAAGGGCTGAGCGGCAGTCGCACTCAGCCCTTCATGGGGATGATCACATCGGCGGGTGATGCCTGATCGGCGAGGGCGCCCGCGAGCGATCCGAGGCGTTCGCCACGGCGAGGTCGAGGGCTGCGAAGAGCCGGTCGAAGTCCTTGAAGCGGGTCGACCGTGGGCACGGCGTGCGCAGCCAGAGCACATCGAGCATGCCCGACGGATGCCGGTCGACGTAGGCGATCAGGCAGTCCGCGTCGGCCTGCCGGCGGGACGGGTCGCAGATGCGCCAGCTGTCGTGGCCCAGCCGGGCGAGCTCCCAGCGTCCGTGGGATGTCGGCGGTCTCGGACCGTCTGAGATCGTGGCGCTCATAGCGGCTTGCCTCCGGTGACGGCCAGCACAGTGCCCGAGGTGTACGACGACTCATCGGATGCCAGGTACACGTATGCTCCGGCGAGTTCTGCCGGCTGGCCGGCCCTGCCGAGCGGGGTGTCCTTGCCGAAGCTCTCCAGCTTCGATGCATCCCAGCCGGTGCCCGGGATGAGCGGGGTCCAGATCGGGCCGGGTGCGACGGCGTTGACGCGGATTCCGCGCTCGCCCGCTTCCTCCGCCAGCGCCTTCACGAACGCGACCTGGGCAGCTTTCGTCATGGCGTAGTCGATCAGTCCGGGCGACGGGTTGTACGCCTGGATCGATGCTGTGACGATGATGCTCGATCCGGGTTCCAGGTGCGGATACGCGGCGCGCGCGGTGACGAGCATGCCGACGAGGTTCGTGTCGAACACGCGACGCATGTTCTCCGTCTTCAGTGATGCGAAGCCGTCGACATCGTGCTGATATCCCGCGTTGAGCACCAGGACGTCGAGCCCGCCGAACGCCTCGCGCGTGCGGTGCACGGCGTCCTCCGCGAACTGCTCATCGCGCAGGTCACCGGAAAGACCCAGCCCTTCTCGGCCCGCGTCGCGGATCTGATCGAGCGTGGCATCCGCGTCCTCCTGCTCTTCGGGCATGTGCACGATCGCGACGTCGGCGCCCTCGCGAGCGAACGCGATGGCGGCGGCGCGGCCGATGCCGGAGTCCCCGCCGGTGATCAGTGCTCGGCGACCGGCGAGCCTGCCATGGCCGCGATAGCTGTCCTCACCGTGATCGGGCGTCGGCCTGGTCTCGTCAGTGAGACCCGGCTGATCCTGCTGCTGGGCGGGGAATCCCTCGTCGTGGTGCTGATCGCGGGGGTCGGACGTGTGGGGAGTCATCGTCGTACCTCTTCCTCCGGGGTGTCGAGTTGTGCCGGTCACTGTGGATGGCCGTGTTCACACTCTTGCCCGGGTTCACTCAGGCATCCAGGGGGTTGACAGTTCGACGCCGCAAGCGCATGCGCGCGCGTCGCGATCTGATCATGCTCGTCAGCGATCTGAGCATGCTCGTCAGCGATTCGCCGCGCCTCCTAGGTCCGATCCGGCGGCCTGTCAACGGGCCTGCGTTCCCGCAGCCCGCGCGCAATGCTGATCGTCACGAGAGGAGCACGCATGAGCGATCCGATGATGAACGACCCTGCTGCAGCGGATGACGTCCCCGAGGAGGACACTGCGGCGACGCGCCTGCCGGGCCTGCAACCCGAGTCTCAGGGTGACGAGCCGCTGGAGACCGCGATCGGCGACGAAGGTCAGGGCGACCTCGGCGAAGGCGATGTCCACCCGCACTCCGGCGACGGCCCGACGGACCTGCGCACGAGCGCTCCGCCGGCCGACGGATGAGGGGCTGGCCGAGGATCGCGTTGGCGGGGAGAACGGCGTTCACGCGGCGGACGAGTTGCGCCGCGCACCTCCGGTGGACCCTCCGGTCTGGCCATGGATGACACGCAGCCAGCGGTACCCGTAGCCGTCCAGCACCTGGTCGCGGTAGTCGGCATCGGCTGCACTCGTCGCCGATTCGATGAGCACCGTGTGGCTGCTTTCCTCACCCAGCGCCGGCAGTCGCACGGTCACCGGCTCGGATGACAGGTTGTGCAGCGCCACGAATTGCACCCGGTCCGCTGTTGTGGTGTGCACGAGCACGCGCGATTCGTTCACGTCCAGCACCCGCAGTGCGCCCCACGCGATCTCGGGAGTCGAACGGTAGCGTGCGGCAAGGCCCGAGATGAACGACCAGAGCGAATCCGGATCGCGACGCTGGTCGTGCACGTTGACGTACTCGGGGGCATACCCGCCTTTGGCGATCCGCCGACGCCTGCGGCGTGTCCCGGCCGCCGTGAAGCCCGCGCTCGGCCCTGAATCCCACTGCATCGCCCCGCGCATCGCCCCGCGGCCGAGGTCGCCCTCGAGCTCGCCCATGCCGATCTCCTCGCCGTAGTACAGCATCGGCGCGCCCGGGAGCGAGAAGAGCAGACTGTACGCCATGCGCAGTCTGCGCGGGTCGTCTCCGAGCATCGGCGCCAGGCGTCGCACGATTCCCCGGCCATACACGCGCTGATGCTCTTCCGGCGCGAAGGCATCGAAGACCTCGTTGCGCTCCTCCTCCGAGAGCAGTGCGAGCGACAGCTCGTCGTGATTGCGCAGGAACATCGACCAGCCGTGGCGGACGTCGACCTCGGGGCGGGCACGGAGCACCTCGGCGAGAGGCGTGGCGTCCTGACGCGCGAACGCGAGGAACGCGGCCTGCGCGGTGAGGAAGTCGAACTGCAGATCGAGCTCGGTGCCGCGGTCGCCGAAGTATGTCAGCTGCTCGTCGTGCGTGAGCCCCACCTCGCCGAGCAGCAGCGCCGACCCCTCTCTGCGTCCCACGAACCGGTGGACCTCCTGCAGGAACGAATGCGGATCATTGGAGTGCGCCTTGCCATCCCCTGTGACCAGGAAGGGCACGGCATCGACACGGAAGCCGTCGATGCCGAGCTTCAGCCAGAATCCGATGACGCGCGCGATCTCCGACCGCACCGCCGGGTTCGCCAGGTTCAGGTCGGGCTGGTGACGGTAGAAGCTGTGCAGGTAGTACTGGTCTGTGCGCTCGTCGTGCTCCCAGGTGCTCGATTCCTCCCCGGGGAACATCGTCGGCTGCTCATTGCGCGGCGGCTTGTCCCGCCAGACGTAATAGTCCCGGTGCGGCGAGTCGCGGGACCGTCGAGCCGAGACGAACCACGGATGGCGATCCGAGGTGTGGTTGATGACGAGGTCGATGACGACACGGATGCCGCGGTCGTGCGCCACACGGATGGTCTCGGTGACATGGCCGAAATCGCCCAGACGAGGGTCCACGGCATAGAAGTCGGAGATGTCGTAGCCGTCATCGCGATCCGGCGTCTTCTGGAAGGGCATCAGCCAGATGCACGTCACGCCGAGCGCCGCCAGGTCGTCGATGCGCGAAGCCAGGCCCGCGAAGTCGCCGACGCCGTCACCGTCGGAGTCCTGGAAGGTCTCGACATCGAGACAGTAGAAGACCGCGGTGCGCCACCACAGATCGCTCGTGTCAGCCGGGTTCACAGGAGCCTCCTCAGCTCGGGCAGCAGATGGTCCTCGCAGCGCTGCAGGAACGCGCGCTGATCGGTGCCGACGTGATGCAGGAACACACCGTCGAAACCGGCGGCCGCGGCGGCGATGCGCCCGGCGACCTCGGCTTCGTCTGATCCGATGATGACGGCGGCATCCAGCTTGGCGTCGGTGGGATCGGCATGCCGCTCGAAGTCCTCGGGCTGCTGCAGGTCCGGCATCAGCCGCGGCGGAACGGTGCCCTGCGCCCACTGGTCGCGCGCGGCCGCCAGTGCCTCCTCGCGCGTGGATGCCAGGCTGACATGCACCTGCAGCAGAGTCCGACCCGTTCCGCCTGCTCTGCGATACGACTCACGAGTGCGGCGCGTGGCGCTCGGGTCCCCTCCGACGGTGATCATCCCATCGGCCCATCGCGCGATACGCGCAGCCGTGCGCGGGCTGATCGCGGCCCCGAGAATGGGCGGCGGGATCTCGGGCCTCGTCCACAGCCGCGCTTCGTGCACGCGAACCAGGCCATCGGCATTGACCTTCTCACCGGACAGAAGCCGGCGCATGACATCGGCGGAACGCACCAGCCGCTCATCTCGCTCCGGTTTGGATGGCCACGCATCACCGGTGACATGTTCGTTCAGCGCTTCGCCGCTGCCGAGCGCGGCCCAGGTGCGGCCGGGGAACATCTCCTCGACGGTCGCAAGCGCCTGAGCGGCGATCACCGGATGGTACCGCTGCCCCGGAGCGGTCACCAGACCGATCGGATACCGCGTGAGGGCCAATGCAGCGGCGATCCAGCTCCACGCGAACCCGGAGTGTCCCTGCGAGGTCAGCCACGGTGCGAAGTGGTCGGAGCACATCGCCTCATCGAACCCGACCTGCTCGGCGGTGCGCACGAACTCGAGCAGGTCGCTCGGCGGGTGCTGCTCGTGGGAGGCGTGGAATCCGATCCGGGTCACGCTTCGACGCTAAGGCGCCTCCACCCGGGCGACACGGGGGTTGACGATCGAGAGCCCACCGCGTACGCGGCGTGCCGCGGTCGCCGTCACTCTTCGACGGTCGTGACCGGGCCCTCCGGCGGCTCGGGCACGAGGTGCAGTCCGGCCGGGGTGTTGGCGGTGTAAGCGAGGGCTTCGATCCACGCGCGGTTCACCTCGGGCTGCCTGCTGCCGTAGTACTTGAAGACGAGCGAACTGCCCGGCTGCACCCATACGGTCGTTCGCCCCCCGCCGACGCTGGCGTCCTCACGCCAGCTGAGCGGAAACGGCTCCCCCCGTCGCAGCTTCGCCGTCATGACCAGCTGCAGATGGGTGAGCGCACGATCCTCGATCTCGGTCTTGACCGAGCCTTCATATACGAACTTTCCCATCGAGATGCCCTTTCGCAAGCAGAGAACTACCACTGGCGTCCCCGGCGTCAGTGCAGCAAGCTTATCGCTATGGGTTGGTTGTTCTATGGCGATACCTCTGAGCCGATTGAGATAGAGGATCGCGCGCTCGCGCATCTCAAGGTCGTCATCTCCACCAAGCTTCGACGCAACGAGAGCTTCACCCTTTCGTGGCGTCATCCTCCCGAGAATCCGACGGGACGCTCCACGATCTGGCTGCACCCCTCGATCCCGCTGCGTTTCGTCTTCGCCGACCCGGAGCGTCCCGAGTTGAGCTCGGAATGGATCACGACACTGGCGAACTCCGCGAGCAGCACCGGAGGGATCACCCTTCTCGCCGAAGACCTCGACGGCAACGGCGACTGACTCAGTCGGACTCCTCGGCCGATACGCCGTGCGGCAGACCGACCGGCTTGGACTCGGCCGATGCTCGCTGACGCAGGAACACCGAGAACGCGACCATCGTGCCCACCGCGAGGAACTCGCTCTGCCAGTTCTGAAGCGTGCGGTCCCAGAACTCCGGGGAGAGCACGTACTGTCCCCAATCGAGCGGGGCGACGCCGTGCTCGGCGTTCTCCTGGTTCATCACGACCAGCCCGCTGAGGGACTGCATGAGCCACGACACGAAGAAGATCGCCCCCATCACGATCACCAGCGAGTTCTCGTACACCGTCCGACGCCAGCCGCCCACCCTCGCCCAGCGCGGGCTGTCCGCGTGCGCATACGCGCCGACCTGCTGCTTCTCATCCGAGTCGATACCCTCATCGCCGGGCTTCTTCGACTCGGGTGACCCGCGCTGCACGAACCAGACCGTGGCCGCGATGAACAGCAGGAACTGCAGGAACTCGCTCTGCCAGTTCTCGGCGACGTCGACGACGAAATCGCTCGAGAACACGAATGAGAGATAGCCCTGCGGCGGCTGCGCGTGCTGGACGAGGTCCTCGTTGTTGCGGAGGTGACCCGCCACCGACTGGCCGAGCAGGGCGAGGATGAACAGCGCGAAGAAGAAGAGACTGAGGCCCTGATCCCGGAGCACGCGACGCATGTCAGCGACCGCTCACGAGTATGACGGCCATGATCGCGAAGCCACCGACGATCACTCCCATCCATCCCCAGAACATCACCTTCGCGCCGATCTCAGCTCGTTCGGACATGTTTCCCCCTCTTCCTCCGTCTTCGCAGGATGCTCTCGGGACCGGATCCGCATCTGAAGGGGCTTGACGGCGTCGCTTCGGACTGTCAACCCCCTTCGATGTCGTCGGGCGGCTGGATAGCTTCGTCGACAAGAACCACGAGGGGCAAGCACCAGGAGGAAGGGACGAACCGATGACACTCACCCGAGAGGTCATGACGCCGAACGCTCTGTGCATCGGTGAGAACGATGCGCTTTCGATCGCAGCGGAGAAGATGAGCGAACTGGACGTCGGCGCCTTGCCCATCTGCGGCGAGGACGGTCGACTGAAGGGGATGCTGACGGATCGCGACATCGTCGTGAAGGCAGTCGCCGTCGGACTCGACCCCGATACGACCAATGCCGGACGGCTCGCCAACGGAGCGCCGGTCACCGCCGATGCGGACGCCGAGATCGAGCGGGTGCTCGCGCTGATGAAGGAGCACCAGATCCGGAGGGTTCCGGTACTGGAAGAGCACCGTCTGGTAGGGATCATCAGCCAGGCCGACATCGCCAGGCACCTGGAGGCCGCGACCACCGGCCACACCGTGGAGCAGATCTCGCGCTGAGCACACCGCCCGACCGACCACCCCGACCGAGGAGGAGACATGGACGACCGAACCGATGCCAACGAGCCCACCCGCACGCATGCGGAGTGGGGTGCAGGCCGACCGCATCTGCGCATCACCGGGCCCGGCGAGGAGCGCGCCGTGTTCTACATCGAACAGGATGAGGTGACGATCGGCTCCGGCGCAGGCGCCACGCTGCTGCTGCCCGGAGCGGATCCGGTGCACGCGACGATCGTCCACGACGACCGCGACGAGTACGTGCTGACCTTGCACGGTGCGGGTGAGATGAACGCGTACCGCGAAGAGGACGGCGACGCGCGCTCCGAGATCCTGCGCACCGGGGCGCACTTCCGGATCGGCGACTGGCAGCTCGCCTTCGGTCGCGAGGAGTTCGCCGATCACGGACGCCCCTACGGTGGCCGCCAGGGCGGGGAGCTCTCGGATCAGGACTCGCAGCCCGAGCGCCCCGACTACAGCGGCGAGCGCGACCGGCCGCGTCGCGAAGAGGTTCGCGACGGCTGATGTGAGAACGACGATGCGCACGGCGCGCATCGTCGTTCTCGGCGGAACCGGGCAGATCGGCGCGAAGACGATCACCCGGTTGCGCCGGCTCGGCCTGCTCGATGCATGGCTCACGGCCGGGCCAGCCGCGGATGCTAACCTCGCACTCTGACGGGAGGCGCACATGACCGACGTGCTGAGCACGCTGCTGCAGCTGATGCTGACAGCGCTCGGCGCGGTCGCCATGCCGCCGGACGGGATGCTGGGCATCGCCGCGATCCTGGTGACCATCGCGGTCCTCACCATGCTGGTCGCCATGCTTGCGCCGCTTACCGGCCTGCGTTCCTCCGCTCATCCGCGCCGCGCGATCGACGTGTCCATACGTCTCGCGCAGAGCCACCCTGATGCCGATGGGCACCCGCGTCCGCGAGCACCGGGAGTCGCACTCGCCGCGTGATCCTCTCCGCGATGCGCATCCGAGATGTGGCATCCGAGAAAGAGATCCGCGGTATTCGCCGACCCCTTCTCCTCTCTCGCGATCGGACATCTCTTGGACATCTTCGCCTTTCCTCCACTGACCCTTCTTCTCGACGGCGCGTACAACGCGCTGCTCTCGCTCTCGCATCTGGTCGAGCCACTGGCCGGCGGGAACGCCGCTGCCCTCGCCGTCGTGCTCGTCACGGTTCTCGTGCGCACCCTGCTCATCCCCGTTGGCGTCTCTCAGGCGAAGGCCGAGCAGATGCGAGCGAGAATCGCACCCAAGCTGCGCGAGCTGCAGAAGCGCCACGGCAAGAACGCCGAACGCCTGCAGCGCGAGACGCTGGCGCTGTACAAGGCCGAGAACGCGTCGCCGCTCGCCGGATGCCTGCCGCTGATCGTGCAGGGCGCCGTCGTCGGCATCCTCTACACGCTCTTCCTGCGGCCCGAGATCGCCGGGCATGCGAATGAGCTGCTCACCCACGATCTGTTCGGTGCGCCGCTGGGCACTTCGCTGCTCCATGCGATCAGTGGTCGGCTCGATGCGGCGACGGCGCTGGTGTGGGCGGTCGTGCTCGTACTCATCCTGATCGTCGCCGAGATCACCCGGCGGCTGTTCCGGCCGCAGGTGCCCGCCGAGGGCCCGCTCGCCTCACCGGGGATGCTCGGCATGCTCAACGCACTGCACTATCTGACCGCGGTGTTCGCGGTGTTCGTGCCGCTGGCCGCCGCGCTCTACCTCGTCGTCACCGTGAGTTGGACGCTGGTGCAGCGAGCCCTGCTGCGTCGCCGGTACCCGCTGCCGATCAGTTGAGAAAGCGGCAGTACACCCTTGCGTTTTCGAATCTTTGTACTAAACTAGACGCATGGCCAACGACGCGCAGCACTCTCTCGAACGGCAGGCCGACCTGCTCGACGAGTGGGTCGAGGCGCGCCGCCGCGTGGCGATGTGGGAGGCGCGGGCTGCAGCCCTGCTCGGCGAACGACTGGAGTCCCTGGATGCGGATGTCGCCGTTTCGCCCTTCGAGCGCGAGGCGATCTGGCGCTCCATGGTCTCCGAGTACGCAGCGGCGGGACGAATCGCGAAAGGCTCCGCCGAGATCGCGTTCACAGATGCCCGCTCGCTGCGCGATGACTTCCCCGGAGTCCGTGAGGCCTTCGATACCGGCGTGGTCACAGCGGCGCACGTCAGGGAGATTCTTCGCGCGGCCTCTCCTATCACGGCAGGAATCGCGGATGGCGCGGTCGAGCCGTCCGTGCTCGGCCTCTACGAGGCGGCCGCTCTCGAATTCGCCGAGAGAGAAGCACCGGCACGCACGCGCACGCATCTGAAGGAACTCGCTGCAGCGCTCGCGCCCCAGGTCGTCGTCGAGCAGCACCGGGCCGCCGAACAGGAGCGTCGCATGTGGGCTCGGTCCTTCGACGACGGTGTCAGCATTCTGCATCTGCTGGCGCCGACCGCGAAGATCGAGTTCATCATGGATCGCGCGCGTGCGATCGCCCGCGATGCGGCCCCCGACCCCGACTTCCCACTCCCCTTCGATGTCGAGGCAGAGCACGCCGCCTGGTTGGCGCGGGAGCACGAGCGGAACACGGGCATCGCCGACACCTACGTGATCGACCCGTTCCTTCCCGGTGAGCCGCCGATCGTGCACACCTGGGTTCCCTGCCCCTCGGGAGCCGACAACCCCGAGGCGGCCGCCGCGTGCGACGCCGCGATGGACGCGGCGATGGAAGCGGGATCCACGCCGATCATCATCGCGCCGGATCCCCGCACCGCCGACCAGCTGCAGGCCGACGTCGTCTGCGATCTGCTGCTGGGTGCGAATCCCACCGAGATGATGGGCACGGGGCTTGAGGGCATCCGAGCGCACGTGCAGGTCACCGTCGCCGCGACGACGCTTGCCGGACTGGACGATGCTCCGGCGCAGCTCGATGGCCACTGCGCCATCGACCCCGACATCGCGCGTGCGCTCGCCGGCCAGAACATCGGCTGGACTCGCCTCTTCCTCGACGCGGAAGGATTCGTCACGTCGACGGACACCTACACACCGACCGCGGGCATGCGCCGGTTCCTCAAGGCGCGCGATCAGCACTGTCGCTTTCCGGGATGCCGTCAGCCCGTGCACCGCAGTGAACTCGACCACAACCTCGACTACGCCCTCGGCGGCAAGACGGATATCCACAACCTCGCGCACCTGTGCCTCAGCCACCATGTGCTCAAGCACCCCGACATCCCCGAGCGATACCGCTGGACCGCGCGACAGCGTCCGGATTGGACGATCGAGTGGACCAGCCCGAGCGGGCGCTCGTACATCGATGCTCCGCCGCGGCGCGTGATGTTCGTGCCCAGCTGCGCCGAACCCACACCGGCTTCCGGGACGGCGACCGGTCCCGATGATGACCCACCGCCGTGGGACGACTTCCAGCCTGCCGCACCCCAACCTGCCGCACCCCAGCTCAGCAGCGCGTGATCGTCTGAGTGCGTGTGAACGTGAGCGCAGGCTCGCGATCGGCGGGGCGCCCGCCATTAGGCTCGAAGGCATGCCCGACACGTCTCCCGCCCTCTCGCACGCATCCGACCTGGCTGACTTCGTCGCCGCCTCGCCGTCGAGCTACCACGCGGCCGAAGAGGTCGCGCGGCGGCTGGAGAGCGCCGGTTTCACGCGCCTCGATGAGGCGGGTGCATGGCCGGCTCAGACCGGGGGACGCTATGTCATCGTGCGTGACGGCGCCGCGATCGCCTGGGCGGTGCCGTCGGATGCCACGGCGACGACGCCCGTCCACGTGCTAGGCGCGCACACCGACTCCCCCGGCTTCAAACTGAAGCCCAAGCCGACCACCGGAGCGAAGGGCTGGCTGCAGGCCGCCGTCGAGGTGTACGGCGGTCCACTGCTGAACTCGTGGCTCGACCGCGAGCTGCGCCTGGCAGGCCGTCTCGCGCTTGCCGACGGGCGGGTCGTGCTCGCCGCCACCGGGCCGCTGCTGCGCCTGCCGCAGCTGGCGATCCACCTCGACCGCGGCGTGAACGACGGCCTCGCCCTCGACAAGCAGACCGGCACGCAGCCGGTGTGGGGGCTCGGCGAGCCCGAGTCGGAAGACATCCTCGCCGAGCTCGCGGCTTCGGCTGGTGTGGACGCCGCGGAGATCCGCGGTTTCGACGCGGTCGTGGCGGATGCCGCGCGCGGCGCCGTCTTCGGCAAGGACGACGCGTTCTTCGCGTCGGGGCGACTGGATGACCTGGCCTCGGTGCACGCCGGAGTGGTCGCTCTGATCGAGGCAGCAGGCCAGACCAACAGTGCGGTGATCCCGATGCTCGCCGCGTTCGATCATGAGGAGCTCGGCTCCGAGTCGCGGTCCGGCGCGGCCGGCCCCATCCTCGAGGACGTGCTCGAGCGCGTCTACGCCTCACTGGGAGCCGGCGCTGAGGATCTGCGGCGCGCGTACGCTGCATCCTGGTGCCTGTCGAGCGATGTCGGGCACTCCGTGCATCCGAACTTCCAGCAGCGCCACGACCCGGTCGTGCAGCCGATGCTCGGCTCCGGCCCGATCCTCAAGATCAACGCCAACCAGCGCTACGCGACGGATGCCCTCGGCGCGGCCGCCTGGGCGAGCTGGTGTGAATCCGCTGGCGTCTCCTCGCAGGAGTTCGTGTCGAACAACGCGGTGCCGTGCGGCTCGACGATCGGTCCGATCACGGCGACGCGTCTCGGCATCCGCACGGTCGACGTGGGCATCCCGATCCTGTCGATGCACTCGGCCCGCGAGCTGGCAGGAGTCAGTGACCTCTACGACCTCTCCCGCGTCGCGCGAGCGTTCTTCGCCGGCTGAACCGGCGTCACCGGCCGAGTGCCTGCGGGGCCGTCGATCACACGATCGACGGCCCCTGTCCTGTGGTCAGCAGCAGCAGCCGGTGTCGCAGCAGTCGTCCATGTCACACCTCCTTCATCGATGCTCATCGATATTCGAACGATGCGATCGTGACGCAGATATTGACGAGTGTCAATGTTTTGCGCAGAATCGATGCATGCCCGCTCTCGAGCTCATCCCGCTGCGCGACCTGCAGTCCTGCTGCGCGCCGCTGACACGCGCGCCGATCAGCCACGACAACGCCGTATCGCTCGCCGCGTCGTTGAAGGCACTCGCCGATCCCGCCCGTCTGCGCATCCTGTCGATGATCTCCGCTCACGCCGACGGCGAGGCCTGCGTCTGTGACCTCACCGAACCGCTCGGTCTGAGCCAGCCGACCGTCTCGCACCACCTGCGCATCCTGACAGAGGCAGGATTCCTCGAGCGCGAGAAGCGTGGAACATGGGCGTTCTTCCGCGTCTCCGACGGGGCGATCGAGGCGATCGCCGCGCTGCTCGGGCGCTGATTCTCGCCACGACGCGGTGACAGTGCCAGGATGAGGGCATGACCGCAACGCCTCCGGCATCCAGCACGCCGCCGCCCGCCGCATCACCCGCGCTCATCGAGCGCGTCGGCATCGAGATCATCCCCGAGTCCGACCGCACGGCCAAGCCCCGCGACCTGTTCTGGCCGTGGTTCGCGGCGAACGTGTCGGTGTTCGGCATGAGCTACGGTTCGTTCGTGCTGGGCTTCGGCATCTCGTTCTGGCAGGCGACGCTCGTGTCGATCATCGGCGTCGTCGTGTCGTTCTTCCTCTGCGGCCTGATCGCGATCGCCGGCAAGCGGGGCTCCGCACCCACCATGGTGCTCTCCCGCGCCGCGTTCGGCGTGCACGGGCAGAAGGTGCCCGGAGTCGTGTCCTGGCTGACCTCCATCGGGTGGGAGACGTTCCTGGCGATCATGGCCGTACTCGCCACGGCGACGGTCATCACGCAGCTCGGCGGCGACGGCGACAGCACCGCTCTGAAGATCGTCGCCACCGTCGTGGTGGCGGCGCTGATCGTGGCCGCATCAGTGCTCGGCTATCACACGATCATGAAGATGCAGTCGGTGCTGACGTGGATCACCGGGGTGGTCACGATCCTCTACATCATCCTCGCGGCCGGCCACATCGACATGGCCGCGGTGATGGCGATCCCCGACGGCAGCATCGGCGCCGTGATCGGCGCGCTCGTGATGGTGATGACGGGCTTCGGCCTCGGCTGGATCAACATCGCCGCCGATTGGTCGCGCTATCAGAAGCGCACGGCGTCCGACGGGGCGATCATCTTCTGGAACACCTTCGGCGGCGCGATCGCCCCCGTGATCCTCGTCATCTTCGGTGTGCTGCTGGCAGCATCCGACCCTGTCCTGATGGATGCTGTCGCCGCCGACCCGATCGGCGCCCTCGCCACCATTCTGCCGATCTGGGTGCTCGTGCCCTTCCTGCTCACCGCCGTGCTCGCGCTGGTCTCGGGCGCCGTGCTCGGCATCTACTCCTCCGGCCTCACGCTGATCAGCCTCGGCATCCGCATCCCCCGCCCCAGCGCGGCGGCGATCGACGGCATCATCCTCACGCTCGGCACGATCTGGGTCGTCTTCTTCGCCACCGACTTTCTCGGGCCGTTCCAGTCGTTCCTCATCACGCTCGGCGTGCCGCTCGCGTCGTGGGCGGGCATCCTCATCGCCGACATCCTCCGGCGCCGCAAGGACTACGACGAGGATGCGCTGTTCGACGCCCGCGGCCGCTACGGCGCCTGGGACTGGACGGCCATCATCACCATGGTCGTCGCCAGCGTGATCGGCTGGGGCCTGGTGGTCAACAACTTCGCGGCCGAGGCGGCCTGGAACAACTGGCAGGGATACCTGCTGTTCCTGATCGGCGGCAAGGATGGCGACTGGGCGTACGCGAACCTCGGCGTCTTCTTCGCACTCGTGCTCTCGTTCCTGGTCACCTGGTTCGCCCGCGCGGGCAAGATCCGCCGGCAGGAGCAAGACGCGTGATCCCCTCGCCGGTCGTTGAGCGAGCGCAGCGAGACGAAACGCGCGACGCCGGATGGCTGGTCGTCATCGACCCGCAGAACATCTTCGCGTCGCCCGATTCCGAGTGGGGCTCGCCGTTCTTCGACAGCGCGATGACGAACATCGCGGCACTCGCGGAGAGCTTCGGCGAGAACGTGCTGGTGACCCGGTGGATGCCAACTGCCGACCGCTCCACGTCGTGGGGCGAGTACTTCGCCGCGTGGCCGTTCGCCGACAGGCCGGCATCCGACCCGCTCTACGACCTGGTCCCCGCCGCACGCGGGCTCTCGCCGCATCCCACGCTCGATCTGCCCACCTTCGGCAAGTGGGGCGACGAGATCGAGGCGGTCGTCGGTCGCAGCGCGCGCGTCGTGCTCACCGGCGTCTCGACCGACTGCTGCGTGCTCTCGACGGCGCTGCCTGGCGCGGATGCCGGCGCGCACCTGACCGTCGCGACCGACGCCTGCGCGGGCTCGACCGCCGAGAACCACGCCGCCGCCCTGCACGTCATGGGCCTGTACCCGCCGCAGATCACTCTCGCGACCACCGCTGAGGTGCTCGCGGCACGCTGACCTGAGTGCCGGTGATCCACGGCTCTGCCACACTGATTCCCGGAGGGGCACACATGACTGCGCTCGAGCAAGCCGACGAATCGACCGAACCGATACCGCACCGCAAGTGGCGCAAGACGAGGGTCGCACTCCTGAGCGTGATCGCGATCATCGTGGTCATCGGCATCGTCGGCGCCGTCACTCCCTGGCCGTCCGCCATGGTGATCCGCGCGGTGTTCACCCGCGGCGGCGAGGAGACGGCCGCGGAGATGAACCGACACGTGCCCGACACGAAGCTCACCGAGACGCTCGACGTCGCGTACGGCGAAGACGGCAGCGACACGACGATGGATGTGTACACCCCGGCATCCGCCACCGGCCCGCTTCCCGCGGTCGTCTGGATCCACGGCGGGGCGTGGATCTCCGGCTCCAAGGAGAACGTCGATCCGTATCTGCGCATCCTGGCATCCGAGGGCTACACGACGATCGGCGTGAACTACACGCGCGGGCCGGAGGCCGCCTACCCGACCGCCGTGAACCAGCTCAACGCCGCGCTCGCCCACATCGACGTCCACGCCGACGAGCTGAACGTCGACGCCTCCCGGATCGTGCTCGCCGGAGACTCCGCCGGCGCGCAACTGGCGAGCCAGCTGGCCGCGATCACGACCAACCCGGACTACGCGAAGATCATGTCGGTGGACCCGGCGCTGGACGCGGATCAGCTCGTTGCGACCGTCCTGAACTGCGGCGTCTACGATCTCGCGGCCCTCGCCGCACTCACGGGCGTAGTCGGGTGGGGGCTGAAGACGTCGATGTGGGCATACTCCGGCTCGAAGAACTGGGCCGAGGACGCCACGGGAGCGACGATGTCGACCGTGAACTGGGTCACCGGGGACTTTCCCGCCACCTACATCTCCGGCGGGAACGGCGACGACCTCACCTGGCTGCAGTCGATACCGATGGCGCAGCGACTCGACGATCTCGGTGTCGACGTGACGACGCTGTTCTGGCCCGCGGCGCATGAACCGGCGCAGCCCCATGAGTATCAGTTCCACCTCGACCAGCCCGAAGCGCAGACGGCGCTCAAGGAGACGCTCGACTTCCTGGACGCCCGCACCGGCTGAGAGACCCGCCCAGCAGGAGATTTCACCATTGTGACGGTCGCCGCGAAAGTGATATGTTCGCGGGATGGCCGACAACGAGCGCTCCCTGGAAGAAGGCATCGTCACGGATCTGAAGGATCGGATGACGTACGGGTCGTACCTCGACCTCGACAGACTGCTCAGCGCGCAGCATCCGGTATCGAAGCCCGAGCACCACGACGAGATGCTGTTCATCATCCAGCACCAGACGACCGAGCTGTGGCTCAAGCTCGTGCAGCACGAGCTCGGCACCGCGCGCGATCGCCTCGCCGGCGACGACCTGCGCGCCGCCCTCAAGCACATCGCGCGCGTCAAGCACATCCAGGAGGTGCTGACCCAGCAGTGGTCGGTGCTGGCCACCCTCACCCCCACCGAATACGCCGAGTTCCGCGGCGACCTCGGCAGCTCGTCCGGCTTCCAGTCGGTGCAGTACCGCTGCGTCGAGTTCGCGCTCGGCAACAAGAACGAGCGGATGCTGGGGCTCTTCCGCGACCACCCCGACAACCTCGCCATGCTCACCGCCGAGTGGGAGCGGCCCACGCTGTACGACGAGTTCCTGCGCTATGTCGCGCGCCGGGGCCTGCCGGTGCCGCGCGACATCCTCGAACGCGATGTGCGCCAGCCATACCGCGAACACCCCGAGCTCGTCGACGCGATCCGTGAGATCTACGAGCACCCGCACGAGCACTGGGACCTGTACGAGGCATGCGAGGAGCTCGTCGACGTCGAGGACAACTTCCAGTTCTGGCGGTTCCGGCACCTGCGCACCGTCGCCCGAACCATCGGGCACAAGGTCGGCACCGGCGGATCGAGCGGCGTCGGCTTCCTGCAGCGCGCGCTGGATCTGACGTTCTTCCCCGAGCTGTACAGCGTGCGCACGGAGATCGGCCGGTGACTGAATCGCGCGCGGTGCGGTTCTTCGACCGCGGCGAGATTCGTGAGGGGACGCTGATGTCGGATGCCGGCGGCCTGAGCCTTCTCGCCGAGCAGGCACCCGACGGCTCACCGCAGCTCGACGGACTGGTCACCGGCCTGTTCACCGACCACCACGTGCACCTGCAGCTGGTCGATCACACCGCGCTGCCCGGTTCCCGGCTGGGCGCGGTCATCGATCTGGGGGCCGAAATCGGCTGGATCAGCGACCTGGCATCCGACACCGCCCGCCACAACTCCGGAGAACCTGCGGTCCTACGGCCCGGATCTGCCGGATCCGCGACAGAAGCACCCGAATCTCCGGAGTTGTGGCCACGCATCCGATACGCCGGCCCGTTCCTCACGGCCGTCGGTGGATACCCGTCCGACCGGGAATGGGCGCCGACAGGCTCTGTGCGGCAGATCACCGATGCCGACGATGCGGCGGCCGTCGTCGCTGCACTCGCAGCCGAAGGCGTCTCGTTCCTCAAGATCGTCGGCAACAGCGATGTGGGCCCGGTGCTCGATGACGAGCTGATGCGCACGCTCGCCCGTCTTGCCGCAGAGCACCGCATCCCGCTGGTCGCTCACGCTGAGGGTCCGGGGCAGGCGCAGCGCGTCGCGAGACTGGGCGCCACCAGGCTGGCACACGCGCCGTTCTCGGAGCGGTTGACCGACGACGAGATCGCCGAGCAGGCGGCATCCGTCTCGTGGATCTCGACCATGGCGATCCATGACGGCGAAGCGCGCGACATCGTCACCGACAACGTGCGCAGGTTCGCCGCCACCGGGGGCGAACTCGTTTACGGCACCGACATGGGCAACGGCGCCACCCCCGTCGACCTGCGTGACGCCGAGGTCGACGCGCTGCGCGTCGCCGGAGTGAACGGCACCGACCTGCTCATCGCGCTCGCACCCGCCGACCCACTGGCGCCGGGCGCTCCCCTGCTTCTTCTTCCCGACGACGATCCGAACCGGTCCCGTCGACTCACGACCGCCGATCTGGAGTACTGAAATGACCGACACCGACGTCCTGCTCGCCGAGGCCATCAAGCTCGACGCCGCCGACCCGCTCGCGCACCACCTCGCGGAGTTCGCCGACGCGCCCGGCGTCACCGCGTACCTGGATGGCAACTCGCTGGGCCGTCCACTGCGGGATCTGCCCGAGAAGGCAGCGGCGTTCATCCGCGACGACTGGGGCACCCGCCTGATCCGCTCGTGGGACGAGCAGTGGATGGAATTGCCCATGCAGCTCGGCGACCGCATCGGCGCGGTGACGCTGGGCGCTGCCGCCGGCCAGACCATCGTCGCCGATTCGACCAGCGTGATGCTCTACAAGCTGATCCGCGCGGGTGTCGCGGCCCGCCCCGGGCGCGATGAGATCGTCATCGAGTCGGGCAACTTCCCCACCGACCGGTTCATCGCCGCCGGCGTCGCTGACGAGACCGGCATGACGGTGCGGTGGGTGCAGCCCGATGAGATCGCCGGTGTGAGCGCTGAGGATGTGGCATCCGTCGTCTCCGAGCGCACCGCGCTCGTCGTGCTCAGTCACGTCGATTACCGCTCCGGCGCGCTGGCGGACATGCCGCGGATCACGAAGGTGGTGAAGGATGCCGGCGCGCTGATGCTCTGGGACCTGTGCCACTCCGTCGGCGTCGTGCCGATGCATCTCGACGACTGGGGCGTCGACATGGCCGTCGGCTGCACGTACAAGTACCTCAACGGCGGGCCGGGCTCGCCCGCGTTCGGCTATCTGCGCGCCGAGCATCACGGCAACGTGCTGCAGCCGATCCACGGTTGGTGGGGCGCTGCCGACATCTTCGCCATGGGCCCGGAGTACGCTCCGGTCGCGGGCATCCGGCAGCTGCTCAGCGGCACTCCGCCTGTGCTGTCGATGCTCGCGATGCAGGGCATGCTCGATCTGATCGAGCTCGAGGGCATCGGCACCGTGCGGGCGAAGTCGATCACGCTCACCGACTTCGCCGTGCGCGCGTACGACGTCCTGCTCGCGCCCCTCGGAGTGAAGCTGCTCTCGACGCGCAACGCCGCCGAGCGCGGCGGGCACATCACCATCGGGCACGACTCGTTCCAGCAGGTCACGAAGGACCTCTGGGTGGACGGGGTGATCCCGGACTTCCGGTTCCCCGACGGCATCCGACTCGGACTGTCACCGCTGAGCACCTCGCACGAGGAGGCGCTGCGCGGCATCATCGCCGTGCGCGACGCCCTCGCATGACCGCTCCCGCGTCGCCGACACCCCCACCTGCCATCGAGACCCCCGGGTATCGGCGCCCACAGCCCGGGGTCTCGGCGGGAACTGGGGGTGTCGGCAGGCAGGCGTAGATCCTCGACGACATCGACGCACGGCCCGGCAGCACCACCTCGCTGCCGCGCACCGTGATCGGCGTGCACCTTCGTCCGCTCGGAGGCGAGATCTCATCCGCGGCTCTGGTGCGGTTGGTCGGCGACCTCGACATTCCGGCGGCCCAGGCTCGCATGGCGACCACCCGCCTCAAGCAGAAGGGACTTCTGCTCGCGGCGCCCGGGCGCCAGTACGCGCTGAACCCCGCCGCGATCGGGATGCTGGAGCGCGGCGATCGCCGCATCTTCGCGGTGCGCTCGATGACGCCGGACGAGCAGTGGCTGCTGGTCTCGGCGACGATCCCGGAGACGCGGCGCGACCTGCGTCACCAGCTGCGCCGGCGGCTGCAGTTCCTGGGGGCAGGGTCCGTGGCGGCCGGACTGTGGATCCTTCCCGGACACCTGCAGGACGAGGCCGAAGAGCTCCTCGGCGAGATCGGCGCGCGCGGGTACGCCACCCTATTCCGCGCCGACGATCCTGTGCCGGCGCGTCCGCTGGCGGAGGCGGTCGCCGGCTGGTGGGACCTGGCGGCGCTTCGCGCCGAGCACGAGCGCTTCCTGGCATCCGTCGATGCGCTCGATCTGGCAAGGCCGTTCGCGGCGCACCTGCGCCTGATCGACAGCTGGCGGGTGCTGCCATACGTCGATCCGGGCCTGCCGGCGGCGCTGCTGCCCGCCGACTGGCCCGGAGCTCGCAGCGTCGATACCTTTCAGCGCCTGTCAGCCGCGCTCGCCGACGACGCGTTGGCGCACGTGCGCGCCACGGTCGCCTGACGCGGCGGCCGCCCCGACCTGCTCAGCCGAGTTCGCCCAGGAAGGCGGCGACGTGCTCGCGCAGCCGCAGCATCCGCACCTGGCGCGCCAGTTCGCGATCGAACCCCTCGTAGGCGAGCGGCGGCAGCCGGCGCACGTTCGCCGAGCAGCCGAAGTTCTCGCAGATGAGCGTGCCGATCGTGTCGCCGTTGCGACCGGCCGCGCCGGCCTTGCGCGCCGAGAAGAACTGCACATCGTTTCGCAGCGTGACATCGTCGCACCACGAGCACTGGGCCCTGGCGCGGGTGCGCTGCTCGGTGCGCTGCAGCAGCACGCCGACGAGCTCGTCATCGACCTCAGCGATGACGTACGCCCGCTTGGGCATCTTGGGGTCGAACCAGCCGAGGTAGTCGAGCTGCTCGAAGTCGAGCTCGGCGAAATCGGCCGGCAGGGTCAGCGAGGAGGCCTCCTTGCGGGAGGCGTTGCGGAAGGACGCGCGGATGGCGCGCTCGTCGATGGGACGCATGATCGTGCTTTCTGTTCGAGACCGTCTGATCGATCTCAGCCTCTGCCGTCGGCGCGCGACGCGCCGATGATCACCTCTCGCCCCGCGAAGGCGCCCTCTGTTGATACAGGACATGGGAACAGCACGTCCCCAGTGTACGGCGCGGGTTAGGCTCGAGTCATGCCATTGCACGGAGAGTATCTGCCCAGCACGTCGGAATGGGCTCGCAAGCAGGCCGAGACCTTCGAGGAGTCACGGGGCGCCGAGGCGAACGAGCTGCAGGGAAAGCCGGTCATCGTGCTGACGACTGTCGGCGCCAAGACCGGAGGACTGCGCAAGACGGCTCTGATGCGCGTCGAGCACGACGGTCGCTACGCCGTGGTCGCCTCGCGCGGCGGTCAGCCGCAGCACCCGGCCTGGTACTGGAACATCATCAAGCACGCGCACGTCGAGCTGCAGGACGGCGCCGAGGTGCGCGACTACATCGCGCGCGAACTCGAGGGCGCGGAGCGCGAGGAGTGGTGGCGGCGCGCCACCGAGGTCTGGCCGCACTACGACGAGTACCAGCAGAAGACCGAGCGCGTGATCCCTGTGTTCCTGCTCGAGCCGATCAGCTGACGGGACGGGCGTCGATCGCGACCCCTCGCCGCTGCGCGCCGGGGTAGTGTTCTTGCCATGCCCGCGTTCGAGCCGATGCAGCGGCTGGTGGTCACCATCGCCATCATCGCCTCGTTCGTCACGTTCCTCGACGGAACGGTCGTCAACGTGGCCCTGCCCGCGATCAGCGAAGACCTCGGCGGCGGCATCACGACACAGCAATGGGTCGTCGACGCGTATCTGATCACGCTGAGCGCGCTGATCCTGCTCGCCGGCTCGCTCTCCGACGCCTACGGCCGCGTGTTCATCATGCGCATCGGCCTGATCGCGTTCGGCATCTCGTCGGTCGCGGTCGCTGCGGCGCTGGATCCGCTGACGCTGATCATCTCTCGCGCCGCACAGGGTGCCGCTGGAGCGCTGCTCGTGCCGAGTTCGCTCGCCCTGATCACCGCGGTGATGCGCGGCGAGGTGCAGGCCAGGGCGATCGGCGTCTGGACCGCATTCACCACCGGAGCGATGGTGGTGGGGCCGCTCATGGGCGGACTGTTCGTCGATTTCCTGTCGTGGCGCTTCGTCTTCCTCATCAATGTCCTCCCGATCGCGATCACGCTCCTGCTGCTCTCACGGCTGCACCTTCCCGAGCATCCGCGTGGTACGAGAGTGGACTGGTTCAGCGGAGCGCTGTGCGCAGTCGGCCTCGGAGCGGTGGTGTTCGCCCTCATCGAGCAGCCGAACCTCGGCTGGTCCTCCCCCGCGATCTGGCTCCCCGCCGTCGTCGGCGCTGCGCTGTTCGCCTGGTTCCTGCTGCGCCAGCGCCGTCCTGTCGCACCGATGATGCCGCTGTCGCTCTTCCGGGTGCGCAACTTCGGCTGGGGCAACATCGCGACGCTGTTCGTGTACGCGGCTCTGGCACTGAACGGCTTCGTGGTCAGCGTGTACCTGCAGCAGGGCGCCGGTCTCAGTGCGACTGCCGCGGGTCTAGCCAGTCTGCCGGTGACGGTGCTGATGATCCTGCTGAGCTCGCGGGTCGGATCGTGGGCGGGCCGGCTCGGACCACGACTGTTCATGACGGTCGGGCCGCTGCTGATGGCGGTCGGGGCGCTGCTGCTGCTCACCGTGGCCGAGGACTTCAGCTACTGGTGGCAGGTGCTGCCGTCGATGATCGTGCTCGGCCTCGGCCTCTCGCTCACCGTCGCCCCGCTGACCTCGACCATCCTGGGCGCGATCGACGAGGGGCACTCCGGCATCGCCTCGGCCGTGAACAACGCGATCTCGCGCGTCGCGGGCCTGATCGTCGTGGCGCTGCTGTCGACCATCGTCGGTGGCGTGCTCGATCTCGACGGCTTCCACAGCGCCGCGCTGGTCACCGCGGTGCTGTTCGCGGTCGGCGGTGTCGTGTCGTGGATCGGCATCCGGCGCAATCCCGTGGAGGCAGCAGAACAGGCACAGCGATGACTCGCAGTCGGCGCGCGGGCCGGCAGCATCGGCATCCAGCCCCACCGACTGCGGCGGTCAGGGCATCCGCCCTCTGCTATGCCGCGAACTGCGCCCTCGGCGCGGCCGTCGCCGCACGGCTGATCGACACGCGACGCATCCGCTGGCTGCACCACGCGCTCTACATCGCGACGACCACCACGACGGCCCTCGCGCTCGTCGCTGAGCTGCGTCATGACCGCCGGGTCGCGGCGGCGCTCTCCCCCGCCCTGATCCCGCTCGCCGTCATCCCCTTCGCGGGGACCCGCACCCGCCGGCATCCGGCCATCGCACTCTGCGCCGCGCCGTTCTTCGCCGCCGCCGTCCTCACCTCTCGTTGACAGGAGCACCATGGAACTTCTCGATGCCATCCGCCGTCGCAAGACGACCAACGGACCGTTCCTGCCAGACCCCGTCTCCGAAGATCACCAGCGGCTGCTGCTCGAGGCCGCAGGCCGAGCACCGTCCCAGCTCAACAGCCAGCCGTGGCGGTTCGTCGTCATCGAGCAGCGCGAGACGATCGAGCGCATCGCCCGCATCTCGGGTGAGAGCATGACCGAGGCGATGTCGAACGGCACGTTCTTCGAGCGGTACAAGCCGTACTTCCGCTTCAGCGAGGCCGAGATGGAGCAGAAGCGCAGCGGGATGCTGTTCGACAAGCTTCCCGCGGTGCTGCGCCCTTTCACGAGTCAGGTGTTCACCCGCCGCGGCCAGAAGCTGATGAACTCGCTCGGAGTGCCGAAGACGCTCGGATCCGAGAATGCCAAGCTCGTCGCCGGATCCCCGCTGCTGCTCGGCGTGATGCTGGATCGCAGCGAGTACCGCCCCGGCGAGCTGTCGTCGTTCTATTCGGTGTTCAGCATGGGCGCGGCGATGGAGAACGTCTGGCTGACCACTGTCGAGCTCGGCATGGGCATCCAGTTCATCTCCTTCCCGATGGAGGTGCCCGGGCGCTGGGACGAGATCGTCGACCTGCTGCATGTTCCGGACGATCTCGAGCTGATGGCCGTGTACCGGCTCGGCTACCTGCCGCCCGCGCAGCGCCGCCCGGCGATCGACTGGTCCAGTTCTCAACGACGGCTGATCTCGCAGTACGTGTTCCGCGAGACCTGCGAGGCGCCGCAGGAGGGGTGGGACGTCCCGTCGGCCACAGAGGATGCGCCGAAGAACGACCGTCAGGACGGGTAGTCTCGCTCGCATGAGCGACGCGGACGACCTCGACGACATCGCGGCCGCGCTGTACTCCGGTCCGCCGGAGGCTTTCATCGCGTCGCGGAACACGCGTGCGAAGGAGGCCGGCGACCGCGGCCTCGCCGAGCGGATCCGCGCCCTGCGAAAGCCGACCGTCGCAGCGTGGGTCGTGAACGTGTTCGCTCGTGAGCGTTCCGGGCGTCTCGGGCAGGCGCTGCAGCTGGCGGCCGAGCTGCGCGATGCCCAGGAGGATCTCGACGCCTCGACGCTGTCGCAGCTCGGCCGGCAGCGGCGTGCGCTGACGAACCAGCTCGCTGCCGAGGCGGCGGCACTCGCCTCATCGCAGGGAGCGCGAGTGACGGATGCCACGCTCGAGGCGGTCCGTCAGACGATCTCCGCGGCGTTCTTCGATCAGGGTGCGGCCTCGGCCGTCGCATCCGGGCGTCTGGTGCACGATCTCGAGCCGACGGGGTCCTTCGACCTCGACGTCGCGGTCGGCGGCGGTCGGCCGAGCTCGCCCGTGGCTGCGGAGCCGGTGACGGATGAGGTCGGAGCGCGGCGCGAGCGGCGGAAAGCCGAGCGCGCGCTTCGCGAGGCCGAGAAGTCGCACGAGCGCGCCGAGCGAGCCCGTCGTCGCGCAGACGAGGAGGCGCAGGAGGCAGACGCTCGCGTCGATCGTCTCGCGACGCGAGTCGCCGAGCTCGAGGATGAGCTCGCGCAGACTCGCGAGGATGCGGCGCAGGCGCAGCAGGATGCCGCATCTGCCTCGAATCGGCGCGAGCGTGCGGTTTCGGAGACGTCGGCCGCGGTGGAGGCCGTCGATGACGCGCGGAGGGCGCTCGACGAGCTCTAGCTGCAGTTCCCCCGCGAGCTCGTGAACACGGGCGCCGCTGCGGGCGCCCGACTTACACCGTAAGCCTGGTGAGTGCAAGGGGCCTTGCCGGTGGGCATCCGGGGTCTAGACATGGTGCACCGATCCGATCGAATCGGTCCGCGAAAAGGAGCACTCATGTCGGAAAATCTTGAGACGCCCAGCCCGAGCGGGTCGGGCACACCACCGCACGGTTCTTCGGGAAAGGTCGAGGAGGCGGGGCACGAGGCCGCCGATCTGAAGGACAGCGCCGCGAGCCAGGCGAAGGATGTCCTCGACACGGCCAAGCACGAAGCGGCCGGCGTCGTCGGTGAAGCGAAGATGCAGGCGAAGGATCTCTACGCGCAGACTCAGCGCGAGCTGAAGGAGCAGGCCGGCACGCAGCAGCAGCGCCTCGCAGCGGGGCTCCGCTCGGTCGGCGATGAACTCGGCTCCATGGCATCCAACTCCGATGGCAACGGCATCGCGAGCGATCTGGTGCAGCAGGTCTCGGGTCGCGTGTCGGCCGCGGCGAACTGGCTCGGTGAGCGCGATCCGGGTTCGGTCCTGAACGAGGTCAAGCGCTACGCCCGCCGCAAGCCGGGGACGTTCATCCTGGCCGCGGCCATCGGCGGGATCGTCGTGGGCCGGCTCACCCGCGCGCTCGCCTCGGCGGGGTCCGATGAGAAGCAGGCATCCGCACCATCCGTGCCGCCACCCGTGGCGCCGCCCACGCAGGTGGTGCCGGACCCCTCCATGCCGGTGCCGGTCTCCACCCCCACCGCCACCGGCACGACGGCGGAGACCCCTCTGCACACGCAGACCCGCTCGACGAGGGCGGGCGCTCTCGGGGAGGAGGACGGCTATGACCGACCCGACACCCTCTGAGGCGAAGGCCGCATCCTCGTCGCTCGGCGAACTGCTCGGCGAGGTGTCGCGTGACATCTCCACCCTCATGCGACAGGAGGTCGCTCTCGCCAAGGCCGAGCTGAAGGAGGCCGCGACGAAGTCCGCCAAGGGCGCGGGACTGATGGGGGCTGCCGGGTACAGCGCCCTGATGGCGGTGTTCTTCCTGTCCCTCGGCCTGTGGTGGGCGCTCGGCACCCTGATGGGCGGTGGCTGGGCGGGAGTGGTCGTCGCAGTCATCTGGGCGGTCATCGCGCTGGTCCTCTTCATGATCGGACGCGGTCAGTTGAAGCAGGTGGAAGGTGCTCCGCAGACAGCGGAGACCCTGAAGGAGATCCCGGAAACGCTGAAAAGAAATGAGGAGAACCGATGAGCGATTCACCCGATGAGATCCGGGCCGACATCGAGCGGACCCGCGACGACCTCGGCATGGATGTCGACGCGCTGGCCGACAAGGTGTCGCCGTCGAAGATCGTCGACCGGCAGATGGGCAAGGTGCGAGGAGCATTCAGCGCGGTGCGAGAGCGCGTCATGGGCGCGGCCGACGATGCCGGCTCGTCATTGTCGGAGGCAGGCTCGCACGTCGGCGAGATGAAGGACCGTGCCGTGGCGAAGGCCGAAGGCAACCCCCTCGCCGTCGGGCTGATCGCCTTCGGCGCCGGCCTTGTTCTCGCGTCATTGATCCCCGCCTCTTCGAAGGAGAAGGAGATCGCGTCGACGGTCAAGGACGAGGCCCAGCCCCTGATCGACGAAGCCGCCGATGTCGCGAAGGACATCGGCGAACACCTCAAGGAGCCGTTGCAGCAGTCCGTCGAGTCCGTGAAGGCATCGGCGCAGGACTCGGTGGCGGCCGTCAAGGATGAAGCGCAGACCGCGGCCGGTGAGGTCAAGGACCAGGCACGGGATGCTCGCGACAACCTGACCAGCAGCTGACCGGCAGCCGATCAGAATCCGACACGGGCGGGTCCACCGGAGGGTGGGCCCGCCCGACTCACGAAGGAAGCGTCATGACCCCCAGCGACCACAGGATCGACCGCGATGCGCCCGCCGCCGACGACAGCATCAAGCCCGATTCCCCCAACGACCTGCACAAGCGGTCGTGGAAGTACGTGCTCCGGAAGACGATCCGCGAGTTCTCCTCGGACCAGTGCATCGACATCGCGGCGGCCCTGACCTACTTCGCCGTGCTGTCGATCTTCCCCGGCATCATCGCGGTGTTCTCACTCCTCGGCGTGTTCGGGCAGAGTGAGGCGGCGAGCAGAGCCGTGCTCGATGTCGTGAGCGAGGTCGCCCCGGGCGACACCGCGGACACCATACGCGGACCGGTGGAGCAGGTGGCGAACTCTCCTGGTGCCGGCTTCGCCCTGATCGCAGGAATCGTCCTGGCCGTCTGGTCGGCGTCGGGCTACGTGGGGGCCTTCAGCCGCGCGATGAACCGGATCTACGAGATCGAGGAGGGGCGCCCCTTCTGGAAGCTGAAGCCCGTTCAGCTGCTGGTCACCGTCGTCACCATCGTGCTGTTCGTGATCGGCGCCGTCATCCTCGTCGTCTCCGGCCCCGTGACGGATGCCATCGGCGATGTGCTCGGGCTCGGCGACGTTCCCAAGACCATCTGGTCGATCCTCAAATGGCCCGTTCTCGCCTTCGTCGTGATCCTGGCGGTGGCGATCCTGTACTACGCCACTCCGAACGCGAAGCAGCCGAAGTTCCGATGGATCAGCATCGGCGCCTTCCTCGCCATCGTGATCCTGGCCATCGCGACTCTCGGATTCGGCTTCTACGTCGCGAACTTCTCCAACTACGACCGCACGTACGGCTCCCTCGCCGGGATCGTGGTCTTCCTGCTCTGGCTGTGGATCGCCAATCTCGCCCTGCTGTTCGGTGCCGAGTTCGATGCCGAGCTCGAGCGCGGTCGCCAACTGCAGGCGGGCATCGCCGCTGAGGAGGACATCCAGCTCCCTCCGCGCGACACCCGCAGAAGCGAGAAGGCCGCCGGCCAGGAGCGGAAGGACGAGGAGGAGGGTCGCCGACTCCGCCTGCAGGCGGAAGACGATCCCGCTACCGGCTCAGCTCGCTCTCGAGACGATCGATGAGAGCCTCGAGCGATATCTCGAACTCCTCTTCGCTGTGGTCTTCGCTCAGCAGCCCGCGCAGACGCAGCACCTGTGGTGCGCGCTCGAGACCGATGGTCCCGTCGCGCTCGGGCAGGTCCGCACCTCCCTCGTCCAACGGCTCGGTCGCGGAGCCGGTCTCCGCCCCGCGGGAAGCGGACTCGAGAAGCAGCTGACCGAGCAGGAAGCTGCTGAACGACCGATACGTCCCCACCGCCTGGTCGTCGGTGAAGCCACGGTCGATCAGCGCGGACAGGAACGCATCGACGAGCTCGACGCTGCGAAGCGGCGGACGCAGCCATGGCGCTGCAGGATGCCGTGAAGCGACCAGAGGAAAGGCGCGCGGATGCTCGACGGCGATCCGCCTCACGTGATGTGCGACCGCCTGCAGGAAACCCTGCCAGTGCTCGCTCGCCTCCTGGTCGAGAACCGCGGTCAGGTCGCCCATGAGGCGAGCGATGATGCCTTCCAGGAGATCCTCCCGGCCGTGGACGTACCGGTAGAGCGACATCGCCTCGACGCCCAGCTGCTGCGCGAGCGACCTCATCGAGAGCGCCTCGATGCCGACCATGTCGATCTGCGCGAGGGCTGTCTCGATGATCAGCTCTCGGCTGAGACGCCGGGCGCCCGAGCCGGATGACGGGAAGACGGCCACGTGCCGATCATATCCGGCGCGGTGATCATACCCGCGACGAACCCGGGCGTCACCGCCCTTCCGCATGCCGGTCGGATCGGGTGTGCTCGGATGTGACAGGCGGCGACGGGATCTTGAGCCCGTCGCTCGCACACCATCAGGCAGGCAAGGAGCAGAGATGACCGAGAAGCGACCAGACCGCGACCGCGACGAGCAGGGTCGCGATCGCAGCGAAGACCCGGCGTCGGAGAGCGATTCGGAGGGCACGACCAAGGCGGACGGCCTCGGCGAAGATGGCACCATCCCCAGTGACCCCGACGGCGTCGCAGCCGGGCACACCGGCACCGCATCGACGTTCGAGCCCGAAGAGGACGAACTCGCGGAGTGACCCATGGCCCGGAATGTCAGGACGCTGCATTGCACACCCCAGGATGTGTTCGAGGTGCTGGGGGACGGATGGCTGTATCCGTCATGGGTGGTCGGGGCGTCGCGCATGCGCGACGTCGACTCCGGCTGGCCGCTGCCGGCATCCGAACTGCATCACTCCTTCGGCGTGTGGCCGATGCTCATCAACGACAAAACCGTCGTCGAGCGCTGCGACCCTCCGCGCAGCATCACGCTGCGGGCGCGGGGATGGCCGGTCGGCGAGGCGCGCGTCACGATCGAGATCCGGCCGAGGGGTGAGGATTCGCTGGTGCGCATCCAGGAGGAGCCCACCGCGGGACCGGCCAGATTCGTCCCGCGGCCCGTCATGAACGCCGTCATGCGCTGGCGAAACGCCGAGACGCTGCACCGGCTCGCCTACCTGTCCGAGGGCAGGGCCGCTGCTCGATCCGGGCGAGAGGCATCGGAGGAGCCGACATCGTGATCGACCGGCGCCGCGGCGGCGAGGACCTCGACGTCGTCGTGGTCGGAGCAGGGCCCAACGGTCTCGCGGCCGCGGTGACCCTCGCCCGCGCGGGGCTTCGCGTGCGAGTGTACGAACGCGAAGCCCGCCCAGGCGGTGGCGTGGCCACGCGTGAGCTGACTCTGCCGGGCTATCACCATGACGTCTGCTCGGCCGTGCATCCGATGGCCTTCGAATCGCGGTTCTTCCGTGATTTCGGCCTGCAGGATCGGGTGGAATTCGTCACTCCGGAGGTGTCGTTCGGGCACCCGCTGGACGGCGGCCGGGCAGGTATCGCGTATCGCGACCTCGGCCGCACGCGCGACGCGCTGGGTGTCGACGGCCCGGCATACGAGCGACTCCTGCGCCCGCTGGTCGAGCGGGCGACGCAGGTCGCCGACTTCACCGGCTCATCGCTGCTGCGCATCCCGCGGCACCTGCGCACAGCCGTCGTCTTCGGACTGCGCTCGCTCGAGCAGGGCACTCCGGCGTGGGACATGCGCTTCCGCGAGGGTGCCGCACCGGCGATGCTCACGGGCGTCGCAGCGCACACCATACTGAGGCAGCCGAGCATCGCCGGTGCCGGCGCGGGTCTCGCCCTCACCACTTACGCCCACGCGCGCGGCTGGCCGATCCCGGTCGGCGGCAGCCAGGCGATCGCCGACGCGATGGTCGACGATCTTCGAAGCCACGGCGGCGAACTCGTCGTCGGCCACGACGTCGAGACGCTGACCGAACTGCCATCCGCATGGGCGATTCTCCTCGACGTCACACCGAAGGCCCTCCTGCGCATGGCGGCCGACGGCATGCCCGACCGCTACCGCCGGGCGCTGCAGCGGTTCCGCTACGGTGACGGCGTCGCCAAGGTCGACTTCGCACTGAGCGAGCCGGTGCCCTGGACGAACTCCGAGCTCCGGCGCGCCGGGACGCTGCACATCGGAGGCACTCGGGCCGAGGTGGCGGACGCCGAGAACCAGGTGCACCGTGGACGCCTCCCCGAGCGCCCGTACGTGCTCGTCTCGCAGCCGTCGCTGTTCGACCCGACCCGCGCTCCCGCCGGCAGGCACACGCTGTGGGCGTACACGCATGTGCCGGCCGGCAGCTCGGAAGACCGCGCAGAAGCGGTGGTCCGCCAGATCGAGCGGTTCGCGCCCGGGTTCCGGGACACGATCCTCGCGACGAGCTCTCGGAGCGCGCGGGAACTCGAACAGCACAACCCCAACTACCCGGGCGGAGACATCGCCGCCGGCGCGCCGAACCTGTGGCAGCTGCTGCGCAGGCCGGTGCTCAGCCCCGACCCGTGGCGCACGCCGATCCCGGGCGTCTACCTCGCCTCCGCCTCGACCGCCCCGGGACCGGGCGTGACCGGGATGCCGGGGTGGCTGGCCGCTTTGAGCGCGCTCCGGCATGAATTCGGCATGCGCGAGCTGCCCGACCTGTCGCCGTCTCCCTGACCCCTGCGACGCCCTCGGAGGGCGGGCCGGTGCTCCTGCCGACGTTACTGGATCGGCTGCTGGTGCACGGCCGAGCTGAGGTTCGTCCCGTTCAGCTCGAGGTACAGCTGCCCCTCGGTCACCGACAGGGTCATGGTGTTGCGCCGGTCGAGCGCGGCGGCCGCGTCGTCGATGAAGCCCGGGTCGAAGCTGTGCAGCACGATGGCGTCCGCATTGTGGATGGTCTTGCCCGCCCACTGCAGCACCACCCGCGCAGGGTCGCGCTGCGTGTAGATGGTCGTGCGGTCGGCGAGCTTGCTGCCGTAGTGCAGGCGGGTGGCATCCGGTGCACCCACCTCGATCCACGCGGTGACGCGGCCGGTGAGGTCGCGCACGAGCACCGCGGGCTCATCGGTGGCGGCGACGCCCTCGGTGAAGACGATGCCCTCCTCGTATTCGAGGCAGTACGCCAGCATGCGGGTGAGCATGTAGACGTCGGTCTCGGACGGATGCCGCGCGACGCGCAGCCTGAGATCCTCATACACGCCGCGGTCGACATCGGCCAGCTGCACCTCGAACGTGTGGATCATCGCGCCTGTCGCCATAGCGATCGAGCTTACGCGGTGGCGGGGATGCCGTCGGCGCGTCGGCCCGGCATAGAAGCTGCTCCACCGACCGGGTTCCCGAAGATCGAGCTGATCGAAGAGACGCCGCCGGGGCTGGCGCTTGTCGGCTCAGAGGAGCTCGAAACCCTCGGCGATGCGCTGGGCAGATCCGACATCCCCGTGCGCGTCGAGATCTCCGGCGCTGTGATCCCGATCAGCGGGTGACGATCATTCCCGCCGCGCCCGGACGGCTGCCGCGAGCTGATCCAGAGCGGTTGCCGTGGCATCCCATCCCATGCAGGCGTCGGTGACGCTCTGCCCGCGCACGAGTCCGGCAGGCCCGGTCTCGACGTCGAGGCGCTGCGCGCCGGCGACGAGGTTGCTCTCGAGCATCACCCCGGCGATCGCGTCATCAATCGAGATCTGCGCGGCGAGCTCGGCCGCCACCTCCGCCTGACGAAGGTGATCCTTGCCGCTGTTCGCGTGACTGGCGTCCACGATCACGCGCGCCGTCAGCGCGGCCGCGGCCAGACGCTCGGATGCCCGACGCACGTGCTCGGAGCAATAGTTCGGGCCGTCCGCGCCGCCGCGCAGGATCACCGAGGTGTCGGGGTTGCCGGTGGTGCTGACCAGGCTGGCGCGCCCATCGGCGCCGATGCCGAGGAACGCCTGAGGTGCGGATGCCGCGGCCGCCGCATCCAGAGCGACCTGCAGTCCGCCGTCAGTGCCGTTCTTGAATCCGATGGGCATCGACAGGCCGGATGCGAGCTGACGGTGGATCTGGCTCTCGGTCGTGCGGGCGCCGATCGCGCCCCACGTGACCAGGTCGGCGGTGTACTGCGGGCTGATCGGCTCGAGGAACTCAGTGCCGCACGGCAGCCCCAGCGCGGTGACGTCACGCAGGAAGCCCCGCGCCAGACGCAGGCCGGACTCGATGTCGTGACTGCCGTCCAGGTGCGGATCGTTGATGAGACCCTTCCAGCCGACGGTCGTGCGCGGCTTCTCGAAGTAGGCGCGCATCACGATCAGCAGGTCGTCGCGGTGACGGTCCGCCTCGCGCACCAGCCGTCCCGCGTATTCCATGCCGGCATCGACGTCGTGAATCGAGCAGGGACCGGCGATCACGAGGAGCCGGTCGTCGCGCCCGTCCATGATCGCGCGCACCTCATCGCGTGTGCGGGCGACGAGCGCGCCGCGCTCGGCGCCGAGTGGCAGCGCCTCGGCGACGGATGCCGGTGAGGGAAGCGCTGTGAAGCCGGTGACGTGCAGGTCGTTGGTGGTGTCGACTGTGTGAGTGCTTGGCATGGGTCCTGTCCTGTTCGTGAGATTCACGACGGACCCGGATGCAGAGCCCGCCGAAACGGCGAAAGCCAGAGCAATTGCTCTGGCTTGTCGGCTCTGAAGGTGTCGGTGCGCGCTACATCGGCGCCGGCCCCTCCAGAGCCGACTCGAAATACGCATACCAACGGGTGTTCATGGAGCTACCGTACCGCATCTCCAGGCACCTTCTGTTCGATATCTGACATGTGCTATGTTACTGGCGAGCCGGTGCCACAGCTGCGGCTCTGCGCCCGCCGACGGCGCGGCGATCACCCGAATCAAGGCCTCAAGGATGACCCTATGACTCGCAAGATGAAAGCTCTGCTCGTCCCGTTGGCGGCGGCGTCCGCGCTCGCCATGGTGCTCAGCGGCTGCTCGACCACGGACGGCGGCCCGACCGGCGGCGAAGGGGAGCCGCAGACCGGCGGCACTCTCAAGGTGCTTTCGAATGGCGACGTCGATCACCTGGACCCGCAGCTGATCGCCTACGTCCCCTCCAACAGCGTCACGCGCACGATCTCCCGATCGATCCTCAGCTACGAAGCATCGAACGACGCCGATGAGCGCTCGAAGCTCGTCGGCGACCTCGCCACCGAGGTGCCCAGCCCGGAGAACGACGGACTCAGCTACACGATCACTCTGCGCGACGGCGCATCGTGGGATGCGCCCGACGGCGCACGCGACATCGTCTCGGCGGACGTGGAGCGCGGCATCAAGCGCATCTGCAACCCGTACATCGGCGCCGCCCTGGGCGGATACTTCATCTCGCTCATCGACGGCATGGCGGAGTTCTGCGAGGGCTTCGCGTCGGTCTCCCCCGAGATCGAGCCGATGAAGGAGTACATCGAGTCCAACGACATCCCCGGCGTCGAGACGCCCGATGACAAGACCGTGATCTTCCACCTCGTCGAGCCGGCATCCGACTTCACGAGCATGCTGAGCCTCGCCACGGCCAACCCGGCGCCGATCGAAGTCCTCGACTACATCCCCGACTCCCCCGAGTACCGCAACAACTTCGTCGCGTCGGGCCCCTACACCGTCGCCGAGCACAAGCCCGACGTGAAGATGACGCTCGAGCGCAACCCCTCGTGGGATGCGGATAGCGACCCGCTGCGCAAGGCGTACGTCGACTCGATCGAGATGACGATGGGCATCGAGGTGGATGCCGCGATGCAGCAGGTGCAGGCAGGATCGGCCGACATGCTGTTCGACCTCCAGCCGAGCCCGGCGAACATCCAGCAGCTGACCAGCGTCAATGACAAGAAGTTCTCGACTCTCGAGAACGGCGGCATCGATCAGTTCCTGTGGTTCAACACCAAGACCGACAACAACGGCGGCGCTCTTCAGCAGCTCGAGGTGCGCCAGGCCCTGCAGTACGCGATCGACAAGGCCGCCGTGGTGCAGGTCATGGGCGGCACCGACATCGCCTCGGTGACGAACGGCCTGTTCGGGCCCGGGATCAACGGCTACGAGGAGTACTCGCCCTACGGCGAGGGTGACGGCAAGGCCGACCCGGAGAAGGCCAAGGAGCTGCTCGCAGCCGCCGGCGTGGAGAACCTCACCCTGAAGTTCCCGTACCGCAACCTCGGCTCGCAGCCGGACATCGCGCAGACCGTGCAGGCGAGCCTCGAGGCCGCCGGCATCACCGTCGAGCTGTTCCCGGTTCCGCCGACGGACTACTACGCGAACTTCATGACCAACCCGGAGAACACCGCCGGCGGGGAGTGGGACATCGCGCTGGTCGGCTGGTCGCCGGACTGGGTCGGCGGCGCCGCACGCAGTGTCTTCCAGCCGCAGTTCAGCTTCGACGGCGTCCCGCAGGCGTACAACTACGTCGACTACAACAACGACGAGGCGAACGCCCTGGCAGCGCAGGCCCTCGCCGCCGGCTCCCCCGAGGAGGCAGGCGAGCTGTGGCACCAGGTGGATGAGACCGTGATGAAGGACTCCCCCATCGTCAGCATCGCAGCCAAGAAGAAGGCGAACTACCACTCCGAGCGCGTGCAGAACTTCTCCATCTACGCGCTCGCGCAGAACGGCGACTGGGCCAACGTGTGGCTGAGCAAGTGAACGCACGCTGACGAAGCTGCTGCGGCACCGGAGCGGTGCCGCAGCAGCCTCACCTGAGGAGGGATCGCATGTCGATTCTCGAAGTATCCGGTCTGCGCGTCGACATCCCGACCGAGAACGGCACCGTGCACGCGGTCAAGGACGTCTCCTTCGATGTGAAAGAGGGTGAGTTCTTCGGCATCGTCGGCGAATCCGGTTCGGGCAAGTCCGTGCTGGTGCAGTCGGTCATGGGGCTCATCCCGAACGCGCGCACCACAGGTTCCGTCCGATTCCAGGGCGAGGATCTGCTCTCGCTCAGCGCCGAGCGCCTGCGACGCAAGCGCGGCAAGGACATCAGCATGATCTTCCAGGATCCGCTGTCGAGTCTGCACCCGCAGTACACCGTCGGCTGGCAGATCGTCGAGCAGATCCGCGCGCATGAGAACGTCTCCACGCAGGCAGCGAAGGCTCGAGCCATCCAGCTGCTCGAGAAGGTGCACATCGCCGACGCCTCGTCGCGGTTCGACGCCTATCCGCATCAGTTCTCCGGCGGCATGAGACAGCGCGTGATGATCGCGATGAGCCTGTCGCTCGATCCGGCGCTGATCATCGCCGATGAGCCGACCACAGCACTCGACTCGACAGTCCAGGCGCAGATCCTGCAGCTGCTCGGTGAGATGAAGGAGGACTTCGGCGCGACGGTCCTCATGATCAGCCATGACCTGAGCGTCATGGCCAGCGTCGCCGACCGGGTGATGGTGATGTACCGGGGCGAGCAGGTCGAACTGGGCAAGAGCACCGAGGTGCTCACCCGTCCGCAGGATCCCTACACCGTCTCGCTCATCGAGTCGTCGTCGTTCACGCAGAGTGCACGCCAGAGCCCCGTCGAGCCGGTCGCCGAGGAGACGTCCGCACCCATCGCCGAGGTCTCAGGCGTCAGCCTGTCGTTCACGCAGCGACGCGGCGTCAAGCGCAAGGTCCTCGACGGCATCGACCTCGAGGTCCGGCGCGGCGAGACGCTCGGCCTCGTCGGCGAGAGCGGATGCGGCAAGACGACTCTCGCGCGGACCATCGCCGGTCTGGTGCAGCCCTCGGAGGGCACCGTGCGCTTCGACGGCATGGATCTCTCGCAGGTCAAACGCGCACAATGGCGCCGGATGCGACAGCGCGTCCAGGTGGTCTTCCAGGACCCGTTCTCCTCTCTCAACCCCAAGCGCCGTGTCGGATCGATCATCGAGGACCCGCTTCGCGTGCACGGCATCGGCAGTGCCAGGGAGCGGCAGCGCCGCGTACTGGAGCTTCTCGAGCTGGTCGGCCTCGACCCCGATCACTACAATCGCTTCCCCTCGCAGTTCTCCGGTGGCCAGCGTCAGCGCATCGGCATCGCCAGGGCCATCGCGCTGAACCCGGACCTGGTCATCCTCGACGAGCCGGTCTCGGCCCTCGACGTCACCGTGCAGGCACAGGTGCTGCAGCTGCTCGACGACCTGCAGCGCGACCTGGGCCTGACGTACCTGTTCATCTCGCACGACCTCGCCGTGGTGAGGCACATGTGCGATCGCATCGCCGTGATGGAGAACGGTCGCATCATCGAACTCGACGACGCGGACACGATCTACAACTCGCCGCGAGAGCCCTTCACGAGGCGTCTGCTGGCCGCATCGTTCCTGGAGACTCTGGCCGGCGAGACTCCCGACCTCGAGCTCGCCGCGCAGGAGGTGACGCCGTGAACGTCTTCTCCAAAGAGACGATGACGCTGCTGCCCTCGCGCGGCGCCGAGAAGGCCGCCGCGGCGCCGAAGAGCTCATGGCACCTCACCATGAGGCGACTGCTCCGGGATCCGGCGAGTGTGGCATCCGCCATCCTGATCGTCCTCATCATCCTGTTCGCCGTCTGCGCGCCGCTCATCGCTCAGTGGACCGGCCACGGACCGACCCAGCAGTTCCGCGAGACCGGCCTCTCGCCTTCGGGCATGCCGGTCGCGCCGAACGCAGAGTTCCTGCTCGGCACCGACCAGCTCGGCCGCGACGTGCTGGTGCGCCTGGCATACGGCGCACAGGTGTCGCTGCTGGTCGGGGTCGTCGCCTCGCTCGCAGCCGCAACGATCGGCATCCTGATCGGAATGACCGCCGGCTTCGCCGGCGGCATCGTCGACACCGTGCTCAGCCGCCTGATCGACCTGGTGATGAGCGTGCCGTTCCTCCTCGTGGCCATCGCGACGGTCTCGGTGCTCGGACCGAGCCTGCAGCTGTCCATCTGGGTGATCGTGTTCTTCAGCTGGGCAGGTCTCGCCCGCGTCATCCGCGGGCAGGTGCTCGCGCTGCGGGAGCGCGAGTTCATCGAGACGGCCCGATCGATCGGCCAGTCCGGTGTCGTGACGATGTTCCGTGACGTCCTGCCGAACCTGGTCGTGCCGATCGTCGTCTACACGACGCTGATGATCCCCGCCGCGATCGTGTTCGAGGCGACGCTCTCGTTCCTCGGACTCGGCATCGTGCCGCCGACGCCCAGCTGGGGCAACATGCTGGCGGATGCGGCGAACGGATCGATGTACATGGTGGCGCCGTGGATGGTGCTCGTGCCCGGACTCGCGCTGCTGGCGCTGACGCTCACGTTCAACCTGCTGGGCGACGGGCTCCGCGACGCCCTCGATCCGTCCTCGACGAAGGGAGCCAGGGCATGATCCGCTACCTGCTGTCACGTGTCGGCTTCGGACTGCTCGTGCTGTTCCTGCTCAGCGTGTTCGTCTTCGTGCTGTTCTACGTGACGCCGTCCGACCCGGCGCGCATCATCGCCGGCGACAAGGCCACCGAAGAGCTGATGGCGCAGATCAGGGTGAATCTCGGTCTCGACAAGCCGATCTGGGAGCAGTACATCATCTTCCTCGGTGGGCTGCTGCAGGGCGATCTCGGCTACTCGTACCGTTCGAACCTGCCGGTCGCCGACCTCGTGCTCGCGCGCATCCCGGCGACGATGTCGCTGGTGTTCGGTGCGGTCGTGGTGTGGCTGGCCATCGGCATTCCGATCGGGCTGGCATCGGCCAAGCGCCCCGGGAGCGTGCGCGACCGGCTCGGACAGGGCTTCGCACTGGTGGGCATCAGCTTCCCCACCTTCGTGCTCGGCATGCTGGCGCTGTACCTGCTGTACTTCCTGCCGACCCGGTTCGGAGTGATCCTCTTCCCGCCGTCGGGCTACGTTCCGCTCACCCAGGATCCGCTGCAGTGGGCGTGGCACCTCGCGCTCCCGTGGCTGACGCTGGCCATGGTGACTGCCGCAGTCTACGCACGCCTCACCCGCGGGCAGATGCTGGACGTCCTCGGCGAGGACTACGTGCGGACGGCGCGGGCCAAGGGACTGACGGAGCGTCGCGTGATCTACGTGCACGCGTTCCGCAGCGCGATGCCGCCGCTGGTCACTCAGCTGGGCATCGACATCGGACTCATGCTCGGCGGCGTGATCGTGATCGAGCAGGTGTTCGGGCTGCAGGGCGTCGGCGCGCTCGCCATCACCAGCGTGTCGATGCAGGATCGCCCCGTGATCATCGCGATCGTGCTGCTCGGCGGGCTGTTCGTGGCGCTGTCGAACCTGATCGTCGACCTGTTCTACGCGCTGCTCGACTCGCGAGTGCGCACGAGGGCGAAGTGAAAGGCAGTCGCACGCACATGAGCGCGGAGTACTTGATCGGCAGGGACATCGTCGCCCGGGACGTCTGGACCACGGTTCCGCTGGACTGGAGCGATCCCGAAGGCGAGACGATCGAGCTGTTCGCCCGCGAGTTCGTCGCCGCGGAGCGCCGCAGCGACGATCTGCCGCTGCTGCTCCACCTGCAGGGCGGCCCGGGCGGCAAGGGCGTGCGTCCGCTCGGACGCGACGCATGGGTGGACGCCGCGCTCTCGCGATTCCGGCTCATCGTTCCGGACCAGCGCGGAACCGGCCGCTCGACCCCGCTGGCCGGCGCGCAGTTCGCGACGCTGCCGGCCGATGAGGCGGCGCGTCGGCTCTCGCTGCATCGCGCGGACTCGATCGTGCGCGACTTCGAGGCGCTTCGCGCCGCGCACTATGAAGGTCGGCAGTGGTGGACGATCGGTCAGAGCTACGGCGGCTTCCTGACCCTGCACTACCTCTCCACCGCGCCGGATGCCATCGTCGCCTCCGCCGTCGCCGGCGGCCTGCCCTCCATCGCACCCGACGCCGCCGAGGTGTACCGGCGCACCTTTCCCCGCGTCGCGGAGAAGAATCGCCGGTTCCGCGAGCGCGCACCGCACCTCGCGGAGCGCATCGGGAAGGTCGCGGACCTGCTGCAGAGCGAGCAGGTGCTGCTGGCCGATGGCGACCGCCTCACGGTGCGGCGCCTGCAGACCCTCGGGCTCGACTTCGGCATGGGACCCGGCTTCGAGCGGGTGCACTGGCTGTTCGACGAGGCCTTCGCCGACCGGGCGGAGACGCGGCTGAGTGACACGTTCCTCGCCACCGTCGGATCCGCGACGGCCTTCGCCGCCAACCCGCTGTTCATCGCCCTGCAGGAGAGCATCTACGGCCCGGGACCGACCGGCTGGGCCGCGCAGCGCGAGCGCGACCGGCATCCGGGGTTCGACGAGTCCGCCCGTCCGCTGCAGCTCACCGGCGAGATGGTGTTCCCGTGGATGTTCGACGAGATCCGCGCGCTGCGCGGGTTCCGCGCCGGCGTCGAGGCGCTCGCGACGCGCGAGTGGCCGATCGACCTGTACGACAGCGCACGCCTGGCATCCAACGTCGTTCCCGTCGAGGCGGTCGTGTACTTCGACGACATGTACGTCGACGCGGGGCTGTCCCTGGAGACGGCGCGCAGTGTCGGCGGGGTGAACGCCTGGGTCACCAACGAGCACGAGCACGACGGCATCGCTCGGGACGGGGTCGCAGAGCGCCTGTTCACCGCGCTGGAGCATCGCCTCGGCGGCACAGCGAAGGAAAGAGCATTGTCATGACGAGCAGCCACACCCACTCGCCCCGCTACGACGACACCGTGCACGTCGTGGACTGGGAGGGCAGCATCCCGAACGCGCGCGCGAGTGCGAATGATCCGCGGATGCCGTCGCTGGCGCAGGCCCCCGGCTTCTCGGAGTGGATGCGCACAGGATGGGGCGACGCCGATCGCGCGCCTCGTGTCGAGCCCGGCGCGGCGGACGCCGCCCGCCACCATCGGGAGCGACTGTCAGCCGCTCTTCCCGGTCGGATGCTCGTGGTGCTGGCAGGGCGGGCGCACGCCCGGCTGAACGATTCGTTCTTCGACTTCCGCGCGCACAGCGACTTCCTGTGGCTGACCGGATTCGCCGTCGAGGACGGCGTGCTCGTCATGACGCCGACCTCCGGCGGCCATGACGCCACGCTCTACATCACCCCGCCGGCGCGGCCGGGGGCAGCGGCGTTCCACGCTGACGCCGCTCATGGCGAGCTTTGGGTCGGCCCGCAGCCGGGTGTTGCCGAACTGGCATCCGCTCTCGATCTGCGCGTGCGTCCGATCGATGAGTTCGACGCTCCGGACGATGCGCTGATCGCCGGCCACTCCGTCGTCGGCAGAGGGCCCGGCGCGCGACTGGGTGGGCGCGCGCGGTCGGTGCTGCTCGCGCGCACGCTCGCCGAGCTGCGGATCGAGAAGGATGCCTGGGAGCTGACCGAGCTGCGATCAGCCGTTCAGCACACCGTCGACGGCTTCGCCGCGGTGCGCAGAGAGATTCCGCGAGCTGTGGAGTTCGGCGGCGAGCGCTGGCTGCAGGGCACGTTCGATCGGCACGCGCGCACCGTGGGGCAGGCGCCGGGTTACGCGTCGATCGTCGGGTCGGGCTCGAACGCGCCCATCCTGCACTGGGTGCGCGCGGAGAGCCCTGTCGATCCGGATGCCCTGCTGCTGCTCGACATGGGAGTGGAGAACCGCAGCGGATACACCGCTGATGTCACACGCACGATTCCAGCGAGCGGGCGCTTCAGCACCGCGCAGCGCGAGGTGCACGATCTCGTCGAGCGATCGCACCGTGCGGGTCTTGACGCGGTCGCCCCTGGGCGGGACTGGCGCGATTTCCACACCGCGTGCATGGAGGTGCTCGCGAACGGGCTGTCGGATTGGGGCATGCTGCCGGTCTCGGTCGATGAGGCGCTGTCGGCCGAGGGCCAGCACCACCGCCGGTACATCGTCTGCGGTGTCGGTCATCATCTCGGCCTGGACGTGCACGACTGCGGTGCGTCCTCTTACGACCAGTACTTCGAGGCGAAGATGCGGCCGGGCATGGCGCTGACCGTCGAGCCGGGTCTGTACTTCCACGCCTGGGATGAGACGGTTCCGCCGGAGCTGCGGGGCATCGGGGTGCGGATCGAGGACGATGTGGTCGTGACGGACGACGGCCACGAGGTGCTCAGTTCTGAGCTGCCGATCGATGCCGCCGGCGTGGAACGGTGGATGACTTCGGTCATGTAGTATGTTACATGTTATGCACGGCGCTCATGCCGCATCAGCTGGAAAGGAACAAGGATGTCTCAGAAGGCTCCCTGGCACGGCGTGATCGTCGCGTCCGCCCTCCCGTTCAAGGAGGATCTCTCGGTGGACTACGACCGGTTCGCCGATCATGTCCGCTTCCTCGCAGACAACGGATGCGACGGCATCGCCCCCAACGGCTCGCTCGGCGAGTACCAGACCCTCAGCGAGCAGGAGCGCGCGCAGGTCATCAAGACCGCCGTGGATGCCGCACCCGAGGGCTTCTCGGTCATGGCCGGCGTCGGCGCGTACGGCGCGCTGCAGTCAGCGCACTGGGCCGAGCAGGCCGCTGAAGCCGGCGCGGACTGCGTCATGCTGCTGCCGCCGAACACCTACCGTGCGAACCGCGAGCAGGTGAAGCACCACTACGCCACCGTCGCCGAGGTCGGCCTGCCCATCGTCGGGTACAACAACCCGATCGACACCAAGGTCGACCTCGTCCCCGACCTCATCGCCGAGATCCACGCCGACGGACACATGGTCGGCGTCAAGGAGTTCACCGGCGATCCGCGCCGCATCTACGAGATCAAGGAGCTCGCGCCGTCGATCGACATCCTCATCGGCACCGATGACAGCGTGCTCGAGGTCGGCATCGCCGGCGCTGTCGGCTGGGTCGCCGGCTACCCCAACGCGATCCCGAAGGCGACCGTCGAGCTGTTCCGTCTCTCGACCTCTGGCGACGTGCGCGACCTCGAGCGGGCGAAGGTCATCTACCGCGACCTGCACAAGCTGCTGCGCTGGGACACCAAGACCGAGTTCGTCGAGTCGATCAAGCTCTCGATGGACGTGCTGGGTCTGTACGGCGGCCCGAGCCGCCCGCCGCGTCTGGCGCTGCCGAAGGATGTCGCCGACACCATCATCGCCGACACGAAGGAAGCTGCGGCGAAGGGCTACGGCGCCTGAGCGGGTGCTAGTTTCGTAGGCAGTGCCATACCAAATGGCACTGCCTACACTTCTCCGATCGGCAGCACATGAACTCTTCCGTCGTCACCCCGCTTCAGCCCGTGCTGAATCTGCGCGAACGCGTGGAGGTCGCGCTCGAAGCCGCGATCCGCTCCGGCGAGATGGCCCCCGGCGAACTGTTCTCCGCGCCCGCGCTCGCGGCGCGGTTCAACGTCTCGGCGACACCGGTGCGCGAAGCCATGCTGAACCTCGAGAAGCTCGGCTTCGTCGAGGCCGTGCGCAACAAGGGATTCCGCGTGACGACCATCCGTGACGAGGACGTCACGAACATCGTCGCCGTGCGCCGGCTGCTCGAGCCGGCGCTGATGCGCCAGCTCGCCGGCGACATCCCGGCCGACGCGTACTCCGACCTGCGGGCGACGGCGGATGCCATCGTCGAGGGCGCCGCGAAAGGTGACCTGACGACCTACCTGGAAGCCGACCGCGCCTTCCACGAGGCCGTCAACGCGCACAGCGACAACCCCCGGCTGACCAGCCTCATCTCACAGCTTCGCAAAGAGACCCGCCTGCCTGGGCTCGCGAGCATGCTGGCCACCGAAGAGCTGTCGAAATCGGCCGCCGAACACCACGAGCTGCTGGATCTGCTCGAATCCGGCGACGCCGAGAAGGCCGAAGCCGTGATGCACCGCCACATCGGCCACGTCATCGGCTGGTGGGCCGGGCGCGACGAGAGCGGATCCTGAACTCACGTGACTGGTCAGAGACCCTCCGTGCTCTTCGTCTGCGTGCACAACGCGGGGCGATCCCAGATGGCCGCCGGCTTCCTGCGTCATCTCGCGGGCGACCGCATCGAAGTGCGGTCGGCGGGCTCGATGCCGGCGGATCAGATCAATCCCGTCGCCGTCACCGCGATGCGCGAGGCGGGCGTCGACATCACCGCCGAAGCACCCAAGATCCTCACCACCGACGCTGTGAAGGCCTCGGATGTCGTCATCACGATGGGCTGCGGCGACGCCTGCCCGATCTTCCCCGGCAAGCGCTACGAGGACTGGGCGCTCGAGGATCCGGCCGGCCAGGACATCGACTCGGTGCGTCCGATCCGAGATGAGATCCGGGCGCGGATCGAGACGCTGGTGGCCGACCTGCTCGACTGAACCTGGCACCGTTCGATAGCCGTTCGCTCGCGGAGTGTCAACGGGGACCACAGCACGATGGCTTGCTGAGACCCTGATGCCAGACAGAAAGGAGCCGGAGTCATGGGCGAGAACGAGCACAGCGACGACGACGCCACAACGCCGGGCGAGTACGCGGAGGACGTCGAGGAGCCGAGCACCGAGAAGGAGCCCGGCGAAGAGCCGAAAGCCCCGGAGAAGCACGATCCGGACCCGGATCACCAGGCGGTGGGCATCGGGGTCGTCGGCGGACCGCAGACAGACCTGGAAGACACTGGGAGGGAAGCACCATGAACGCACAGGACCCAGGAACGCTGGTCAAGCTCAGCGAAAGCGCCGAGCGCATCAGCACTACCGATGAGGACATCCGCGGACGGCGCGTGCTCGACCGCGACGGCGAGGAGTTCGGCACGATCAAGGATCTGCTCATCGACGAAGACGAGAGCAGGGTGAGGCTCGTCGAGGTCGCCTCGGGCGGGTTCCTCGGCATCGGACAGGAGAAGGTGTTCGTGCCCGTCGACGCGATCACCTCGATCACCGATGACGAGGTGCGCATCGACCAGACCCGTGAGCACGTCTCGGGCGCCCCCGTGTACGACCCGGAGCTCGTCATCGAACGGGAGAATTACGGCGGCATTCTCGACTATTACGGGGTCGGGCCGTTCTGGGTGCCGGGGTACCAGTACCCGAACTATCCGTACTACCGCTGACCGCGGCGCAGCGCGCGCCTACCCGCCGTCGCCATTGCCTCTGGGGGGCCGATCGCTGCCGGAGCCGTTGCCGGAGTTGTTCCCCGGGCCCTTGTTCGGGTTGGGCGCGTTGTTCTGGTTCTGGACGCTCGCCGGCTCCTGCGGGCTCTGGGCATCGGTTCCGGCAGTCGTCGCGTCGACGGACTCGTCGGGCTCGACAGCGTCATCGGATGCCACCTCACTGGCATCCGGCTGCGGAGAATCCTGCACCGGACTCGGAGAATCCTGCACGAACGTCACAAGGCGCGTCGCCGGCGGTGAGGCAAGGGAAGCCGACCACGAGATGACCGCAGCGGACACCGCGATGACGCCCGCCGCGGCGACAGCCGCGTAGCGCAGCCCGCGGCGCCCTCCGGGGCTCGCGACTGAAGACGTCGGGTATTCGCGCGTCGCCGGAGGCGCCGCGGCGCCCGGCTCTTCCGCCGATCCTCCCAGCAGAAGCGGCAACGGCAGCGCCGGCGCTGTGTCCGTTCGGCCGGACGCGTCTCCCATGAGCGCGGCCGCCGCTTCGGCGACTTGGTCGGCGGAGGGACGCGCGCTCGGCTCCGCGCGAGTCATCCAGGTGAGCAGCTCTCGCCATTCCTCATCGATCGACTCAGGAATGGCAGGCTCGTTGGTGAGCCTGCTCAGGGCCGTCTGGATTCCGTTGCAGATGGGGAACGCAGGCTCCCCCGCGAGCGATTCGATGAGCACGAGCCCGAGTGAGTAGATATCCACGGCCGGCGTGAGCTCCTCGGCCCGCACCTGCTCAGGCGCCATGTATGCGGCGGTGCCGATGATGATTCCCGGTGACGTCGAGCGCGCATCCTCGACCTCGTGCGCGATGCCGAAGTCGGTGAGCTTCGCGGTCCAGCGCCGCCCGGCCTGAAGCGGTGGCGCGAGCAGCACATTGGACGGCTTGACGTCACGATGGACGACCCCGGCGGCGTGCACGACCTGAAGGGCTCTGGCGACATCGTGAGCGAGCGCCGCCGCCTCTTCCCGGGAGAGCACGCCCTTGTCGAGGCGCGCCGCCAGAGTCGGGCCGTCGACGTACTCCATGGCCAGGTAGCGCGGGTGCCCGGGGTCCAGGCGAGCGTCGTAGAGGGTGACCAGCGACGGATGGTTCAACCCGGCGAGCACGCCCACTTCGCGGTGCGCGCGCTCGGTGTCCGACGGTGTCTCGTCGGCGCCCTGTCGCAGAAGCTTGACGGCGACCGTGCGCCCGAGAGATCTGTCCTCCGCCCGGTAGACGACGGCTGTTCCGCCGCGTCCGATGCAGGGGCCGAGATGGTATCGGCCGTCGAGCAGGGCCTCGGTGGGATGCTCCCCGATCGTGCTCATCGATCGCTCCTTGACCGCGCGGTTGTTCTTACCGGCTGGCATCGACGTTAGGCGCAGGCGTCGCCGCTGTCCCCCGCCTTGACGTCTCGCGAGAAACCTGCAAGCCCGGGCTCTCTGGGATGACAGCCGGTGCCTCAGAAGAACGCGCCGAGGACATCCAGGCGCAGCTGGGCCGATACCGCGATGGCGGCGTAGTCGAGCACGACGATCAGCACGATCCAGCGGCCGATGAGCGCACCAGCACCGCGCAGTGCCCTGCCCCACACGCCCGCGCGCAGGCTCCACGCCGCGACTGACCAGAACAGCGGGATGGTCATCAGCCAGACGACCATGCACCACGGGCAGAGCGATCCGAACTCGAACACGCTGCGATAGGCGAAGACGTGCACCAGCGCGAATCCGCCGAGCACGCACACCGCATACACCCGCCAGTACCAGGCGCGCAGCCCGCTCGGGGCGGCGAGCACGCCGATCCCGGCGAGGATCGGGCCGACGAAGGCGACCATGCCGATGATGGCGTTCGTGAAGCCGAGCAGGTTGCCGGCGGGCGCCAGCAGATTGGGCCCGCAGGTGACGACCGGGTTGATGTCGCATGACACGATCGGGGCGGCGTCGGTCAGCTGTCCGATGTACTCCAGGTACAGCAGGAACGACACGACCCACGCGATGAGAGCCGCCGCGATCCAGAACAACGCCGTGCCGGCGCCCGGTCGGAACAGACGCGCGCCTCGGTCGGGCGCGACGGCGTCGGATGCCTGCGTGCTGAGTTCAGAAGACATGGCCGCCCCTCGTGGTCGTCACTGCCAGGGTACGGCGGCGCGCTCGCGTGCCGCCGCTGTGCGGCCGTGGAAATGGCGCTTGCGCTGTCGCGGTCGGATCAGGCTGTCGCGGTCGGATCAAGCTGTGGCGGTCGGATCAGGCTGTGGCGATGCGGCGATCGTGCGCGTAGACCACCAGCGACGGATCGCGCACGAAGCCGAGGAGCGTGAGGCCGGCCGAGTCGGCGAGATCGACCGCGAGTGAGGACGGCGCCGAGACTGCGGAGAGGATCGGGATGCCCGCCATCACCGCCTTCTGCACGAGCTCGAAACTCGCCCGCCCCGACACCTGCAGCGCCGTGCGTCGCAGGGGCAGGCGTCCCTGCTGTGCAGCCCACCCGATCACCTTGTCGACGGCGTTGTGCCGGCCGACGTCCTCGCGGACGGCGATCAGCTCACGCGCGTCGATGTCGAAGAGCGCAGCCGCTACCATGAGACACTCGTGACCAAGTGAGTCTCGGGTCGACTGAGTAGTCGAACGACGCGAGAGGCCCGAGGTGAAGCAGTACCTGGCGTCAGGTGGTCGCTGGCCCCGTGCTTCGGTTCAGGGCCGGAACCGTACTGGGCTCCGCGAACCAATCTGCTGGCAACTCGTGCGCCTTGGCAGCTTGGATCGTGGCTTGGGCGGCGATCGCGCTCCCCTTCACCCTGATCCAGGCCGCTGCTCTCAGTCCCTGCGATTCGAGGTGACGAACGGTCGGAACGAAGTGCTGGCTCGACGCCGAAGTGAGCTGACCGATCCGCTCGCCATCGAGCCGAATCTCGATCAGCGTCTTCGGCGCACGCACGGACCCGCTTTCGATCACGGCTAGCGTGCCAAGGGCGATTCCATCGCCAGCTAAAGTTACGAAGTTCGAGAGGACATCCTGATGCTGTTCTTCGCCTGTGACCTGAAGCGCGGTACCCCAGGGCAAAATGCTGTAATCGATGGCCGGCGGTTCATTCAACGGCAGCACGAGATGTGGCTCGTTCAAGGCGATCGAGACGCGTGCCACATACTTCAGTTTTCGTGACGAGTCCCACGACTGCCGTGCCGATGCCCAGATGCGCGCTCCAGTCGCCGCAACGTGTCCGGAGTCCCACACATCGCGGATCGCGGATACGTACAGCGCTGCAGTTTCCTTTTCCAGGTATCCGACGTGCTGACCGTTGATCTGCACCATGACTGCGTTCTTGTCATGCGGATTGGTCGGTTCTGGAACAAGAGCGGCAATCAGATCCATGCGCTCGATCTCTTCGTCTCGCCTCGGCTTCCGGCCAATCGCCTTGTGAATGCTGGCCATGCGGGCGAACTCACCGGCGACCTCCGTGTTCGGGTATCCGTCTCCGCCCAGCAGTAGATACCCGCTTCGAGTCCGTCGCTGCGGTTCCATGGTCTTCTCGCGCTCGACCGGTTCTTCCACAGCGGCCTTTCCCACAGCTGTGGAAGGTACGAGAGGCTGGATGAGCGGGTCGTTCCCTTGAACACCGTCGTTTGCAATCCAGTCAGTCCAGATGACACCGTCCCAGTAGCGATACTGATTCCGCCCGGAAGGATCGGTGTGCCAAGCGGCGGGAACCGATTGAGTACCGTTGGTCATGTTCGTTCCCCCGCCTGGTGAGGCATTCTGCGCCGACGCGAATCTACCGGCTTGAGGCCCCTCGCGGGGGCGGCGACCACGACCTGTTACCACTGCGTTACCGCTCGTCGTGAACCGATCATGACGAAGGCCCCGCCTCCCTAGTGTTTTCTAGGGGAGTCGGGGCCTTCGATCTGGCGGTGACGGTGGGATTTGAACCCACGGTAGGGGGTTACCCTACACAACTTTTCGAGAGTTGCACCTTCGGCCGCTCGGACACGTCACCGTCGTCCAGCTTACGACATCGCGGGCACCAGGCGCGAATCGAAGTGCTGCGCTCACGTCACGGCCTGCGGCTCCATGGCCGGATCTCGCCGAGAACGCGCGGCTGCCCGTCAACGAGCACCTCCAGCGCGGCCGCGGAGACCTCCTCCGGCGTGTGCCAGCGGGCGGGTCCGGGTCCGCACGTCCAGCCGAGCTGAAGCACCTCGGATGCCGAAGCGGGTTCCCCACGGGACGGGCCGACGGCCGCAGTCGTCCGCACGAGCACGATGCGGTCCACCGCGGACGTGATCAGTTCGAGCGTGAGCGGCGACACGGCCGGCTCGTACACGATTGCGGCCGACCACCGCCTGTCGCCGAGTGCAGCAGACAGCGCGTCTTCCGATGCGGCGTCGATGTACAGCGGTTCGACGCCAGCGGGCATCCGTCGAGTGCGCGCCACACCCGTCACCTGCGTCCCGCGCGACGCAAGCGCCGCGGCAGCCGGCGCGAGTATGCCGGATGCCCCGATGACCAGCACCGCGTCCATACGCTTCACACTAGAACGCCTGTGGTCCGACCGCCGCACCCGAGCGCCCCTGCAAGAAGTCCAGGTCGAGCCCCTCGTCCGCCTGTGTCACGTGCTCGATGTACAGGCGGGTCCAGCCTCGCTCGCTGCCCGGCACCTCCGGCACACGCCATGCGGCTCGGCGGGCCGCGATCTCAGCGTCCTCCACGTGCATGTGCAGCGATCGGCCGGCGACATCAATCGTCACCAGGTCGCCGGTGCGGATCAGCGCGAGCGGTCCGCCGACAGCAGCCTCAGGCACCACATGCAGCACGACCGTTCCGTATGATGTGCCGCTCATCCGGGCATCCGAGATGCGGATCATGTCGGTGACCCCGGCCTCGAGGATCTTTCTCGGCAGGGCGAGGTTGCCGACCTCTGGCATGCCGGGATACCCCTTCGGCCCGACATTGCGCACGACAAGGATGTCGTCGGGCGTCACGTCGAGGTCCGGGTTCTCGGCATCCGCTAGATAGGCCTGTAGCGAGTCCCACACGAGCGCACGACCCGTGTGCTGCATGAGCTCCGGGGCGGCGGCGGACTGCTTGATCACCGCACCGCGGGGAGCCAGGTTGCCCTTCAGCACCGCGATGCCCGAGCCGACCGGCTTCACCGGGCGCTCCAGCGGACGGATGACCTCGCGGTTGAACACCTCGGCACCCTCGTAGTTCTCGCCGAGCGTGGAGCCTGTCACTGTGAGCGCATCGCGATGCAGCAGGTCGCCGAGGGTCTCGGCGAAGCCCGCCGTGCCCCCGGCGTACTCGAAGTCCTCCATGAGGAACCGGCCGCTGGGCATGAGGTCGGCGAGCACCGGTACGTCACGCACGAGGGTGTCGAAGTCGTCGATCGTAAGTTCGACGCCGACCCGGCGGGCGAGTGCCAGCAGGTGAATCACAGCATTCGTCGATCCACCGAGTGCGGCGTTCGCCCGCACGCCGTTTTCGAACGCCTCGCGCGTGAGGATCTTAGAGGGCCGCAGATCCTCGGCGACCATCTCCACGATCCGTCGCCCCGCGAGGTGCGCGGCCGTCGCGCGGCGCGAGTCGTTGGCGGGCAGCGAGGCCGTGCCCGGAAGCTGCATGCCCATGTACTCCGATACGCAGGCCAGCGTCGATGCCGTACCCATCGTCTGGCAGTGCCCCTGGCTGCGCGCCATGCACCCCTCTGCTTCGGTGATCGCCGTGTCATCGATCAGCCCGGCACGATACGCCTCGGTGAACTTCCATACCGACGTTCCCGAACCGATATCCGCACCGCGGTGCTTGCCGTTCAGCATCGGCCCGCCGGTGATCAGCAGGGCGGGGAGGTCGACGGATGCCGCGCCCATCAGGTACGCCGGCGTCGTCTTGTCGCAGCCAGCGAGCAGCACGACGCCGTCAAGCGGATTAGCCCGCAGCGTCTCCTCGAGGTCCATCGCCATCAGGTTTCGCAGCAGCATCGCGGTCGGACGCGCGATGGGCTCTCCCGCCGATGTCGTGGGGAACTCGAACGGCACACCACCCGCCTGCCAGATGCCCCGCTTGACATGCTCCGCAAGCGCGCGGAGGTGGATGTTGCAGCTGGTCAGCTCGCTCCACGAGTTCGCAATGCCGATGATCGGCCGTCCGCGGAACGAATCGTCCGGCAACCCCTCACTGCGCAGCCATGAACGGTGCATGAAGCCGGTCTTGCCCTCGGCGCCAAACCACTGCTGACTGCGCAGGCCCTCGCCCCACTGCCGCGCGACGAGTGGATCATGCGGCTCCGACGTCGATCCGAGATTCCTCGCGCTCATGCGAACCTCGGCAGATGCTGCGACTGTGCGGCGATCAGATCATCGGTGAGAGCGGCCGCACGGTCGGCGTCGAAGATCGCGCCGTCGGCGATCATCGCCTCGACGACGAGGTCACGGTCGCCGTTCAGCGCCGCCTCGACCGCCAGATCCACGGACGTCAGGCGCCGGGCGAGGATCGCGGTGAGCGGCTTGCCGAGATCGGGAACCGAGACAGGGCGGATGCCGCGTGCCGTGGCAACCCCAGGGATCTCGACGGCCGACCATTCCGGGAGGCCGGGCACGGCGCCGCCGTTCACGACGTTGCAGCTGAACATCTCACGCGAGTCGAACGTGATCGAGCGGATGATCGCGATCAGCTGCTCCTGTTCTCCGCCCGATCGCTCGAAGATCGACTGGTCGAGCGGCTCCTCGCCGAGTGCTTGGCGCTTCATGCCCTGGTAGCGGCTCTCGCCCCACTCCAGGATCTCCGGCAGGCTGAATGCGTCGATACCGAGCTTCTTGCCGTAATAATCCCCACTCGCGAAGCGCTCGGGGAAGAACTCCACGACGTGCCGGTCCCCGGCCGCCGCGAACGCGCCATAGCGGTCGAACAGCTCCCAGGCGAACGGATTGTGCCATGCGGTCGGCTTGTCGTAGAAGATGTTGCCGATGTCGGCCGGATCGGGCGCTTCGGCGAGTTCACGTTGCACGCGCTCGCGAATCAGCGGCCACGCGTCCCGTCCCTTCCACCGGAAGTCGTAGATGAACGTGAGGTGGTTGATGCCGGCGTACAGGGTCGACGTCTCTTCGAAGGGAGCATCGATGAGCTGCGCGAGCTCGCGCTGGATGTGGTGCATGCCGTGGCACAGCCCGACGACGTCGACGCCGGTCTCCTGGTGGATGGCCTGCACGTTCGCAGTCATCGGGTTCGAGTAGTTGAAGAAGAACGCATCAGGGGCGAGGTCGGCGATGTCCTGCGCGATCTCCACGAGCACGGGGGTCGTGCGCAGCAGCCGCGAGATGCCGCCGGGCATGATCGAGTCGCCGACCGGCTGGTGGACGCCATGGCGCTGCACGATCTCATGGTCGAGCTGCCACGCGGGCCGCCCGCCCACGCCGACGCACGTCACGATGAAGTCGGCCCCCGGCAGCACCGCCCGTCGGTCTGTCGAACGGACAACGCGGATGGTCTCGCCGGCACCGCGCGCTGCGACCATCGCCTCGGCGAGGTCCGCGGCCACGTTCAGGGCGGTCTCATCGACGTCGACGAGGCGGATCTCCCACGCGCCGAGATCCTCTGCGCTGATGAGATCCGCGAGAAGTCCGCGGGTGAAAACGGCGGATCCGGCGCCGATGAGGACGAGGATGCGGCGGTCTGAGGTGTTCATCGTGGTACTCCGATCGCTGGACATGACGGTCAGGCGGTGAGCTGTGAGCGGTGGACGAAGCGGTTTCGCAACTCGCCGATGCCCTCCACACCGGCGACGACGACCTGCCCGTGTCGAAGGTACTGCGGCGGAGTGCGGAATCCGCCCGCTCCGGCGGGGGTCCCTGTGAGGATGAGATCTCCCGGCTCGAGCGTGACCCCGTCGCTGACGAATGCGAGGATCGTGGGCACGTCGAAGATCATCTCGGCCGTGTCGTCCTCTTGGAAGAGCATGCCGTCGACCTCGGCGTAGATGCGGTGTCCGCCTGGGGATCCGAACTCGTCGGCGGAGATCAGCCACGGGCCGAGGGGGGTGAACGTGTCGAACGACTTTCCTCGCGTCCACTGCACATCGCCGAACTGCACATCCCGTGCCGACACGTCGTTGGCGACTGTATAGGCGACGACGTCGTCGAGGGTGGCCGGCGTATCACCACCGCAGCGACGCCCGATGACGAGAGCGAGCTCCGCTTCGAAATCGACGCCCTGGGTGAGATGGTCGGGGATCACGACGTCAGCGGTCGGGCCTGTCAGCGAGGTGACGTACTTGGCGAAGGTGAGCGGGCGCTCCGGCTGGGCGATGCCGGTCTCGGCTGTGTGGTCGACGTAGTTCAGTCCGACCGCGATGATCTTTCCGGCGCCGGACACCGGTGCGAGGAGTTCCAGGCTGTCGAGATCCGCCTCAGTCCAGCCCGCAACCGCCTCCGCGGTCTCGCCGAGCGCGATCAGCGCGTCGTCGGGATACGACTCCGGTGCGACCCGTGACACACCGGCATGGGTGACGACGATGCGGGGCTGCCCCTCGACGACGGCTCTGGCGACTCTCATGTTTCTCCTTCGAAAGGGTGATGGACACCATGTTGTCATAAACATCCACAAATGAGCAAGAATAAGCATATGCATTCAGAGAACGTCATTGTGGTCGGCGCTGGGCGCCCCACCTCGGGCCCAGTCAGTCTCACCCAGGGCCGGTACGGGGCTCGCGGAAACCTCGAACTCCTCGCGTGCGATTCGCGCGACGGCCTGTGGGTCTTCTGGTTCAACGCCGACGAGGCCGAAGATCCACTGCAGTCACCGGACGTGCCCGCCGGGTGCTGGAGCGCCGGCCTCGCCTTCGCCAGCGGGCGACACTTCGTCGACGCACAGATCGTCCAGTCGACGCTCGGCCCGGACCACCTCGAAGTCGTAGCCCTGACGGATGCGGGCACGCTGGAGAGCTGGTACTGGTCCCCTGGACCGGGCTTCCAGCGCCGTGTGCGCGACGTCGCGGCATCCGTGCGGCGGTTCCGTCTTACGCACGACGGCGGCGTGCTCCACGTCTCACTGGAGCTCACAGGCGGCTCATCCGCGTCGCTGGTCTCTGGGACAGATGGCTATCCCGACCGCATGTGGCGTGCGTCATCGCAGCCACCCGTCTTCGACGACGGTTCGGCGGAGCGGGCACTGCAAGGTCAGGGCATCACGGACGTCGCGAGCGGCACTGCGCGGGCAGCGCAGTCGACGCGCAACGGAGGTACGACCGAGCTCGCTTGGCGTGACCGGAGCGGCCGGGTCCGTCACCTCGCCGTCCCTGACTCCGGCATCTGAGAACCGCAGGCGCGCGTCGAGTGCACGACGCGCGCCCCCGGTCGATCGACACAGTTGCGGTCAGTTGACGCGGTGGATCATCGTGTTCGCGAACTGGTAGCGATAGCCGGCATCCTTCACCGCTTCGTCATGGCGAGGACTCTGGCCGTACGACGAGCCGTGCAGCCACACGAAGGCCGGCGCCTCTTTTCCCGTCACTGCCTCGAGCTGCGCCTTGGAATCGACGACCTCTCGACGGATGTCCTCCTCGGACAGCGCGCTGTCGAATCCTTCGTGATGCGCGGTGTGCGGGAACACGACGTGACGTTTGGAGACCTCAGCCACCTCATCCCAGTTCATCGCGATCCGGCCGCCCTTGGTGTCCTCCTCCACGAGCGAGATCCAATGCGCTCGGGCGAAGGCCTCCTGGTGCTCCGGGGCACAGTCGACGAAGGAGGTCGCGATCGGAAACCAGCCCGTCAGGCCGTACTCGTCGCACAGCGGCGCCGCCACTGAGACCGAGTTGCGGTAGCCCTCGTAGAACACGGGGATCAATCCCGGCTTGTCCTTGTGCCACACGCCGGTGTCGAACAGCCGGTCGAGGTCGGCGAGCGTGACCGGCGCATAGTCGCGCGCGAAGCCTGCCAACTCCCGCTCGAGTTCGGCGCGTGCGCCGCGGGGCGTGGAGTGATAGTTGACGACGCGGATGAAATGACCATTGGCCAGCTGTTCCCGCTGAGCGTCGAACGAGGGGCGAGTCATGCGGATGTTCCTTCCAGATCCGATGCGGGGGCGTCCGAGAGGGGTCGAGCGCCCGGCGCGAAGTGCGTGTAGGCGAGCACCTGCATCGCCGTGATGACCGCGCCCTCGTCGTCTGGGCGCGCCCAGGGCACCAGCGCGTCGCGGTAGCGATCGAGAACCTCGAGGAATGCCGTGCCTTCGGCTCGTTGAGCACCAGACGCGGCGGTCGGGATGGCGGTGCCACGCTCGTCGGCGAGCCCGAGCACCATGGGGATGCCCTCGCGCTCGAGGCGACGGTCGTGGCATGCACGCATGAGCCCGACGATGTCACCGGCCTCCAGCAGCGCGGCTGCGCTCGGCTCGCCGTCGTGAGACGACGGTCCCTGCACGGTTGCAGACATGTGTTCCTACCTCCGATTGTGTGTGGATGACGATCCTGTGGATGTCGAGAAGTGTGTCGGGCGCGTCGTTCGCGGGCAGGCTCACGCCGGCTCCTGCGGTCGAGACTGCGGGCGGGATCAGCAGGTCTCGACGGTGACCCCTGCACCGCGCATGCGCTCCAGCACGTCGGCATCCGCTCCGTCGTCGACGATCAGGCGGGAGATCCCGTCGGTCGGAACCAGGCGGGCGGGGCCGCGGCGCGCCAGCTTGGAGTGATCGGCCAGCACGAGCAGCTCTCGCGCCGACGAGGCGAGCGACCGGTCGGTCTGCGTCTCGGACAGGTTCGTTCCGGTCAGTCCCATCTCCGGATCGACGCCGAACGCACCCGTGAACACCCGATCGATTCCGAACTCGTCCAGGCCTGCGATCGTCAGATGGCCGAGCAGACTCATCTCACTGCGGCGCAGAAGGCCTCCGAGCACGATGACGTCGATGTCGACCAGTTGCGACAGCCTGCTGACGACCGTCAGGCTGTTGGTGAGTACGGTGAGACCGCGAATGCCGCTGAGGAACGGCAGCATCGCCTCGGTGGTCGTGCCGCCGGTGATCAGGACCGTCGAGTTCGGCGTGATGTGCGCGGCGGCCGCTCGCCCGATGCGCTGCTTCTCTTCCGCGAAGGCGATCTCGCGCTGGGGCCGCAGCGGCTCCACATCGTCCTCGACCTGGGCGGCGCCGCCGTGCACGCGCGCGATGAGCTTCCTGTCCTGCAGCTCGTTGAGATCGCGCCTGACGGTCGACGTGCTGACGCCGAGCATCTTCGCCATCTCACTGACAGACCCTGCACCATAGGTGCGGATGTAGTTGAGAAGCTCGCGCTGGCGCTTCGGCCCGATCAGATGCTCAGTAGCCGGCTGCACGGTCCACCTCATTCAGCAGGGGCCGATTCTCGGCCAGTCGAGTCAGGTTCTCGACAACGAGGTCGAGTGTCTGTGCATGATACTGCGGTGCGAGTCCGGCCACGTGTGGCGTCACCAGCGCGCCTGGTTCCGTCCACCAGACCGAATCGGATGGAAGCGGCTCCTCGTCGAACACGTCCAGCGCCACGCCGCCCAGGCTCCCATCCCGCAGGCGCTCCAACAGCGCCGTCTCATCGACGATGCCGCCGCGGGCGATGTTCACCACACATGCTCCCGGCGGGAGCAGATCGAGCTGCGCCTGCCCGATGAGCCCTCGGGTCAATTCCGTGAGCGGCACCACGACGACAAGGTAGTCACTGCGTCGCAGCACCTCGTCGATGCGTTCGACAGGGAACAGCTCGGCGAGATCGCCCTCGATCGACTGGCGCCCGGTGTCGAACTTCTCCCCCGCGACCACGCGGGTGCCCGAACGACTGACGCCCAGCACCTGCATCCCGAACGCGGTGGCCAACCGTGAGATCTCGCGGCCGATGCGGCCATAGCCGACGATCCCCACGGTCGCGCCGGGAAGGCTGCGCGGCGTGAGCTTCGCGAGGCGATCCGAGTTGGAAGGCCAAGTGCGAGCCTGCCGGTGGCCGGCGATGAGTGGCATCCGGTGCGCGAGCTCGAGGATCGACATGAGCGCGTACTCTGCCATCGGCACCGGCGCGATCCCGCCGAGCGTCGCGATGGCCACCCCGCTCTCCCACACCGATGACCCGCGCACGTGGTCTACTCCGGAGGTATCCAGCTGCACGAGCTTGAGCTCTGGGGCATCCGCGGCGTGCGGGAGCCACTCGCTCGTGTGCAGCAGGTCCACCTGAGCGAGCACGTCGGCATCCGGATCATCCTCCGGCCTCATCCGATGGATGTCGACCTCGGGCATCCGACTGCGCAACTCATCGAACCACGCATCCGGCAACGGCAGTGTGCAGAGATAGGTGAGTGTCATTTGATCCCGCTCCGGGCGAAGCCCTGCACGAAGTAGCGCTGGAAGAAGATGAACAGCAGCACCATCGGCAGCACCGAGATCAGCGCGAGCGCCATGATCGCGTTGTAGTCGGGCGACGTCTGATTCTTCAGGTACAGCAGTCCGATCGGAAGGGTGAACAGTGCGTTGTCCTTGAGCGCGATCAGCGCCCAGGCGAACTCATTCCAGCTTCCCATGAGAGTGAGCAGCGTGAGCACCGCGATCAGCGGCTTGCACAGTGGCAGCACCACCTGCAGGAAGATGCGCGGGTGGCCGGCGCCGTCGATGCGGGCCGCTTCGATGATCTCGTCGGGGATGCCGATGAAGAACTGGCGGGCGAGGAAGATGCCGAAGGCCGCTGCGGCGGCGGGGAAGATCACACCCCAGTACGTCCCGTAGATCCCTAAGCCCGAGACGAGCTTGAACTGCGCGACCATGATCGCCTGCACCGGGATCATCATGGTCGCCAGAGCCAGGAGGAACACTGCGTTGCGTCCGCCGAAGCGCAGCCGCGCGAATGCATAGCCCGCCAGCAGATTCACAGTCACAGTCAGCACGGTGACGAACGCGCCGATCACGATGGAGTTGCCGAGCCAGTCCAGGACCGGCACGCGATTGAACACCTTGACGAAATTCTCCAGTGTCAGGGTGCTCGGCCACAGGCGCAGTCCAGGCTGGAATACCTCGCCGCGGGGTGAGAAGGCGACGACGAGCATCCAATACAGAGGGAAGACGACCAGGAGCGACACGACCGACGCGATGAGTGTGCGCCATACGATGCCCTTGCGCCCGTCGGCGTGTCGGCGTCGACGCCGCTGCACCCTGGCGGCGCCCTTGTCTCCGAGGATCGCAGCGTCCGCGATCTGGACGACGGTGGTGGTTTCAGCCATGATGCGTCCTTACTCCGCGAGGTCTCTGGTCCGGCTCGTCTTCCACTGGATGAAGGTGAAGAGGAGCGTGATGAGCAGGATGACGATGCCGATCGCGGCGCCGTACCCCTGCTCCCTGATCTGGAAGCCGTTGCGATACGCGTAGGTCACGAGGACCGAGGTGGCGTTTCCGGGGCCGCCACCGGTCATGACGAAGATGAGATCGAAGACCTGGAACGAGGCGATGACGTTCATGATGAGGAGGAAGAACGTCGAGGGGCCGACCAGTGGAACGGTGACGGAGCGGAACTGCTGCCAGCGGCTGGCGCCATCGATGCGGGCGGCCTCGTACAGTTCGGGCGAGATCGACTGGAGCCCGGCCAGGTAGATGATCATGTTGAAGCCGAGCCGCAGCCAGATCGCTGCGATGATCACCGAGATCATCGCCGGCGTGCCCTGGGACTGCCAGCCGATCGAATCGAGACCGATGGCCTGCAGCACCTTGTTCACGAGGCCGTTCGACTCGTAGAACAGGATCACCGCGATCATGCCCGACGCGACGCCGGAGATGACCATCGGGAGCACGATGATCGTGCGGAACAGCCCTCGAGCCGGGAGCACCGAGTTCAACAGCACCGCGAGACCGAGCCCGCCCAGGAGCTCGATCGGCACAGTCGCGATCGTGAAGACCATCGTGTTCAGCAGGCTCTGCCAGAAGACCGGGTCTGTGACCAGGGTGGCGTAGTTGTCGAGGCCGACCCAGTCGGGATCGCCAAAGCCCTTCGTCTCCTGGAAGGAGATGATGAGCGCCCAGACGATCGGGACGAACAGGAACAGCGTCATGAGGACGAGGTTCGGCGCGGCGAAGCCCCAGCCGACGAGCGATTCGCGCAGCCGGGCCTTGCGCCGGGCCGCCCGCGGTCGGGTCGACGTCGCTGCGCCGGCCCGATCGCGGGTGGTCAGGACAGTCATTACTGCGCGGCCTCCTCGATCGCTGTCGACAGCTTCGCCAGCGTGTCCGCTGTCGACTGACCACCGATGAAGGCCGCCTCCAGCTGATCCTGCAGGGCGGTATTCACCGCTGACATGGCGGGAGAGGTGAGTTGTTTGACGTCCTGCGGCTCGATGGTTGCCGCCTGGTCGACGAAGACGGGCATGACATCCGGACGGACCTTGAACTCCACGGCGTCTCCCTCGAGGTCGATGCGCGTGGGGAGCTCGTTCGTGTTCGCGCAGAATTCGCTCATGGCCTCGGTCGACACCATGAACTTGAGGAACTCGGCCGCGAGATCTGCGTTGCCGGTGTCCTTCGTGGCGACCAGTGCGTTGCCCCCGAGGTCCGTCGCACCGCGCTCATCCTTCGGCATCGGGATGGCCGTCCATTCGAATTCCGCGAGGTAGTCGATGTCGGGCACGAGGAACGAACCGATGAACGCCATCGCGGCGGTGCCTTCGGTGAACAGCGAGTCGGCGTAGACCGTGCCCTTGGTGGAGCTCGTCGGCGGGACCCAGTCATTCTCGAAGAAGCTCTTCGTGAAGTCGAGCGCCTTGGCCCCCTCGGCGGAGTCGATCGTCGCCGTCGTTCCATCGAGGAACGTCCCGTCCGCCTGGAACAGCCAGCTGAGCCAGCGTGGCGCGCCGCCGAGCTGCCAGTTGTACACGAAGGGGTACTTGTCCGCCGGGAGCGCGGTACGCAGCTCCTCGGCCACGTCGGCGAACTCCTCCCAGGTCCAGGCATCCTCCTGTGTGGTGGGCAGGGCGGACGGATCGATGCCGGCATCGGACAGCATGGCGGTGTTGACGAGCAACGCCGATACGTCCGTCTGGTGCGGGACTCCGTAGGGCGCCCCATCGTACGAGATCGCCTCCCACATCGCCGGCGTGAACTCGGCGATCTCGTCCTGGGTGAAGTACTCGCGGAGGTCGAGCAGCTGGCCCTGGCTCGAGTACACCCCGAGGTTGCCATAGTCGACACGGAAGATATCCGGCGCATCGCCCGACGACAGCTGCGCGTCGATGTTGGAGAACATCTGGTCGTAGGGCACGACGTTGAGCTTGATGTCCACGCCTTCGTGCTCCGCCTCGAAGTCGGAGATGAGTTTCTTGAAGCTGGTCTCCTCAGCCTCGCTGCCCCACGTGGTGAAGGTCAGGGTCTGATCGTCTCCCGCGCCCGAGCCGCCCCCGCCGAAGCCCGCGCAGCCCGAGAGCACCAGTGCGCTCGCGGCGCCGAGCCCGACGATGCCGACCAGGCGCTGATTTCCGATTCTCACGCTTGGATCTCCTTCTCCGTGATCGCGCTGCAGCCTCGATGCTGCGGCGTCTGCCTATGCAGTATTCAACAATCAGCGCGTTCCGTCAAGAACTTTCATTCTTTGCTCATTTCTGATTGACTTTGCGCAGATCGCTACCAGATGTGTGGCGGCCGAGAGACTCGAAGGACCACCCAGATGAACGACACCAACGCCGAACCGGGCAGGATCACCCGCGCCGAGCTCGCCAGCCAGCCACACGTCTGGCAGCAGGCCCTCGACCTCGCAGAGGAGCATCGTGAGCTCTTGCCCTCCTCAGGTGAGAAGGTGCTCGTCGTCGGCTGCGGCACGTCGTACTACGTGGGAGACGCCTACGCCTACCTCCGCAACGACGCGGGCCTCGGGCGCACACGGGCCGCGATCCCCAGCGAGCTCGACTGGATCGACGACGACGAGCACATCGTCGTCATCTCGCGTTCAGGGACAACCGCGGACGTGGTCGAACTCGTCGAACGCTACGGTGCGACCCACCGCGTCACCGCCATCATCGGCGACGCGGACACGGCGCTCGGCCGCCTGTGCGCCGATCGCACCGTGCACCTCGCGTTCGCTGATGAGAAGTCCATCGTGCAGACCCGGTTCGCCACCACCGGTCTCACCGTGCTTCGTGCGTCCATCGATCAGACACCGTCGTCGCTCGTGGACGATGCCCGCGCCGCACTCGCGGCCTCGCTCCCCGCCGACCCGTCTCGGGTGCAGCACATCGTCTTCCTCGGTCACCGGTGGACGAACGGCCTTGCCCAGGAGGCCGCGCTCAAGGTCCGCGAATCCGCGGGGTTCTGGACTGAGGCGTATTCCATGTGGGAGTACCAGCACGGGCCGATCTCCTGCGCGGGACCGCACACCCTCGTGTGGTTCCTGGGAGACGCCCCAGATGTCGTCGTCGACGATGTGCGCTCGACCGGAGCAACCGTCTATGTGAATGATCTCGATCCGCAGGCGAATCTGCCTCTCGTGCACCGCCTGGCTGTCGAGCTGGCCGCACTGCGGGGGCGGAACCCCGACACCCCGCCGTTCCTGAACCGCTCGGTCCTCGTGACAGACTGATGCCCCTCATCACGGTCGCCGCGCATCCGCACGCCGAGGAGCGGGGTCTCCTGAGGAGCATCGCCGATGCAGTCGCGAAGAGCCTCGGCCTCGGTCCCGGCGACGTCATCGCGATGTCGGTGCCGGTGCGCGAGACCGTCGCCAACACCGACAGCGTCATCGCCGGCAGCGATAACGTGGCAGCGGGATCATGGATGCTCGTCAGCATCCACGGGTCGGATCGCGGCTCTGACAAGATGCGCGCGGCGTGCGCGTCAGCAGAGACCGCGGCGAATGAGTGGAGTCGTCGGCTCGGCGTCGACGGGGAAGGGGTGTGGTGCGAATGGCTGCTGCCTCAGCATCCGTAGGTCAGCTGCTCGTCGTCGGCGAGCTGTGCGTCGACCTGATCGTCGAGGTCGACGAGATCCGGTTCGGTCAGCACGAGCAGATCGTGCCGCGCACGACGCTGACGATGGGGAGCTCGTCCGCCATCACCGCGTGCGGAGCGGCAGCCCTCGGCGTGCCCACCCGACTGGTAAGTGTGCGCGGCGACGATGCGTTCGGCCGCTTCCTCGACGATGAGCTCGTACGGCGCGGTGTCGACACATCCCGCGTGCGGGTGGACGCTTCCATCCCGACCGGCGCCTCGACTCATCTGACCCGTCCAGGCGGTGACCGCGCCATCCTGACCTCGCTCGGTTCGATCGGCACCGTCACCTCATCGGACGTGCACGCTGAGGATCTCGCCGCCGCGGCTCATCTGCACGTGGGCAGCTACTTCCTGCAGTACGCCCTGCACCAGGAGGCTCCGGCTCTGTTCGCAGCGGCCCGCGCCGCCGGGATCCGCACGTCGCTCGACGGCAACTTCGATCCGGAAGAGTGCTGGGACTGCGGCATCCTCGACGTGATGCCGCACGTGGACGTGTTCTTCGGGAACGAGGAGGAACTCACCGGCGTCACGGGCACCGCCGACATCGACTCTGCCGTCGAGCGTCTGCTGGCGATCATGCCGGACGGCGCGATCGTGATCGCGAAGCTGGGCGCGGACGGTGCCGCGGCGGTGCGTCGTGCCGGCGCCGGCACGAC